>CAYZNN010000004.1:0-146356 GCA_964479665.1 uncultured Rikenellaceae bacterium | reverse complement strand
GGTTGAAAATACTATTTGAGCACTATAGTTAAACTTTCCTATATTTGATAGTATGGAACTATTTTTTTTAGCCGTTTTTTATATTCTAACACCCATGCTTGTGCTACATTTATGCAGGAAGTACAGGTTTGTAAATAAACTGGGTTCGGTTCTTATGGCCTATTTGCTCGGTCTTATAGTTGGTAACATAGGGATTTTGCCCGAGAATAGCATTAAAGTTCAGGATTTGCTTACTACCCTCACTGTTCCATTGGCTATTCCTATGCTTCTATTCTCAGCCAATTTAATGCAGTGGGTTAAACTGGCAAAAAGTGCACTGATATCTTTATTTGTTGGAATCTTTTCAGTTGTAACAATTGTAATTATTGGTTTCTTTATTTTCCAATCCGAGGGAATGACTGAAATCTGGAAAGTTGCCGGAATGCTTATTGGGGTTTATACAGGAGGTACTCCTAACTTGGCTGCCCTTAAAATGATGCTCAACGTCGATGCCGATGTGTATGTGCTTACTCACACCTACGATATGGCCATTGGGGTTGTATACCTGGCATTCCTTATGACCGTAGGACAGCGGTTCTTCAATCTTTTTCTAAAGCCCTTTCCTGTCGAGCTCAATACCGAAACCCACGATTTCGATGGGGCAAACCCTTACGAAGGAATTTTAAAGAGGAAGCATTTCCCCTCGGTGCTCAAAGCATTTGGACTAGCTGTGCTTATTTTTGGAATTGGTGGTGGGCTCAGTTTGCTTTTCGATAAGAGTTTGCAAATGGTTATAGTAGTGCTAACAATTTCGTCACTTGGCATTGGAGCATCACTCATTCCTACAGTAAACCGAATTGAAAAGTCGTTCGATGCGGGCATGTACCTTATTCTAATATTCAGCATAGTAGTTGCTTCCATGGCCGACGTGAGCAAATTTGCAGGGTTAACCCCTGGTTTATTTGGGTATATAACTTTTGCCGTTTTTGGGTCGTTAGCCCTTCACGTTTTATTATCGAAACTTTTCCGAATCGATACCGACACTACCATTATTACCTCTACCGCACTCATTTGTTCGCCCCCTTTTGTGCCCGTTGTGGCTGGTGCCCTGGGAAATAGAAGTATTATAATTTCAGGGCTTACCATTGGTATTATAGGTTACGCGGTTGGAAACTATTTAGGTTTTATGGTGGCTGAACTGCTTAGGATGTTTTAAAAATAGGGCTGTCCTAAAAGTCGCTTAATAAACTTTTAGGACAGCCCTAAAATTCAACTTATCAGCAAGTTAGAACAGGAAGTTAAGCCCAATATACGTTCCGCTTTTACCATCGCGCTCATCGAACGGACGGCCATGGTCAACGGCAATAATGAAGTTCTGATTCATTACTATTCTTAGCCCGGCCCCGTAACTGGCATGGATGCTTTCTTTGTCGGTGCTAAATATGTCGTCCGCACTGAATTCATTGCCAATTTCATCGTTTTGCCAAGCAATACTGTTCCAATAGGTAAGGTTCTTCTCAAATTTCACAGGTATAACAACTTGTCCTGCATCGATGAAAGTATTGAACGACAGGTAGAAGTTCTGGTTAATAAATTGGAAGCGAACAAATTTCCAACGCATTTCAAAGTTGCCATAAGCAACTCCATCGCCAATTACCCGGTTGCGAATTACTCCGCGAAGCGATTTGCCACCGCCCAAACCTTCAGATGTTGAACCCCTTAGTATGAGAGTAGTGAGGTTTGGCTGTAGATAGAATGGGCAGTCGCCCAATAGGGTAGTTTGAAAACCTAACCGGTAGGCAAACGATAGCCTCTCTGGAACCAGTGCGAAGTATTGCCTGTGGGTTAGGGAGAATTTGAGGTGCTCAAATTTTTTCCCAATTCCCATAAACGATGGGGCGTAAGTAAATACCGCTTCGGTCCATACCCCTTTCATGGGATTTGGCTCATTGTCGCGGGTGTCGTAAACTAATCCGGCTTTCAAATAAGTTACGAAACTCCCCTTTGCTTCTTCAGCATCAATAATGCCTGCGGCAATGTAATGGTCGTAAAGCCCACGCATATTGGGGAGTTTTTCATCGTCATCCTTGCCATCGTTGAGTTTAGCTACATCTACCGAACCAACTTTGTAATCGTATAGTCCTATACCGGCTGCCCATCCAAACTTCTCGATAGGAAGTTTGCCTTGCAGGTCAACGGTAAAACGGAACATTTTTCGATCGTACTTGTAAAAAACTCTCGACATATAATCGGCATTGTCCTCCGAATCGTCGGGCCAAAGTGAATTGTAATTGGCTTCGTAGCCATTGTAACCATAAAAATCGTAGGTTTTATCGGTAAGGTAACTAAGGTCGGAGGTGAAACGGATGCCCGGTATGAGGTATTTACTATCGTAAAACAATCGGTTTATTCCGCTACCCTTGGTAAAACGCGACCATTCAACATAAACGTTATGTTTGAACTGAGGATAGGTAGACCCATCGCCATAGTTGAATATGTTTAGCAGCGCTCCGTATTGGAATCCCAAATCGGAATCGAACGAAACAACGGGTAGTCCGCCAAAGTTCCATCCGGTTTTAACTTTTTCGGTTTTTTTAACCTCTGCATCTTGTCCAGAACTGATGTTTGCAACGAGAATTAAACACGCAATAAAAAGGGCAATCGATTTAGTTTTCATGGGAAATGGATTAGGTTTGTTCAAATGTATTAATTTTTTTGAAATCATAGTATGCCTTGGGCATGTTTGTTAAGTGTTGCCAAGTTCAACTGCAGCACTTTTCCCCGCTAACCAGCCAGTTGAAAAGGCAATTTGAAGGTTGTAGCCACCCGTTGGCCCATCGATATCGAGTATTTCACCGGCAAAAAATAGCCCCTTAATTTTCAACGATTCTAAACTTTTGGGGTTTACCTCTCTTAACGAAACGCCTCCCATTGTTATAATGGCTTCATTCCATCCTCGAGAGCTAATAAGTTGAAAATGGCATTCCTTTAGAGTGTTGGCTAAAGTTATTTTTTCGCTGTCCGAAAGCCGATTGGCTACTTTTTGAGCAGCAATTCCGCTTTGTTCAATAATGAGGTGGGTAATCTCTTTGGGCAAAAGTTTTCGAACCAACTCCAAACAGTTCAGCCTGCCTGGTTGAGCAATTTCTCGTTCAATACGGGCAACTAGTTTTTCAATTGTAAGCGCAGGTTTAAGGTCCAAGTTAATGCTGCAAAGCCTTCCCTTTTCCATGAGCAACGCAGCGTCTCGACTAATTTTCAGAACTACAGGGCCGCTAAGCCCATAGGGCATTATGTCAATGTCTCCAAATTGCTCATCAATGGTTTTATTGTTGGCAAGGAGTGTAATGGAAACATTTTTTAGGGTTAGCGCAGTGGCAACTTCAACCCGAGGGTTTGTGTCGAACCCAACCAGAACGGGATGTAGTGGCGTTATGGTATGCCCAAGTTGAGCAGCAAGCGCATACCCATCGCCTGTTGATCCGGTGGCGGGATATGTTTTCCCCCCAGTAGCTAGTATTACAGTTTGGCATAGAAAAATCTGATCGGTCTGGTTCTTTTTGTTTATCGCCCTAAGTCCGCAAACCCGATTATTTTCGGTAATAATTTCTTTAACATCGGCGTAGTAAATAATATTAACTCCTTGTTTAATGCACCATTTTGTAAGCGCATCGGCAACATCCCAAGCTTTGCCGCTCAGTGGAAATACTCTATTACCACGTTCCTCAATGGTTGGTACATTCAGCGCATTTAATAACTGAATAATGCTTTGGGCACCAAAATCGTTTAGGGCGTTGCGAAGGAAGCTACCATTGGGCTTAAAGGCTTCAATTATTTCCTCAAAAGGTTTAGTAGTAGTTATATTGCAACGGCCTTTGCCAGTAATGCGAAGTTTGCGTGCGGTTTTTTCCATTTTTTCTAGAAGTAGCACACTCAACCCTTTTTCGGCCGCTTTGCCAGCGGCAATGAGTCCTGCAGCGCCCCCACCAATAATAGCAACATCAATCGGCTTCAACATAAATTATGGATTGTATCGGAATATTGGGTAGCGCATAAAACCAAGCTCGAAATAGGGCGAGCGTTGGTACAGGAAATTGAGTTGAGCATAGGCATTGCTGGCAAACTGCATGTCGGTTTGCTTTCGCATTTCAAACTCATTTTTTAATTCTGGGTTCTCCGCCAGCATTTTTTCAGCATAATCCTCAAAAACGTAGGGCGAAAAATACTCCTTACGTTGCAATATTGGGTCGAAGAAATTCCATGCAAAAAAACTGTCGTAAGCTTCGGGTTCGAGCATTTGAACAATGTATTCGTTGCAGCTCTGATTGGTAGTTACCAAGTAATCGCCTTTGTAAAAAGTAACCTTTTGCTGTTTGGTTTGAACTTTAACGCTATGGTGAAGGTAATGGCCATTATAGGGTCGCTCAAGGGTTTTATAACTATCAATGTAGTACGATTCAACCATTAGTGAGGTGTCTCTTGTTAAACGTTGCATGGCAACCCCATTTAAACTTAGCCTATAAATAACTTCGTGCCATGCTTGGGGTATAATATAGAACTGTGGTTTTTTTATGCTAAGCGTTGGTATGTAATGGCGAAGGTAAGGAATAGGTTTGGTGAAAGGTTTTTCTCGGTTATACTTTAATCGTTTAAAACCAGTTATTTTACTTTCAATATGTTCGGCTTCGTAGCCCATGAAATTGAATGATTCAACGCGAGTCGAATCGAGCTCCCAGAGTAGCACATATTCTTCTTTAGTTTTAACAAACTCGTTGGCCAAATTCCTATTGAGTGCCAGCTGACTGCCATGCAAGTTGAGAAACTCCATGGATATTTTTATGAAATGGCAGGTTGCCAATACCCTTTCGTGAAAGGGTTTGAACATGTGAGTTTCGGTGAAAAATGTTAAAGTGTTGAACATTCTACCATATCCGGTTGTATAGCGAGGAGTGCTTATGTATTGCTCAATTCCACTTTCAGGTGTTTCGTCAACTGGGTCCACGTAGGGTGCCATTGGGTAACCAACCTTTTCCATATTGCGATATAGAAATGGTTCCATTGTAGTTGCATAAAAGTTGCCTAGCATGGGTGGTAAACCTTGCGGATGGGGTTCAATTACGGTCATAACGTATTGGTAATCGGCTCCGTTGGTGGCATGGGTATCAATAAGCAAGTGGGGCTTCCAAAGGTGAAATATTTGGGCAAACGACCGGGCATTGCGGCTATCCATAGGGGCAAAGTCGCGATTCAAATCTAAATTTTTGGCATTTGCTCGGAATCCCTGCTCTTGTGGCCCATTCTGATTGGCCCTATTGTAAGCCGATCGGTTAAAGGCTCCGCCAATGTTATAAACTGGCACAATGCAAATGACTGTGCTATCGAGCAAACTCCATAGCTGGTCTTTTTGTTCAAGAATGTCGTAAGCTAGTTGTATGCTGGCATCAATTCCGCAGGGCTCGCCCGGATGAATACCGTTATTAACCATTAGCACGCGAAGCCCTTTTTGGTGCAGTTGAGTGGGATTAAAAATGCCATGTTTGGAAATGACAAACAGATGCAACGGCAAGCCGAAATCGGTTGGGCCGTACTCAATGAGTTTTGCTGTTTTATACTTTTTGTCGAGGTATTTGTAAGCCTCAAGGGCTTCGGAATAGGTTAAACTGTAGTTTTTGTGGTAGCGAAGCTGAATTTTTTCGCCTACATAGGATGTTTTGTGAATTAATATGAAAATGAATAATATAAAGCCAACAGTAGTAAAGTACAATATGATGAAACGTTTCATATAGGAATTCTAGTTAATGAATTTTTTTAACGGTATTACAATGCTATTCTCGTTTTTTAAACTATTCATAAATGTAACCACAAAGGGAGTTCCCGATTTACTAAGCGCTTGAGAGGTGATTGAATTCAGTTCGGAATTTTTTTGCTCAATTTGTTCGGTTAAAATGTTGAATACCATCATGTGTTCTTCATCCGAAGCATCGAGATTTGTGAAAAAAGAGAGGGTTTGATTATATCGAATTTTTTGTTGTGCGGCTAGTTTTTGCAACAGCGAATAGCTTAGCCAAAAATTATTGAAACGACCTTTAAGGTTGGCAATAACTTTATGGGGAATCTGTGCGGCAGGAATTCCCCTTTTCAGGTAAATCTCGGTATATCTGAAAATCCCTATGTATCCAAAAGCATCCATGTCGTCGGCTGTTGTTACTAAACGGTGCGTGGTAATAATATCCTCAATACTGCTGGCTTCCGAATTCTTCTCCCTTTTATCGTCATGTTTCTCAATAGCATCGAGCATGTTGGTGGTGTTTTCAACTGCTATTTGGGGATTCTCGGTAAGAAACAGTTTGCACAGCAGTTTACTTTCGGTGCCATGGTTTTCACCAATATCCTTTAGTAGCCCAGTGTCGTGAAAGAAACAGGCAATTAGGCATTGCCTAACGGTATCAGTAGGTATTTCTATTCCTGAACTTTCGAGTTCGAGAAGCAGCTTGCGGCAAAAAATCCAAACTCTAAGGTGGTGATCGGAGTCGTGTGAGGGTAGGTTGGTGCCCGAAAAAAGTGAATCGACGTGCTTGTAAATGGGGTTCAACCAATCCTGTTCTATTTGGCTGATTGTGTTGGAAAGTGCGCTCATACTTTCAGAGGGTTTTGGCAAATGTAAAAAGAAAAGGCAGAAAACCCTTTCTCTGCCTTTTCTTTTTGTTTTAAACCGTTACTGATTACATAACCACGTTCGATTCCTTTTCTAAAATTTCGTAGGCAAGGTCGAGTATTGTGGTGTCATCGAGCGTAACAATTCCTCCGTCGGGGCCCTGTTCGCGGTGAAATCCAACCGCTTCTCCTCTTTCATAATCGGTACCTCCAAAGTAGTTCCGAACAGTTTCTACCCTTACATTAAGGGTAGATGCAATTCGTTGCATAGTACCATCGGGCAGCTGCGCTTTTATCCTCCTCAGCTCGTTGAATGTGATTGTTTTTGTCATAACTATTGGGTTTAATCAGTTATTTATAACGCTATAAATATAGTGAAAGATTATGGAAATTAAAAAATATTTAGCTTCCAATTAATATTAAAATCCATTAAAAATTGGTCAAAATTTAGAAGTCTGTGTTGCAAACGTGTACCGAGAGAAATCGGTTTATACTTTAATTAAAACGTATAATCAGAACTTTTTGTTTCTTTGTGGTTTAAATGTTTGGTAATGATTCATAACGCATTGGTTGTTACTGATTTAGATGGAACCCTCCTGAGTTCAAAAGGTACTCTATCGGTTGAAAACCGAAATACCTTAATAAGGTTGGGTGAAATGAATATTGCTAGGGTTGTCGCAACTGGTCGGTCTCCATACTCGTTTGAGAAGGTAGCTACTGTCGATTTTCCAATCGACTATTTGGTATTTTCGTCGGGCGCGGGAATTCTGAATTGGAGTACCAAGGAGCTTCTACTCGAGTCGGAAATTAGTGCCCTTGATGGGCAAGGTATTATAAACGTGTTGGTTAATGAAGGTGCCGATTTTATGGTTCACGAAGCAATTCCTCTGAACCATCGGTTCCTGTATTACGATTCGGGCAACAATAACCCCGATTTTCATAATCGAATTAGCATATACGAAAATCATTGCAGTCCATTAGCGGTTGGTGTCAATTTGCAATCGCCTATTACTCAATTGGTGGTTGTTTTGCCTCCTGAAGTTGAACGGTTCGAGTACCTTAAGCAAAAGTTAAATGGTTTTAAGATAGTTAGGGTTACTTCTCCGCTGGATGGCGAGTCAATATGGATGGAAATTTTCAATAGCCAAGTGTCCAAGGCTAATGCAACCAATTGGCTTTGTAACCAATTGGGTATAAATAGGTGCGAGGTTGTTGCCATTGGTAACGACTACAACGACCTCGATATGTTAAATGCATACCCCAAGAGTTATGTTGTTGAAAATGCACCAACCGATCTGAAAAAAACATTCACGATTGTTAAGCATAACGACCATTCAGGCTTTAGTCACGCTATTGAGATTTCAGGTATTTTGGACCACTAAAGGGAAATAGCGTTTAGGTCTCTAATTATGTATACATCGTAATCGCCCAAATAGGTAAACCCGTATTTCTTATATAACTCAATGGCTGCTTTGTTTGATTGGTGTACCTCTAACTTAATTTGATACCCTTTTTCCTTAGCAAAAAGCAACGATTTTTCAGCAAGAACTTTCCCAGCCCCTTGCCTTTGGAATTCGGGTTTTACACCAAAATGATGCAGGTGAATTCGCCGCCCATCGAATGTCATCCATGAGGTGCCAACCAGTTCGCCATTTTCTGTTTTGGCTATCAGAAGTTTACCACCAATGGCAATGCTATTTTCAATAATTTGCCTATTGTCGCCACGTTGTGCACCACCAAGCCCCGTTTGCTGCCAAAACAGCATGATGTTTTCGTAATCGATTGGTTTATAGTCGAATATATCAATGGTAAGCTGCATGGTGTAAAATCTAATTAAATAATAGAAACGTACAGTTGACCCGCTTCATCTTTTACTATTCTAACACTGGCCCCCTTGTTAATAAGACCTACCTCTGCAACGGCATCGAAAATTTCACCATCAATTTCAACCTTACCCGAAGGACGGAGCATGGTTTTGGCAATTCCCATTTTTCCTACCATGTCCTTCTGGTGAAGGTCAATACCTACATACCCTTCACTACCCGACAGGGTCGATTTGAGCGAAAGACCCGGGAGAAGGGGGGTGTCGAAAAATTTTCGACCTAAGGCTATTGCTGCTAGTAAGCCTAAGAAAAGGGCAGCTGTAACGGTAACAATCGGTTGAAGTATTTGTTTCCACGAAAAGGGTTGTATCCCACGGAAAATATCGTTGTCGATCAGGGCTGCCGTTAAACCTATTACTACTAATACAATTCCTGAAAAACCGGCAATTCCAAACCCGGGAATGGCAAAAATTTCAACAGCTATGAGCACCAAGCCCACAATAAAAATTAGCAACTCGTAATGCTCGGCAAGCCCTTCGAGATAAAGGGGTGCAAAGTACAGAACAGCTGCTGTTGCTGCAGCTGCAAGAGGGAATCCAATGCCGGGAGTTTGTAATTCGAAATATATTCCGCCAACTATTAACATTATTAGGAGTCCAGAAACTATGGGATTAGTAAGAAAACCAATAATTAGGTCGAGAAGCGTAGGTTTGAACTCATACATTTCATAGTTGGAAATTCCTGCCTGTGCAAATAGATCTTCTACGTTTTCAGCTTTACCCTCGCAGTAACCGTTCAGAATGGCCTCTTCGGTAGTAAAAGTGAGCACTTTTCCCGAATCGATTACTCCTTCAATGTATATAGAGGGATCGACCATGGCCTCGGCTATTATTGGATTTCGACGCCATATCTCAATGGTATCACCATTTTCAAAAACCTTTTTCTTCCCCTTTGCTTCAGCGGTGGCCCTCATGGTGCTCCGCATGAACGACTGGAACTTGTCGGGTACCACATTGCCTCCCTGGTCTACCACTGTTGCAGCCCCAATGCTTGCTCCTTTGCGCATGTAAATGCTATCGCAGGCAATGCTAATGAGCGCTCCTGCCGAAGCAGCCTGATTGTCTATAAAAACCCATACGGGTATGGGGCTGTTCAGTATCTTAGTGCGAATGGAATCTGCCATGTCTACCATACCTCCATAGGTATTTAAATGTAGCAGTATAATATCGGCATTCTTTTCGGTTGCTTCGGAAAAACCTCTTTGCACCTGTCGCCAAGCCGCAGGCAAAATGTTTTCCATTATTTTTACTTTATAAACCCTTGTTGGGGACTTTATAGTCGAATCGGTTTGGGCTGTTGAATTTAGCGCTACAAGTAATCCGAAGAGTAAGGTAAGCTTGGTGAAGATATTGATGGTCATTTGGTTAATTATTAGTTGATTGATAAAAGTATTTGTAACTACCTACAACCATTTCCTCTTTTTGAAAATGAAAAGGGTAAGCGTGCTGGAAACGAACATTAATAGAAGCGAGAAAAGGTAGCCATACTTCCAGTCTATTTCGGGCATGATTCTGAAATTCATTCCATATATGGATGCAATTAGGGTAGGGGGCATGAAAACTACCGAAACAACAGTAAAAATTTTAATTATTTTGTTCTGTTCAATGTTGATAAGACCCAGGAAGGTGTCTTGTAGGTACTCTAGCCTCTCGAAACTGAAGTCGGTGTGGTTAATTAGCGATCCAACGTCCTTAATCATAATCGATAGTTTGGGATAGGTGTCGTTAGGGAAGCGTTCGCTTTTCAAAATGCCGCTGATAACACGCTGCTTGTCGATAATGTTTTCGCGAATGAGCATGGTGGTTTCCTGAAACTTATTAATGGTAAGAATGAGTTCTTCGTCCAAATCGTCGGCAATAGAGAGCCTGCGACTTAAAACAGCAATCTCCTTGGCTACATTTTCAACCAAATCGGCATCCAGATCGATACGGGTTTCGAATAGGGCAATGAGTATGTGGTAGCCTGTGGGGTAGGCTTTAAAATTGATGTAAAACCTCTTAATGGTATCGGAAAAGGCTCTCAGCTCCATGTTTCGAACCGAAATGAGTATGCCATCCTTCATAATAAACGAAACGGGTTCCTGTATATAGGTTTCTCCAGTTTGAATCAGAAAATTGGAGTTTGCAGTTATTAGGTTTTCGGTTTCGAAGTATCGCGATGAACTCTCAATTTCTTCAGCCTGTTGGCGTGTTTGGAGATTAACATCGAAAAAGTCCTCAATGGAAGATTTTTCCACAGGAGTAGGGAAAGCTAAATCGATCCAAAGAAGATCCTCGTAATCTATCTCCTTTAACCGGTTAACATCTATTTCGTGAACTATTTTATTAAATGCTTTATAGAAAATTGCAATCATTGTTGTCCGGTATTAATTGTTAAACATTGGGTTACCTAAACTTGCATGTTGCAAGCCCAATTAACCGGGGGCAACCTTTTTCCCCAACTTCAGGAAAAGTTTCAGGGCCGTTAATTTATCATAGTTTAAAGAGTAGGAAATGTTGTAAGTTAAATAGTGTAATGATTCATTATAGGACAACCCCTGCCAGCTGCTTTCTTTCAGCGCTTCGGGTATATGTAAAACTCCATGTTCGAGGGCTTTGTTAAATAGCAGTGTGAATTGCTTACCGATAGTTTTATTGGCTATCCATGCTGCAAATACAATGGGAAGGCCCGTCATCTTTTTCCACTCCTCGGAGAGGTCGTATATAAATTTAAATTCTCTTTCCAAACCGAAAACTTTGTCGCCAATGGCAACAAAACCTTCATTGTTCAAAAGGTTCCTATGACTGAAACTTGGGTTTGTACTTACCCATTCGAACGATTTGTTCCAGAATTCATTGGCCAATACCTTCACAAGAAGCACTGATGTTCTCGATTCAAAGTCGAGATGAATTCGTTTAATGCTTTCGAGGGGCGAGTTGCTGAAAAGCGTCACGGTTCTTACCTTCCCATTTGCCCCAATACAAAAATCGCCAATGATTCTATAATTTTTCGAGTCGTTTAAAATGGCTGCTGGAACTAACCCCAAATCAGCATTTCCATACCTCAATTTGCGTGCGCACTCGGCTGGGTAATCTAATGACAGGTTTATGCTACCGCATACCATTGGCTGCCGAAGCCCGTATGCAAAGGGTACGGTGTTTAAGTACGATACTGCCGATACGTTTAAGCGTGTACGCATAACTATCGCCCTCGGGTTCCTTATTGGAGTTGAAAATGGGGTTGCAATTGGTTCAGGGCACGAAGGTAGTAAAATAACTTTTTGGTTATTATTAAACTAAAAGAGAATTAACAAAAAATATGCTTTAAAATGGCCGATAGTGTTTGCTTAATTATAGTTGGCTATTTGTGAGTGTTTACTATCTTTGCTGCTCTAATTGTATGTTTATGGAATTGAACTCGCTAACCGCAATATCCCCAATCGATGGCCGATATGCCGACAAATTGGTCGATTTGCGTAGGTTTTTCTCTGAGCATGCACTCATTAAGTACCGAATACTTGTTGAAGTAGAGTATTTTATTGCTCTTTGCAAAATCCCATTACCCCAACTTTCATCCATCGACCCTATAGCATTCGATACTATAAGAAATATTCATTTACGCTTTAGCACCAACGATGCGCAAAGAGTGAAGGGATTAGAATGGGTTACTAACCACGATGTTAAGGCTGTTGAGTATTTTATTAAAGAGAAATTCGAACAGATTGGTCTAGGACAATACAAGGAATTTGTTCATTTTGGACTAACCTCGCAGGACATTAATAACACAGCAGTACCATTGCTCCTTCGAGAGGCAGGGCACATAATATACTACCCAAGCGTAAACGAATTAATCGACTCACTTAAGGGGTTAGCCAACCAATGGGCAAATATTCCCATGCTAGCTCGTACTCATGGTCAACCCGCTTCACCCACAACTCTAGGGAAAGAAATTTTAGTGTTTGTCGAGAGGTTGAATAGGCAAATAAATCTTCTTAAAGATGTGCCGGTGTCGGCTAAATTTGGAGGGGCCACTGGGAATTTTAATGCACATGCAGTTGCATATCCTTCGGTCGATTGGGTCGATTTTGCTAACCAATTTGTAAATAGCACTTTGGGTCTCGAACGTTCACAGGTTACAACCCAAATTGAGCATTACGACAATTTAGCCGCTACCTTCGATAACTTCAAGCGCATAAACACAATACTTATCGATTTGTGTCGCGATATGTGGAGCTATATTTCCATGGAATACTTTAAGCAGAAACTGAAAGAGGGAGAGGTAGGTTCTTCGGCAATGCCCCACAAAGTAAACCCAATCGATTTCGAGAATGCTGAAGGCAACTTGGGCATGGCCAACGCCATTTTCGAGCATTTAGCAGCTAAACTACCCGTGTCGCGCCTTCAGCGCGATTTGACTGATAGTACAGTGCTGCGTAACGTAGGAGTACCCATTGCTCACACCATGTTAGCTGTTCAGTCAATTCAGAAAGGGTTGAGCAAACTTGTTATTAATTTGCCAGCTATAAACCAAGATTTAGAAAGTAATTGGATGGTTATTGCTGAGGGTATTCAAACAATCCTCAGACGAGAAGGGTATTTGAATCCTTACGAAATGCTTAAAACTCTTACAAGAACCAATCGGCCCATTACCCGTGATGAGATTCATGCATTTATTGACTCGCTAGAATTAGAAAATTCGGTTAAAAACGAATTGAAATCGATTACCCCTTTTAATTACACTGGAATTGTACCTTAACGAATATACATTTTAATTGCATAACAGGTAAGAGATATAAATCATACTTAAATAACGATTTTTTGCTGTTTATGCATAATTCCTTCTAATCAATGAAACGTTACCTTAAACTAATACGCTTCGTTTTTCCTTACAAATGGTTGGCAGTATTAAGTATGCTATCCAATGTGCTAGGGGCCATTTTTTCACTTTTTTCCTTAACCATGATTATCCCATTTATGGGAGTTCTCTTTGGCTCTATTAAGCCCATAGCAGCCAGACCCGAATTTGAACTAACCGTTGAGGGTGTAACTAGCTATTTCAATTTCTTTTTAGGAAAATTAGTTACCGACCATGGTCAGTCTACAGCATTGTTATTTGTTGTAGGACTGGTTGTAATAACCTCCTTATTTAAGAATTTCTTTTCGTACATGGCCTTGTGGTACCTTGCGCCACTCCGTAATGGGGTTGTGTGCGATATACGCAACGCCCTCTATGCAAAGGTTATTGAACTTCCCTTGGGTTACTATTCCGAAGAACGAAAAGGAGATATAATTAGCAAAATGACAAACGATGTAAACGAAATTGAAGTTTCTATTATTCGTTCGCTTGAAATGATTTTTCGTGACCCAATCATTATCCTTGTTCACCTTTTTGGACTTATTATGATAAGTCCAAAGTTAACGCTGTTTGTTTTATTAATGTTGCCAATAACAGGAGGGTTGATTGGCCGAGTGGGAAAAAATTTAAGAAAAACATCGTTTAAAGGGCAGAAGAAGTTGGGTGCCTTACTCTCGATTATGGATGAGACTCTTGGCGGATTAAGAATTATTAAAGCCTTTAATGCTGAAGAAAAAATGAATAAGCGGTTTATTAACATGAACCGCTTCTATTCCGACATTATGACCCGCATGTGGCGTCGACGCGACTTGGCAACGCCCCTCAGCGAGTTTCTAGGTACCATTGTGGTTGTTCTGGTGCTTTGGTATGGTGGTAAAATTGTGATTGAAGGTACCGGCACCCTTTCCCCTGGCGGTCTCATTGCTTTTATTGGTATGTTTTACATGATTATAAATCCAGCCAAATCGTTCTCAAGCGCCTATTTCAATGTGCTCAAGGGTATGGCCTCAGCCGATCGTGTTGATGAAATTCTTGCTGCAGAAAATACTATTCGCTCTTCAGCTGGAGCCACCGTGGCAAAAGAGTTCAGTTCAAAAATTGAATATCGTAACGTATCATTCAGCTATGGCAAAGAACTAGTACTGAAAAATATAAATGTTACTATTGAGAAAGGTAAAACAGTTGCCCTTGTTGGGCAATCTGGTTCAGGTAAAAGCACATTTGTCGACCTTTTGCCCCGTTTCTACGATGTTGCAGAAGGCGATATTCTTCTCGATGGCGTAAATGTAAAAGAGTTTACCCTAAGCAGCCTCAGAGGTTTGATGGGTAATGTAAACCAAGAGCCCATATTGTTTAACGATACGTTCTTCAATAATATAGCTTTTGGTGTAGAGGGTGCAACATTTGAGCAAGTTATTGCAGCAGCTAAAATTGCCAATGCCCACGATTTTATTATGGCAACCCCTAACAATTATCATAGCAACATTGGCGATAGGGGCGGAAAACTTTCGGGAGGACAGCGTCAGCGATTAAGCATTGCTCGTGCAATTTTAAAAAACCCACCTATTATGATACTCGATGAGGCTACCTCTTCACTCGATACAGAGTCTGAGAGGTTGGTTCAGGAAGCAATTGAGAATTTAATGAAAAACCGTACTTCATTGGTTATTGCCCACAGGCTTTCAACGGTTAAAAATGCCGATTTAATTTGTGTGCTTCACGAAGGAGAAATCGTAGAACGAGGGAGACATGAGGAATTGCTGGGATTGAATGGTATCTATACCAAATTGTACAATTTGCAAGCATTATAACGAAAATCACCTTACTTTAATAGGAAGGGGCTCAATATTTAAAGGCCCCTTTTTTTATTCATACCTGGTAGCCATTGCAGAAGATTGCCCGATGGGCGAGCTCGTCGCTGCGCTCTTCGGTTCGAACCCTCAGGGTCCCCAAAAACAAAGAGCGACACCTAAAGGAATCGCTCTTTGCGGAGAGAGAGGGATTCGAACCCTCGGTCCGCTGTAAAGCGGACAACGGTTTTCGAGACCGCCCCGTTCGACCGCTCCGGCATCTCTCCTGAAAAAAATGAGACCCGATGGCCTCATTCAATTTTTGGCGGAGAAAGAGGGATTCGAACCCCCGGAACCCTCACAGGTTCAACGGTTTTCAAGACCGCCGCATTCGACCGCTCTGCCATTTCTCCGCTGCAAAATTACTCTTTTTTTCATTTTAAAAAAACTTTGAAGCATTAACTGGCGAAAAAGTCCTTTTTTTTAAATACTCACAGGGATATTTTACTTTTAATTTTTTCTTTAACAGTATGAAATACACTGAAATTGCGGACATATAAGTTAAGTAGATGAATATCAAGTATATATAATGCTGTTAAATGCTCTTTTATTGTGCAATTTCATCTAAAAAGGCTGTAAATGTTGATAAATAGTTGATAAAATATTCTGTTCAGCCCCATTTTTTTAAGAAAACATTTGGATTTCATTTTTTTTTTTGAATAAATTAGCTTCAGAATCAAAAAAATGCAGTAAAATCAAAAAAAACCTTGAAAACCAGCATTTTTTTAATTCTAATGTTTGGAGAACCCAATATTTACGCTATTTTTGTTTTGTTAGGTAATAAACTATTTCTAACCCTAAAAATTAAGTACTATGAACAAAGCTCAATTAATTGATGCAATTGCTGCTGAAGCAAAAATCACTAAGGCTGATGCCAAGAAAGCTCTCGACGCTTTTGTAAAGACAACTCAAGTTGCTTTGAAAAAAGGTAACAGAGTAGCTCTTGTAGGTTTTGGTTCTTTCTCTGTTGCTAAGAGAAATGCAAGGACAGGCCGTAATCCACAAACTGGCAAGCCCATTACCATTAAGGCTAAAAAAGTGGTTAAGTTTAAAGCTGGTAGCGATCTTAACACTTCTGTTCAATAAATTGAAACCACACATTAAAGGGGGACTCTTTTTCAAAGAGCCCCCTTTGTTTTTTATACTTAATGCATACATTTTCTTGCTTTAGTTCAAATGCTTTCTCTTCAGGAAAAATACATTGAGTTGCTTTCGCACTGTGTAACCGAAGCCCGGTTATCGAACTTAAGGAATGCTATTGCCAATCGCACTCGATACCTAACTGTTGTGCTCGAAGATATTTACCAGTCGCAGAACGTTAGTGCAGTCCTCAGAACATGTGAGTGCGTGGGTATACACGAGGTGCATATTATTGAAAATAGAAATAAATACACAATTAACCCAAAGGTTGTTATGGGGGCAACCAAATGGTTGTCAATCCATAAGTATCCTACAGGCAAGAATGCAACAAACCATTCTTTGGCTCGAATTAAGGAACAGGGGTACCGGGTTGTTGTTACAACACCTCATGCCGAAGGCAAATATTTGCCTAACCTTAATGTTGAAAAGGGACCAATTGCTTTGGTTTTTGGTACCGAATTGAGTGGCGTTTCGAAAGATGCCATGGCAATTGCCGATGAATTTTTACAAATACCTATGTTCGGACTAACCGAAAGTTATAATCTGTCAGTATCTGCTGGTATTTGCCTTTATCATTTGATGGAAAGAATTCGGTCCAACCCAGCAATAATGTGGGAATTTGGTGAGGAAGAGAAAGTGAATCTATTCCATACATGGTTACGACTTTCGGTTCGTAGTTGGAAATCAATTGAAAAAAGAGTGGCAAGAATGGAGTAGAATGTAAAAAGTTCAATTTTTTAATGTAGTGTTCATCATTTTTTCATAATTTCGTTCAATAAAAAATGCCCTTGCAATGAGATGTATAATAGTAGATGATGACGACCTGTCGAGACGCGTTGTTGAGGATTACGTTAATAGAACAGATTTTTTATTGCTCGAGCAATCGTTTGCCGATCCTGTACAAGCCATTAATTATATACGACAGGGAAATGAGGTAAACCTAATTTTCCTCGATGTGGAAATGCCCGATATAACCGGCATGGAGTTTTTGAACTCTATAGGGGCAGCTATTCCCGTAATTATCATCTCATCCAAAGAAAAGTATGCCCTCGAGGCATTCGAACATAGCGTAATCGACTACATGCTTAAGCCCATAAACTATGCCCGTTTCTTTAAGGCAGTTAATAAGTCGCTCGAACGGTTCGATAAGAATAAAACCGTTACCGATGGTGAAAAGGAAATTTTTGTGAAAAAGAACAACTCACTTGTTCGAGTTAAATACAACGATATTCTATTTGTTGAAGCGCTTGAGAACTATGTAGTTATTGTTACTACTACCGATAAATTCACAATACATTTTACTATGAAGTCTATTGAGCAGCAACTCCCTTTGAGCCGTTTTAAAAGGGTGCATCGGTCTTTTATAGTGAATATTGGGCAAATTTTCAGCATTGAGGATAATTCAGTAATTATTAAAATGACCGATGGCAAAAAGACAATTCCCATTGGAAAATCGTACCGCGACAAATTAATGAGTGAAATTAATCTTATTAATAAATGATGAACAGAAGGGAATTATTCCTAAGGTATTTAGCCCAAACATCCGATTCACCCCTTCGGCTCGAAATTGAAAAGGCAGAAGGGGTTTACCTTTTCGATGCATTGGGGAAGTCCTATTTCGACTTAATTTCTGGCATTTCGGTAAGTAATATTGGGCATAGTAATCCAGCTGTTGTAAAAGCAGTCTGTGAGCAAGCCTCTCGTTACATGCACCTAATGGTTTATGGCGAGTATATTCAATCGCCACAGGTAGAACTGGCTCAAAAAATAACAAACCTATTGCCCAATGAACTGAATAGTGTGTACTTTGTGAACTCGGGTAGCGAAGCAGTTGAGGGGGCACTGAAGCTGGCAAAACGCTTCACCGGACGTTATGAAGTTGTAGCATACCGAAATGCATACCATGGAAGCACCCATGGCTCGCTTAGCCTCATGAGTTGCGAAGCGCAAAAGCAACCCTTTTATCCGTTATTGCCAATGGTTCGTCATGTTGATTTCAACAGCATCGATGGACTTGAGGAAATCGGTTGCCATACGGCTTGTGTAATAATTGAACCAATCCAGGCAGAGGCAGGCATTAGGGTGCCCACAGCCGATTTCTTAATAAAGTTAAGGCAGAAATGTACCAAGGAAGGCGCATTGCTAATTTTCGATGAGATTCAAACCGGTATGGGTCGCACCGGTAACCTATTTGCATTTCAGAAATATGGGGTTCAGCCAGATATTCTTCTTTTAGCAAAAGCCCTTGGTGGTGGCATGCCCTTGGGGGCATTCATATCGACAAAAGATATTATGCAGCACCTTAGCTATAATCCACCTCTAGGGCATATCACAACTTTTGGTGGTCACCCGGTTTCATGTGCTGCAGCAATAGCTTCAATAAACTTTATTTTGGAAAATAGGCTTGTCGAATCTGTAAAGGAAAAAGAAAAAATATTCGAGCAGCTACTTTCGGGCCATAAGGCTGTTAAAGAATTCAGGTCGGCTGGCCTTCTTATTGCCATTGAATTGGGTGACTTCGAAAAGGTTCAGAAATGCATATCGTTCTTGCTCAAGGAGGGTGTTATTACCGACTGGTTTTTATTCTGCAACACAGCCATTCGCATTGCCCCTCCCTTGACTATTTCACCAGATCAGATTCGTGATGTTTGTTCGATTCTTCTTCAGGCTTTCGATTGGCTTTAGGTCTTGTGTCTACAAGAAGTAGAAATCCAAAGGCTGCTCCAACTAGGCTGCTTCTTACAGGATCGGCCCACATGGGGCATGAGTTCCCTCTGCACCCGATAAAATAGTAATATGCGTATCCCAATGCAGCTCCTGCAACAACTCCTATCAGCGTTCTGAGCGAAAATATTCGTCGAAAAATGTCGTTTAGTGTCATAGCTCAAAATTTGTCTATTTTTGTCATGCTATTAAACGTAAAAATCCCCATTATGTTTAAACGATTTCTTTTTGTGGCTTTTTGCATTGTAATATGCTGGCCTTATTTGATACAAGCTCAAAGTACATTGGCTCAGATTGAAGAATCGATGGTGGCAACAATCGATTCAATTGTTCGAGCGCAATCGGTAACCGAAAAAAATCGTTTGAACAGCCAATTTGTCGATCAGTTCGAAGATGCATTGAGATTGGAGGGTGCTTTCGAGTTTCCATTTACTAGGTTGAAAAATATTGGTTCGCTGGTGTCGCCCGATAAGCAAGTGAGAATATTTACATGGAATATACCCCAAAATGGAGGCACCCAGCGATACTTCGGTTTTCTTGTTGTAAAAGGGCCCAATGGTGTTTTAAACCATAGGCTAATCGACTCGAGGGATGCGATTTTGAATCCTCAAATGGAAGTAGTGACTCCCTTTAAATGGTACGGTGCTTTATACTACCAAATACAACAAGAAATTGTTGGGTCAAGAACCCTCTATCTGCTTCTGGGGGTCGATATGAATAACACTTTCTCAACCCGTAGGGTTATTGAAGTGCTCTGGTTCAATAACCAGGGTGAACCCCAATTGGGGGCACCGGCATTCAGGGTGAATAACAGTATCCTAAACCGAATTATTTTTGAGTATTCGGCACGCACAACAATGATGCTGCGTTACTCTTCGGAACATGGAATGATAGTTTTCGATCACCTTTCACCACAACGTCCCGACATGGTTGGGAATTATCAATTCTACGGGCCCGATTTCAGTTACGATGGCTTTAAATTTGAAAATGGCCTTTGGGTTTATGTAGCCGATATTGACCTGCGAAACATCCAGCAGGAAAAGCCTAAAGCACCCATCGTACCGCCCGAAAAGAACCCTGAACACAAGCCTAATATTATTAGTCCTGAAAAAACCCGATAGGGTAGTTTACTCGTCAATGGCTATTTCGTCGTCGTCGACGTGCTGATTGGCATCTAGCGATGAGTATGGAACTATTTTTACATTGGTAAAATAGTGGTCAAGAATTTTTTCGTACCTCATCCCCCTACGGGCCATTTGCATGGCTCCGTCCTGGCACATGCCAATACCATGTCCGTATCCTCGGCCACGAATACGAATATTCCCCGAAACCACATCGATTGAAAGAAATGCCGAACGTAATTTAAAGTGGTTCCTAATTTCGGTGAACGGAATAAGTTTGCCTCCAACACGATAGTCGTAATTGCGATTTTTTGAAGGTTGTGCCAGTTTGTTGTCGGGTATGTTTTCTTCATCAATTCCTTTCAATTTTAGGAATTCTCTCCATTGATCAATAGGGATTCGAACCTCCCAGTTGGCACTATTTGAACTTCTGCAGTAACTGTCGGTAACGGAAATAAGGTAGTTTTTTGGTGTAAGCCAAACATCGCCGGCATTAGCGGTTTCACCGCCGCAGTTGGCATGGAAAGCCCCCACAATTAAATTACCACTTTCATCGATTACTACTTGGCCGGAAGTTTCCTGAGCAGCCTTTAGTATGATTGGGTTGCGCATCGATTTGCCTTTGTAAGCCTGGCAATGAACCTCATCGCAAAGGTTGAAACCTTCGCCATTGTGACGCTCGAGGTGCCCCAGTGCATAGGTACGTGCAAGAAGCGCTTGCGCTTTGTAAAACTCCATTAACGCCGAGGGGCCTGCTTCTGCATCGACCACTCCAGCAACGTACTTGTCGATATCAACCAGATTTACAACCATTAACCGGTCGAAGTCGGCATAAAACCCCAGATTGTCATCGTAAATTCGGGCAGGTTGGGTTGGTGAAACGGGGTTCACTCTAACTATGTCATTTTCAGTTTTACCAACCAGCGAAACCCTTTTCCATGTACCTAGATTGGACGACATATCGCGAACTTTTACCGAATCGCCCGATTTGGAAATGTATATAAGTTGATTGGGTCTTAGAATAAATTCCTCATTTCCAGTAATTAGCGAATAGTTACCCGATACGGGTGTTACAAGAACTGTTTGTAGGCTTAGCTCGTTGAAAATGCTAATATTTACCTTTTGAGCAACCGAAAAATTTTGATTGAAAACCAAAAGGAGCCCTGCAAGGATTCTGATGGTAAAAGTAGTTCTCATTTTTTGTCGTTAATATTAGTTACTATTCGTCTCCCAACCCTTTCCGATGCACCCGAATTGCCTATTAACGCTTTTAGGTGTTTATACTCGGACAGAACATGCTGGCGTTTCGACTCCCCTGGTAGCAAATCTCGTACCTCTTCGAGAAGAGTTTTGTGCGTTAAGTCGTATTGAATCAGTTCGCGTACGCTTTCTCGACCTGTAATAAGGTTTACTAGCGAAATGTACTTTACCTTCACTACCATCCATGCAATTAGCATCGATAAAAAACTGCCACGATAGCATACTACCTGAGGAATGTTAAGTAGGGCCGTTTCGAGAGTGGCTGTTCCCGATGTAACAATGGCAATAGTTGAATTACTTAGTAATTCATAGGTTTTTCCAAAAATTACCTTCACCTCGGTTCCTGCAATATGCTTTTGGTAAACGGATGGCGATAACGAAGGGGCCCCTGCAATAATGAATTGAAATTGAGGGAAATGGCTTGCAATTGAAAGCATGTAGGGTAGGTTATGTTTAATTTCCTGTTTACGACTGCCAGCCAAAAGGGCCACAATTGGTTTCTGTTGCAATGAATTTGTTTCAGCAAACTGTATTAGGCTTTTGCTCTGTTGTAGGTATGGTTCAATAGCGTCGAGAGTAGGGTTTCCTTCAAAAACCACATCGATTCCCCTCTTTTTAAAATAATCGATTTCAAAAGGGAAAATGACATATAGCTGATCAACATACTTACGAATGGTTTCAATTCGACCCTCTTTCCAAGCCCAAACCTTAGGAGCAATGTAATAGAATACTTTTAAACCAATGCTCTTGCAGAATTTAGCAATACGTAGATTGAAACCGGGGTAGTCGACCAGAATTACTACATCGGGCATATAGGCTAATATATCATTTTTGCAGTAGTCGAGGTTCTTTGAAATGGTTCGTAAATTTTGCAATACCTCAAGAAATCCCATAAAAGCCATACTACGGTAGTGCAATGCTAATTCACCACCAACACTTTGCATTAAATCGCCACCGAAAAAACGGAATTCAGCTTGGCTGTCGTTAGCAAGTATTCCTTTCATAAGGTTGCTTGCGTGCAAATCTCCAGAAGCCTCGCCAGCTACAAGGTAGTATTTCATTTTTTTGGGGTTAAGCGGATAGTTTCAGTATGAAAACCACAACAGCCAGTATAATAGTTGCCCCCAGAATTCCTTTCGACGTTTTGTACCTGTTGGTGTATATTGAAAGCATGAAAAATGCCAGATTGGGGATGGCTGAGAGGCTTATAATCTTTGGGGCTATGATGTAAACTAGCATATTGGAATACATTTCCTCAAGGTAACCTTTAGGATAAACCGTATTAACAAGAATGATGAGGGTTATAAATGGTGCAATTATTCCAACTGTAGCACCCAACCATAGGTTGTCGAACTTTTTGCTAGGAATACCAGTACTCATAATGGTAGCTATAGTTATTTAGAAATTTTATTTGTGTTGGGATGAAGAGAAAACGACATGGTATTTAACCGTTCCATCTCAGCATAACCGGTTAAATCGATAGAGATGGGAACAATTGAAATGTACCCGTTAGCCAATGCGTATTCATCGGTGTCAACGGCCAATGGCTCTTCGTTATGGAAGTAACCAGTTAGCCAGAAATATTCATGCCCCCTAGGGTCAACCCTTTTTTCAAACTCTTCGCGCCATGTTCCCTTGTTCTGTCTGCAAATACGAATTCCCCTAATTTCTGAGAGGGGTATAACAGGAAAATTTACGTTTAGACTTATGCCATGCGAAAGTCCATTTTCGAGAATTTGGCTGGCAATTCTGCGTCCAAAAGGAATTGTTGCTGAGAAATCGGCATCGGAAGTGAAGTCGAGTAGAGAGAAGCCAATGGAGGGAATTCCATACAGGCAACCCTCAATGGCTGCCGCCATGGTTCCCGAGTATAAAACGCTTACCGATGCGTTGGATCCATGATTAATCCCCGAAACAATAAGTGCCGGTTTCGATTCTAGAATTTGGCTCATGGCCAGTTTTACACAGTCGACCGGTGTGCCATTGACCGAGTAAAAATCGATACCATCGGGCCGTTTATGTTTTCTTATTCTAAGCGGAGTTTTTATGGTAATTGCATGCGACATGCCCGAATTACCCTCTTCGGGGGCAACTACTACTACTTTGCCCAGTGGTACTACCATTTCAATGAGAGCAGAAAGCCCTTTGGCATGTATCCCATCGTCGTTGGTTACCAGAATTAATGGTTTAAAATCGTTCTTTTCTTCCTTCATGGTGCGCTTCTGTTCCGTTTTGCAAAGTTATTGAAATGATTAATAGTTCAAACCTATTATTTAATAAATTGCTTTAATGCATCCTTTCGGTTTTTTAAAAACAAGTATTTGTTGTTTTTGGCAATTTTTAGCGCATTATTTTAGCTAACTTTGTTACCCTCAAACGAACGAAATAGTTTTGAAGCTTTTCTGTTCATATTATTTAACTAACCATCTGAAAAACATAATTTTATTACATGACTATATCGTACAATTGGCTTAAGGAGTATATTAATATTAACCTTAGTCCCGAGGATGTTTCGAAAATTCTAACCTCCATTGGGTTGGAGGTTGAATCGGTTGAAATTATTGAGCCGGTAAAAGGGGGGCTTAAGGGTGTTGTTGTTGGTCAGGTTCTTACATGCCAAAAGCACCCCGATGCTGACCAACTCTCTTTAACAACCGTTGATGTTGGACAGGAAAGTCCCTTGAGCATTGTATGTGGGGCACCAAATGTGACTGCAGGGCAAAAAGTAGCTGTTGCTACCATAGGCTCTATACTCTATTTTGGAGCGCAAGAAGTGGTTATTAAGAAAACGAAAATACGGGGTGAACTTTCCGAGGGAATGATTTGTGCCGAAGATGAATTGGGTTTAGGAACTTCGCACGATGGGATTATGGTGCTGAATTCAAGTGCAGCAATTGGTACACCTATTCGTGAATACTTCAAGTTAGAAGATGATTTCCGTTTCGAGATAGGGTTAACACCCAACCGCATCGATGCTGCATCGCACTTTGGTGTGGCTCGCGACTTAGCGGCATACCTCAATCAGCAGCAGCAAATTAAAGCACAATTACCTTCGGTAACCGATTTTAAAGTCGATAATAAAAATTTACATATCCCTGTTGAGCTATTAAGCCCAGAGGCATGTCCTCGTTACAGTGGGTTAACTATAACGAACGTAAAGGTTGGACCTTCGCCAGAATGGCTTCAGAAAAAGCTTCGTGCCATTGGCCTTAATCCCATAAATAACATTGTTGATATTACCAACTTCGTTCTGCATGAGGTTGGCCAGCCGCTCCATGCTTTCGATGCTGATGCTGTAGCTGGTAAAAGGGTGGTAGTGAAAACCCTGCCTGCTAATACACCTTTTGTAACGCTTGACGGTGTAGAGCGCAAGCTCCATTCTGACGATTTAATGATTTGCAATGAAAGGGAGGGAATGTGCATTGCTGGAGTTTTTGGTGGAGCCAAATCGGGGGTTACTGAAACCACTTGCAATATTTTTCTCGAAAGTGCCTGTTTCAATCCCATTTCAATTCGAAAAACTGCCAAGAGGCATGGCTTAAGCACCGATGCGTCGTTTCGTTTCGAACGGGGCAGCGACCCCAACATAACCGTTTGGGCATTAAAGCGAGCTGCAATGCTTATTAAGCAGATTGCCGGGGGCGAAATTTCATCAGAAATAGTAGATGTTTATCCCAATCCGGTAGCCAATTTCAATGTCGACATAAAGAAGTCAACAGTTGATAGGCTCATAGGTAAGCAAATATCAGTTGAAACCATTTCTAGAATTCTAAAGTCGCTCGATATTGAAGTGCTTTCGACCAACGATTCTCTTTTGCAACTATCAATACCCCCTTACCGAGTCGATGTGAAGCGCGAAGCCGATGTTGTTGAGGAAATACTGCGTATTTATGGCTACAACAACGTGGAAATACCCCAGCGGATTAGCATGTCGGTTAATCATACTCCACGTCCCGATCGGCATGGAGTTATTGAATTAGTATCTAATAGCCTTGCGGCTAATGGTTTTAGCGAAATAATGTGCAATTCGTTAACGCCATCGGCTTACTATGAAAAGCTCGATACGTACCCTGCAAAACAATCGGTAATAATACTAAATGCATTAAGTTCCGATCTAAATGCCATGCGGCAAACCCTTCTTTTTGGGGGTCTTGAAACTATTGCCTACAATGCCAACAGACGTAATAGTAACCTTAAACTGTTTGAGTTTGGTAACTGTTATTGGCAAAATGGTAGCGAAAAATTGGCCGAAAAACCATTACGTAAGTACGGTGAGGAGTATCGAATGGCCATGTGGCTAACAGGAGATGATATTTCTGAGAACTGGCTTCAAAAGTCGGCACCAGCCACCTTTTACCATTTAAAGGGATATGTTGATTTGGCTCTTTTAAAGCTAGGACTTAGCAACCATCTGGTTGAAACCGACGAAGCACCTGCCGATATTTTTAGCTATGGAATTAATCTCTCGGTTAACGGGAAACATTTAGGTAATTTCGGTTTAGTAAGTGAAAAACTTAGAAGGCAGTTCGACATTAAAAATGAAGTGTTTTTTGCCGAATTGCGGTGGGACGAACTCTTTAAATTAGCCCAAAAGCAACAGATTAAGTTTGTTGAAATTCCCCGTTTTCCCGAAGTACGTAGAGATTTAGCTCTTTTGATCGATAAGAATGTTTCTTTCGGCAATATTAAAACAATAGCCGAAAAAGTAGAGAGCAAACTAATAAAAGCTATTAACCTTTTCGATTACTATCAGGGTCCTAAACTGGGTGAGAATAAAAAGTCATACGCCATCAGTTTCATTCTGCGCGACGATACCAAAACCCTTACCGATAAGGTAATTGACAAAGTTATGGATAGTTTAATTGCAGCCTTTACTAAGGAATTAGGGGCACAACTTAGGTAAACTCATTCTTAAATGGTATGGGAGCAAACAATAGAATTGATATAATTCAGGCCGACATTACTAGCCTCGAAGTAGATGCCATTGTGAATGCTGCCAATACCCACTTGCTGGGTGGCTCTGGGGTTGACGGAGCCATACATGCTGCAGCAGGTCCCCAACTTTTTGAAGAGTGCAAATTGCTTGGTGGATGCAAAACGGGCGAAGCCCGATTAACAAAAGGCTATAATTTGCCAGCTCGTTTCGTGATTCATGCAGTGGGTCCCATTTGGCGAGGTGGTTATCTGAACGAAGACGAGTTGCTAGCAAGCGCATATAAAAATAGTCTTCTATTGGCTAAAGAGAACAAATTTAGCTCACTGGCATTCCCTAGCATAAGCACAGGGGTTTATGGATACCCTAAAGCGAGCGCAGCTCGAGTAGCCTTACGAACTGTAAAGTCGTTTTTAGAGAAAAACACCTGCCCCCAAAAGGTAATTTTCGTATGTTTCGACGATGAAACCTTAAGCATTTACAAGGCATTAATGGCTTAAATCAGATGGCTGTAGTTAAAAGTAGCATTGAAAACTATATCATAATAAGGACTAAAGTGCTATTAATTATGCAGATATAACCACTGGATTAGGCCGTTGGTTATAGGGCAGTTATTAGTAATGGGCTTCCCGCCTGAACGGAGGGCAGGTAGCCATGATAAATTATATACCCCAATATAAACTAGAGCCAATCAGAACTGTAAATTATATTTATCCAAGCGCCTATCCAACGACTGCCTTGTAATATTGAGCAGTGCAGCGGTTTCCGATTTTTTATAGTTTGTCCGTTCGAGAGCCCTAATAATAGTTTGGCGCTCCAACTCATCGAGATCGAAAATGGCTTCGCTTGAACTAGTTGATTCAAATGGGAGCGCAAAAGCATTACCAGTAAATAAATTAAATTCTCGAAGGGTAAGCCTCCCGTTGTCGGACATAATAAGGGCACGCTCAACCATATTCCGAAGTTCCCTCACGTTTCCCGGAAAACGGTAACTTAACGAAGCATTCAAAACGGTTTCATCGATTCCAAAAAACTTTTTATTCATCCGTTTCGAAAGAATTTCGGCATAATATTTAATAAGAAACGGAATGTCCTCAGGACGATCGCGAAGGGGAGGAATAGTAATTTCGAAGGAGTTTAGACGATAGTAAAGGTCGGTTCGAAAGCGATTGGTTTCGAGGAGCGTTTGAATACTCTGGTTGGTTGCAGCTATAATGCGTACATCGACAGAAATATCGGTATTTGATCCCAAACGACGAATCTTGCGTTCTTCAAGAACTCTCAGCAATTTGGTTTGCATAGTTGGTTGCATCTCAACTATTTCATCGAGAAATAGGGTGCCGCCACTCGCAATTTCGAACCAACCAGCTTTGTCTTCAAAGGCACCGGTAAAGGTTCCCTTCTTATGACCAAAAAATTCGCTTTCGAAAAGCGTATCGGGAATGGCCGAACAGTTAACGGCATAAAAGGGAGCACCCTTTCTGCTGCTCAACGAATGGATACCGCGAGCAACCAGTTCCTTTCCAGTACCGCTCTCGCCGGTTAGGAGAACTGAAGTATTGTCGGACTGAGCCACCTTGCGCATCAAATCAATTACTTGTAAAATCGACCGACTAGTGCCAACTATTTCATATCCAACAGAATTCTTAAGGTCCTTCGAAATAATGGAGAGGGAGTTATTCACCTCTTTGAGTCGATGATTCACCTCGATAAAACGTTTTGTTCTCTCGATGGCAGTTTTTATGTCGAGCAGCCTGAAAGGCTTGGGGAAAAACTCAACAGCCCCCATGCGCATGGCTTGAATAACTGCGTCCATGTCGCCATGGCCAGTTATCATTATAACTTCCATTTCAGGGAAATTAGTTTTTACCCGTTCGAGTACTGAAAAGCCATCCATTTCGGGTAGGCGTAGGTCGAGGATGAGAATATCAATCTCGTTACTCTCTATAATGGAAAACGCCTCGCTGGGCTTACTTGCTGTGAATATTGAGAAGCCTTCATCTTGGAGGAATTCGCTAATTTCATCGCGAAATATTTTTTCATCGTCAAGTACTAGTATTTGCAGCCTATTCATAAATATTTTTAAGCTTTTGGAATTACAACTTCAAATGCGGAAAACTCGCCCTCTTTGCTCTCCACCTTAATGTCGCCAAGCAAATCCTTAATAATACCGTACGATATAGAAAGCCCTAATCCAGTGCCCTTGTCGTCCTTTTTTGTTGTGAAGAAGGGGTCGAAAATTTTATCCATAACCCTTGGGTTAATACCTACGCCATTATCGGTAACCTTTACGTACACGTTCATTTCATCCTCGTAGGTTGAAATTTTTATCTGTTTAATAAATGAACTATCGTTTATGGCTTCTTCTTTTTCGTCTACGGCATGCCTTGCGTTGCCCAGCAGATTTAGTATTACTTGCTCAATCTTGTATTTATCGCCAATTACTTTAGTTAGTTTCAGTGCCAAAGAAACAATGATACGTATGCGATGGCTTTCGAATTGGGTTTTAACCATTGAAAGAGCATTGTTTACCACATCGTTTATCTGAATCCGGTCGAAAGAAGTAGGTTTTTGTGTGCGTGAGAATGTACGAACGTGTTCAATAATCTTTTTAATGCGCTCCACGTTTTCGAACAGAACGCTCACTTTTTCCTTCAAGTAGTCGTCCGAAAGGGATTTGTCATTCAGGCGGAACAGAATATTATCGAGCCCCATGGATATGCCGCCAAGCGGTTGGTTTATTTCGTGTGCAATACCGGCAGCTAAAGTGCCTAACGATTCGAGCTTCGATTTTTGTGAAAGCAGCATCTGCTGTTTTTCCTGCTTTTTAATTTCGGCAATCATTCGCTTTTCGAGGCTCTTATTAATTTCGGTAATTTCCTGCTCTACCTCTTTTTGTTTAGCATATTCCTTTTGTTTAGTGCGAAGCACTAAGCCAAGCATAATAAGAAGTGCAAAAAGAAAAAGAGCAAGCACAATGAAACCGAACCTTTGGTAGCGGGTTTTGGTTAAAAGGAGTTCCTGAATCTGGTTGTTTTGTTTTAGAATTTCGTTTTCGCGGTCCTTTTGGGAAATGTCGTACAGAATCTGAATACGAGCCAGATTTTTTCCTGTTTCTTCAATATTCAGGGAGTCGCGAATGTCTGACCATAATTTGTAGTACTCCAGTGCCTGAACGAACTTTCCGCTTGCCTCATTAGTTTTGGAAAGGTAGCGGTATACTTCGGCGGCTGAAGTAGTAAGGTTTTCCTTTTTAGCAAGGGCAAGTGCTCTATTTAAGTATTCGGTTGACAAGTTATAATCGCCCATGGCGCTATGGCAGCGCGATATGCTAACAAGTGCAGCAACTTGCGAGGGATTTCGATTTTTTCGAATAGCCAACTGATAACTCTGGTTGTAGCTCGATATTGCTTGAAAGTACTGCTGTTTATCAAAGAAAACATCGCCAATGTTTTGAAACAGTTCAATGGTTGATAGGGTGTCGTTTTTTAATTGAAAATGGCTAAGAGCCTTGCTGTAGTAAAAGAATGAACTGTCGGTATTTCGCATTGCCTGGTACGAAAGCCCTATTTCTGAAAGGCTTTGTGCGTACTCTCTGGTCATTTGAAGATTTTGGTATATAGCAGAGGATTTCATGAATGCGTATACGCTTTCGTGAAGTTGCCCCAGATTTCTGTAAAGAAAGCCGATACGTCCAAGAATAAATGCAGTATTCGGTTGAGCGTTTTCTCCACTTTCTGTTTCGAGTATTTTTAGCGCATTGGTGTATTCCTTTTTGGCCAAATGGAAATTTTTAATTTTTATTGCAATGTCGCCAATGCGCTGGTGCATCTCAATTTGCAACTTTTTTCTGCCAAGTTGGCGGTAAATGCTCTCAGCGCGTTGCAGGTAATTAAGTGAATTAAGATAATCGTTAACAGTTTCGTACAGTTGAGCAATTCCTACCATTGCTTCTGCTTGTAGAGCCCTCTGGTTATTCTTTTCGAAATGGGCTAAGGCCCTATTCAAATATCGAAGGGCGTTTTCGTGCTGACCTATTTTCAAGCTAGAATTACCCATTAGTAAAATAGCTTGCCCCTCAAAGCTCAGATTGCCCTGTCGTTTAGCCAAAAAGGCTGCTTTTAATCCTAGGTCAAGGCTTTTGTCCGGATCCGTATTAATATACATGGCACCTACACGAAGCATTAGCTTTAGTTGTTCTTCGCCCTGCGTATTGGCAATTAGCCGCTCTAAGCTATCTACCGATACTTGCCCGTAGTTAATGCCATTTAAAAATAGCAAAGGGATTAGCACTATGAGTTTATTAATTCGCATACCGTGTTTTCTTGCCTAAAAATAGAAAAATTTATGGTTTTACCTTTGTTTATTTGTATTTATAATTCAGTGGGTTTTTATAAATACTTTCACTTAATTTGTTATTTAGTATTGGGCTGCTATTTTTGCCTGCTTAAAAAACGCTATATGGCTGAAAAGAGATTATCTCTATCCCGAATTTTTAAAAATTACCTATCGCTGGTTACCTTTAGTCATACGGTATTTGCATTACCTTTTGCTCTGGTGGGCGTTTTCCTCGCCTTTCATTCTATCGATTTTGAGTTCAACTCGCGATTGCTGGTGTTTGTTGTGCTCTGCATGGTTTTTGCTCGCAATGCAGCCATGAGTTTTAATAGGGTAACTGACAGATTTATTGATAAGCGTAATCCGCGAACCGCTAACCGTGAAATTCCTGCTGGAAAAATTCACCCCCGAAACGCTTTTTTGTTTTCAATGGCGAATGCCATTCTATTTATAGTTTGCACCTATTTTATTAATCCCCTTGCTTTCATGCTATCGCCTGTTGCTCTAATTGTTGTACTGGGTTACAGTTATACAAAACGTTTCACCATGTTCTGCCATTTTGTATTAGGATTGGGGTTAGCATTGGCTCCAATTGGGGCTTACCTAGCAGTAACCGGACGTTTTGCTCTTTTGCCCGTATTGTATTCAATCATTGTTTTTCTTTGGGTTTCGGGTTTTGATATTGTTTATTCTATTCAGGACGAGGAGTTTGACCGGGAAGAAGCGCTCAACTCAATACCCGCAGTATTGGGTAAAGCCAAGGCAACTGCCATTGCTATCGGATTGCATTTAGTAACCTCGGGATTTGTTGTTCTGGTTGGGTTGGTGCAGGAAAATGGAGTATTATACTGGATTGGGGCCGCCCTTTTCATTGCTTTGCTTATACATCAGCATATCATTATACTTACAAAAGGTAAGGATAAAATTGGTTTTGCCTTCGCAACTCTCAATGGATTAGCAAGTATAGTATATGCAACTTTAACCATATTGAGTTTTTATTATTAGTTTGAAGAAGATATAAAATAAGGGGGCTTACATCAATTGTAAGCCCCCTTATTTTAAAAGGGACAAATTCAATTTAAACCAGCTAGCTTAAACATAAATGCATACTCCAAGGCAACCTCCTCAAGCGATTTAAAGCGGCCCGAAGCACCACCGTGGCCAGCATCCATGTTTATGCGGGAAACAAGTAAGTTGTTGTCAGTTTTAGTGGCCCTCAATTTGGCAACCCATTTGGCAGGTTCAAAATATTGCACCTGCGAATCATGATAACCTGTAGTTACTAATATGTTAGGGTACTTCTGAGGGGTTACCTGATCGTAGGGAGAATAAGATTTCATATAGAAATAGTAGGTTGAATCGTTGGGATTGCCCCATTCGTCGTATTCCCCTGTGGTAAGCGGTATCGACGGGTCGAGCATGGTGGTAACTACATCAACAAAGGGTACCTGTGCAATAATACCCTTGTAAAGTTGGGGGCGCATGTTAGCAATAGCGCCCATCAGCAATCCTCCAGCGCTTCCACCCATAGCAAAGAGTTTATTTGCATTGGTATAGTTCTGTTCAATTAGGTATTCCGAACAGGCAATAAAATCCGTGAAAGTGTTTATTTTCTTTAGTAGCTTACCAGTCTCGTACCATTGCCTCCCCAACTCCTGCCCGCCTCGCACATGAGCAATGGCAAAAACAAAGCCTCTATCTAGTAGGCTAAGCCTGTTGGAACTGAAGTATGGGTCGGTTGACGAACCGTACGATCCATAAGCGTATTGAAGAGTAGGATTCTTCCCATTTAGCTTTAAGCCCTTTCTGTAAACCAGCGATATAGGTATTTTAACCCCATCGTTTGCTGTAGCCCATAGCCTTTTCGATTCGTAGTTGTTTGGATCGAAGTCGCCAAGTATTTCGTACTGTTTAAGTTGGAACTTCTCACGAGAGCCCATATCGTAGTCGTAAATGGTTGTTGGGGTTGTGAGCGATGTGTAAGTGTAACGCATTTTAGTTGTGTTAAACTCTGGGTTGTATCCAACCCCAATAGAGTAAACTTCTTCGCCAAAATCGAGGTAATGCTCGCGACCGCCTTTCCATTCAATAATTCGTACCTGTTTAAGTCCATCCTTTCGCTCCTCGAGCACCAGATAGTCCTGGAAAATTTCAACATTCGAGAGCAAAACATCTTCTCGATGTGGAATTACCTCTCTCCAATTGTCTCTGGAAGGCTTGTTGGTGGGAGTTTCCATTAACCGGTTGTTGCGAGCGTTTAAATTGGTAACAATATAAAACTTGTTTTCAAAATGCTCTACATTATACTCCAGCCCTCTTTCGCGGGGCTGAACAATCTGTAATTTCGAATTGGGTTTGTTAGCATCAATAAAGTGGCATTCGTCGCTCATGGTGCTGGATGAGCCAATGAATATGCAGGCATTCGATTTCGATTTGGTAACAAAAGCATTAAAAGTTTCGTCACGTTCCTCATAAACCAATACATCCGAACCAGAACCCTGATGCAAAAGCGAATGAAGGTAAATGCGGTAAGGGCGAAGGGCCTCATCCTTAACAGAGTAGAAAACGGTTTGGTTGTCGTTGGCCCAAACGGCAAAGCCGGTTGTGTTCGGAATCTTTGTATCGAGCAGTTTTCCTGTTGTCAGGTCTTTAAAGTAAATGGTGTATTTCCGACGGCTTACCGTGTCAACCCCGTAAGCAAGTATGTTGTTATTGGTAGATACATTCAAACCCACTGCGGAAAAGTAGCTGTAACCTTCGGCCAATTGATTAACATCGAGCATAATTTCCTCCGGAGCTCCGAGTGTTTCCTTTTTGCGGCAGTGTATGGGGTACTCTTTGCCCTCTTCGTAACGAGTGTAGTAGTAATATCCGTTTATAAATGTTGGCACGCTCATGTCGTCCTCTTTAATGCGCGAGCGCATTTCGGTTACAAGCTTCTTCTGAAGATTCTCTGTTGGCTTCATGGCAATGGTTGCATAGTTGTTTTCGGCATTCAGGTAGGCAAGTACCTTTTCCGTTTCGCGCTGGTTCATCCAGAAGTAGGGGTCGATTCGGGTGTCGCCATGCATTACAAGAGTTACGGGTTCTTGAAGTGCTAAAGGAGCCTTAGGTGTTGTTGTACAACTCGATACAACAAATAGTACTGCTACGGTAAGCAGTAGGTAGGTTTTGTTGTGCATATTTTTGTTTTTGAGGGGTAAGCATATGTAAAAGTAAAAACTTCTTTTGTAAACATTCGACTATTGCTACCTAAAAATCTTTATTCATCTATTGACCGGAAAGGTTAAATGATGCTAAATATTCAAGAATATTCCCAGTTTGTACCAAATAACATAATCGGTTTGGTCATCTTTTACGAAGTAACGGTAATCGAATCCGGTTTGCAATCGGAGTTTTGTGTTTAGGAAGTAACCCAATTGGCCTACAAGCCTGTTTTCAAAGTCTTTGCCATTTTGAAGTGCAAAAATGAGTTCATTCGAAGCGTTAATGTAAAACTCTCCTGGGTCGATTGATTTTCCTTGTAAAGGCATTTCCATAGAAAACCGGTATCTTCCTCTGTATTTAGCCGGACTTGAGGAGTAGAATGTTTGGTCGGCGCGAAATCGGTGATTTAGGGCGAAAATGCCTTCCCTGTGTAGTATAGAGATTTGCTGTATGGTCCGATGGGTATCGCTTTTCAGGTGCTCAATTCCGTACTGGTAGCCTGCAGATAGGCGCAAGAAAGGGCTCAGCCTGTAGTTGCCAAAAAACTGGATATCGGTACCATCGTAACTATGATACCATCCCTTTTCGGAATCGTACAAGAAATGGAACGATTCAATTTTTAGCGTAAGCGAGTAATTGGATGTTAGCTTTAAATTAGTGGTTATTTCGGGTGCTGTACCCGAATTTCCGTAAAGCTGCAAACAGGCAAGGGTAACGCCCACAAAGGCAATGCCTTTCAATTTAAAGTTGGAAAACATGGATGATTAAAAATCGAGGTTTGGCGATGGGTTAAGAATAACCTGCTTAACTGTAAGGAATTCTCCTTTGGAGTCGAACAAAATTTCCCAAATTTCATTTTGAGTTTTCGTGCGGCCTCTTATTTCCATTTCATATTTTAGAGTTATGTTGGAATTCGTTGAATCCCTGATGTACTTTCGTAAAGCGATGGGCGAACCAACTATTTGCTGCTGAATTTTTATAATTTTAAACGAAATGTAGTTAGATTTTAAGTGTCGGGTAATGGCAATTTTAGTATTCTCTGGTAGTTTTTGCCACTTAGTGGCAATCTCAATATCCTCAACAATCCCTTGGTGATCGAACTCAACGCTATGAGAATTGCCCCGCCAACGGAATTTTGCTTCGAAAGATTGTTTGCTGCCGGTAGTTTCTTTATACCATTTAATTTTGCTTGGTTTAAGTTGAAAAGTTGAATCGTTCCATTGCCTGGCTTGTAACGGAACGGAAATCGCGTTAATTCGATACTCACGCTCAATTTTTGCTTGTCCTGTTGCCTCAATGGAGTAAATGAAAGATAAGATTAGCAGTAAGGTCTTCATATTGAAAAATTTTACAATTATACTAATTTGATAATTTGTAAACCAATGGCATTAGTTAGGAATTGTTTTAATGCCTCATCTTTTGTTAACCACAAAGCCTGCCTGCCTGAAAGGCGGGGCAGCAAAGTGAGCACAAAGGAAAACAAGGTTTAAGTACTATAAGCATTACTTTGTGGACTCTGAAGAATACATAGTGTTCCTGTCTGCCAGACGGGCTTTGTGGTTAAAATTTTCATTTGGTGTTAAAAGTTAATTGTCGATAACAAAGCGACATTGATATGTAACTTATCAATCATTCTGAAAAATCTCTTAAAAGTGCGTTAACAACGTATAATTGCAGCTGCGTAAATATTCTTGGTGGAATGCCAATATAAATAGGTCCATCAAATTTCGAAATGTAACCTTATTTTCCGCCTACTGCTTTCCAAATAGGCAGCTAAGAAATAAATAAGCTAAAAGCATGAACAGGTCATTGGGCAACAATAGTTGCAGGGCCAACAACCCATTGTAGTTCAACAATGTATGGCGCAATTGCCATACAGTGAAGAGCGTAATTATTTAAGTGAATGGTAAAAAATTCACTTTTTAAAAAAGAGTTAATCAAACAACTCGTTTAGCCAATGTTTCCTTTTATAATGCTTGTAGTAACCCTGTTGGGGCTGGTTAAACACTTGTTGATTTGATTGATAATTGCCTTGTGGTTCATTTTTTGAGCGCTCAATTATCTTGTCGAGTTCTCCTCTGTCGAGCCATATGCCACGACATTGCGGACAATAGTCAATTTCAATACCCTGCCTTTCTGACATTACAAGCGAAACGTTACAATTCGGACAATTCATAATCTGCATTTTTAGGGGTTCATAACTGTTATTTACTTTAATTATTAACTCTTGCGGAAATATGATTGAATGGCTTTTTCAAGCGAAATAATTGGAAAAATAATGAATCCAGTTCCTATAGTCAATAGCACATCCATTAATCCCAGGGCAGTGGTACCAAAAATATTCTGAAAAAACGGGGTGTAAATGAATAATGCTTGTAGTAGCAGTATTGAAGCTATACCAATAAAAATAGTTTTATTGCTAAATATTCCAATTTTAAGGATTGTGTCTTTGAGTGACCGGCAATTAATCATATAAAAAATCTGAAACATAATAACAAATGTAACTGCAATGGTTTGTGCTTTTTGTAGCGCACTAACAGTTGAGCCACTTGCAGATAGTTCATTGTAATACTCCCAATTGAACAGTATAATTGTGCCAATGGTCATTAGAATGGAAACAAAGACGACCCGAAATGTAATGAACGTATTGAAGAGGGGAGCCTCAGGTTTTCGGGGTGGCCTGCTCATTACGTTGGGTTCCTTTACTTCAAAGGCCAAGGGTAAGGCAAGTGCCACAGCAGCAATTAAATTTATCCACAATAACTGTGTGGGAAGCATGGGCAAAAGCAGCACCTTTGTGATAGGATCGAATGGAAAGAACATAATTCCATAAATGAGAATAAATGCTAGTCCTAAATTTGTTGGCAGAAGGAATGCCAGGGATTTAAGCAAGTTGTCGTAAACCCTTCTGCCTTCTTCAACAGCTGCGCTGATGCTCGAAAAGTTATCGTCGGAAAGCACAATATCTGCCGATTCTTTGGAAACCGATGTGCCTGTAATTCCCATTGCAACACCAATATTCGATTGCTTGAGCGAAGGGGCATCGTTCACTCCGTCGCCAGTCATGGCTACTATATGATTGTTTTTTTGCAATGCCTTAACCAATCGAAGTTTGTGCTCCGGTGCAACCCGCGCAAAAATGTTTGTTATATTTACAATTTGGTTTAACTTTTCGTCGTCCATGGTGGCCAAATCAACTCCCACAACCACTTCGCCTTTTTCAGATAAGCCCAACTCCATGCCAATAGCCCTGGCAGTCGATTTGTGATCTCCTGTAATCATTTTTACTTCTATTCCAGCGGCATGGCATCTCTTTATGGCTTCCATAACCTCAGTTCTGGGAGGATCAATCATTCCCAACAAACCAATAAACGTAAAGGCCGATTTTGTATCATCACCGGTTAACTCAAATTGGTGCGGAGGTGCCGCTTTCTGGGCAACGGCTAAAACACGCATTCCTTTTGATCCCAATCGTTCAATTTGTGCGTTTATTTGCTGTGAATCAATCGAAAAACCGTTCAGGTCATGGGAACATCGCTTTAAAATTACTTCGGGGGCACCCTTAATAATAATGTAAGGATTTTTTTTGTCAACCAGCGTTGCCATGTATTGGCTTTCCGAATCGAAGGGTACAACATCCATGCGGGGATGCAAATCATTCAATTCATCGGCATTAAAATTAGCTTTTGCTGCAGCAACAATCAGAGCAACTTCAGTGGGATCGCCGGTAACCTGGAAGGAGTCTCCAACGAGCTTTATGGTTGCGTCGCTGCACAAAACGGCATTTTTTAGTAATGTTTGAATCGCATCAGGAATGCTTGGCACCACGTGACCGTTGGATAAAAAAGTTCCAATTGGGTTATATCCAACACCGGTTAGCTGAATTTGATGCTGAGGGGTCCAAAGCTCGTTTACTGTCATTTCGTTTCGTGTTAGGGTACCCGTTTTGTCTGAGCAAATTACCGTTGTACTGCCCAATGTTTCTACCGCAGGAAGTTTACGAATAATTGCTTTACGTTTTGCCATACGCTGAACACCAATAGCCAATGCAATAGTTACTACTGCCGGCAGCCCTTCGGGTATTGCTCCAACAGCAAGTGCAATGGCAAAAACCAAACTTTCCTTTAAAGCCAAAGCCAAAGCCACTCCGTGTGCAGTTGCCCTAATGGTTCCAATTATCAAAATAATAAGGGTTAAAACAATAATTCCGATGGTTAGGTATTTTCCAATAACGGCAAGCTTTCGAGTTAAAGGTGTTTCCAGATCGGTTGTTTCACTAAGCATATCGGATATTTTTCCCAGTTCCGTGCTCATCCCGGTGGAAACCACAACAGCTGTGGCTGTTCCTGATGTTATTAAAGTTCCGCTATACACCATGCACTTTCGATCACCAAGCACAGCATCGGGGTTAACGGGAGAGGATGTTTTCTGAGAGGGTAGTGATTCTCCGGTTAATGCGGCTTCTTCCACCGTAAGGTTTTTTTGCTGGATTAACCGCATATCTGCTGGCACACGGTCGCCGGCAGCCAGCTGCACAATGTCACCGGGCACAATTTCTGAAACCGGAGTCATAATAAATTTTCCATCGCGCAGTACCGTTGCGTTTTCGGGCACCATTTCGCTCAGCGCTGCTATAGCTTTTCCTGCTTTAAATTCTTGGATAAAACCGATTATAGTATTGACGATAACTACAGCTAGCACCACCAACCCATCGGTAATTTTTCCAAGTAGTACTGCCAATGAGCTAGAGCCTAAAAGAACCCATATTAGGGGATTGTTTATTTGCCGCCACATTAGCTTGAATGCCCCATCTCCTTTTTTCTTTTTTATCCTATTCAATCCAAATTTTAACAGCCTTTTTTTTGCTTCGGCAGCCGTTAAGCCCAATGGTGAACTGTTAAGGCTTTGGAGCACCTTTTGGTACTCTACTGCATGAAATTGATCTTCTATAATTGGCATGAACAAACCTATTAATGCGTTGAGAAATTAAACACTAAAATACTTTAAAAATTACAAATGCGTAAATCACAAATCGCACATATCGAAATAATGCCCATAAAAGGTAATGCTTAAAATTGTATTTTATAAGACCACACGCTAAGCTAACAATTGAATGTGGTATAGGCAGCATAGCCCCGATAAATACGAATAGCCCTCCCCACTTGCGTAAATTTGCAATGTGTTTGGCTATTTTGTTTTCTATATGATTTTTTATGGAAGGGATTAAAAACAAGCGATTGCCAATGTAGTAAGCAATTATTCCGCCTAAGTAAGAAATGGTTGATAAAATAAGAAGGAACAGCCACGGTGTTGCAGATTTAGATGCCCAGGCAATAAATAGTTCAGGAGGAACTATACCTAACGCCGTTTCCGACATCAGGAAAAACAAAAAGATTACTTGAGCAGAATATGTAGCAACCAGATTATTTAGAATGGCGTTAAAGTCGAATAAAAAAATTTCGAACCCTACCAACAATGCAATAAAAATAAGAACTAAAACAGCTCCTTTAATGGCAGTATTTTTTAAAAAAGTGTAAAATTTCGTTATTGCATAGTAACGATTGAGCAGTTTAATTTTTTTGATAGAAAGCTGAATTGCTATTGCTACATTATTTTGTGCCATTCCATAATTTGTTTAAAAAATCGATTACCATTTCGTAGGCTCCTGCAAATCCGTTTTGAGAAATGTAATTAATTATAGCTTTAATAGTTGGGAACAGAATTGCAATAAATCCGACAACAACAGCAATTAGAAAAAAATTAAGTTTTTTACTTCTTTTTATGCTATTAATAAATTCTATTGGATTAAAATTTCCATAATCGCCATAATATGGTTTATGGCCAAAGCCATTACCCCGCCTATAACCATGCATCATTTGTCCTTTTGGGTGCATGCCTTTTTTATCTAAAAAATTTGTCGAAATTCATAAATTAAAAATTTAAAGTAATGTTCATACTTAGGCTTCCATTACAGATTTGTTTTGGAAATTAATAGCTAATACAATTGGTTAGGTTAGAAAAAATACTATACTACCTTAATTTTGGCGGTTGCCAAATACCGTAGGAGGGGAAATTTATTTGAAAAGAGGTTTGAAAATGGCTTTGCGGCAAATCAATAAAACTTACCGATATTAATTCTTTTTGGTAACAGTTCTGATCTTCTTCGTAAATTTCGGAATCGGGATATATGCAGTTTGCTGGCAAGTTTTTATCGGAGGTTAAATCAATAAATGTAGGAGTATAAACTTGGTTAATATTAATGCTGAAGTACAATAAAATGCCCAGTTGCAGCACTATACCATGTACTATATTATTTCGAGTAAACATCATGCCGCAAAATTATTAAAATAGTTGTTTACAAGGATTTTTAATGTAAACATTTATATAAATTTAACAATTGAAAATGCAAATATCGGCAAAGTGTAGTGTAACCAATTTGGGTTGAATGGGTTGAACTGGTATTACCGGCAAGCAGGAAACTTCTTGCATGGGATTAAAACCGAAAGCAGCACTCCCAATCTGGTCTTAACCCCATCCATTCAGCTCAAACACGAAGTAGAAACCCAAATAATGCTCAAATTCGCATTAAAAAAAATTAGAATAGCCCGGAAATTACACCATTCTCATCAATGTCAATCATTTCGGCAGCAGGTTTGGTAGGTAAACCGGGCATGCGCATTATGGTTCCGGCAATAGGAACAATGAAACCTGCACCCGACGAAAGTTCAACCTCCCTAATTTTTACGGTGTAACCGCGTGGACGACCCTTCTTGTATTGGTCGTCTGAGAGCGATTTTTGTGTTTTAGCAATACACACAGCAAAGTTTCCATGCCCCAGCTTCTCAATTTTCTCAATTTGTTGCTTAGCTTTTACAGTATACTCAACATGGTCGGCTCCATACAATTTGGTGCAAATGGTTTCGATTTTCTTTTCGAACGACCACGACAGGTCGTAAAGCGGACGGAAACAGTCGGAGCAACTATTGGCAGCCTCTACCACCTTTTGTGCTAGCTCTATAGCACCTTCGCCTCCTTTGGCCCATGCTTCGTTTAGGGCAACAGAAACGTTTTGGGTTTGGCAATGCTTGAATAGCAGATCGATTTCTGCCTGCGTGTCGGTATTGAATCGGTTTATTGCAACAACAGGTTTAAAACCGAAGTGTTTCATATTTTCAATGTGCTTGTCGAGGTTATCGAACCCCTTCTGAAGGGCATCGAGGTCCTCGTTCTGCAGGCTCGATAACTTGGCACCGCCATGGTACTTAAGCGCACGAATGGTTGCTACAATAACCACTGCGTTGGTCATTAAATCGCTAAATTGCGATTTGATGTCGAAAAACTTTTCGGCACCCAATTCGCTGGCAAACCCTGCTTCGGTAACAACGTAATCGCTCAACGAAAGGCCCATTTTGGTTGCAATGGCAGTATTGGTGCCCTGTGCAATGTTTGCAAAAGGCCCTCCATGAATAATGGCAGGAGTCCCCTCGATGGTTTGAACCAGATTTGGCTTTATCGCATCTTTCAATAATGCAGCCATAGCTCCCTGCGCTTTGAGGTCGCGAGCATAAATAGGCTTCTCATCGTAAGTGTAGCCAATGAAAATATTTCCAAGGCGTTCCTTTAAATCCATTAAATCTTTCGAGAGGCAAAGGATAGCCATAATTTCAGATGCAGCAGTGATGTTGAATCCCGACTCGCGGGGTACACCCTCTTTGGCCCCTCCAAGTCCAATAATTATATCGCGAAGGGCCCTTTCGTTCATGTCAATAACCCGTTTCCACTCGATGGTTCGGGGGTCTAACCCAAGGTTACCCTCTTTTAATTGGATGTTATTATCGATAAGCGCAGCCAATAGGTTATGTGCCCTTTCAACAGCAGCCAAATCGCCAGTAAAATGAAGGTTAATGTCTTCCATTGGTAGAACCTGCGAGTAACCACCGCCCGCAGCACCACCCTTAATTCCAAAAACCGGTCCCAGCGATGGTTCGCGCAGTACCACGGTGGTTTTCTTGCCTATTTTGTTTAATGCTTGTGCTAAACCAATAGATGTTGTAGTTTTTCCTTCACCTGCTGGTGTGGGGGTAATGGCTGTTACCAGAATTAATTTGGCTTGTTTAACTTTTTTCTCGTCGATGTACTTAAGGGGAATTTTTGCTTTGTACTTCCCGAAAAGTTCCAAATCATCGTGCGAAATGCCCAGCATGTCAGCAATTTCAACTATGGGTTTCATTTTAACACTTTGTGCTATTTCAATATCCGATTTCATATGGCAAATATTTAATGGGTTGTGATTTCGAAAAATTACAATGGAAAACAAAAATAAGTAAAAAGGGTTGAAGTTGGACTAGTTTTTTTGCTATTTAACCTTACACAATAATTCTTTGTAGTTTAAATTAGCCAATACGTAAACCTTTAAGCTGGTTATTTGTCTTATTAAGTACTTCATTTGGGTATTAACTTTTTAAATAATAAAAAATGCAGCTAAATCATTTGTTCATTTTAATTGTGCTGGTTGTAGCCAGTTCGTGTGGCGGAAATGGGGGGCAACAGACTGCGCCAACCCGTCAGGGTCAAAGGGGACTTGCTGTCGATGCTATTGTAGTAAATCAGGTAAGCCTCGACCAAAACATTACGGTTACCGGAACACTGTTCCCTTCGGAGGAGGTTGAGCTAAAAGCTGAGAATACTGGTAAGTTGGTAGAGCTTAACATTGAAGAGGGAAAACGGGTGACTAAGGGGCAACTACTAGCAAGAGTAAACGATAATGAAATTCGAGCTCGACTTTCGAAATTGGAGATTGACCTTAAACTTGCGCAAGAGGACTTGGAAAGAAAAGTGCGCTTGAAAGAAATAAATGCTATAAGCCAGCAGGAATTAGATGTTGCCTTGAACAGAGCGGATGGCCTTAAGGCAGATATGCAGCAGGCAAAAGCTCAGGTTGAAAAATCGGAAGTTCGAGCCCCATTCGATGGTACCATTGGGTTAAGATTCGTTAGCCCAGGAACTTTTGTAGGGGCCAATACGGTACTTGCCAAGTTGGTGCAGGACAATCCGTTGAAGTTAGAATTTTCTGTGCCCGAGCGGTATGCACAGGGGGTTGAAAAAGGGATGAAGGCCAGTTTTTCATTGGGTCACAATCCAACATTAAACGAAGCAACCGTATACGCATTCGAACCGCTAATCGACCCTGCAACCCGTTCGCTTAAAGTGCGGGCTTGGGTGCAGAATCCTTCGGGGAAATTGCTGGCAGGTTCATTTGCTCGAGTTAACCTCAAATTCAATACCCATTCTAAAACTATAGTTATTCCACCTCATGCACTTGTTCCCGTTTTAGGAGGTCAATCGGTTGTGTTGGCTAAGGGAGGGAAAGCAGTATTCCAACCAGTTGCAATAGGACTCAGAACTGCCACTGAGGTTGAGGTGGTATCTGGCATACAACCCAACGACACTTTACTTGTTTCGGGACTAATTCAGGTGCGTAACGGGATGCCCATTTCGGTAAAGGTGACCAAACCATAATTCTTTTGCTATGAATCTTTCATCAGTAAGTATAAATAGGCCGGTACTCGCTTCGGTTATGTCCATTGTGTTGGTACTATTTGGGGTTGTAGGTTTCAGTTTTTTGGGTGTTCGCGAGTACCCCAGTGTCGATCCGCCTGTTGTAAACGTTAGTACCAGCTATGTTGGCGCCAACGCTAGCGTTATCGAAGCTCAAATAACTGAGCCCCTCGAGTCTTCGATTAACGGAATCGCAGGTATCAAGTCGCTTTCATCCACCAGTTCCGACGGTCGCAGCTCTATTTCGGTTGAGTTTGAGTTGGGAATGGATATGGATAATGCTGCCAACGATGTTCGCGACCGTGTAGCTAGAGCCATGCGCAGTTTACCCCCCGATGTCGATCCACCAATCATTACTAAGGCCGATGCCAGTTCCGAAACCATACTGGTTTTAACCCTTCAGAGCGATAAAAGAAATTTGCTCGATCTTTCGGATATTGGCAATAACATTTTTAAAGAAGTACTCCAAACCATTAATGGTGTTAGCGAGGTACGCATATGGGGAGAAAAGCGCTATTCGATGAGGCTGCAGTTCGACCCTAAAAAAATGGCAGCTTATAGCATTACCCCTTCCGATATTCGAAGCGCTTTGAGCCGAGAGAATATTGAACTGCCTACCGGCAGAATTGAGGGTTACTATACAGAACTGTCAATACGTACCCTAAGCCGACTTGAAACCGAAGCTGAGTTTAATAACCTTATCATTAAGCAGGTTGGTGGAACTCAGGTGCGCCTTTCCGATGTGGGAAGGGCCGAATTGGCACCTGAAAATGAGCGAACACTAATGCGAGGTACGGGAGGTATACCACAGGTAGGTATTGCCATAAACCCTCAGCCTGGTTCAAACTATATTACAATAGCCGATGAAATATACAAGCGTGTCGACCAGCTGAAGCGAGAACTTCCCGAAGACCTTATTGTTGGGTATGCTATTGACACAACCACTTCAATTCGGAAGGCAATTACAGAGGTGCAAGAAACCATTCTGTTAGCCTTCATACTTGTTGTAATAGTTATCTTCTTTTTCCTGCGTAGTTGGCGTACTACCCTTATCCCCATGATTGCAATTCCTATTTCGCTAATTGGGTCGTTTTTTATTATGTATATAATGGATTACTCCATTAATATTCTTACCCTGCTTGGGATTGTTTTAGCCACAGGTTTGGTTGTTGACGATGCAATTGTAGTTCTCGAGAATATTTACTCGAAAATAGAGAAGGGTATGAACCCCATTCAGGCAGGGCATGAGGGAACCAAGGAAATTTTCTTTGCGGTTATTTCAACAACCATAACCCTTGTGGCAGTAATATTGCCTATTGTATTTCTGCAGGGTATAACTGGTAGGCTTTTTAGGGAGTTTGGAATTGTTTTGGCTGGGGCTGTGGTAATTTCCTCATTTGTTTCGCTTACCCTAACCCCAATGATGAGCACCCGAATCCTCTCGCATAAGCGAAAGGAGGGGCGAATTGCTAAGGCAGTTGGCCGTTTTTTCGATAAACTCTCGCCAGCATATGAACGAACCTTAACAGCCTTTATCGTTAGGCGATGGGTTGCCATTCCTGTAACCATTGTTTCGTTAGTAGCCATTGTATTTTTTCTAAGTGCCATACCCTCGGAGTTGGCGCCACTCGAAGATAAGGGACGGTTAAGCATTTCGGCTACTGCCCCAGAAGGAACAACATACGAAATGATGGATGCCTACATCTCGAACATAGTAAACTATGTTGATACCATTGCTGAGCGAAGGGCAATTGTGGCTGTTACTTCGCCCGGATGGTCGGGATCGACCAATAGCGGTTTTGTTAGGCTCCTCCTTACCGAACCCAATGAACGTAAACGTTCACAGCAAGAAATTGCCGATCAGGTTTCAGGCTTTTTACGCAACCAAACCTTTGCCCGCTCATTCGTTACGCAAGACCAAACCATACGCGCCGGAAGGGGAGGAGGATTGCCTGTTCAGTTTGTTGTTCAGGCTCAAAGTTTTGAAAAATTGAAGCAGGTTATTCCCAGTTTCATGGAACGTGCCCAGTCCGATCCGCGATTTCAAGTGGTCGACCTGAACCTGAAATTCAACAAACCCGAGATACGAGTAGAGATTGACAGAAATAAGGCTCGCGCCTCGGGTGTAACTGTTTGGGACATTACCGAAGCTTTACAACTCTATTTCTCGGGCCAACGCTACGGTTTCTTCATTCGAAATGGCAAGCAGTATCAGGTAATCGGCCAAGCCGAACGGCAATTCCGCGACGACCCTTCCGACCTTACTGGGATTTACATTCGAAGTAATACCGGTGAATTGGTCGAATTGGGCAATCTGGTTCGAATAACCGAAGAAAGTACACCACCTCAACGCTACAGGTATAATCGTTATGTTTCAGCAACTTTTAGTGCCTCTACGGCACCCGGCATTACACTTGGTCAGGGTATTGATGCCATGCGCGAAATTGCCAAGGAGCAACTCGATGATACATTTACAACAACGCTTACTGGTATTTCGCAGCAGTTCGAAGAGAGTTCGGGTAGCCTTTATTTTGCCTTTATATTTGCACTTATTCTGGTTTATTTGGCATTGGCAGCACAATTCGAAAGTTATCGCGATCCATTAATAATTATGTTTACCGTTCCCTTGGCACTTTTAGGTGCACTTCTGTCGTTGTATCTGTTTATCCAAACCATGAACATTTTTAGCCAGATCGGAATAATTGTTCTTGTGGGAATCGTTACAAAGAATGGTATTCTGATAGTTGAATTCGCCAATCAGAAAAAAGCTAAGGGTTATGATAAAATTCCTGCCGTAATAGAAGCAGCAGGGCAACGCTTGCGACCAATATTAATGACCAGTTTAGCAACAGTATTTGGTGCACTACCCATAGCACTTGCAATGGGGGCCGCATCCACCAGTAGGGTGCCTATGGGAATAACCATAGTTGGTGGATTACTTTTCTCGCTGCTTCTCACGCTATTTATTATACCTGCAATGTATGCGTTCATTTCCCTTAAAAAGTCGAATTTATTAATTGAAGAGAAAGAAAATGAAAAGTAGGTATTCGGTTTTATTGCTATTATTCTGTGGAAGCTATTTGTTCGCAAGCAGCCAGGACACGCTTTCTCTTTTCGATGCTATAAAAATTGGTATTGACAATAATTTCTCAATTCGAATTGCTGCTAACAATTTGGAAATAGCCAAGAACAATAGTAACATGGGTAATGCTGGAATGCTACCCCGGGCCGATTTGAATTTCAATTTTAGCGGTTCAACTTATAACAGGTATACCGAGCGTTCTGATGGGTCTTCTGTAACGGACGATTTTTACCCTACCAATTCTTTAACTTCTGGCTTGCAGCTTTCGTGGACTCTTTTCGATGGTTTTGCCATGTTTGTTCGTCGCGAAAAGTTAGAATCGCTTTTAGAACAGGGCGATTTGTATTTGAGAATGGAGATTGAAACTGCAGTTCAGGAGATTGCTCAGGCATACTATCTGCTTGCGCAAAACGAAAAACTACTAATATGGTATCAGGAGCAGTTACAGCTTTCCGCAAAACGTATGAATATTGCATTTGAGAAAAGCCGTATTGGTGCGGGCAGCGAACTACTTGCCATGCAAGCACGGGTCGATTACAGGGCCGATAGTGCATTGGCTATGAAACAAAATTTAACTGTAGCTAACCTCAAAGCCAATCTCAATCGTTTGTTAGGCCGAAGCCCACTGAAACCTGTTGAAATAAGCAGCGCATTTCGAGCACCTAAACCCATTGGCTATTCTCAGTTTTTATCGCGTTTGCAAAATGAAAATTTAAACCTTCGTAACGCTGAATTGAGCATTAGAATTGCCGAACTTGAAGAGAAAGAAGCTAAAGCTCTTGCAATGCCCCAAATAAACCTTATTGGAGCATACAACCTTTCGAGAACGGGGACCCCGCAGGGGCAAACGGTTCAGTTCAATACCATGGGCCCCTATGCTGGTATTGGAGCGACAGTTACACTTTTCAATGGTTTTAATACCCAAAGGAGAATGCGAAATGCGGCTCTATTAGCCCAGAATCAGAGGCTGGAATTTAGCAACCTGATGCTTCGTATCGAAAACCAAGCCTATCGGCTTACCAATGAGTTAAATATGGCATTGGAACTTCTTAACGTGGAAGAACGTTCGGTTGAATTAGCCAAGCGGAATTCTGAAATTGCCTTGGAAAGGTACCGGTTAGGGGCGATTTCGGATTTAGAACTGCGCGAAGATCAGAACCGTTTACTCAACGCTCGTTACCGTTTAATTGCTGCCCAAGCCAATGCCCAATTAGCCGAAATAGAACTGCTGAAACTCACAGGTAGCTTGTCGGGTCTGATTAAATAAATGTATTACTCATGAATAACCTGCTGCAAAACAAAACCATTCTGGTTTCGGGAGGGAGCCAGGGATTGGGATATGCAATTGCCTACGAAGCCTCAAAACAGGGAGCCAAGGTTTTTCTGGGTAGCCGAAACGAGTTGGTTCTTTCGCAGTCGGCAAAACAAATAGCTTCCGATACCAAGGGCGATGTTCAGTACCTGGTTCTCGATGCAACTGACTCTAATTCAATTGCTAATTGGTTGCAAGCAGCACAAAGCATTTATGGTTCTATCGATGGTATTATTGTGAATGCCGGTGGCCCCCCAGCTGGAACATTTGATTCAATAACCGATGAGCAGTGGAACTATGCATTTAACCTAACACTAATGAGTGCTGTTCGACTTTTCAGGGGAGCCATTCCACTTATGCCTAATGGCGGAAGCATGGTAGCTATAACATCGGTTTCGGTTAAAGAACCAATCGATACTCTAATACTATCAAACGTATTAAGGGCAGGAGTTACCAGTTTGGCCAAAACCCTTTCGCGCCAAATTGCCCCGAAGGGAATAAGGGTTAATACGCTTATGCCTGGGAGGTTCAATACCGAGCGGGTTAAAGAACTCGATTCTTTCCTGTCTGAAAATCAGGGTGTAACAGTTGAGGCAATTAAGGAGGGTTATCAGAAAACAATTCCCATGGGTCGTTATGGAGAGCCAAGCGAATTCGCAAGAATGGCCGTTTTTCTCCTATCCAATTATGCTTCGTATATTACTGGAGCAACCATTCCGGTTGATGGTGGGCTAATTAAAACGGTTTGCTAAAAAAACGACGAATCAACTTCTTACTTAATCAACTGCAAACCTTCCTTGGCCGATTCGCTCGAAGGATTGTATAGTTGGGCTTTTTGAAACAGAACCTTGGCTTCACGGGTTTTTCCAATTTGAAAATTGCTCCATGCCAACATTAAAACGCTATCGTAGTCGAAAGGGTAAAGGTTTACAACCTTTTCGAAATGCTCGGCAGCCTGCTTAAATTCTTTGCGTTCGTAATGAATTAAACCCAAACGGTAAAGAGTTAGGGTGTTGTTGGAGTCAATTCCCAGTATGGCCTTGTACTGCGTAACAATTAAATCCCAATTGCCTTGTGCCGATGCGGGGTATGCAATGCCTAGGCGCGGTTCGATAGCGTAAGGCATTAAGGCTATTGCTTTTGTGTAGTAATTAACCGATTCGTTCAGTTGGCCCTGCAAGTAGGAGAGCCAGCCCAAACGAAGATTTACCTCGTATGAGGCATCAACGTAAACCGATTTAAGCGATTTAACCGCATCGGAATAATTTCCTGCTGCTTCGAATTTGTAGCTATCGGCAAATGCCGACACCATTTTGCTGTTATTATCCTGTGAGCGTGCAATATATGCTAGGAAGATTAATGTAATAACTAATAATTTTTTCATCCGAATAAAGTTTAAGTTGGGTTTATTACTGGTTACTTATCAATATGCTTACGAATTGTTTGTGCTTACAACGATGGAACACCCATATTTTATTCATTCCTGTTTGTGCAAGCTCAATTACATGGGGGTTTCATGGCTAAAAGTATTTTGTAATTTGAATATTTATTCCGGAGTACTTCATCCCGGCGGGGTTAATTTGAGTGTGCGTTTTGCTATCCCATATAAATTCGGTTGTTTGAGTAACATAACCCGTTATGCTTGAGTAAAAGCCTTTACCCATCGAAACATGTAAATTCCCGTACAATGAGCCTTTAGCAATACTTAACGAATTAAAAACCATTCTCCCAGCGTTTCGCACCGAAAGCATGGCGTTCCCAAAATTTATGCCAAACTCCATTCCAACCGGCTTTGCAATTTTAAAACCGAAAGCATTAAAAACATTATAACCCTTGCCATTTTTTAGGTCGTATTGAATTAACCCACCATGAGTTGTATACAATTTTTCGTTTTCGAATGGATACAACGATAAAAAACTTTCGGTACGAACCTGCTGGTATCCTAAAAGATTGCTATACGAAGCATTTATATCGATGCGTAAATATTTAAACCTACGGGCAAAGCCAACACCTCCTGCATAATCGCTAGCTAATTGCTTGGCAACCCTATTGGCACGTTCAAGTGCATATGTTGAAGCACCACTATAAACCGACATTGTTCCAAAAAAATACAATTCGGAGCCACCTGGGATGCTTCGTAGGGCCTTAATATGAAATTGGTTCAAATTAAAATCGGATGCTGTGCCATTAGGAAAGAACTGATTGTAAGTTACCCCGTTTTTCATAAAGTATAAATAGGCCAATGAATATTGCCAGTTGCTTTCGCCCGTCCATTTCAGCTTAATATTTCCGCTTAAGTTGTCGGTTATCGATTCTGCTGAGTAACTACTCTGATTAATCGGTATAGCATATGCTCTTTGGGGCGAATTGCTCTGGGTAATTTCGGCACCTAGCGATAAAAAGGAAATGCCGAACGGGTTGTACTGTTTAACATTTTCAGTTTGTAAATTTAAAGGAATTGTGTTTCGGTAAAGAAGCGCCTCTGTTGTGTGCCCTAAATAAATGTGACTAAAAAAAATGTACTCATGAAGCATAGCATGGGATGAATTAAATGCTAGAGCCCTTTTGAAATGGTGTATTGCCGTTACGTAGCGTTGCTTATTAAAGGCTGCAATTCCCAGCCGCATTCGCAGGTAGTAATAGTCCATGCCATAGGCAATCATTTTTTTACCTAATTTATTCAGTTCGCTGTAGTTGCCGCTTAAAAACAGCTGGTAGCTTTGCTTGTCGAGCGTTGCAAAACTTTCAACAGTTTGGCCTTTTAGGCTAAGGGTCAAAACTATGAATGCTGAGAATACTATAAAATTTCGCATGTGTATTTTTTGTTATTGTCGGTATCGGTCAATTCAATTTGCAGATTACTCGATATAGTTAATGATGCGTTACAGCGATTGACTTCTCTGTTAAACACCATGCGTGAAATTGATGATTGAATTATCGCTTCGGTTGGGTCGATTTGAGAAGCCTTCAGCTGCAATGATGCTTTGTAGGGTGCTTTTAAAAACAGCTTGAATGGAGCAATAAAATCCTGAATGAAAAGCGGTAAACCACTAAATATCTTATTTATCGGCATGTAGTCGATAACCTTGTACCCACTGACAAAAACTAATGGAACTCTGTAAGCAGCTTTATAAAACTTGAAAAGTAGCGATGATTTGTCGCCTTCGAAAGCAGTGAACGAAAAAAACGCCTCGGAACTAACAAACCAAGCAACCGATTTGGTTCTTTTGCAGTACAGGTATGACTTATTGAGCGAATTTGTGAATACTTCCCATTCCACGCTCATTCCATCGGGGCAAATCCATTTAAGGCGCATGCCGGGAATGAAATGAAACGCTTTCGAAACGATTGGTGCAGGTTCGACCGACGAAACCCTATCGTTTTCGATCGGGTAACCAAACGATTCAATTATTATTTGGTTTGCTACGTACGAGCTAATTGGGTATTTCAATGTTTTCGATCCAATATGTGGGGCTGCCTGAACCTGAAAATGCAAGTGCGGGTATGGCGAACGCCCAGAATTTCCAACTTTGGCAATAAGTTGTCCCCGTTTTACAAATTCTCCATTCTTAACCACAAACGATCCCCTTTTTAAATGGCTCAGTTTTGTGTAAAGGTAATCGGCATGTTTTATTACAATGGTATTTCCCCAGTTATTCAGAAGATTGGCATCGCCAATGGGGTTGTCGTCAATCCCATCAATAAAGTCAACTATATGGCCGTCGGCGGGTGCAATAACGTTTTTGTTATAGCAAAAGTAGTCGTTAACGGTTTCGCCACTGCCAGAAAATTGCTCGTTTTCATTGTTAGTAACAATAAAATCCCAGGCATGAGCCCATTCATCCTTGTGAGTGTAATTCCCATTTTGACCTTGCGAAACAGCCCACTCGCCATAAAAAGGGAGATGAATTGAGATTAAGCCCTCACGAGGAAAACGATTAGTATGGCTTGTAAAAGAGTATAAATTTCGCTCTGGAGTTCCATGCTGATAAACTACTTCGTTAAGTTTTCCGGCTTTTATTCGAAACCTGAAACTATAAATAAACATTAACACCACTAAATTGAAAGGCAGCGAGTAAACAGGTAATCCGTAAACCGAAAAAACTCCAAAAAGCCCTACCGTAACAAGCGCAATTACTGGAGTAATTAAAATAGCCCACAGGTACGAACGCTGGCTTGGTATGTAAAAAAAGCCACCAATGGCAATTGATGTTAGTATAAAGTTGAACCCGATGTAACCATAACCAATAGTTTCGATATTAACACCAATTGCTTTGTAGGCAAAAAAAGCAACCGAGTAGCCAATTATAGCAAGAGTAAAGGCAATACGTGAGTATACAATTAATGCAAAGGCAACCACAATGCCTGCAATAAAGTTGAATTGAAAGAAAATTGAACCCAACGAAAGCAAAAAGTTATTAACGAAAGTTGAAGTAATATTGCTAGTCCACCAGCTATGAATGGCAATAAACTGATGTCCGCCCGTTCTGAAAATATCGTTAAGAACGTAAACCCCCCGTGCACTGATTTCGAGATTTGTTAGTAAACGGCTAGCCAGTAGGGCTGTCCAAATGGCAAAAACAAATGGTAGCGACAGGAACGGTAGGTAGTATTTTCCTAAAAGCCCTTCGATGGTTATGGTAACAAAAAGGGTTAAAAGCGCTGCAATAACTACAACCGCAATAATTTCGGGCGAAAACTGGAATCCATTACCCAAACCAAGCCCAACAAGCAAACTGTTAAAACCGTAAAGACCCTTGCCAATTCGAATTTCATTGAAACCAATGAGGGCAGCCGCTCCGTTAGAGACAATTACTGCAATTAGACCACTAATTCCCGTGGGAAGGTCGATGAATGAAACGATGAGCAAGGGTATAGACAGCCCCATGTAGTCGGTAAAAAAAACCTGCGAGTAGCTGCGCAGCACCCCTCTGAGAAATAGTTTAAGTTTCGAAATAATCATAAACGATTTAAATCGTAAAGTTTTTTAGATGCTCCGGAACCCTTTCGTGCGATGTGATTGCATCGATGCTTTCGGCATTTCGAATAATGTGAACTTTTCCGTTAGTATCAATAAGTACAACGTTGGGGCGCATTGTAATAAACTGCAACCACTGGGTATTGTTATAGGCACCAATTCGGCTTATTACAAAATGATCGCCACGCTTAAGTGCTGGGAACTGCATAGAGTAGCGAAGCACATCGATATTCATGCAAAGCGGACCGAAAATAGTAGTATCTTCGGCAGCACCGCTAACCCTTCGGGTTGGCTGAATTTTATGATCGTACCAAAAAGCAGTAAAGAGTAGGTTCACACCAACATCGATGATGGTTGCCCTATTTCCATCGGAAAGCCGCTTGTTTGCTAAAACAGTGCCTGCAATGTAGCCAGCGTCGTCAATTAAGGCACGCCCCGTTTCGAGAATAAGCATTGGTAAGTTGGCAGGTTTAATTTGCGAACTTAGAATGGCCGAAGTAATGGCCTCAGCGTAATCGTCGAACGAGGGGGTTGTATCTTCGCCAGAGAGGTATGCACCTCGAAGCGTATTTTTCGATGCAAATCCGCCCCCCATGTCTATGTACTTAATGGCGTAGCCAAACTTACGTTCGAGGTTTACGGCCAAATCGGCAAGTTTTGTTGCAGCAATCCGGTATGCTTGTGTCGACATCATGTAGGTGCCAATGTGCGTATGCAATCCCATTAGTTTGAACTTGGGATTTAGCATTATTCGGTTTAACGCCTCCCATGCTTCGCCATTTTCGTAATTAAATCCAAAGCGGTCCCATTTGGGGTATATGCCCACATCCATATTTACTCGTATGGCAACCCGAGCTTCAATGTTGCTGTGTTCACAAACTTCGGCAAGGGCAAATAGTTCATCGAAATGGTCAATATGAATGAACGAACCATTACGGACAGCCGTTTCTAAATCGTGGTTGGTTTTATCGGGCCCATTAAACAGAATAAATTCACCCTTAACGCCCATATCAATAGCCTTTTGGTACTCGAAGCCCGAAACCACTTCGGCCCAGGAGCCTTCCTGATGAAAAACTCGACAAATGGCCTCGTTATAATTTGTTTTGTAGCTCCATGCCAGTTGAACCTTTGGGTAACGCTGCTGAAATGCGCATTTAAGGTATTGAGTGGTCCTACGTATTGTATTTTCAGAGTAAATATATAACGGCGACCCAAATTTACTAATGAGTTCCTCAATATCCACCCCATCGATGGACGACAATGGAACAAAACTAGGGCTCATTCCATGCTTTGATGGCATTCCGGGATTCAACTTTTTTATTGTTGGGCGTTCAAATGGTAGTTTCATTTTATAATGAGTTATCGGTTATCGGTTGCTAGCCCTGAGGTTCCGTTGCCCTGAGTTTATCGAAGGGTCTGTTCTCAGTTGGTAGTCAGCTTTATTTGTTCAAATGTTCCGTTGTTCGGATGATCTATTGTTCAAATGTTCAAATGTTCTAATGTTCAAATGTTCCGTTGTTCGGATGTTCTATTGTTCAAATGTTCAAATGTTCAAATGTTCAAATGTTCCGTTGTTCGGATGATCTATTGTTCAAATGTTCCGTTGTTCATTGTTCTTTATTCGTTACTTATTGCTTTGCCTTCCGCCTTCCGTCTTCTGTCTTCCGACTATGGACTTCGGACCCCCGTCTTCCTAATATTCTCCTTTGGTTGTAAGTTGCTCAAACTGTTTAATATCCACTATCATGTCGAACGAATAGCGAACAAATATTTTGCCCACATCGTAAGTTTCAAAGGGCGTTACGGGCATTCCAAGGGCAAGTTGAACAAGTGCTTCGGGAATATTTTGCCCTGCTCCAACAGCTAGGTAAACCCAAGCCGGAATACGAGGATTAATTTCAATAAGGTAAAATTCGTTTTGCGCATCGCGAACCAGCTCGAGTTCCATTCCTCCACGCCATTTGGTTTGGCGAATGATATGCTTGGCAAGGTTTACCATCCGTTCATCGTCGAGTGTAATTCCTCCCCATGCCTTTCCCTTATCGGTTATGTACTGCTTTCGCATTGGAACAGCAGCAATTGTATTACCGTTGCCATCGCCAAGTGCAATAACATTTACTTCGGTTCCCTTTACAAACTTTTGTAAAATTATTGGAAGCCCCCATTTAATTGAAAGTTTACTGAAATAGTAGATAACCTGTTCGGGCGCAGCGGCAACGTAGGCATCGTAATACTTTCCTTTTACCATTAAGGGGTACTCAAGTTTTTTTGCAGCAGCCCCAATTTGCGATGTGTTTATTACCTCGATACTTTCGGGTACTTTTACGCCGTATTTTTTTCCAAATTCGGGCAAGTTTGTTTTATGCCGCTCTTCGAACTGCTCTAAGGTTGGCAAGAAAACAGATATGCCCATTTTTTTAAGTTCATTTTCGAGTTTAATGAACGAAAAAAGCTCCGCATCGAAATTTGGAATAATTACATCCAAATTCTCTTGTTGGTTAATGTACGAAAGCCTTTCGAGCAAAGCTTCTTTACCCACAGAGGGGTAAGGAATAATATATGTTTTATCAACTAATTCGTGCATGTAAATGCCTGGCTCAAGCGTTTCGTATGCCAAACCAACAATACGAGCTTCGAAAAGAGCGGACTCCTTGATTCCCCTAATGACTGGGATTCCGGGGCCAGGACTATCGACATTGTTTAACCCTGTAACCCCAATGGTTAGTTTTCGTTTAGCTGTCATGGCCCTTTTCTATAATGTTAAACGATTTCATTTCCTCAAAGAATTCGAGCAGGTAGCGTTCAATAAGAGGCTTTTCCGATTCGTACTTATCTGTTAAAAAGGCAACAATTTCAGCATGACTCTTCCCGCTTTTTAAAAGTTCAATAATTTCGAGGGCTGTATCGTTCAGAGTGTACGAATCGCCCGTTGACGGGTCGAAAACAAATCCGTTTTCGCTCACCGCTATGTTTTTTCGAAGTACCATATTGTTTTTTTTAGTATTACAACTAGCAGAAAATATACCCTACCAAAATGTAAGGCTAATTTACATGCTACAGATTAAAAAGCAATTATCAGGATTATTTTTTAACACTGAGGTTAAAAACTGGTAAATACGAAAAGGTTAATGAATGGGCTTATAGTATAATCGGCATTATTTAATCATATCAAGAAGCCTGCGTTTATCAATTATTGAAATCTCTTTCCGATTAACCTCAATAATGCCTTCTGCCTCCATTTCGGCAAATACGCGGGCCAGTGAGGGACGAGTAACACCAAAAAATTCGGCTAGCTCCTGATGCGTTTTAGGAAGCATAATGGTGGTTTTGGTTTCGCTTTTGGCTATTGTAAGTAAATAGTTGGCTACCTTTTCCTTAATGGTTTTGAACGACATAAGCCAGAGTTTATTGGTTAAAAAATGCGCTCGGTTCGATACTGCGTTCAAAAAATTATTGAGAATAATGGTGTTCGATTGCAGCAAACGAAGCACATCGGCTTTAGGTATAAATAGAATTTTACAGTCAACCAGTGCAACCACATCAACAGGAAATTTATTAGCATTACTAAACATTACCGCATGTGCTAAGGGTTGGGGTGCCTGAATCTCCTCAACCTTAAGTATTTTACCAGTAAAATCCACCATTTCGCCTTTAACCGCTCCCTCAACAACAATACAGAGGCTTTTAATTTCCTCGTCGCGCTGCGCAATGGTTTGTCCCTTCGAAAAGGATTTAACAGAGTACGAAATGCGACTGAAAGTTTGCTCGAGTTCGCTGGCTGAAACCCCTCTGAAAAAGGGAGAATTGGAAAGTAACTGAAACATATTAATTTGAGTTGTTCAACAAAATTAGCATTTTTAATGATAGATTTAACGGTAAAGCCCATGTTTCCTCTAAAATGATGTATGCATAAAAATGATGTGTTGAATAAAAACCTCTGCAAATATCCGAATCAAATTGCCTATTTTTGGCTTTCGAAAAATTTGTAAAGTGAAAAGCAGATTATTATTCCTTTTGAAGCTAACTGCCTTCTGGCTGTTCTACTTCCTATTTAACCGTCTACTCTTCTTACTATATCATTTCAATAAATCGAAGGAGTTGCCATTCACTGAATGGTTTGGAGTTTTTGCAAGCGGAGTTCGAATGGACCTATCCATGGTGGGATACATTATTCTTTTGTTTCGGTAATGCTTGCTGCTTTGCTTCTTTCTGGTGAAAAGATTAATAGGGTCTCTTTCGGAATTTTCAATTTTCTGCTTATAGTTGTTTTTTCAATTATTTCCGTAGTCGATTTGGAACTCTTTAGCCACTGGGGGTTTCGGATCGATGCTACTCCATTGTTCTATTTACAAAATCCTGCTGAAGCAGCCGCCTCGCTGCCCATTTGGTTCCAATTGCTTCTTGTGGTTCTCATCGCAATAATCTCCTATGCTTTTATTAAGCTGTATAGAATTATCCCAAATCAACAGGTTCTCAATTTTCCCAGGGGAAGGTGGTGGCATGCACCAATTCTTTTACTAATTGCTGGCTCTTCCATTATTCCCATTAGGGGCGGATTCGATAAGGCTACCATGAATGCCGGAACGGTTTATATCAGTTCCAGCATGTTTAGCAATCAAGCTGCGCTTAATGCTGTTTGGAACTTTATGTACGGTGTGGTTAATAAAGGAAAACTGGTGCGGGTATACCCGCAGTACATGACAGCCGCCGAAGCCAATGGGATTTCAAATTATTTACTACAGCAGACAGACAATACAGCTGAGGTATTGAATACGGCTTGGCCAAATGTTGTTATTATACTTCTGGAAAGTTTTTCGTCCAAAATGGTTGGTTCCTTGGGTGGCCCTAAGGGTGTTGTCCCCAATTTCGATAGTTTGGCAGCCCAAGGGCTATTGTTTTCCAACTTCTATTCGGCAAGCGACCGAAGCGATAAGGTTTTGTGGCTGTTCTGGCAGGTTTCCCAGCGCAGTCTACCCAATCGGTAATAAAGTATCCCATTAAAACAGCCAAACTTCCCAGCATTTTTCAGGTTTTCGATTCGATGGGTTACAGCACTGCTTTTTATTATGGGGGTAATGCCGATTTTACCAATATGCGCTCGTTTTTGTATGCTGCCAAAATGCAACGAATCGTTTCTCAGGATGATTTTCCGCAGGGACTCAAACGATCGGCATGGGGCGTACACGATGAGCATTTATACCAACGGTTACTAGCAGAAATGGATACAGCCAAGGGGTCCTTTTTCAAATTACTTTTTACCCTTTCGGGTCACGAGCCCTTTGAGGTTCCTATGGAGCCAAAGTTTACTGGTAACGGAACAGAAAGTAAGTTTTTGAGTGCAGCCCACTATGCCGACCTTTGGTAGGGTTGGTTTATGCGCGAAGCTGCTAAAAAGGAGTATTACTGCAATACGCTTTTTATACTACTGGGCGATCATGGACATACTTGGCCGGGTAAGAGTGAACTGTACGAACCTGCACGCTTCGTTACTCCTATGCTATGGCTGGGAGGCGCCCTGAAGCAAAATGGGCTGATTGAAACAGTGGGCTCGCAAACCGATTTGGCCAAAACCCTGCTAACGCAAATGAATGTAAATTCGGGCCGGTTTACTTTCTCCCGCGACCTATTATCATCCTCGGAAAAAAGGTTTGCATACTACGTTTTTAACGATGGTTTCGGGTTTGTTGAGCCCAATGGTCTATTTATTATGGTACCACGTGGGTGCAGAACCCATAGTACTCTCTTCTTCCGACACAACCAAAACTAGAGGTTTTGCCTACTTCACCTTTTCGCATAGAATTTATACCGAACTGTAAATTTAAGTGCACATTAATTCTGAATTGTCAGTTATTTAATTTTTTTAAGTAGGTTTGTATTTTAATGACATGCTTAACCTTCAAAACGCTCAGAAGATGAATTTAATGCTACGCATTTCGTTGTTGTTGGCAATTTGTTTGGCAACATCGTGCTCCCAACCCCAGGTAGTAAATTGCGAAATTACCCATAAGGAACTTTTTGCACATGTCGATTTGCTTGCTTCCGATTCGCTGCAGGGACGACTCCCAGGAACTCCTTTCGACAGGGTTGCAGCAAAATACATAAAGGATCAGATGGATATTTCGGGATTGGAATTGCTCGGTAAAAACGGATACCAATTTTTCGACTATATTGCAAGGCAGGAACACGGTTCTAATAATTATTTGACCATTGCTGGAGAAAAGTTGGTGTACGGGAAGGATTTTACCGTATTCCCTTTCTCTGGGTCCGACTCGCTTTCTGCTTCTGTTGTATTTGTGGGATATGGTTTCAGCATGGTAAATGAGACTATAACTTGGGATGAGTACGGAACCGTGAATGTTAGTGGCCGTTGGGCGCTCGTTCTTCGGGGCGACCCCGATTATAAAAAACCAGAGAGCCTATTTTCACTGAATGCCTCGGACAGAAATAAAGCCATGCTAGCCAAGGATCAGGGAGCCTCTGGCGTGCTTCTGGTTTCGGGCAACGAATACGACCCATCCGATGAGTTGGTAAGTTTGGGTGAAAAATCGTTCGACATTGGTATTCCCGTTATTCACATTACCCGTAGAGTGGCCGATCTTATTTTTCGAGTATCTGGCATGAACGTAAGTACAGTTGAAAAGAAAATTCTTACTACTCGCCAGCCGTCGTCGTTTGCCATTAAGTGCAATGTAAGTGGACGAACCGATGTTATTCAGCAAAAGAAAGTTACACAGAATGTAGTGGGCATGATAGAAGGTACCGACTTAAAGGATGAATATATTGTGGTAGGAGCGCACTTCGATCACCTGGGTATGGGAGGTAAATCAACTTCTTCGAGGGTTCCCGATACGCTTGCCATTCACAATGGGGCCGACGATAATGCTTCGGGAGTTTCAGCATTACTCGAAATAGCCCAAAAAATTGCTGTTGAAAAACCTCGTAGAAGTATTGTATTCGTTGCATTTGGAGCCGAAGAATTGGGGCTGCTCGGATCACGGTTCTTCATCGATAACCCCTTGATACCAATTGAAAGAATAGTTGCTATGGTTAATATTGATATGATAGGCCGTTTGGGAACTGAGAATAATCTGCAGGTTGGCGGAGTGAAAACTTCGCTTGAGTCAGAAACTATTCTCGATAAATTAAATGAAAATGCTGGTTTTTCCCTTTCAAAATCCGGCGAAGGATACGGGCCATCGGATCATGCGCCATTTTATGGCAAGAACATCCCCGTCTTCTTCTTCACCACGGGTCCTCATCACGACTACCATACCCCTTTCGATAAGATAAATTTTGTCAACTTCGAAGGGATGCATCGTATTGCACTTTACATTGAAAACCTTGTTTCTCAGTTGGCTAATGCACCTCAAAAATTATCCTTTCAGGAGGCAGGTCCCAAATCGAGCCCTACTAGGCACGGTCGCGATTTGAGGGTTCGTTTAGGAATTATGCCCGATGTGAGTGGTGCCAATAATAACGGACTAAAAGTTTTAGCAGCTACCGAAAACAACCCTGCCCACATTGCTGGTATTAGAAAAGACGATGTAATAGTTGCAATAAATGGATTGCCGGTTAACAATATCCACGATTACATGTATCGGCTAAAGGGGTTGAAACCTGGTACAACTATTTCGGTGGAGTTTATTCGCTGCGATGAACGTAAGCTAGTTCTTGTTCAATTGTAAACCATTAAATTATTATATGAGAAAAGTAACCCTATTTTGGATTTTCGCATTTGTTATTACGGCCATTGCCGTAGTGTACCAACGACAAACTGGCCCTACCTATACTAGGAGGGTTCATGTTCAGTTCGATGATACTACGCTGGTTAAACTCAAATTGCCCCGTAGTGCTGAGTGCAATGCTGCGGTTGATATTGTTTTGCCCAAACTTTCGCTCGAGTGGAATGGGTACATTTTCTATCGCCGCTTCCCAACCAACGATGAATGGTCGGTAATGCCTTTCTTGCTTAACGAAAACGATGAAATGGTTGCCTCATTGCCATCCGATCTGCCTCCGGCAGCCAAGTTGGAGTACTTTTTGGAATTCGATAAATCCTTTACCGATGTTTCGTTTGCTGTAGCAAAGGATGATCCATTGATTATTCGATTTAAAGGGGCAGTGCCATCGTGGGCTCTCATGCCGCATATTGTTATTATGTTTATTGCAATGCTTTTCAGCAATTTGGTCGGAATTATGGCCTTATTCAAAAGTCCTCGATTCCGATTCTACGGAATGCTTCCTTTTATATTACTGCTAGTGGGCGGACTAATATTTGGTCCTGTTGTTCAGTATTACGCATTTGGACAGGCCTGGACAGGTTTCCCTGTTGGGGCCGATTTAACCGATAACAAAACCCTTATCGCATTTCTGTTCTGGCTGGTTGCTGTAGTTGCCAATTGGAAAAAGGAGAGACCCTGGCTTTCGGTTATTGCAGCGATAGTTACTTTGGTCGTTTATCTTATTCCCCATAGCATGCGAGGCTCGCAACTCGATTACGAAACGGGCAAGGTTATAACCGGAATGGTAATGCCTATTTTATAACTATAAAATTTATAACCAAAAAAAGAGGCTGATATTGAATCAGCCTCTTTTTTTGGTTACTTAACCGTTTTCAACACATCGAGCAGAAGTTTCCAGAACTTCTCGGTGCTTTCAATATTCAAGCGTTCATCGGGCGAATGTGCACCCTTAATGGTAGGACCAAACGAAATCATATCGAGGTAAGGATACTTTTCTAGGAATAAACCGCACTCCAAACCCGCATGGATGGCTCGTACTATTGGTTCGGTTCCGAAGAGGGTTTTATACGAATTGCGCGTTATTCGTAAAATTTCCGAATTGGTATTTGGGGCCCATCCTGGGTAACCCTCTGAATGTACTACGCTGGCATTTGCGAGCCGGAATACACTTTCAACCATGCTGGCAACATCGGTTTTCGATGAATCGATAGCGCTGCGCTGACTGGTTGTAACCAGAATCTGATTGTCCTGAATGAACTTAACCGATGCCAAATTGGTCGACGTTTCTACCAGCCCAGGCATTAGCTGGCTCATGGCAATTACTCCGTGTGGGCAGGCATACAGCGCATTAAGGAGGTCGTATTGCGTGGTTTCGTTAATAACCCATTCGGGTAATAGGGCGGTTTCCAATTCAATTTTCAGGTTGGGTTCAGTAACGGAAAGTTCGAACCGGATTTCGTCTCTGAGTTGCTGAAACATTTGCTGCATACTTTGGGCATCCTCCTGATGAATTACAAAGTGCGCAAAAGCCTCCCGCGGTATGGCATTGCGAAGGTTTCCGCCGTCGATATTTGCCAAGCGAAGATCGAATTTATTAGTTCCTTTCCACAGGAAACGATTGATGATTTTTAGTGAATTTCCTAAGCCTTTGTCAATATCATCACCACTATGCCCGCCCTTAAGACCCGTTACAGATATTTTAAAAGCCATTGAACTGGTTGGTACCTTCTCGTTTTCGTAACTGAAGGTGGCAACCGTATCGACTCCCCCTGCGCAACCAATAAAAAGTTCGCCCTCATCTTCCGAGTCGAGATTGAGTAATATTTTCGAGTTGAAGAACCCCGGCTTCATTTCGAAAGCACCGGTTAGTCCGGTTTCTTCATCAACTGTAAAGAGGCACTCTAGCGGACCATGCGCAATACTACTCGAAGCCAATATGGCCAATTGAGCGGCAATACCAATGCCGTCGTCGGCACCAAGCGTTGTTCCTTTAGCTTTTACCCAACCATTATCAACGTATGCTTGAATTGGGTCAGTATTGAAATCGTGCTGTACATCGCTATTCTTCTCGCAAACCATATCGACATGGCTTTGTAGTACAACCGATGGGGCTTTTTCGTACCCCTTGGTGGCAGGCTTCGAAATCATAACGTTGCCTGCATCATCGCAACGGGTTTCGAGGTTGTGCTTCTTGCCGAACTCGAGTAAATAGGCAATAATTTTTTCTTCCTTTTTAGAAGGGCGGGGTATGGTAAGAATTTCTTCAAAATATTTCCAAACCTCAGTAGGTTTAAGGCTATTAATGTGCATTTTCATTTTTTTTAACTTGGTAAACTTAGCTCTTTACGCTGAAAGTGCATCGATTTATGCTAATAAATTCGAGTTGTTTTACGACATATTTGAAATAGAATGTATTGAATTACAGTGCCAACGTTTTAAATGGGCTTTTTTATGGTTTTTATTTTTTTAAATAATATTTTTGCGTGGATTTTTAAGCAATATAGAAAAACCGTATAAAAACAATGATTAAGCAAGAAGCGCTTATTGGCCTACTCGATGTAGCCATAAATGCATCGGTGAGGGCTGGTAAACTGATCATGGATGTGTATAACTCCGAAGATTTTCAGGTTAACCTAAAATCCGATTCTACCCCTTTAACATTGGCCGACAGAAAAGCGCACCAGGTGATTAAGGATACACTTATTAAAACTCGCATTCCCGTTTTGAGCGAAGAGGGAAGAAGTATCCTTTTCGAAGAGCGAAAGGGTTGGGAGTTCTTCTGGTTGGTCGATCCTTTGGATGGTACTAAAGAATTTATTAAAAGGAATGGTGAATTTACCGTTAATATTGCTCTAATTTGTAATGGTTACCCCGATTTAGGTGTTGTTTATGTACCGGCACATGGAGTTCTGTATTTTGCATTAAAAAATTTTGGTGCATTCAAGGTATCCAATATTATACCTTGCACAGATTGCAATCTTAATACAATTGATCTTTGCAGTAAGGGTCAAAAATTACCATTGCAGCCAAAACCCGAAAGGTATACAGTAGTTTCGAGCCGTTCGCACCCATCGGCTGAAACCCAGGAGTATATCGATATTTTACGGGGAAAATATGGAGATATTGATGTAATACCCAAGGGTTCATCCGTGAAAATTTGCATGGTAGCCGAGGGTAATGCAAATATTTACCCCCGTTTTGGAAAAACTACCGAGTGGGATACTGCAGCGGGTCAGGCTGTAGCCGAAATTTCTGGATGCAGAGTGCTTGCAGCCGATACCTGTAAGCGGATGATATACAATAAGGAAGACCTCGAAAATCCTTGGTTCATTGTTGAACGGGCCGATTAATTGCCCAATAGTTGGCAAGCTATTACTAGAAATTACTTGTCTTTCTTCCTAATAATTATTGCAAAGGCAGTTAGCATAAGCATAACGCAAAGCGACCAGCAAAGCCCTCTGAGATTTTCCCAGCGTGACCTAAACCCATTCATTTGCTTTGATAGTAAGTTCCCTTCGAAAAACATCGGATCGGGAAAGTCATTGAAGTGCCACTTCCCAATTATGGTCCCATTGTACAGGAGCATTAAGCCCGGATTTGACCTGATTACTGTTTTTATCATAACCTCATCGGCGGTTAGAATAGGGTAGGCAGCACCAGTACGACTAATAAACTTGTCTATTTCATCGTGGTTCGAGGCTGTAACCAATGCAAATCCAAAGCCCTGCTCCTTGGCTTTGAAGAAGAGAGGGTTCAAATCTTCGGTTGCGTTAGCATTTGCTTTATCTATTCGGTGCGAAAAAACCAACAGGAAGTAACCATTGTAAAAGATTATACTGTCGGTAACTACTTGGTCAATACTGTTCGACAGGTTAAAGTCCTTAATGGGAGGACGAAAACCTTCTTTAATAAGAACCGATTTGCTATCAACAAACTTCCATGTTGAATCTTGCCATGGGAAGTTATGCTCATTAAACTCCTTAACTACCCCATCCTTTTCGTAGTATAGGGTAGTTTGGTACTCGTCAGCAGGGGCTCCAGCTGGAGTGCTCATGGCTTCAGGAATGTTGGTGCCAATGCTGTATGGCCTGAAGTCCATCATGGGTAAATGGTTGTAACCGTGGTACGAAGGTAGTAAGGCAACAATAAGAAGCAAAAATGCTATTAGATGCTCACCCACCTTAGATGTGGCGGCAGTAAAGTTTTTCCTTTGTGAAAGCAGAAGCCATGAAGCAAGGAATAGCGGAATATTTTTGAAAAAAGTTTCCCAATTCGAAAGTTTTATGGCATCGCCAAAGCAACCACAGTCGGATACTGGGTTTAGTAAAGCAATAACAAAGGTAAGCGGTGTAAAAACCGACATGAATAGGAATGCACCCCACGTAGCGGTATGCTTTTTAACTCCAAATAGTAGGAGCAAGCCAATTAAGAGTTCGGCAGCACAAAGTGCTACTGAAAACCAAAGCGCAAAGGGTTCGAAAAATTTCAGATTGAATGCTGTAAAGTAGTCGTTAAGCTTGTGGGTAAAGCCCAAAGGGTCGATTCCTTTAACAAATCCAGAAAAAATGAAAAGGAAAGCCAGTAAGTAGCGCGAAAGGATGGCAAGGGCTCTGGTAATCATATAGTTTAATTAAATGTTAGTGTGCTTTTTTAAAGAAACAAGTACTCGTTCAAAAATATTTTGTGCTTCATCCATTTCCCCCTTTGCATTGCTGCAAGGCACAACAACAAAACTGGAGTCGAGGCTCTGCTGATTTAGGTATACTTCTCGAACCCTTTCCTGAAAAAGCAAACTTGCTTCGTGAATATCTTGTTGTCCCTGTAAGTAGGTTCGGTCGCTCCCTTCGCGATGTTTGGTTAGTTTAGCAACTGTAAACTGAAAAGGAACATCTAAGAAAATGCTGACATTGGGTTTGGGTATTCCAAAGTAGTTGAACTCCAGATCGAATATCCAGTTTCTCAACTTTAATTTTTCGGTTTCGTTATTCAACTTTGCGCACTGAAAGGCAATATTTGAGTACACGTAGCGATCGAGTATTACCGTTTTCCCTTGGCTTAACCAGCTATTTATAGTACTAGCTGCATCTTTTCTGTCGCCTGCATAAAGCAAAGCTACAACGTAAGGATCGACCGACGAAAGATCGCCAAGTTCGCCGCGTAAGAAACGGGCTATAAGATCTCCAAAAAAGGGTGAATCGGTTCGGGGAAAATGCAGCGATTCGTATATGATGCCTTTTTGGGCCAAGTAAGCGCCTAACTTTTCAATCTGTGTCGATTTGCCGGCTCCATCGAGCCCCTCAATAACAATAAATGACATGAAGCATGAATGTATTTTGTACAACTTTCAAAAATATTGAAAAAAATCGATAATTTCATGCTGTTTCGGGTTCAGCTAATGCTTCGTGTTTTTTTCTATTCAATTGTTTACTAATTTTAGCACTCGATTGTAAAGCCAAATTGAATGAATGATACTGCTTCGCATTTCGGCATAAAGCAAACAATTAATTGTATTGGGCAACTGATTGACCTTGTCAGGCCCGTTGCCATGGGAATTATTAATGTTACCCCCGATTCGTTTTACGGTCAAAGCCGTTTTACTATGCGCTACCGCATTGCCCGAAGGGCAAAGCAAATTGTAGCCGAGGGCGGAGCAATTATCGATATTGGAGCTTGTTCAACCCGCCCCGGTGCAAAATTGATCGATGAAAAGGAGGAGTTGAAAAGGTTAGACAGGGCATTGTCTGTGGTTCGAAAATCAGTTCCAAATACCATCATTTCTGTCGATACTTTCAGGGCATCCGTTGCCAAACGAATGGTTGAGAATTTTGGAGCAAACATTATTAACGACATTTCGGCCGGAGAAATGGATACGGATATGTTTACTACCATTGCCAAATTGAATGTCCCCTATATAGTTATGCATATGCAGGGTACCCCTGCCAGCATGCAAGCGAATCCCCAATATTCCGATGTGGTGAGAGATATCTTTTCCTTCTTCAATAAAAAGGTAGAAGCGCTCAAACTGCTTGGAGTTAACGATGTTCTTATCGACCCGGGATTCGGATTTGGTAAAACCATTGCCCATAACTACTCCCTGCTAACCCATTTAAGTTCTTTTAGAATGCTCGAATTGCCCATGGTTGCTGGTTTATCGCGCAAATCGTTTATTTATAAACCGCTGGGAGTTACACCAAACCATGCGCTCAATGGCACTACCGTACTAAATACCATGGCTCTGCTAGGGGGCGCCAATATTCTTCGCGTTCACGATGTTAAACAAGCTGTTGAGGCCATTGAACTTTTTTCGTTGGCCAAATTGAAATAAAGGATTAATACTATGCTGGCAAGTTTTGTTCAGGCCTTTATAGATGTCCGGGTGCTCGATATTGTCGATATTGTGCTGGTTGCCTTGTTGCTCTACCATATTTATATGCTTATCAGGGGAACTGTAGCTATCAATATTTTCATGGGAATATTTGTTCTTTATGTCATTTGGTTGGTTGTTAGGGCGCTTAACATGGAGTTGCTTAGCAATATCCTTGGGCAAATAATTGGGGTTGGAGTTATTGCAATTATCATAGTTTTTCAGCAGGAAATTAGGCGTTTTCTTCTTCTAATTGGTACTCGCTATCTATCGCACCGGCGATTTTCCATCGAAAATCTTTTTTTCCCCAAGCAGAAAAGGGTTGAGGCTCCCATAAATATTGATGCTGTGGTACGTGCTACCCGGCATATGTCCGACTCCAAAACGGGTGCACTCATTGTTATTGCCCGCAAGTCGGACCTGCAGGTATACGCCGAAACGGGCGATGTGCTGAATGCCGAAACTTCGAGCCGACTGATAGAAAATATTTTTTTCAAAAATAGCCCGTTGCACGATGGCGCCATGATTTTAAAGAACGAAAAAATTTATGCAGCTCGTTGCGTTTTGCCGGTTACCGAAAAAACCAATTTGCCTGCATCGTTTGGTTTACGCCATAGGGCAGCAGTTGGAATTTCTGAACTTACCGATTCGGTTGTTGTTTTAGTTTCTGAAGAAACCGGAAAAATAGCTTTTGCAATGGATGGCGAAATAAAAAGTGGCATTTCAGCTATAGAACTTCGCAGCCTATTGGGAAAGGCCCTTTCCGAAGAAATTTAATATATTACCAATGAAACATCCAAGTTGAAGGCCTTAACACACACGACGATGACTACCCTATGGATGTTCCATCCCTGCCTCGCCGGCAGGTGTACCTATGAGAAATTAAAAATAGACAGATGAAAAGCGCATTAATTGTAGGTACTGGCCTTGGTGGTTTAACAACGGCTATTCGCCTAGCCACTTCGGGGTATAAAGTGCAGATGGTTGAAAAGCAGCCACTGGCTGGCGGAAGGTTAAACCAATTGAAAAGGGATGGGTTCACATGGGACATGGCCCCCACATTCTTTTCAATGAGCTACGAGTTCGACGAATTTGCCCGTTCCTGTGGTATTGAGTTACCATTCAGGTTTTTTCCTCTCGATCCGCTTTATACTGTTAATTTTTCGGGAAATAAACGAAAATTTGTAATTCATAAGGATTTAAACAGGTTGGCTGCCGAATTTGCCGACCTTGAGCCCGATTTTGCCCTTCGCATGGAGAATTACCTAAAAAAAACGGGCAAACTTTTTCACGACACTGAAAATAAAATAATTCGAAAGAACTTTAATTCGCTGCTACAGTTTGCCTCATCGCTAGCTAGTGTGCCAATGGGGCATGCACCCCTCATGCTGCATAGCATGTGGAGCGAGTTGAATAAGTACTTCACCTCTTACGAGGCGAAGGTAATTTTCTCGCTTGTTGCATTCTTCCTGGGAGCAACCCCATTCGATACTCCTGCAGTGTACTCTATGCTAACATATACCGAGTTGGTACACAACGGTTACCACAATGTGGAGGGTGGAATGTATAAAATAGTTGAGGGATTGCTCGAAATTGCCCGTCAAAAGGGCATTCAAATTCAGTACAATACCGAAATAGTTAGGGCACAATATACCAAAAAGGTATTGACAGCCCTTTTCGATGCGAGCGGGCACGAATGGAAAGCCGATTTGTTTGTTGTAAATGCCGATGCTGCCTGGTTTCGAGGAAAATTTCTGAACCGCATAGCTTTTTCTGAAAAGAAACTCGACGAGCTAAAGTGGACTCTGGCGCCCTTCACCATGTATTTGGGTGTGAAAGGGAAAATTGAGGGTTTAGAGGTACACAACTACTTTCTGGGTACAAATTTCGAGGAGTACAGTTCCAAAATATTTAAAAACAGCATTAGCCTCGAAAAGCCCTATTACTACGTCAATGTGCCAAGTAAAGCCAGTTTAAGCAGCGCACCCGAGGGTTGCGAGGCAATTTTTGTGCTATGCCCCGTACCCGATTTACGTTACAAGCCCGATTGGAGCGATTCTGAAATTCTGGCAAACAATATAATTACCGATCTTTCGGAACGCATAGGTTTCGATATTACTGCCAACCTTGCCAGTAAAACAGTTCTAAACCCAATTCAGTGGCAAAGCATGTTCAACCTATGGAGGGGCAGCGGGCTGGGGTTGGCTCACGACCTCAACCAGATTGGCTATTTCCGTCCTCACAATACCGATGAAAGGTTGAAAAACCTCTTTTATGTAGGGTCGAGTACCGTTCCCGGAACCGGGTTACCCATGGCTGTTATTAGTTCGAGGTTAACTACAGAGCAAATTCTGAAACGATATGGATCTGTATGATAATACCTGTTTGGAGTGTAGCGAAATTTTTACTCGCCGCTACTCCACATCGTTTTATAAGGGCATTCAGGTGCTTCATCCTTCGTTGCGAAAACCTATTCATGGAATTTATGGTTTTGTTCGTTTAGCCGATGAGATTGTTGACACATTTCATCAGTTCCCCAAAAGGGAGTTGTTAGCCGATTTTCGAGAGCAAGTCTATAGGGCAATCGATGGTAAACTCTCAACTAATCCCATTCTGCATAGTTTTCAATTGGTAGTTAACGAATTTTCAATTCAACGTTCGCTAATCGATGCATTTCTTCTAAGCATGGAAATGGACCTAGATAAAACTAACTATTCAGTAGATGAGTACAAGCAGTATATTTACGGAAGTGCCGAAGTGGTTGGTCTTATGTGTCTTAAGGTTTTTTGCAGGGGCAACGAAGCGCACTACAATCAACTTACGCCGCCTGCCCGCAGATTAGGCGAAGCTTTTCAGAAAGTGAATTTTTTACGCGATGTGCGCGATGATTACATGGGGAAAGGTCGCATTTATTTTCCTTCGGTCGATTTTAGCAACTTTACAGAGGATCAGAAAAAACGGATTGAAACCGATATTGAAACCGATTTCAACGCAGCCCTTGAAGGTATTTACCATTTACCCCGAGAGGCCAAACCAGGTGTTTTGCTTGCCTATATGTATTTTCGCGAACTGCTTAACACAATTCGAAGGGTTAAGGCAAACGATATTACAAACCGACGTATTAGGGTTCCCGATTTGGTAAAAATTTACTTGCATATAAAAGTAAGACTGATGATTGCGTTTAAAGCAATTTAAATTGCTAATTCTCTCAAAAATAAACAGATATATTTAAATATTTATTATGATCGATTTTAATCAAGCCCAAATTAAAAGCATTGCCATCCACCGAGTTGGTAGCAAATCGCGCGAAGATGAGCTTCAACTTTCATCGGAGCCAACAACAATTACCGACGAAGCAACGCTGCATATGCTTAAAACGTTTTTCTTGTATCCTTTTAAACAGCCCGTTTTCTATAGCTTTACGCACGACGTAAATATTCAGCATAACGACATTTGCAAGTTTGCCTCGCGAGCATTCGATAATCCATTGCAGCTTCACGAGCAGTCGTTACATATAGCGCAACACCTTCACGAAGTAAGCGGTCACCCTAATATAAAGTTTGGCGAACTATACGTTGTACTTTTTGAGGGTTGCGTAATTGATGGTGAGCTAGTCGATGCAATTGGAATTTTTAAATCGGAAACAAAGGAGAGCTTTTTAAAGGTTTTCCAAACCAATACTAACGTGGGTGTTGATGCACAGGAGGGAATTAGCATTAATAAGCTTGACAAGGGTTGTCTTATTTTTAATACCGAGAAGGATCTTGGCTTTAAGCTTATGGTGCACGATAAAACCAGTGCCAACGACGAAGCTCGCTTCTGGCGCGAAAGTTTCTTAAACGCTATCCCTCGTCAGGACGATTTCTATCAAACTCAGGAGTATTTGAATGTATGTAAGGGTTTTGTTCGACAGGTGTATAATCCCGAAAACAGGGTTGAGAAGGCCGATCAGGTTGAACTTCTGAATAAAACTCGCGATTTTTTTGCCCAAAAAGAAAGTTTCGATGTGGTTGAATTCGAACGTGAAGTTATTGGGCAGCCCCAAGTTATTGAGGCATTTCGCGATTATAAGGATGCCTACCAGAGTGAAATGGGTTGTAATCTTAAGGATTCATTTTCTATTTCAGTTGATGCAGCCAAACAGGCCAAAAAGTTTCTGAAGAGCGTAATCAAACTCGATAAAAACTTTCATCTGTATATTCATGGAGCACGCGACTGGGTTGAACGCGGTTACGATGAAGAAAAGAGAATGAATTACTATAAACTATTTTACAATAACGAAGCGTAGAAATTTAAATGTTTAATGTTAAATGATGAATTATAAATGGTTGAGGTTGATTGTATGACCGACATCTGACCCTTCGACCTTTCGACCTTTCGACCCTTCGACCCTTCGAGAACCTCAGGGCTCAGGGCAAGTAACTGACCCTTCGAGAACCTCAGGGCAAGCAACCGATAACCCAATAACCCAAAATCTCAAAATCCCAATGTCCCCCCAAAAAGCAGCTATAATTGGAGCCGGAGTAGGCGGTTTGGCAATAGCCATAAGGCTTGCAGCCAAAGGTTACCATGTTTCGGTGTTTGAACAGCAGGGTAAAACGGGAGGAAAACTTAATGAACTGAATGTTAATGGATTTCGATTCGACACGGGGCCTTCGCTTTTTACGCTTTCCGAACTGGTTGACGAAATACTCGCCATTGGAGGTGAAATTCCATCGAATGTTCTTCCGTACAAAAAACTCGATGTAATTACTAAGTACTTTTTCCCAGATGGAAAAGTTTTAAATGCCTTTGCCGATCCCGAACGTTTTGCAAACGAAGTTCTTAGTGTGCTCAACGAACCTAAAGCGAATATCGTTCGGTATCTTTTGGAGTGCCGAGAACTTTACAGGCTTACTGCAATCCTCTTTATTTACAACGAATTTCCAACATGGAATGGTTTTAAATCGGCCGAGGCACGCGAAATAGGTAAGAACATTGGAAAACTCAAGGCATTCAGTTCAATGCACAGCGTTAATAAGCGCAGCTTTTCAAATGCTAATACCATTCAACTTTTCGATCGCTTTGCAACGTACAATGGTTCAAATCCATACAAAGCTCCGGGTACGCTTACTATAATTCCCCATTTAGAGCATAATATTGGTGCCTTTTTCCCCGACCGGGGAATGTACTCCATAGCCCTGTCGCTTGAGGTTTTGGCACGTAAAATGGGGGTAACTTTTCACCTAAATACTCCCGTTCAGGAAATTTTAGTGCAAAATGGAAAGGCAGTGGGAGTTAGAGCCAATGGCCAGTCGGAAGCATTCGATTTGATTGTGAACGATACCGACATTTTTACAGCATACCCAAAGCTTCTTCCGAAGCAAAAGTTAAGCTGGATTTATAAACGCCAGGAGCCCTCGTCGTCGGCGCTCATATTTTACTGGGGAGTAAAAGGAGTTTACCCGCAGCTCGACCTTCATAATATACTTTTTAGCGGAGCATATAAGTCGGAATTTGATGCCTTGGGCAAAGGAACCATTTTGAGCGACCCAACGGTTTACATTTTTATTAGTTCAAAGCGGGTTGCCAACGATGCCCCCGGTGGTCACGAAAACTGGTTTGTAATGGTTAATGCTCCCTATAATCGCCAACAGGATTGGTGCACTTTAGTAAACGATACCCGCTCGGCAATTGTCCGTAAAATTAAAACGGTACTGAATATCGACATCGAAAGCCAATTTGTAAATGAGAATGTACTAACTCCGCCACAAATTGAGCAGCTAACTGGCTCGTACCGTGGTTCGTTGTACGGCATAAGTTCAAACAGCCCAATGGCTGCATTTAGCCGTCACCCCAATCGCCTATCGAAAATTAAAGGGTTGTACTTTGCCGGCGGGAGCGTTCATCCAGGGGGTGGAATTCCGCTTTGCCTGGCTTCGGCAAAAATTATCGACAGTTTCATTCCACCTCTTAATAGGAGTTAGCCAATGTTTATTTCGATTAAAACTGCTAAAATAATTCTTGTTACAGGTTACGTTGTAGGCGTAATAGGACTGCTTTTTAAGCAGAATGAGCCCGTTTACTACCAGCTAACCTGGGTTTTTACACTCTTGACATTGGCAATTCTACTTGCATTTCACAAGCCATTTTCTGTTAAATTCTTTGTCGCCCTACTTGTTGTTGGTACTGCTGGTTTTACAATTGAGGCGGTTGGTACAAATTCCGGGCTTATTTTTGGAGAGTATTCGTATGGCAAGTCGTTAGGAATAAAAGTATTCGAAACTCCTTTGGCTATGATTGTAAACTGGATGCTCACTGTTTACCTAACAGTTATATTTGTTGGGAAAAGGGTAAAGCCATTATGGCTTTTCGCTATGCTTGCCTCGCTGCTAATGGTTGGGTACGATATTGTTCTCGAACCCGTTGCCATAAGGCTCGATATGTGGAGCTGGAATGTGGGAGTTCCACCTTTACAAAACTATATTGGTTGGTTCGTAGTTTCGTTACCACTGGTTGTTTTTTTACGTCCATTTACCCATCACGCATCCAACCCTTTAACCGGAATCGTTCTTTTACTACAAATTGCATTCTTTAGCATTTTAAACCTACTAATGGTATTAGGTTTTATGTAGTTTTGCTCCAAAAATTTCTTCTATTTCTTATATGAATTACCAAGAAACGCTCAACTATCTTTATTCGCAGTTGCCAATGTACCAGCGTAATGGTAAGGCTGCTTACAAGGCAAATCTCGACAATACCCTTGCCCTCGATGAGCACTTTGAGCATCCACATAAAATGTTTAAAACCATCCATGTTGCTGGTACCAACGGAAAGGGCAGCACGTCGCATATGCTAGCTTCGGTGCTAATGGAGGCTGGCTATAAGGTTGGTCTTTACACCTCGCCTCATTTAAAGGACTTTAGGGAACGAATTCGTATAAATGGCGAAATGATTTCGGAGGAGTACGTTGTTCAATTTGTTGAAAATAACCGTAAAGCTTTTGAGCATATCAAGCCTTCATTCTTCGAAATGACTGTTGCTCTTGCATTTGCCTATTTTGCCGAGCAACAAGTAGATATTGCCGTTGTTGAGGTAGGTTTAGGTGGCCGGCTAGACTCAACCAATATTATAGCCCCCGAGCTGTCCATTATTACCAATATTGGGTGGGATCATATGGATCTGCTGGGCGACACCCTCGAAAAAATTGCCTTCGAAAAAGCAGGGATTATAAAGTATAAAACACCTGTGGTTATTAGCCAGTACCAGCCCGAAATTGAAAACGTTTTTCTACAGAAAGCATCAGAATTTTCGGCGCCTATTATTTTCTCCGAAAAGGTTTTGTCGGTCAAATCTCAAAAGCTTATTTCGCCAAACATTCATGAAATTGAAATTGAGAATTGCTCATCAAAAAAGAGCCAAAAATACCAAACCGATTTGGCAGGAATTTACCAGTCGCATAACCTTATTGGTGTTCTAATCGCAATTGAAAAGCTTACAGAAAGTGGATTTTGTATTGAGCAAAAAGCACTAACAAATGGGCTTCTAAAGGTGAAGCAGAATACTGGATTTTTGGGCAGATGGCAAACCCTTTCTGAAAACCCGCTTACTATTGCCGATACAGGTCATAATATTGATGGAATTAAGCAGGTTGTAAAGCAAATTGCGTTAACCCCACATAACCATCTGCATTTTGTTTTAGGAATGGTAGGCGATAAGGATATTGCAGGGGTTATTGGCCTTTTGCCAAAAAGCGCTACCTACTACTTTACAAAAGCTTCAATTCCTCGGGCACTAGATGAGAATATTTTGGCTGAAAAAGCCAAAGGGTTCAACTTAATAGGAAATACCTACCCAACCGTAAAAGAAGCCATTGCTGAAGCCCGAAAAAAAGCAAGCATCAACGATTTGATTTTGATTGGTGGTAGCACATTTACTGTGGCCGATGCACTTCAATAATTTGTTTTAATAAAAAAAGCCTTGAATAATCAAGGCTTTTGTTGTGTGGGAATTGCTGGGTTCGAACCAGCGACCCCCTGCTTGTAAGGCAGGTGCTCTGAACCAGCTGAGCTAAACTCCCATTCTTTTGTTTTGTCATTTCACTTTAGAAATGCGATGCAAAAGTAGTTCAATTTTTCAATTCAACAAATTTTACCAAGAAAAAATGTTTGGCAAGGTTGAAAAGAATTTTTTTAACCCTCAATGGCAGCGTAAAGAATTACTTGCTCTCCAGATACTCTCTTTTAATTTCGTTAAAAGTTTCCTTCACCGAAATGATTTTTTGGGCAAGGTATGCATTGGTGCCAGCAAAAGCGTAGCCGCTGTTAAAATTGCCCTTAAAAGCGCTGTAAAGTGCCGAAATTATACAGTAAGGGCTCGACGATACTTCGCAGGTGCGGATGCACTTAAACGGACAGCGAATGGGTTGCTTTATGCCCAGCTTAACTTTATCGAGAAAACCATTACTAATGGCTCTGCCAGGCATTCCTACCGGAATTTGAATGATTTTAATATCTTCGGCACTAGCGTTAATATAGGTTTGCTTAAAGGTGTCGGAGGCATCGCACTCGGTGGTGGTTACAAATCGGGTTCCCAGCTGCACTCCCGAGGCACCTAACTTCATAATGTCGTGAATATTCTGACCGGTATTAACTCCGCCTGCAGCAATAACTGGGATTTTCAAATTGTAGAGCTCTTCAAATACCTTAACCGTAGAAACCACTTCAGGAATAAGTTGCTCAAGCGAGTAGTTCTCGTCGTTTGTTTGTTCGGCTTTAAAGCCGAGGTGTCCGCCTGCCTTTGGCCCTTCAACCACAATGGCATCGGGAAGGTAGTTGTACTCCTTTTTCCATTTTTCGCAAATAATTTTTGCAGCTCGTCCCGACGAAACAATGGGAACCAGCTTGGTGGTACTGTCACCTTTAAGGTAGCCTGGAAGGTCGAGGGTAATCCTGCTCCGCTGAAAATGATATCGGCTTTTTCGGCAATGGAGGTTCTCACCATATCGGCAAAGTTCGACATGGCCACCATAACGTTAACGCCAATGACACCAACAGTTTTTTCACGGGCCTTGCGCAGCTCCTCTTTCAACCCTTCAATGCTTGCCTCAAGGTAATCGGCAGCAAGGTTACGGTAGAGCAATCCTAAGCCTGCACTCGATATTACACCAACACCGCCTTCGTTGGCAACAGCAGCAGCCATTCCCGAAAGCGAAATACCTACTCCCATTCCTCCCTGCACAATGGGGACAGGAATAGCTAAAGTGCCAATTCTTAGGGGATTCATCATATGGTATTCATTTAAAATTCTGTGAAATTTGTTCAATTACTTTACATTAAAATATTGAAGTACGGCAAATGTACTTTAATAAACTGAGAATTATTTCAAACAGTCGATTAATTACGTTTTTTCAACACAACGCTGTGGTTTAGCGATTATGTATTAAATTTTTGCAAAGTGTTGTTTGTTGAGTTAACTATTCTACATTTACTGAGTTTCTAAAAAAATACTAATCCTATCTCTATGCAAAAACTAGTACAGTACTACTGCGAATTACCCACTACTTTCCGTCGCCCTCTTTGGCAGCTTTGGCATAAGCTAATTCTGAGATTCGATAAGAATAAGGAGGCGATTTTTATGAATTACGGCTATCAGAGTTTGAATGGGGATGAACAATTGGGCCTATTTACCCCGCGCGACGAAGAAAACCGATACTGCATTCAGCTTTACCACCACGTTGCCAGTCAGGTTTTGCAGGAAGGCAAGGATGTTTTAGAGGTAGGCTCTGGGCGAGGGGGCGGTGCAGAGTACCTAACCCGCTACCTAAAGCCAAAATCTTACGTTGGAATTGATATTTCGTCAAGCGTTATTGCATTCTGCAATAAAACCCATAAACAGCCTGGCCTGTCCTTTAAAAAGGGATTTGCCGAAAAGCTCGAGTTCCCCGACCAATCGTTCGATTCGGTTGTAAATGTTGAGTCGGCTCGTTGTTACGCCAATATTCAGGGCTTTTTTAACGAAGTGTATAGAGTGCTTAAACCTGGGGGGCATTTCCTTTTTGCCGATATGATTGTAAAGGGAGAAATTGACGAAATTCGTGAGAAACTGAAGCATAGCGGGTTGGAGCTTGTTCAGGAGCAAAATATATCGGCCAGCGTGGTGAAGGCTCTCGACCTCGATCATAACCGACGGAATAAAATGGTTAATACCTTTGTACCAAAGTTTCTGCGAAAGTCGTTTTTGCAATTTGCAGGAGCCAAAGGCACCGAAAGGTACGATGCCTTTGCCTCAGGACGAATTGAGTACTGGAGCTTTTTGCTTGTAAAGAGTTAGCAAAATGATTGTCCGCGCAGCGTTTTAAGGTATAACTTTCGTTCGGCTCATCTTATTTGCAATTAAGAACTTTACCATAAATTGCACAAACCACTTCTCAAAGTACACAAAGTAATGCAAATGGGGCTTTAGTTTTGTGTTCCTTTGTATTCCTATGTGCTCCTGCCTGACGGCAGGCAGGCTTTGTGGTTAAAAATAGTTGAATCCTCATATATAATTCATACAAAACGACATTGATTAAAGAAACCGCAAAATATAAAACATATAAAAGTAAAATGCAGAATTACTAGTTAGCCCGAGGCTACCCGATTGAAGCAGCCCCCGTTAGCGTGCAACTTCTGGATCGTGCGCTCAATGGAATTTCCCTTTTCTTCCCTATTTACTCTTTCGGTTTACTACAACCGCTGCCTGCATTGCCTTTGGCAACTTTTTAATTCATTTTAACATTTTTTTACCACTTTTATTGCTTATAAATAAAATGCGCAGTATTTTTGACTGACCGTTCGTTCAATAATAAAGAAATTAAATATCCATATTGAATGATTAATATATCAATTGGTTGAATATACAGTCAAAATACATGTCGCCACGTACTGCCATACAAAACACCGAAATTCGCGAGGCCAAGCGTGCCCAAATTATGGAGGCGGCTCTCGACCTGTTTGCCAATAAGGGCTTTCATGCCACCAGCATCGAACAGATTGCCCAAAAGGCTTCCATATCAAAGGGACTTATGTACAATTACTTTCCCAGCAAGGAGGAACTTATGCGCAGCATTGTTGTTTCGGGTTACGAAAAACTAAACGAGGCTTTCGACCCAGACCACGATGGAATACTAACTCGCGACGAGCTGATTCTTTACATCAACGACGTTCTGGCCCAAATAAATTCGAACCCCCTCTACTGGAAATTGTACTTCTCACTTACCACGCAACCCGAGGTGCTTAGTGAGTACTTAATGCCCTTAGCCGATCGGGGGCAGAATGTTTTCAGTTTGCTCGTGAACTATTTTCAGCGGAAGGGAGCCGAAAATCCAATGGTTGAGGCTTACTTCTTCTCATCGGTTATGAAAGGGGTGAGCATGATGTACCTTTTCGACCCCAACTACCCAATAAAAGAGATTCGCAAAATTTTATTCCAACGTTTCTTGTAATTTAATTCGGTTACTATGACAAAGTATCTTTTAACTTCCCTCTTGCTGGTCGCTGTTTGGCTAGGTGAAATAAACGCCCAAACCTTAACTGCCAGAGAAATTGTTAAACGCAGCGACGACCTGATGCAGGGCGAAAGCTCCGTTAGCACCATGAAAATGGAAATTGTTAGGCCCACTTGGAAGCGTAGCATTTCGTTTAAAAGTTGGAGCAAGGGGCGCGACAAGTCCATTACACTCATTACCGAACCTGCTCGCGATAAGGGTCAGTCGTTTCTGAACGTGAATAAGGAGATGTGGAGCTGGAACCCTACCATAAACCGCCTAATTAAGTTGCCACCCTCAATGCTGTCGCAGGGGTGGATGGGCAGCGATTACACAAACGACGATATTCTGAAAGAATCGTCGGTTGTGAACGACTACGACCACACTCTCGTTGCCGAAAAGAGCCTCGAAGGATACACCTGCTATGTTATTGAGTTGAAGCCCAAGCCCAATGCTGCTGTGGTTTGGGGCAAAATTGTAACGTACATTACTAAGGATAAGTTTTTCACTTTAAAAGCGGAGTACTTCGACGAGGAGGGTATTCTGGTGCGAACTCATAACCTGAGCGCCATAAAAAGAATGGACGATAGGGAGCTGCCAACCCGAATTGAGATTGTTCCGGCCGACGAGCCTGGCAATCGAACCATTGTAACCATTGAGTCCATTCAGTTTAATGTAAAATTAACCGACAACTTCTTTTCGCAGCAAAATATGAAGCGATTGAGGTAGCAAAATTTTTTGGGAATGAAAACCTTTTTGAAAATGGCCTGGCGTAACATTTGGCGAAACAAGCGCCGGAGCCTTATTACCATTGCATCAATAGTGTTTTCGATGCTGTTCGCTTTGGTTATGCGATCGATGCAGGAGGGAACCTATTCGCTAATGATAAGGAGCGTGGTTGACAGCTATACGGGCTTTATTCAAATTTCGGGGAAGGATTTTCGCGACGACCGCACTCTGGAAAAGAGCATTGAATATTCCGACGAATTAAAGGCCATTATCGAGGGTAATAGCAATGTAAGTCACTACTTGCCTCGTATGGAGTCATTTGCATTGGCCTCTACCGGAAGGCATACCAAGGGTGTAATGGTAACAGGGGTCGATCCGCTCAAGGAGGATGCCTTCACCAAACTTTCGGGTAGGGTGCGCAGCGGTAGCTATTTCAACAATGGCGATGGGGGCGTTTTGGTAGCCTTCCGATTGGCAAAGTACCTGCATCTATCCGTTGGCGATACGTTAGTGCTCATGGGGCAAGGCTTTCAGGGTGTTTCGGCAGCAGGACTATTTCCCGTAAGGGCCATTGTGGAGCTGCCCAGCATAGAACTCGATAACTCGTTGGTTTTTATGACCATTAACGATGCGCAGCTCTACTTCAATGCGCCCAACAGGGTAACTTCAATTGCCATCGATTTGCATAACGCCAAGCAGATAAACGAAACCCAGTTGCAATTGGCTCAGCAGCTCAGTTCGGAATGGTTTGTGGTGGAACGCTGGGATCAAATTCTGAAAGAGCTGGTTCAGATGATCGAGTCGGACAGAATATCGAACCAAGCGCTCCTCTATATTCTTTACATTGTAATAGGATTTGGCGTTTTTGGCACCCTGCTAATGATGGCTACCGAGCGCAGGCGCGAGTTTGGTATGATGATGGCCGTGGGCATGAAACGGAGTAGGATTGCCAGCATGCTGGGGCTCGAAATTCTTATACTTAACGCCACAAGCGTTTTGGTGGGTTTTGTGGTTAGTTTGCCTGTGCTAATAACCCTGCATCTCAATCCCATAAGGCTCACAGGCGAAATGGCCGATATGATGGAGGCGTACGGGTGGGAGCCAATCATTCCTTTCTCGGTGGAGCATGTTTTTATGATTGAGCAGCTGCTTGTGATTTCGTTGCTGGTTATAATTGCGGGTATTATTCCTGTGGTTAGCACATCGCGGTTAAAACTGCAAAAAGCCCTGAGAGGCTAGTTTGTTTATATTGAAAATTGAACGATATGATTTGGTCGATTAGTTTTAAAAATATTTGGCGAAATAGGGTGCGAAGTCTGGTTGTAATTATGGCCATGGGGGTAGGTTTAACGGGTGGTATAATGGCAGTTGCCATGATGCAGGGAATGGTAGACCAGAAAATTGATGCAACCATTTATACCGAACTCTCGCACATTCAGGTGCAGGAGCCTCAGTACCTCCTTAACCCCGAGTTAATGGAGTATATACCCAATGCCGATTCGGTTCTGGCTTTTGCACGGTCGTTACCTCAGGTTAAAGCGGCTACGAGGCGAACCCGTGTTCCGGTTATGATAAATACTGCGCGTGTTTCAACTGGTGTAAATTTGGTAGGCATTGAGCCCGGAGAGGAACGTGCCGTTTCGGAACTTTTCCAGTCGGTATGCGACTCATGTGGAAATTTTTTCGACAACGAAAGGGCCAACGAGATTGTTATTAGCAAAACCTTGGCTAAGCGCCTAAAAGCCAAGCTACGCTCGAAGGTGGTGGTTACCTTTCAGGATACTGCCGGCAACCTGACCGGCGCAGCGTTTCGTGTGTCGGGCATTTTTAAAACCTTCAACTCAGCCTTCGACGAGTCGAGTGCATTCATTCGCTCTGCAGAGTACCATCAGCTTACAAGTTTGCCCATTGCGGCCTCCCACGAGGTAGTTATGGTGCTTCATAATGGAAAAGATTTGGCCGAGGTGAAACAGCTGATTGCAGATCGATTCCCCGGTTTATCGGTGCGAACATGGAAGGAAATTCAACCCGAAAATGCCATGCTTTCCGACTGGATGGCCGTTATGAACTATTTCATTGTGGGTATAATTCTGCTTACGCTGGGTTTTGGTATTTTAAATACCATGCTTATGGCGGTTATGGATAGAGTGAAGGAGATTGGAATGCTTATGGCTATTGGCATGAGTCGTGCCCGCGTTTTTAGCATGATAATGCTCGAAACCATTTTCCTTTCGCTTATTGGTGGTGCGTTTGGCACGGGGATTAGTCTGCTGCTGCTCAAATTGTTCGAGAAGAATGGCTTCGATTTTAGCATGTACAGCGATGCATTCGATAAGTTGGGTTACCCTTCGGTAATTTACCCAAACATTTCGAACGATTTTTTTGTGGGGTTAACCATTCTGATCCTTCTCACCGGCATACTATCGGCTATTTACCCTGCTCGCAAAGCAGTTAAGTTGAAACCTGTAGAAGCAATTAGGACTGATACGTAGAGAATTGAGTTATTGAGTTATTTAGTTGATTGAGTCCGAAGTCCGAAGTCGGGAGTCGGAAGACGAAGCAAAAAGTAACGCTTAAAGAACAATGAGCAACGGAACATTTGAACAATTGATCAACCGAACAACGGAACATCTGAACATTTGAACATTTGAACAAATAAAGCTGACGACTAATAGAGAACTGACCCCTTTGACAAACTCAGGGCACGCAACTGACAACCGAGAACTGACCCTTCGGGAGCCTCAGGGCAAGCAACCGAGAACTGACAACCGTCAACCGATGTTTAACATTAATGCATATTGCAATGAAAACAATTGAAGTTAAGAACCTAAGCAAAATATACAGGCAGGATCATATTGAAGTGCCTGCAGTTAACAACGTATCCATATCGTTCGAAAAGGGCGAGTTTACAGCTCTGGTTGGTCCATCGGGTTCGGGAAAAACTACCATGCTCAACCTTCTGGGCGGTCTCGACCAACCCAGTTCGGGCGAAGTAATAGTTGATGGTGTTCGAATCGATAATCTGAAGTCGGGCAAACTAATGAATTTTCGCTTAAACAATATTGGTTTTGTTTTCCAATCGTACAACCTCATTCCGGTGCTCACAGCCATGGAGAATACCGAGTTTATTATGAGTTTGCTTAAGTGGCCCAAGGAGAAAAGGGAGCAACGTGCAGCCAATTTGTTAAAAGCAGTAGGATTGGCCGATAAGTTGAAGAGCCGACCCTCACAAATGTCGGGCGGGCAGCAGCAACGGGTTGCCGTGGCAAGGGCTCTGGCATCGCGTCCCAAGTTTATTTTAGCCGACGAACCAACCGCCAACCTCGATTCTAAATCGACCGAAAACTTGCTCGACATTATGGAGCAGTTGAATAGGGAGGAGGATATTACCTTTATTTTCTCAACCCACGATCAGCGTGTAATTAATAAAGCCCGAAGGGTAGTGGTGCTCGAAGATGGCAAAGTAGTAAGCGATGAAAGGAAATGATAAATTAACATACGAATTAAAAGAACAAAAATGGTTACGCTGCTTTTAAAGATTGTTGCTCTCAGCCTGCTTTTAATTATAAAAACGGCAATGCCTTCTTTTGCCCAAGAACCAAAGAAATACGAAATTGGGGGTTATCTAAAAGACCTGCAAACTGTTTTTATTCCTTCGCCCGATTCGTTGCCCTGGTTCAGCGACAATACGCTCGAAAACCGCCTGCGGTTTAAGTACTTTCCTGTGGAATGGATTACTGTAAATGCCGAAGTTCGCTCACGATTTATGTTTGGCGATTTTGTTCGGTTTGTACCCGGTTACCGTCAGAGCATTGAAAAGCATATGGGAAGTGTCGACCTCGCATGGTCGGCTAGCGGGCGTAATTCGTATCTGTTCCATACCGAATTGGACCGATTGAATATTGATATCAATTTGGGGAATTGGCAGCTAATTGCCGGTAGGCAAAGGGTGAATTGGGGGCAGAATTTGGTTTGGAATCCCAACGACCTGGTTAACACCTACAATTATTTCAACTTTGAGTACGAGGAGCGTCCTGGAACCGATGCTTTGAACATTAAGTATCATCCCACCTTCTCGAGCGTTGCCGAAGCCATTTACGTTTATCACGAAAAATCCGATAGCCTTTCGGCTGCTGCACTTATTCGGTTTAACCGTTGGGGATACGACTTTCAGTTGCTTGGAGGCATAATCCAAACCGACTGGGCTTTGGGTACTGGGTGGAGCGGCAGCATTGGCACTACTTCGTTTCGTGGCGAGGTAACGTGGTTGGCACCCCGTATCGATAAAGGTCAGCAGCATGATGTTATTGCTGCCATTTCGGGCGATTACACCTTTGGTACGTGCAATAATTTTGTTCACTTTGGGGCGCTTTTCAACTCCGCCGGAAAAAACGAAAATGCAGGGGGGGTAGCCCTTTTTACTCAGGAACAGTTGAACCCGCGAAGTTTGAGCAGAGGAAAAGTGAACCTTTTTGGCCAGTATTCAGCACAGCCTACACCCTTAACAACAGTTGGCCTTTCGGCCATTTTAAATCCCTACGATGGTTCAGCATTCATTAGCCCCACAGCCACCCTTTCGGTTTCTAACAATTTCGACTTTACGGTTGTGCTAATCCTTTTTACTGGTGCCAACGGCACCGAGTATGGTGGTGTAGGCCAAATGGGCTACCTAAAGTTTAAGTACAGTTTTTAAAAAAACAGAAAAACTATCTTCTTACAATCATTCGTCTTTGAGTCTCAGAATGGTTTCTGACAATAACCGTATAAGTACCTGCAGGTAGTTTCGAAAGGTCAACCTCAAATTGGTTTGTCGATTTTTCTGCTTTCTGCATGTTATAAACCACTGTTCCTGTTATGCTAATAATTTCAAGGCTGAAACCCTGCTGCCAATTGCTTGGCAGTTCAATGGTGCATTTCCCGTTGGTGGGATTGGGATAAATTTCAAACTTCGAATGGTTTAGTTCGCTAACCGTAGTTATTGGTGAAACATTCAAAACTTCGGTATGAGTTGCTTGCTTTGTGGTGTTCGATGCTGTAAATATTACCGTGAATTCGCCTGTTGCAGAGTAGCTGTGAGTGGGATGCTGCTCTGTTGAGCTAAAACCATCGCCAAAATCCCAAAAAAAAGCAAATGCACTTTGAGTTTGCGAAGTGAATTGTATGGCCTCGTTTGCATTTGGTGCAGAGGGCAGGAAGGTGAAGGAGGCGGAAACATCGGCTGTGTCGGCAATCATAATAGGAATCGTAATTTCGGCAACCGGGGGTGTTTCGCATACCTCGTTTTGGGCGGTTAGCTGTACTTGGTAGTTTCCTCCCATTGTGTAACGGTGGGTTGGGTTTTTATTTGTCGAAAAGTTTAAATTACCGCTTAATGGATCGCCAAAATCCCATTGGTAGTGTGTACTGTTTTGCGAAAGATTTACAAAGCTAACATCAACATACCCAAGCGAAGCATCGATAGTGGGAAGTAAGGGGTAGGTGGCAAATGCCAAACGGGGCTGAAGGCACCGAACAGAATCGATGAAGCTGGCCGAGGCGAAAACCAAACCCGCTTCGGTTTCAGTGCCAACGGCAGTAAAAACAGGTTGTCCGTGGCTGGGCGACCACCACTGGGCCAGTATTTCGGTTGATGGCAAGGCAAGGGTGTCGCCCTCGTAAATAAGGGTGTCAACCCGTTCGATGCGGGTAAGCATACGGAGGGTTTGGCTAAAACCGGTGTAGGGAGTAACCAGCGAGCCCCAGCCATCGACTCGGTTTACCCTTTTTTGCCAACGCTTGGCAATAAGGTTATAACCTAAAGGATTGAAGTCGGTATTAAAGCCCGAAACCGATGAGTCTTTGCTATCGTATGTCAATGGGAGTTTCATTAGAACATCGTTACTCGAATATTTTATGGTAATGGGAACACTGGTGCCATCTAATCTTAATTTTACTCCAATCATTGCGGCTTCTACTTTGGTAGAAGATGTTTTCAGAAACTCTGAGTAGTTTTCAAGTTCTGCTTCAACAAGAAATACTCCTTCGTTTTGCGATTTAACCAAATTCGACAAGCTATTCCATTGCGACAAGCAATTTATATAGTTACCTCCATTAGCAACACAAGTGGCAAGAAACCCAAGCATGTAACCCGAGTTGTCGCGTGTAACGAATTGGAAGTTGCGCTGGGAAGTTATTTCCAAATCTGAATAGTCCCAAGTGTAATTTTCGCCTGTTTGGATAAAGTTAAAGTTGACCAGATTAGGCTCAGTGCCTACACTAATTATGTATGCACTATCAGCCTTTGCGTAGTTCGAAATGGCGTATTGGGGCTGCGCCTCGGCCAATTGAATTATATTGGCCATGACCATTAGTAATGATACCGATTTTAGTTTATTCATGTTTTATTCTTTAGTACGTTTAAGGGGATTAAGCGAATACTGAACACCCAATGCAAAGGTATAGTAATGAATATCTTTAATGCCTTTAGTGATGCAAAACTTGTATTCGAATTTATTTCTGGCAATCTCGCCTGTAAATCGTAATTGTGCTGGCCTGTCGCCAATGTTAAGGTAACCATGGTAACCCGATGCTTCGAGTTGTACCCCGTAATTTTTATAGGAAATACTTGTGCCAATACCCCAAAGAATGGCATCATTCTGAATGTTACGGGTGATTTGCCAAACATAAAGCCCACCCATACCATAGTACCGTATATTCAAATTGGCAGTATTAAAAATATTTTTTCCGAACGAAAGGTCGAAGTGGTAACCGGGCAAATCGGTATAGCGAGCATTCTCAATATCGGAACCCGAAGCGGTACGAAGGTTTACTCGAAGAAGAATGTCGGGCCATTGAGCGTTTTGCAGGAGCGAAATGTAGGTTGAAAAATTCAAATCGCCTGTTGCAAAACCTTCAACGTTTCTGAAATGTGCTGCTCTTTGGTCGCGAAGAATGGTATCGGTCTTATACGTTTCTATGTATACATGAAAAACCTCTATGCCAACCCGGCCGTTGGAAAAGGGCCAAAACAATCTGTAGCTTCCGTTGAGAGTTCTTTCTCCCTTTTGAACCTGTTGTTTTATCTGGCTTTCAACTTCAATTTGGTTTGGTAAAACCCCCTGAGGTAGTGAGGGTATTGGAAGTGCATTGGGACCAAAGCAGCCGGGCGTGTAGGTCATGTAGTCAGTCCAGTGGGTGTATCCATCCCAATTGTGCTTGGCATTCCACCAGCTGAAGTCGATGTTCGATTGGGCAAAAATTGGGGGGCGACAAATTAAAATAAGACCGATAAAAAGTAGATTTAATTTATAATGCATGGAACTAATCATTAATATTGAGTAGCCATTGGCCAATATTGCCAGCTGTTTTGTAGCCGAAAGGTAAGCCATTTATTTCACATCTACTTATAAAACCAATGCACAAGCAATCAATCTGCAATATTTTGTTTAATGTTTTGATATTTAGATAAATGTTAGTTTTGTTGGGTATTAAATTGGTATTAAAAGATATTAACACTCAAACAAAATAATCAACACCAGCCAACATTTTAGCCTGTATGCTTGCTTTAAATTGTTTTTTTTTAATTAATATTGTGTCAAATTAAGTGAATAGCATAAATACATTAAAATATTAGGACCCAATGATTAGGTCGTTTGTTCTCTTAATGAACATGGTGGTAATGCTCTTTCTCAATATTTTTACTGGAGAAGAGGTTTCACTTAACATGCGGGTTCCCACAGAAGTTAGCGCCGGTTCCGAATTCGATGTGGTTGTTACCTTAAAAAAGGGTGAGTTTGAAAGTTTTGCCCGTTATCTTCAGGAGCTACCCCGTGGCCTTTCAGCGCAACTTATTGAGGCGAGTAATGCCAGTTTCACTTTTGAAGAACAGAAGGTGAAATTCATTTGGCTCAGACTTCCAGCTGAAAATGAATTTAAAATTTCGTATCGCATTAGAATAGATGAAAGGCTCAAGGGCCGCTTCAACTTGAAAGGGGAATTTTCATATATCGACAAGAATGACCGTAAGTATTCCGAGACAAAAATTGACAACATTACCATTTTACCTTCGTCGCGCATCGACCCGAATCTTATTGTCGATATTTCAGAGTTCCAAAAAACCATTCCCGCTCAAGCTCCCGTTTCACTTTTGGCAAGTAATGTAAAGGTTGCCCGTCAAACACCTTTTTTTACCGGTGAAAGCAACGACATGGCCGTTCGAATATTGGTAAGCAAGGGAAATACCGAAAAATTTGCAAAAATAGAGGAGGAAATTCCACAAGGATATAGAGCTGAAGCGCTTCAAACCCGCGATGCCATTTTTACATTTAAGGACAATAAGGCCAAGTTTCTTTGGATGAATTTGCCAACCGACCAGCACTTTACAGTTGCCTATAAACTTTCACCTGAGGATGGTACAGGCCAAACCGAATTGAAAATCAAAGGAACTTTCTCGTTTATAGTAAACGAAATTACCAAGGTTATTGAAATTGTGCAGCGCGATGCCGATTTTACTAATTTGGATGCCCGCTACCTCGAGAGTTTTTTGGCAACTATCCCATCCAGTGAAATATCGCCTGTTATGACTACTAGCACCCCAACAAGCGCTACATTCACAGGTGCCGATGGGGGTAAAGAGTTTGAAGTAAAGTACCAGAAAATAGAGGATAAACCTCGCCCAACCGGTCGAGTTGTTGAACTCGATAAGCAGTATATGCTCGAACCCGAAGAGGGAGTATACTATCGTGTGCAAATTGCTGCTGGTCATCGCTTGGTCGATATAAAAAGATACTTTAGAAAGTACAAAATTACCGAAGACATCCGTACCGAGAAACACGAGGGTTGGTATAAATATTCCATTGGGTCGTTTGCAGAATACGTAGCGGCTCGAGACTATAGAGTGAAAATTTGGAACACTACTCCAATCGACGATGCCTTTGTGGCAGCTTACAATAACGGTACCCGAATTACAGTTCAGGAAGCCCTAATGATAACCAACCAGAAATGGTACAAGTAGCACGTTAAACCACATGCCATGACCTGTTTCCAATCCCAAATATCATTTCTGAACAAGCTGGCTTTTTTAGTATTTGCAGTGCTTCTTTTCCCAATGGTTGCTTTTGCGCAAACCGATGATGAGGACTTTTGGTTAAGTAAACTTCAAAGTGAGGTTGAGGTTGTTGACCCTGTATACATGCCTGTTATGTCGCTGGGTGCAGGTGTTCTCCACTTTATGGGCGATGTTCGAAATCCTGGAAACAACCCCTTGCAGGGTCAGTTTGGCTATAAACTTAATATATCCTCGTTTTTTGGCAAGAACTACTTCTTTAAAATAAACTTTTTTGGAATGCTGGGTAACCTTCAGGGTCACGATTTTGCAATATCTCGAGCATTCCAGCAGAATCCTGCACTTCTTCCCTCAGATAATTTTGGAAACACTATTTACCATAATTCCTCATTCAGTTCGCAAATTGTTCAGTTGGGGTTAACCACCGAATACTCATTCGGGCATTTTTTAGAGAAAAATAAACGAGCAAAAAGGTTTAAACCATACATATCGGTGGGCGCTTCGGTTCTTATTACTAACCCCAAAGGCAATTATCTCGATGGAAATTCAACCGATCAGTTTTACCACTTCTGGAGCGATGGAACCATACGGAATTTAGCAGAAACTGACCCAAACGCATGGAATAGCAACATTATAAAAATGGATAAGGAGTACGAAACCGACCTTTTGAAAGCAAATGTTCACCAACAAGGTAAGTTCAGCACAACTACTCCTGTAATTCCTATCGAATTGGGGTTCGACTATTACCTTTCTTACCGGGTAAACCTAAGGATTTCGAGCACTTTAAACTATGCCTTTTCTAATAAACTCGATAATTACGATAAAAAAACAGCCGAACGCTATGGGCTTAAGGGTTCCAATATGGGTGATATGTTCTTGTTTACGGGGGTTTCTATGCATTTCGACCTGTTTTCCGATCCCAATGTTCTTCGGGTTGAGCAAATGTTTGCCGAAATTGAATACGATTACGAAGTTTTCTTTGCCGATGAGGATAACGATATGGTTTGGGACATTTGGGATCAATGCCCCGGAACCGCTTTTGGCGTTCCTGTGGATACTGCCCAAAACTCCATAAACAGGGGTTGCCCGTTCGATACCGATGGTGATGGAGTGCCCGATTACGTCGATGAGCAATCCAATACCCCCTCTGGTTCTATTGTCGATAATCAGGGAGTGGCTCTTACTGCCGAACGTTTGGTTAGTATGTTCGAAAAGCCAACCGCTGTAAGTCGCGATGCAATAAAAGTGATTCCTGTTGCTCCCATATGGACACGCAGTATCACATTCACCCCTGGTGAAATTCCTCGCAAATTCCGAATGATTGATTTAGATGGGGATGGGTACATTTCGTTTCAAGAGTTGCTCAAAGCGGTTGAGGCATTTTTCGATCAGAAACTCGACCTATCGCTCGAGGATATGTACGAACTGAATAATTACTTCTTTACTCAATAACCGACCCTTGGAATAACCCAAAATACCTGCAAAACCAGAAGGGGCAAATTATATTTGTCCTTTTTTTTATCCCATTTGAGGTGGTTTCCGATATATGTGTCGTTTGAGGAATTGGGCAGTATGGTTGCTTTTCTGCTGCATTACAAACTCGGGTGTTCCTTCGCAAAGCACGTATCCCCCCTGTTCGCCCCCTTCGGGTCCTAAATCGATAATGTGGTCGGCCGCTTTAATAACATCGAGGTTGTGCTCAATAACAATAACTGTGTTGTTTCTATCTACCAGTCGGTTGAGTACTTCCAGCAGTACACGAACATCTTCAAAGTGTAAACCGGTTGTTGGCTCATCGAGAATGTAAAGGGTTTTACCCGTATCGCGCTTTGCGAGATCCGCGGCTAACTTAACCCTTTGGCTTTCACCGCCCGAAAGGGTGGTTGATGGTTGGCCTAGGGTTATGTAACCCAATCCCACATCCTGAAGGGTTTTTATTTTATGATGGATACTGGGTATGCTTTCGAAAAAGGTAACAGCCTCGGTAATGCTCATGTTCAATACGTCGGAAATACTTTTTCCTTTAAATCGCACCTCAAGTGTTTCTCTGTTGTATCGTTTCCCATTACAATCCTTACAGGTAATGTATACATCCGGAAGGAAATTCATTTCGATGGTTTGTACACCAGCGCCCTTACATGTTTCGCAACGGCCGCCCTTAACGTTAAAGCTGAACCTTCCGGCTTTAAAACCTCGAATTTTTGCATCGGGGGTTATTTCGAAAAGTTTTCGTATGTCGGTGAAAACACCTGTGTAGGTTGCAGGATTCGAACGGGGTGTTCGCCCAAGAGGCGATTGGTCAACTTCCACAACCTTGTCGATATTGTCGAGCCCTTCAATTCTTTCGTGGACCATTGGTTCGTCGAGCGAGCGATGCAGCTTACGCAACAATGCTGGAAGTAATGTTTCGCTTATAAGCGTTGATTTTCCGCTTCCCGATACACCTGTAACGCAAATGAATTTCCCAAGAGGGAAGCTAACGGAAATGTTTTTGAGGTTGTTGCCTGACGCATTAATAATGCTTATTTTTTTCCCTGTCCCTTCGCGACGCTTTTCGGGTAGAGGAATCTCGAGTTTGTGGCTTAGGTATTGGGCAGTTAGAGACTCCGATTGCGCAATATGAAGGGGAGTACCTTGTGAAACTATTTTACCTCCCAGCCTGCCTGCTCTTGGGCCAATATCGATAACATGGTCGGCGCTGAGTATCATTTCTTCATCGTGTTCAACCACAATAACCGAGTTGCCAGTATCGCGGAGCTTGCGGAGCGATTCGATGAGCCTTATATTATCGCGTTGATGAAGCCCAATACTGGGCTCATCGAGGATGTAAAGAACATTTACGAGCTTTGAACCAATTTGAGTGGCCAGCCGAATTCGCTGACTTTCACCCCCCGAAAGCGATGCTGAACTGCGACTCAAACTCAGATAGCCTAAACCCACATCGATTAAAAAATCCAAACGTTCCTTTATCTCTTTAATAATCTCAAAAGCAATGGTACGCTGCCTTTCACTCATTAGTTGGTCAATCCCTTCGAACCACTCCCTTAGCGTTTGAATATCGAATTGCGAGAGTTCAGCAATATTCTTCCCTCCAATTCGGAACCAAAGTGCTTCGGATTTAATACGGCTTCCGTTACAGTTAGGGCATGTAACATGCTTAATGAACTGCTGTGCCCATTTGCTGCCCTTTCCACTGGCATCGTCGTTTTGCTGGTTGTATATGTAGTTTATCACACCTTCGAAACTCAAGAAGTAGCTGGTTCGAACCCCTATGCCAGTTTGTTTCAATGCGAACTGCTCCTCCGAACCATAGAGAATAGTATTTAGGGCTTCATGCGGAATATCTTCAATGGGATCGGAAAGTGAAAAGCCGTATTTATTGGCAATGGCATCGAGTTGCCAAAAAATGAGGCTACTCTTGTAGGGCCCTAAAGGTTCAATACCTCCCTTCTTTATGCTGCTTTTGGGGTTGGGAATTATCCGTTTTATATCGGCTTCGGCAACTGTGCCCAGTCCGTTACAATGAGGGCATGCCCCATGTGGCGAATTGAAGGAGAAGGAGTGTGGGGCTGGTTCGTCGTATGATATTCCGGTTGATGGACACATAAGGTTGCGGCTGAAATAGCGAGTCTCGTTGTTCTCAATATTTAGAACCAGTATGGTGCCTTTCCCCAGGAGCATGGCTGTTTGCAACGATTCGCTTAGCCTTTTTCGCATTTCCTCTTCGGCCCTAAGTTTGTCAATTACCAACTCAATGGTGTGCGATTTGTAACGGTCCAACTTCATGTCGCGCCTCATTTCAACTATTTCACCATTAATACGGCAATGTATGTATCCCTTTTTACGCAACTGTTCAAATAGTTCGCGGTAATGCCCCTTTCGGCCTTTAACAATGGGAGCCAATATGACCAATTTGCGATTAGCAAAATTGGAAAGGATAAGTTCAATGATTTGCTGGTCGTTGTATCGAACCATTTCCTCGCCCGTATTATGTGAGTAAGCAACTGATGCCCGAGCAAACAGTAGACGAAGAAAATCGTATATTTCAGTAATAGTACCTACAGTGGAGCGAGGGTTGCGAACGGTTGTCTTTTGTTCAATAGAAATTACAGGGCTTAATCCATCAATTTTATCAACGTCGGGTCTTTCGAGAGTTCCTAAGAACTGGCGCGCGTAGGCTGAAAAGGTTTCAATATAGCGACGCTGCCCTTCTGCATAAATAGTGTCGAATGCCAACGACGATTTTCCGCTTCCGCTTAAACCTGTTATAACCGTTAGTTTGTAGCGAGGTATTTTTACGTCTACATTTTTCAGGTTGTGTACTCTGGCACCCTGAACGTCAATTTCGAGGGGTTCGCCTTCCATTCTGTTCATGTTATAAAAAAACTATTGGTAAACCCCTTCTCTAAAGCCTTGGGTTGGGATTTTTATGAAGTAGGTTTTGCCAGCCCGGGCAGGAAGGTAATTCTCTCTGAGCCAAGGGTTGAGTTGCTTTATCATTTTATAGCTGGTTCCGTGTTTCTCGGCAAATTTGCCAATACTCGTAATGGTGGTGTCTACCTTTACCTGAAAAAAATCGATGGGTGGATACAAATCATCCTTTTCGAGGAAAAAACCGTAGGCTCTGGGATTTTCGAATATGGTTTTAAGCGCCAATATTCGAAAAACGTATCGCTCAGTCTCTTCGCCCAAAACCATATCGTAGTAGTTATTGTTAAGTTGTCGGTCCATTTGGCGATTTATGCCATTGCGTCCGAAGTTATAAGAAGCAGCAGCTAAGGTCCAATTACCATACTGAGCGAAACTTTTGTGAAGAAATGCACAGGCAGCATAGGTCGATTTCTCAATATGGTACCTTTCATCTACCTCTTTAGAAATTTCAAGTTTTAGTTCGCGGCCTGTACCCTCAAGGATTTGCCAAAAACCTACAGCCTTGGCGGGAGAAACCGATTGCGTAAGGGAACTTTCAGCTACGGCCAGATACTTGAAATCGTCGGGGATACCCATTTCGCGAAGAATAGGTTCAATAATGGGAAAGAACCTGTTGGCTCTTTTCAAAAGCAAAACAGTTTGTGAATGCCAGTAAGTATTCACTTGCAGTTCCCTATCGAGGCTTTCTCTTACATCGAAGAAGTGCAAGGGCACTTCTTCGCCGGCAAAAGTAAGTTTTGCAGGAATGGGTACTTGGTAAACTGCATTAAGTATGCGTAAACTATCGGGTATCTGTCTTTTACCAATGGATGCACCTGAACAGCCATGTTGCCATGGAAACATGGCAACAAAGAAACCTATAATTATTAGAAAAAGCGAAAACATATATACAGCAACGGGGCGCACACCCTTTAAGCTAGTTCTTCTCATTTTGTATTGCAATTGGTATTATGAATAAAACTGCAAATATAGCCCATTTGTTATGGTTGGGTGAATAAATTGGAAAACAAATTTTTAAACGAATTGTCGTTTTGGTTGCAAAACCGGGAACTATAAACTTTACTTTAAATTTTTATAGGAAAAGTATATTCAATACAACCTTATAGTAGCCTAAAATACCTTAAATATTTAGTTTTTTAAGGGAAAAAAGTTGTCAGAACAACTTTGGGTGGTCCTGTTCAATGGTTCGTAAGATTTTCGAAATGATAGTCTCTCTTATGAACTTCGATCGGTTGTGTATTCGATACCTTTTGCAGTACATATTAATAGCATCTATCTCCATGGCATTAAAAAGGATAGACTTGCGGTGTCTTCGTTTTAATTTTTCGCTATTGAATCCGGGTCTGTGATTTATGCTCATAGGTGGTTTAAATACTTATGCAAAGAAAATTAATCCATTAGATACTGTACTTGCCAATAATGCTAAAGAACTTAACATTTTCAGAAAAGTTTTTAACAATTCGAAATAAAAGGGGGGCCAATGTTGTTGTATATTTCCAAAATGCAGAAATTTGAAATGTAATTCGGAAGTAGTTGAGCGTAAATAATTCCAATGCCAATGAGCGAAACAGATTCTTTTCAGAAACCAAACGATATTCTTGATCAAACCCTCGAATTGCTCGGCGATGCCTATTTTACATGGGATCCGGCTGCAAAAAAGATTGTATTTAGCGACAAACTGTTTCAGAAAATTGGCTACCAGCCCAATGAGTTTACTCCCTCATCGGCAGCCCTAGAGGGTATTATCCATCCTAACGATTTGAAAAAAGTTAAGGGGATGATTGACGACTTGTTATCCAAGCGAACCCAAATTATTGAGGAAGAATTCAAACTTAAAGATAGCAGCGGACTTTACAAACTCTTTTCCGGGCGCGCAGCTATTATTGAAATGGCTGATACGGGCGGGCTTTGTATTGTTGGTACCCTTTCCGATATAGGCCAGCAGGTTAAAACACAGGAGGAACTGCTACAGAGCGAACGCCGGTTAAAAAGAGCCCAGGAAATAGCCAAAATTGGCAGTTGGCAAGAAGCTCCCGATGTTGCAAACAACTATTGGAGCGCACAAACCTTTCGAATTTTCGGATTTAAAAAGGGTGCAGTAGATCCTTCATTGAGAAGTATTTTTTCAGGGCTTAAGAAATCCGATGCGGCAATTTTCAACTCCATGCTCAATTGGAGCCGAATTTCCGATGATTTAGAGAAGAAAATTTTTGAGGTGTATTACAAATGCCCCGATGGGCAAGAGAAATTCTTGCTATTCATTGCCGAACCTGTTATAAGCGCTAAGGGACATTTACTTTTTTGGCAAGGTATTGTGCAGGATGTATCGGTTCATAAAGCTTACGAGAAGAAACTGAGTGAGGATAAGGATAACCTTATGGCGCTTGTTACCAATATGCCCGCTTTGGTTTTTGCCACCGATCAGAATGGAAATTTGGTGTTTTGGAACCGTACCTGCGAGCAGCTAACCGGATTCAAGCAGAGCGAACTGCTTAACAATAAGGATGCGTTCAAATTGCTCTTCCCCGAAACCGAATTGCGACGCAAGATTCGGAACTACATGAAGGATATGAGCATCTCACTTTCATCGTGGGAGCAGCCGCTTGCTACTAAAAAAGGAGAAAAGCTCGACATTGTATGGTCAGTGTTTAGCCAGTATGTCAAGGTTGAAGGTTGGCATTCAGTTGCAATAGGCTACGATATAACCCATCGGAAAAAAACAGAACAGATTCAGCAAGCCTATAGGCGCAAACTCGAGGCCCTTGCCGAAACGGCAACCGGGTTTGTAGGTATGCCCAGTTCCGAAAATATTTTTCACTACTTAGGTACTCAACTCGAAAAGCATGCTCATAACGAAATCTTCATGCTGCTTTCACTCGATAATGTTGAGGAATTCTTTACCATCGAGGGCTTTTATGGAATTAATGCCAAGGTATGGGAGCGTATCATAACCATTTTGAGTTGGAATCCGGTAGGCAGAAGGCTTCACATTACTCCCGAAATGCTAAGCGCATTCAGGCGAGGGAAGGTTATGCTAATTAGCAGAAGTTTATACGAGTTCTCAGGTGGAATTGTGTCTGCTGCATCGGCCCGACGAATTGAGCGCCTCATAGCGCTCGATGGAATACATACCATGGGCCTGCAAAAAGATGGGAAAGTGCTGGGAGGTCTCGTGCTTTTTGCTACCCATTCCAACCCCGAACCCGACTTTTCGCTAATTGAAGGGCTAATACACCAGGCAGCCATGGCGCAGGATAGGCGACTGGTTGAGGAGCAGCTATTAACATCAAAAGAGAAGGCCGAAGAGTCGGACAGGCTCAAATCGGCCTTTTTGGCCAATATGAGCCACGAGATTCGTACCCCCATGAACGCAATACTAGGTTTCTCTCAATTGCTCAGCATTCCCGATTTAACTCCCGAAAAAAAGAATGAGTATATAGGTATTATTCATGCCAAAGGGAACACCCTCGTTAAACTAATAAACGACATCATTGACGCTTCAAAGGTAGAGGCTGGTCAACTTACACTTTCGTACTCGCTTTTTAAAGTGAATGACTTGCTAAAGCAGCTGAAAAATTTCTACGAAAAGGAAAAGCTCTTCCAGCAGCGCGAAAACCTCGATATTAAGCTAACGCTTCCCAAGCGTTCTAATAATGTGAAAATTCACAGCGATATTGGCCGAATTGAGCAGGTTTTAACCAATTTGATTGATAATGCTTTAAAATTCACCGAGAAAGGTTTCGTTGAATTTGGTTATATTCTTGACGATACTGCCATTAAATTTTTTGTTTTCGATTCGGGAATTGGTATCGATAGCAGCAAGCAAGAGCTCATTTTCGATCACTTCAGGCAGGTTGAACGCGACGATGCGCGGGCAAAAGGGGGTACCGGTTTAGGGTTGTCTATCAGTAAAGGAATCATTGAATTGCTCGGTGGCAACATTTGGGTCGAATCGTCATTGGGGAAAGGAGCCAAATTTTTCTTCACATTACCTTTTTCAATCGTAAAAGAGGGCCTGGCCGATGAAGATATAACCGAAGGGGTAGTTCCTGAGAAACCTTTTCCCGATTGGAAAAATCTGGTACTTCTGGTAGCAGAGGATGAGGAAGTGAATTACATGCATCTGAGAGAAATTCTTGAACCTACCGGAGTCAACCTTCTTTGGGCAAAGGATGGGGCTCAGGCAGTCGATTTGGTTTACAATATTAAAACCATCGACGCAATACTTATGGATATTAAAATGCCTGTCATGAACGGTTACGCTGCCACTATGGAGATAAGGCAAATAAACCCCAACATTCCTATTGTTGCCCAAACAGCATATGCTTTTACAGAAGACAAGCAGAAAGCTGTAGCTGCAGGCTGCGATGAATACATTGTAAAACCGATTAACCACAGGGAACTCTTCGATAAACTCGATAGGTTTATGAAACGAAGACCCACTGATGAATAATTATTTTTTCCCATGCAGCACACCCTTAACTATCTTCGTCATTGGATTGTATTCGAATGACAAGCACTAGGTCTCAAAATATACATCAGCATCTCATCGATGGATGCAAACGGGGCGATAGCAAATCGCAGTTCGAAATGTATAAACTTTACTACATGGCCATGTACAATACATGCCTGCGAATTGTTGGAAACCCCATTGAAGCCGAGGATATTATGCAAGAATCGTTCTTTAAAGCTTTCGATAAAATTGGCACCTACCGCAACGAAGTGAGCTTTGGCTCGTGGTTGAAACGGATAGTAATTAATGGATCGCTCGATTTTCTGAAGAAAAAGAAGTTGAACCTGACCCCGATTGACACTGCCTATGGGCTTAGCGAAGTTGACGCTCACGATAGCGATTTTGAGCCCGAAACGGTTGAGCAAGTGATGAAAGCCATAGCGCAGCTTCCACAGGGATACCGGGTAATTCTCAGTTTGGTACTTGTTGAGGGGTATAACCACGACGAAGTGGGAACAATGCTCGGGATAAACCCCTCAACTTCGCGCTCACAATTGGCTAGGGCCAAACAGAAACTAATTGAAATTTTGAAACGTAACACTCAGAAATATGAACAAACTTGAATACTATATAACTAACCGAAACGATCAGTTCGATTTGTACGAGCCCCCAAAAGGGCACGAGGATCGTTTCCGCCAAAAGTTGCTGGCACTAAAACCGCGACCTCGAATTAACTTAATGATGGTAGCCGCAGCAGCCTCCATTGCTGGTTTTGTTCTTACTGCCAGCCTAAGTTTACTATTCAATTACAATCAAATAGTTCAAACGCTTCGCGGTCAAAATATTGCTCATAGCGAGCAACTAAACGAAACCACCCGAATTGAACAGTACTACAACCGGTTGCTTATTCAAAAGAAGCAGCTTATTTACAGCATTATCCCCAATAGCGATCATCCTCTAAGGTTGGAAGCCAGCAGGGTTTTCCTCGAAACAGAGCGGGGCTACTTCAATCTGAAGGTTGACCTGCAACAACTTGCCGAAAACGAGCGGGCAGTATACGTTATAACCCAGTTTTACCAAACACAAGTAAGCGTTCTCGATGATTTAATTAATCGGATTATCGAAGCAAAAAACAGTACTCAAGCCTTTAAACCGAAATGATATGAAAGCCATTAAATTACAATCTGTTGTCTTTGTGTTATTGCCAGCAATATTTGTTTTCAATACTTACATGGGCTTTGCCTTCGACAGGTTGAATAAAACTTTTCAGAAGGAATTTTCCTCAAACGAAGTTACGCTCGTACGAATCGAGAATCGATTTGGCCAGGTAAACATTGAAAACTGGGACAAGCAAAGCATACAAATACAGGTTGAGGTTATTGTAGACCACCCAAGCAGGGAAAAATCGGAACGTATGCTCTCGGCTATTTCAGTTTCTATAGAAATGGAAGGCACCCAAGTAGTGGCCATAACAAGTATCGATGATAAGCTTATGAACTCTATTGGTGGCAATATTTTGGGTTCATCATCGAAAGAAATTCGAATCGATTACAGGGTTAAAATGCCCAAGCAAATGAACCTGAATTTGTCCAATAAATTTGGCGATGTTTTTATAAATGAAATTACAGGACGTTGCAGGCTCGATATTAAATATGGCAACCTGAAAGCCAATCGTATATTATTTGGAAATAATGTGCCACTTAGTAGTTTAACCTTGGGTTATGGCAACGCTACTATCGATGAGGTTGATTGGTTTAAGTTGGATGTTAAATACTCGAATGTTACCATAAACAAGGCAAGAGCACTTGCAGTACTCAGCAAATATTCAAAGTTCAATGTTGAGCAGGCAAGTTCAGTAGTGGTCGACTCAAAGTACGATAACTTTAACTTAGGAAGAATTGCTAATATAATAGGGGAAAGTGGATATACAAACTATCGGATCGAAAGGCTTGAGAAGAAACTCGACATAGCTTCACGTTACGGCGATGTTCGCATAAACAATGTTCATAGCAGTTTCGAATTAATACAGTTCAAGGGAGGTTACTCAAGCATAACTGCCATTATACCCGATGAGGCATCGTACGTTCTTCAAGGAAAAGCTGCCTACGGAAGTATTACATACGGTTCGGTAAACAGGGTAAGCCGAATTGAAGGCAATACGAGCATGGAGGTTTCGGGGAATGTTGGAAGCAGTAGCCATCCCAAATCGAATGTTATTGTGGATGTAAAATACGGAAATGTCCGTCTCCGTTAGTTTTTTATAGGTTAAATATGGGAAGGCGCACTCATTTAAATGCGCCTTTCTGCTTATAAATATTGCATATGAGCAGAAAAATTTACTTTTGTTGAACAAAATAAGCAGGTATGAAATCGAGAGACCATTACTTCAAGTTACTTCAAAGTAAAGTTAGCAATCCCAAAATGATAGCTCACTGTCTTGCTTCTGAGGCAGTAATGCGAGCACTAGCTCGAAAATTTGGTGAAAACGAAGAGGTATGGGGCTTAACCGGTCTTATGCACGATGTAGATGTGGAGGAAACGGCATCCGATCCCAAATTGCATGCCCTCAAGGGGGCCGAATTGTTAGCCAACGAAGAATTTGCACCCGAAGCGGTGGACGCAATTCGGATGCATAACGAGTGTGCAACGGGTATGGAACGGACCACGCGCTTTCAGCATGCGCTTGCAGCAGGTGAAACCATAACAGGACTCATTTTTGCAACCGCTCTTGTATACCCCGATAGGCGCATAGCCAGCGTAAAGACCAAATCGGTGGTGAAACGAATAAAAGAGAAAGCCTTTGCGGCTTCGGTAAACCGCGAAACCATTATGGAATGCGAGCGGTTTGGCATGTCAATTGATGAGTTTGCCCAACTTTCCATCGATGCGCTTGTGCCTATAGCCAATGAAATAGGATTTTAAATGGGATTCCGGCTGTTAACTCGGGTAAATCCAACCAGCCTATCGAATTTTGAACCTAAGGGCTTGTAGTAGAAAAAAACAATATACGTATTCTCTGTACCCAAATGGCTGCCTTCAAATATTTCTGCATCAACCTCACCTGTAGTGCTATTGGCCAAAATGAAGGAGTAATTGTAGGTGCCCTGCTTTAAAAGCAGCGCAATGTCGTAAATATCATCCTGACTGTTGAAACTAAGTTTATTGCTTGGGCTCAATTGCCAGTTGGTAAGCTCTCCAAATAGGTAAATATCCCAACCTTCATCAATGGGCTTTGGGGGAGTAAAGGTAAAGTATACCCAGCAGTAATCGGCCTCTAAGTGGTGCGTTTGAGAGTGCTCCCGAGCAACGGCAAACTTTCCATTCAAATCAGAATAGGACGAATATTTTAGTTTTCGCCTCGATTCATCGGTGCGAAGCAATACATGAAACATGCCAGCAAAATAATCGATTGCTTTAATACCCTGACCCTGATAGCGTAAGTTTCGAATATCGAACTGGCGGAACTCATTTCCCCCTTCAAAAATGTACTTGTCCGTATTTGAGTATTCCAATTCATCGTTCCGAATAATATGAGGTTTTTGATCCCCCTGGCAGTTCTGAAAAGGATAATTTTTACAAACAACCATCTTAACCTCGTTGGTTGGGTTCGAAATGCGCAATGCGCCAGTACTTATAGTAATATTTATATGTTGCCCCGTGTATCTATAGTCTCCCGCTGAAGGTTGGCGGATTGTAGCCATGATATCAGCAATAGGTTCATAAATTGCAAAACGCTTCGAAAGCACTATGTTTGTTGGATCGTAACTACTAAAAATTCTAATTAAATAGTTTCCAGATATTCTAAAAGCAACATCGGCATTTGGTAGCTCAAGCCTATAGTGTGTATAGTTTAAAATAGTACCAATTGAAAAGGTGTAATCTTTAATCTCGTTCACTTCAAACCCATCCATGTAATCTTGTAAAATAAGGTTACTTTCATTCCAGTTTGCGTCGCAATGGGTTATTGTATAAGAGAATTTTCTCGCATTTTCGCTAATGTCATCGAAACTTAGAAGAAGTTTGTCGGGGCTATTCAATTGCATTACTGGGTCGCTTAATTCCCAACCCAGCCTGTGCAACTTTACACTTTTAACGCTAGTTGTGTTTATAAACTCAGAAGTATTTTTTTCGCTTTGTTGAACATTTTCAGTGCCCAATGCATTGTTAGCACAGTAACAGACGGTGTAGGTAATTAGGAGTGCAAATTGTATATAGAGAGTCCTTAATTGGCCCATGAGTGTTAGGTTAATTTGACGATAAGTGGTAAAAATACAAACCAAAAGCATACCAAAGCCAAAATAATTTTAATTTATATGTTGAAATATTTCAATATATAGTTTTCTTTGCACCTTCGTGCATTGGCATTATTTTTTTATTTTTGTTTACAAATTTAACGTATATACCATGTCAAAAACAATAAGGCTTAAAAAGGGATATAATATACCCCTTAAGGGTGAGGCTGAGAAGGTTTTCACTCGCTTTCTGCAATCCGAAAGTTATGCTGTAAAGCCCACCGATTTTGCAGGGTTGGTTCCCAAATTGCTCGTAAACGAGGGCGATAGAGTACAGGGAGGTTCTCCGCTGTTTTGCAATAAGTACAATCCCGATATTCTGTTTGTTTCACCTGTAAGCGGTACAGTTCAGTCGATTGTTAGAGGCGAACGCCGAAAAATTCTTGAAGTGGTTGTAAAACCCGAAGATGATCAGCAGCATATCGATTTTGGAAAGGCTAATCCAATGGAACTTTCCAGAGGCGAAATTGTGTCGAAGATGCTCGCTTCGGGTGTTTGGCCACTTTTAGTCCAACGACCATATGCTGTTGTAGCAAACCCAACCGATACCCCGCGCAATATTTTTATTTCGGGATTTGACACCGCTCCGCTTGCGCCCGATTTAGATTTAGCAATTAAGGACGAACGAGAAAATTTCCAAATAGGATTAGATGCTCTATCGAAACTAACCAATGGAAAAATTTATTTAGGTCTCAATTCCGATTACCCACCTAGCGAAGTGTTTACAGAAGCAAAGGGTGTTGAAATAAACTATTTCTCAGGGCCCCATCCAGCAGGCAACGTGGGGGTTCAAATTCATCATTTAGCGCCTATTAGTAAGGGTGAAGTTGTATGGACCATTGATCCACTTAACGTTGTAATTATAGGCAGGCTCTTCTCAACCGGCATATACAACCCTACCAAGGTTTTTGCATTAGCAGGCTCCGAGGTTATAAAACCCCGCTACTTTATATCGAAAATTGGGGCTTCCATTGAGAGTATGATCGATGGAAACATCACCTTACCTACAGAAAAACTCAGATTTATAAGTGGCAACGTACTGACAGGTAGTAGGATAGATAGTCGTGGACATTTAGGCACTTATCATAACATGCTAACAGTTATTCCGGAGGGCAACCATTACGAGCTTCTGGGTTGGGCTGCACCCGGGTTCAATAAGTTCAGCAAAACCAGTGCCTTCCTCTCCAAGTTGATTCCAGGCAAAAAGTTTTCGTTGCACACAAATATGAACGGAGGTGAACGCGCTTTTGTAATGTCGGGCCAATACGACAAGGTTGTTCCTATGGATATTCTACCCGTTCAATTACTAAAAGCGATTCTTGCCAACGACATTGATAAAATGGAAAATTTGGGCATATACGAAGTAGCCGAAGAGGATCTCGCTCTCTGCGAATTTGTTTGCACATCGAAAATAAATGTGCAACAAATTGTACGAGATGGAATTGAACTAATGGTTAAGGAACTTAATTAATATATCAAACATTTATCTGATGAAGGCACTTAGAAATTATATTGATAAAATAAAGCCACACTTCAAAAAGGGCGGCCGGTTGGAGATGTTTCATTCCACCTTCGATGCATTTGAAACGTTCCTTTTTGTTCCAAATACCGTTACCCACTCGGGTGCGCATATCCGCGATGCCATCGACCTGAAACGAACCATGAGCATTGTGGTTATGGCAATGATGCCAGCGTTGCTATTTGGAATGTGGAATGTTGGCTTTCAGCATGCTATGGCAACTGCAACTGAAATGTCATTTTGGCAAACGTTCCTTTATGGTTTTATAAAGGTTTTCCCCATAGTAGTAGTAAGTTATGTTACCGGTTTATCTATCGAATTTGCATTTGCTCAGGTACGAAAGCACGAAGTGAACGAGGGCTTTTTAGTAACTGGCATGCTCATTCCTTTAGTTGTACCTGCTGATATACCGCTATGGATGGTAGCTGTGGCAACCGCTTTTTCTGTAATTATTGGAAAAGAGGTGTTTGGTGGAACCGGAATGAATATTTTTAATCCTGCATTGCTAGCACGAGCGTTCCTGTTTTTTGCCTATCCAACATACATGTCGGGCGATAAAATATGGGTTTCGGGAATGATGCAGGGTCAAGGAATTGTTGATGGTTACTCCGGGGCAACCCCATTAGCCAATGCAGCTGCATACCAAATGGATAAAATACCTTCGACAATGGATATGTTTATGGGAACCATCCCTGGGTCGATTGGTGAAACATCTACAGTAGCTATTGCTTTAGGGGCTTTGCTTTTAATAGTAACAGGTATTGGAAGTTGGAAAATCATTCTTTCAACGGTTGTTGGTGGTTTAAGCATGGGGCTTATTCTTAATGCCTTTGCAGTAAATCCGTTTATGGCAATGCCAGCATGGCATCACCTAATTATGGGTGGTTTTGCTTTTGGTGCTGTTTTTATGGCTACCGATCCGGTCACCGCTTCTCAAACCGAAACGGGCAAATGGATATATGGTTTTCTAATTGGCTTTTTTGCTGTAATGGTAAGAGTATTAAACCCAGCATACCCAGAGGGCATGATGCTGGCCATACTGCTAATGAATGCGTTTGCTCCTTTAATCGATCATTACGTAGTTCAAGCTAATATTCGTCGCCGTCAGAAACGGGCATTGGCAGCAATTAATCGTTAAATAATACAACTATGAATAAGCGTGGAAATTTATACATATTCGTATACTCCTCGATAATGGTTATTGCCGTTGCTGCCTTGCTTGCCATTGCATCAACAGTGCTAAAACCCTTTCAGAGGCAAAATGTTGAAACCGAAAAACGACTCGACATTCTAAAATCAATAGGTAAAGCGGCCGATGTGTCAACCGCTCCAAACAAGCATTCGTACGTTGGTCAGGAGTATAAGAAATATATAATTCAGGAATTGGTTCTCAATTCAAAGGGTGAAATTGTTGAGGGTGTTGACGCATTCAAACTGAATCTGAAAGCAGAATTGGCTAAACCGCTTTCCGAGCGAAATTTGCCCCTTTTTGTTGCACAAATCGATGAGAATAATAAAAAGTTCATTGTTCCCCTTTATGGCCGTGGGCTATGGGGTCCTATTTGGGGCTATATTTCGCTTAGCGACGATTACAATACCATATATGGTGCTGCTTTTGCCCATAAATCGGAAACACCTGGCTTAGGAGCCGAAATATCTACTTCTTTATTTCAACAGCAATTCAAGGGTAAGCAGATTTTCCGAAATGGAACCTTTGTTTCGGTTAAGGTTGTTAAAGGAGGGGCAGGTAGCGATAATCCCTATGGAGTCGACGCCGTTTCGGGTGGTACCATTACAAGCGTTGGGCTTGAAGATATGCTTAAAGATTGCCTAAACGGCTACCAGATGTTTTTTGTGAAAAATATGAATATTGAAACTGAAAACTATGAACCACAAAATTGAAAAGGAGCCATTGTTCTCGGCTAAGAACGTAAAGTTAATTACCGATCCCATTAACGCAACCAATCCTGTTACTGTTTTGGTACTGGGAATTTGTTCTGCGCTAGCGGTTACAGTAAAATTGAAACCAGCCTTTGTGATGGCACTATCGGTTGTTGTTGTTACCATTTTGGCAAATGTTATAACCTCAGCATTGCGAAATTCTATTCCATCGCGAATTCGCATAATTGTTCAGTTGGTAGTAGTTGCATCGCTTGTAATATTGGTCGATGAGGTTCTGAAGGCTTTCGTTTACGATGTGAGTAAGCAGCTTTCCGTGTTTGTTGGACTTATTATCACCAACTGTATAATTATGGGGCGTCTCGAAGCGTTTGCATTGGGGAATAAGCCTTGGCCTTCTGCGCTCGATGGTTTAGGAAATGGAATTGGATATGGCGTTATCCTTATTGTTGTAGCATTCTTCCGCGAGTTATTAGGTTCAGGAACTATATGGGATTATCACGTAATTCCCGATAGTTTCTACTTAAAGAATGGTGGCTTTTATGAAAATAATGGCTTGTTTATTTTACCTCCCATGGCACTGATACTTGTTGGCGTTATTATTTGGATACAGCGCAGCTGGAAAAAACAACTCATTGAGAAGTAAACACTGAAATTGAATAGATTATGGAGAATTTAGCCAGCATATTTGTTAAGTCCATTTTTGTGGACAACATGATTTTTGCCTATTTTCTGGGCATGTGCTCCTACCTTGCAGTATCAAAAACCGTAAAGACATCATTCGGTTTGGGTGTTGCCGTAATATTTGTTTTAGGTATTACTGTCCCTGTTAATTACCTAATAAACCTTTATCTTCTTGGCCCTGGGGCTTTGGCTTGGCTTAGCAGTTCATTTGCCGACCTCGATCTTAGTTTCCTCTCTTTCATAATGTTTATTGCTGTTATTGCTTCAATTGTTCAACTGGTTGAAATGATAGTAGAGAAATTTTCACCAGCCCTTTACAATTCATTAGGTATTTTTCTACCCCTTATTGCTGTTAACTGTGCCATTTTAGGAGGTTCTCTTTTTATGCAGGAACGAGAATATGCCAACCTGGCAGAAGCATCGGTTTTTGGTTTGGGTTCAGGATTAGGTTGGCTTTTGGCTATTGTTGGTATAGCTGCTATCCGCGAGAAGTTGAACTATTCAAACGTTCCAGCTCCGCTACGTGGTTTGGGAATTACCTTCATTGTTACCGGTTTAATGGGAATTGCCTTCATGACCTTCATGGGCATTAAACTTTAATTCAATCAATCGATATTATGATAGTTCTATCTTCAAGTTTTACCATAATCGCACTGTCGATTTTAGTATTTCTTCTAGTTATTACCTTGCTGGTAGCAGTATTGCTCTATGCAAAAAAGAAGTTGACACCGCAAGGCGAGGTTACGCTCAATATTAATAATGAAAAGGAAATAGCTGTTGAGCCCGGCACAACAATTCTCTCAACCCTTAGCAATAATGGGATATTTTTACCCTCTGCTTGTGGAGGTGGCGGTACTTGTGGAATGTGTAAGTGTCAAGTTGTTGAAGGTGGAGGATCCATTTTACCTACCGAAACCAGTTTTTTTACTCGCAAGCAACAGCAGGACCAATGGAGATTGGGTTGCCAAGTTAAAATTAGGGAGAACATGAAAATTCATGTTCCCGAAGAGGTTATGGGTATTAAGAAATGGGAATGTGAGGTGGTTTCGAACCGGAATGTTGCAACCTTTATTAAAGAGTTTGTGGTTAGATTACCTGAAGGAGAAAAACTCGATTTCCGTTCGGGGGGCTACATTCAAATCGATGTTCCAAAAATAGAAGTGGAATTTGGTAAGGATATATTTGTAGAGGAAGAGTATCGCGACGAATGGGATAAGTTTCGCATGTGGGATCTGAAAATGAAGAATAACGAAGAGACATTCCGTGCATACTCAATGGCCAATCACCCAGCAGAGGATAATATTATAATGCTTAATGTTCGTATTGCAACGCCACCTTGGGATAAGAAAACGAACGATTTTCTTAAAGTAAATCCAGGTGTTTGCTCCAGTTTCATTTTTTCACGCAAACCTGGCGACAAGGTATATATTAGCGGGCCCTATGGCGAGTTCTTTATCAAGGAAACCCAAAACGAAATGATGTTTATAGGCGGTGGGGCCGGTATGGCGCCAATGCGTTCGCACATTTTTCACCTATTCAACACGGTTAAAACTGGTCGGAGGGCTACCTTTTGGTATGGTGCCCGTTCGCGTCGCGAAATTTTTTACGAGGAGCATTTTAAAGCCATAGAGCAAAAGTTTCCTAATTTCAATTTTCAAATTGCGCTATCAGAGCCAAAGCCCGAAGACAATTGGGATGGTTACGTAGGTTTTATTCACAAGGTTATTCTCGATAACTACCTTTCTAAGCATCAGGCTCCCGAGGATATTGAGTACTATTTATGCGGTCCTCCTATGATGAACGAAGCAGTATTTAAAATGCTTTACGACCTTGGTGTTCCCGATGAGATGATTGCTTTCGACGACTTTGGAGGGTAAGAAATTCTATCTGTCGAAATAAAATCCCATCCTGCAAAGGGTGGGATTTACTATTATATTTGACAAAGTTTCATTAAGCATTCAGCATGGTTAAGACCAAGCTTCAACGAATTTATTTTGCCATATCGCTAATTGCCGTGGCAACTGGTTTGCGCCTATCGTTCTTTTACAGACCCTACGCATATTTTAACAAACTTAACGATTTTGGACTTGCCGTCACAATTGGCAGCCTGGTGTAGGTTGTGGGTTTCTGTTTTCTTTACTGGAGTTTAAAAACTGTTACTAACAAAGTGAGGAATATACAATTTTTGCTGGCTACTTTTATGTACGCCGTGGTTTGGGATCTTTTTGGTATTTTAGGTCTTATGGGTACATTCGACCGGATACATGGTAGCAGCATTAATTAGCGGAATAATAACTTTTATTTTAAAGGACATTGTGAACTGGAAATTTACCACAATCCATGAACTGAATGAGTAATTGCAGGAAACAGAATATTAATGCTTTGGTTTTTCTGCTTGGCATTTTTCTCTGCCTTCTTCCGTTTGGTGCAGCCTCCCAGTTGGAAGTTGCAGCAGCACCTTTACCCTTCAGCAACAGCCATGTTAAGTTTGTTGACGGAGTTAAAATACATTATCGAATCTGGCCGTCCAATCAGCAAACTAGCTAACCCTGGGTATTTATGGTTCATGGGTTTGCTGGGTCAACCTATTGGTGGCAAACTAGTGCATTTTACTTAAGCCGTTATGGATTTACAGTAATTGCTATAGATGTACCTCCCTTTGGCTTCAGCGATAAAACCGAAAAATTAATATTTCAACCGGCTTTAGGGCACAACTGTTTTGGAAATTTCTACTGGAGATGAACGATACAGTTCAATGGATTCTTTTGGGCACTCCATGGGCGGGGCCATTGTGCAGGCTATGGCTATTATTGAATCTGGTAGGGTTCATAGGGTTGTTTTTGTTGCTCCCGCACTTTTCAACTGTTTGAAAAAATCGAAACGCACACTAAGTCAGAGGCTCATTACGTTTTGGCCTGTTGAGCATTCTTTGGCAATTTTTGGCAATCTCTTCTTAATTCGCCCTAAGCGAATTTAAAAATTACTCGAGTCGGCTTATGCCCCAAAGCCCGGTAAAAAGGAGGTAGAAGCCTATCACAGTGCACTATCGGTACGGGGTACTGCCTTGGCAATAATTGGAACATTTGCTCGAGCAAAAGTAACCAATGAACTGTGCGTAAACCAATTTAAAGTCGATGCTCATGCTATTTGGGGCGAGAAGGATACGTGGGTACCCTATAGCCGATACGCAAGCTTAACCGATACAATGGATTCGATATCGGTAGTTATAATGAAAAATCATGGGCATAACCCCATGGAAACCGAAGCCGAACTTTTCAATAGGGTAGTATTGCAGTTCCTAAATCGGTAGATAATTATAACTTTTGGCTGTCGATTTCACTTTTGGCTTTTTTGTCAATTACTGCAATTTGCTCTTTTGTTAAAATAGGACTCAAGCCATTTTCTTTTCCCAAGCTCAGCATTAAGTCGTATGCTTCATCGAAGTCGTTACGGATTTTACCATCGAGTATTGCATTCTTTATGGCATCTTTAATAAGCCCTACAGGCTTACTAGGTGAAATATTGAACATTGCCATAATCATTTCGCCCGTTATGGGTGGTTGAAAATTTCGGATAGCGTCACGCTCTTCAATCTCAATTATCTTTTTTCTTACCAACTGAAGGTTTTCCATGTATCGGCGAACTTTGGCATCGTTTTTCGAGGTTATATCGGCCTCGCACAGCAGCAGCAAATCATCGATATCGTTACCCGCATCGAACAGCAGCCTGCGAACCGCCGAATCAGTAACCTCTTCCTGGGATAAAACAATGGGCCTCAGGTGGAGCAATACCATTTTTTGAACGTATTTCATTTTTTCGTTCAGGGGCATTTTGAGTCGACGGAAAATGCTAGGGATCATTTTAAAACCTAAGAATTCATGACCATGGAAGGTCCAACCTTGCCCATGTATGAATTTTTTAGTTGGAGGCTTGGCTATATCGTGTAATAGGGCAGCCCAACGAAGCCACAGATTATCGGACATTTTGGCAACATTGTCGAGCACCTGAAGAGTATGGTAAAAATTATCCTTGTGCTCGTGGCCTCCAACCGTATCAACCCCCTTTAGTTTAACCAATTCCGGAAAGAATTCTTTGAGCAAACCCGTTTGCTCCATAAGGAGCAACCCATTGGAGGGGCGGGGAGTTGTGAGTATTTTATTAAACTCGTCGATTATTCGCTCTTGCGAAACGATGCTTAGGCGCGAACAATTCCGCTTTATTGAACGGAATGCATCATGATCGATATCGAAACGTAATTGAGCCGCAAACCTAACTGCTCGTACCATTCTTAGAGGGTCATCGGAGAAGGTTTGATCGGGCTGTAAGGGTGTTTTAATTATTCGGTTTTCAATATCGTTAAGGCCATTGAATGGGTCGACCAATTCGCCAAAATTCGTAGGATTTAAGCTAATGGCCAAAGCGTTCATCGTGAAATCGCGACGGAGTTGATCGTCCCTTATGGTTCCATTTTCCACAATGGGTTTTCTCGAATCTTCTCGGTACGATTCTTTTCGGGCACCCACAAATTCAATCTCCCAACCATTGTACTTGAGTTGTGCTGTACCAAAGTTCTTGAATACTGTTACGTGTACATTTCCAAGCAACTTGCTAACCCTTTGGGCCAACTCAATTCCCGAACCTTCAATTACTATATCAATATCTTTCGATGCCCTTTTCAGGAAAATATCGCGAACGTAACCCCCAATAACAAAAACTGGCCTTCCCATCTCTTGTGCCACTTTCGAAATGGAAGTGAAAATTTTATCGGTTAAATACTCCTTCATGCTACTGACAATCTAACTGTTTTCCTGACAAAACTACAACATTTGCTACATATCTACAATTTAGGGCTGTTTGTGGCGATTGTTGAACAAATAATAGGTACGTTTTGTTAATGGTATGTGTTTTGTATGAAAATATGTACAAATATAAATATGTTTATAAATTAAATTTTAACGAACCATGATTGAGCATTTAAACATGGATACTTTCAAAGCGAAAGTATTCGATTTTGAAAAGAGTACCGATTGGAAATTTGAGGGAACTAAACCAGCAATTATCGATTTTTATGCCGATTGGTGTGGCCCCTGCAAAATGGTTGCACCTGTTCTCGAGGAACTATCGAAAGAGTACGAAGGTAAACTCGATATATATAAGGTTGACACCGAAAGTGAGCAGGAGCTAGCCTCGATGTTTGGTATTCGAAGTATTCCCTCGTTACTTTTCATCCCCTTAAACGATAAACCCCAGATGGCTATGGGTGCTTTACCTAAGGAGTCGTTTAAGCAAGCTTTTAAAGATGTGCTTAAGGTAGAATAATTTAGGACGAGTTTTTATTTAGCAGAAAGGGTGGACATGAAAATGAGCCACCCTTTTCAATTAATCCATTGTGTGAATTGATTTTGCATTGCTATTGGAAATGCAAACCGTTTACATAACGGAGAAAATTTACGTTTGACACTACATGTTAATGGTTGCATCCCTATTAGGCCCAACCGACACTATTGAAACTGGTACACCCACCTTTTTTTCAATAAAAGCAATATAGCCTTTCAGCTCAGTAGGTAATTCGTTTTTGCTTTTGCAGTGCGTAATGGGTGAATTCCAGCCCTTCAATTCGGTATATATGGGTTCAATAGGAGTATCAATGTCGAATGGTAATTGCTGGGTTACCATCCCATTTACTCTGTAAGCTGTTGCCAATTTAATGGTTTCGAACGAATCGAGAACATCGGCTTTTGTAAGAATGAGGTCGGTAACACCGTTAAGCATAATAGCGTAGCGTAGCGCAACCAAATCGAGCCAGCCGCAGCGTCTGGGGCGGCCGGTTGTTGAGCCGTACTCGCGACCAATATCGCGTAACTTTTGTCCCGTTTCATTTTCCAATTCTGTTGGGAATGGACCTGAGCCAACTCTTGTACAGTAAGCTTTAACAATGCCCATAACCCTACCAATAGTTGTTGGGGCAATTCCTAGCCCTGTGCATGCTCCGGCACAAATGGTATTCGATGAGGTTACAAAAGGGTAGGAGCCGAAATCGATATCGAGTAGGGTACCCTGAGCCCCCTCGGCCAGAATAGATTTGCCTTCGGCAAGCAGATGGTTAATTTCATATTCCGAATCAACAAGGCGAAATTGTTTAACAACCTCAACGCCTTCGAACCATGCTTTTTCATGTTGTTCAATATTTGCCTCATAGTCGAACTGTTTAAGTACCGAGACGTGTTTCAACTTTAATTGCTTATAGCGCTCAATGAAGTCGGTACGGGTAATATCGCCAACCCTGAGCCCATTCCGGCCAGTTTTATCCATGTAGGTTGGCCCAATACCTTTAAGGGTTGAGCCTATTTTACTTTTTCCTTTGGCTGCTTCCGAAGCGGCATCGAGTTCGCGGTGTGAGGGTATAATTAGGTGTGCTTTTTTAGAAATGATGAGATTTTTGGTGGGCTCAACCCCAAGTTTTCGGAGAGAAGCAATTTCGTTGGCAAACACTACTGGGTCGAGTACTACTCCATTGCCAATGATGTTGAGGGTTTGGCTGTGAAAAATACCCGATGGTATGATGTGGAGCACATGCTTAAGGCCTTCGAATTCGAGCGAGTGCCCAGCGTTAGGGCCTCCCTGAAAGCGGGTTACAACATTATAGTTGGGTGTAAGAACATCAACTACCTTTCCTTTTCCTTCATCGCCCCATTGCAGGCCCAGCAGAACATCAATTTTCTTCATGTTGTAGCATATTTTTTATTTAGGGTTACTTACCCATAAAAAACCCGGCCAAAACCCGACCGGTTATTTACATTTTTCAAAATAGTTTCGTGTGTAAAAATATAGAAAATCAAACTGAATTGGAATCAATTTGACTACTGAATTTTAATATGTTGATAACTTCTAATATTCGAAAAGGGGAAGTATTCTACTCTTCCTGTTTCGATTTTTTAAGGCACTTGCTGCACGTACCATAAAAGTAGAGGGAATGGCTTGCTACTTTGAAGTTGAGCGACTTGGCGGTTGTTGACTGTATTTCGTATATGCGAGGATCGCAAAACTCGGTAACGCTCCCGCATGAGATGCAAATTAGGTGATCGTGCTGTCGGCATTCGAAAGCTTTTTCGAATTGGGCCATATTCCGTCCGAATTGGTGCTTTACTACCAAATTGCACTCAAGTAAAAGTTCGATAGTATTATAGAGAGTAGCTCGACTTACTCTGTAATTATTGTTTTTCATATGAATGTAAAGGGTCTCAATGTCGAAATGGCCCTCACGAGAATATATTTCCTGAAGAATGGCAAATCGTTCGGGTGTTTTTCTGTGACCCTTTCTTTCAAGGTATTCTGTGAAAATTTTCTTTACCGATTCAACGGTTGTAGCACCGCATCCCATAGTTAATATTGGTTTAATTTAGAACAGATAAAAATAAGCATTTATTTATAAATTCGAAAATTACAATCCGCTTTTTTACATAACACCATGGCTCGGTATTTATTCAATTGATATATTGTGAGCACAATAGGAAAAGGGAAAAGATATTGGAGCTACTCTTCCAATTTTTCAATCCGTATTACAGAATCTACCCCTTTGATTTTTATTACATTGGTAATTAAATTATTTAGGTCGATTATACTATGGACATACAGATCGATTGTGCTTTCGAAAATACCATCGTGGCTCTCTATGCTGAGTTTTCTGATATTTACCCTCAGCTCGTCGGAGATTACTTTGGCTAAATCGCTAAGAATTCCCATACGATCAATTCCCTTTATTTCAATACGGGCAAGGAACGACATGATTTTATGTGTGGTCCATTTTGCAGAAACAATTCTGTCGCCTTGGCGCGACATAAGTCTAATGCCCTCAGTGCAAGTGACTTTATGAATAACAACCATGTTTTCGGGCGAAAGGTATCCAATTACTTCGTCGCCAGGAATGGGGTTGCAACAATGCGCAATCTGGTATGGAATTTCGTCGTTGCCGGTAGCCTCTTTAATAATATATGGTTGCTTGGGATTGAATGTACTAATTCCCTTTTCCTCAGCAGATTCCTTATCGCGAGACATTTTTCGAACCGTTTTCCCAAACTGGATGCTCCAATAACGAATAAATTTGTTTTGCGTATTCTTTTTCAGAATTTTCTTTAAATCGTCGAGGGTAATTACTCCCGTCCCCACTTTGCTATACAATTCGTCTTTCGAAATAACCTTATAGGCGGGTAGGATTTTATTAAAAACCCTTGCAGAGGGTTTAATTCCCAAATCGGTAAGCTTGGCTTCAACAATTTGTTTACCCTTTTCAATGCGGTTTTTTGTTTCCGATTTGTATGCCGATTTAATGGCCGATTTAGCCTTTGCGGTTATTACGTATGAGAGCGAATCCCACGATGGTTTTTGGGTCTCGGCTGTAATTATTTCAACCTGATCGCCACTGCTTAATTCGTAACTAAGTGGAACCAATTTGTGATTTACTTTTGCGCCAATGGCCTTATTGCCAATTTCGGAGTGTATTTCGTAAGCAAAGTCGAGAGCAGTAGACCCCTTAGGTAAGTTTTTGGTTTGACCTTTGGGTGTGAATACAACTATCTCAGACGAGAAGAGGTTTAATTTGAATTCATCGAGGAAATCGAGAGCATTGGTTTGTGGGTTTTCGAGCATTTCGCGAATGCGCTTAATCCATTTATCCAGTTCGTTTTCCTGCGCCTTGGCATCCATTTCTTTGTATCGCCAGTGGGCAGCAAAGCCCCTTTCGGCAATTTCATCCATGCGCTTCGACCGTATTTGAACCTCGACCCACTGTCCTGAAGGCCCCATTACGGTGCAATGCAGCGCTTCGTAACCATTGGCTTTGGGTGTGCTAACCCAATCGCGAATTCGATCGGGTTTGGGTTTGTAAATATCGGTTATAAGGGAATATATATGCCAGCATTGGGTTTTCTCGGGTATTTGCGAAAGGGGTTTAAAAATGATTCGGATGGCTAGCAGGTCAAAAATATCCTCAAACACAACATTCTTAGTTTGAATTTTTTTCCAAACTGAGTACACCGATTTGGGCCTGCCGCTAATGTCGAACTCAATACCATTCTCTTCGAGTTTATCGATTATTGGAAGCGAAAAGGAATTAATGAGTTGCATCCGTCGTTTTTCGGAGCCCACAATTTTACCTCGAATATCCTCGTATGCTTGCGGGAAACGGTATTTTAAACTTAAATCTTCGAGTTCGGTTTTTATGGCATAGAGCCCAAGCCTATGAGCCAATGGAGCGTAGAGGTAAATGGTTTCACCCGCAATTTTCATTTGCTTGTTCTGCGGCATGGCATCGAGGGTGCGCATATTATGCAGCCGGTCGGCCAACTTTATGAGAATGACCCGAATATCGTCGGCTAAAGTGAGCAGCATTTTTCGAAAGTTCTCGGCCTGTACCGATGAGTTGGTGTCGAAAACTTCAGCAATCTTAGTGAGGCCATCAATAATCGATGCTATTTTGGGACCAAAAAGGTGTCGGATGTCTTCAACCGTGTAGTTTGTATCTTCAACAACATCGTGTAGCAGTGCGCATGCAATGGCTTTGGACCCTAGTCCAATTTCTTCGGCAACTATTTTTGCAACGGCTATGGGATGGAGCATATAGGGTTCGCCCGATTTGCGCTTTATTCCCTTGTGGGCCTCATTGGCCAGATGGAAAGCTTTGTTAATGAGTTTCAAATCCTCTTCGGATTGGCAACGGGGACAGTTTTGAAGCAGGTCTTCAAAACTCGATTGAATTAATTTATTATCTTCTTCGGTAAAAATAGACATATACTCAACTAGTAACAGGCAACTAAGATATATAAAAAACAGCTGAATTATTCAGAATTGAGTGGGGTTCGCTATTTTTTTAAATAAATAACATTCAGATTCCCCGTTTTAACAATTTGTCGACGACTTTCTAGGTTTACTTCAAGCCTGTATACGTAGGTACCCTCTCGGGCTGGGTTTCCATTGGGCATCCTACCATTCCATCCTTCGTTGTCGCCTGTAAATACAATTTCACCAATTCTATTGTATACAATGAGTTTATAGGTTGAATTGAACGAAATTACTGGCTCGAAAAGGTTGCGATAGCCATTGCCAATTGTATAGTTGCTTAGAGGGTCAATGGCATTAGGAATTGCAATATCGGGAACAACTTCAACGCAAACCCTACGGGAGCGGCTTTTCATAATTACCTGATTATTCGAATTGTACTCCTTCACTTCAACATAGTAGCAAAACTGAGCCGAGTATCCAAGCCCCTTAAAGGGTGTTAAATCATCTAAGTACGAAGTCTCAATAGGGTCTTCAATTGAATATATGAGTTCTGGGGGTTGCTCTTCGTTGGTGTATGTGATTCGATAAAGAGAATACACTACCCTATTGTTTTCCCTACTGTATAATTTATCCCATATTACGTTATTTCTTAGTTCCTGGGTAGCAATCCTAATGGTTATGGAGTTGCTTAAACGGCTTATACGCACTAGCCTATTGCAACCATCGTAAGCATTCAGTTTGTAGTAAAAGGGTCGAGAACGAGCGGCCCAAGAATCGTTGGTATCAGCTAAATGCTTTTCGTTAGGGTTCGAGAAATGGTATAGGGTTTTAGCCGAGAAAATGGATGCAATCGAGTCGGAGTTTTCCCAGCGGGTAACCGTGAATTTTGTGAGCCTCGTTTTGAAATCAATATCGAAATAAACATCGTTTTGTCTGTTTCGGGCTACTATCGAATCGACCTTAATGTATAATGGCCAACGGGCCATATTGGTAGCAATTGAAGCAATGTTGGAACGCGATGTTTGTTCCGAATCCATCCGTTTTGCTTCAACATAGAAGTAGTAAACGGTGTTTGGTGTAACACGTACAGCTGTAACCGATTGGCTTCCAGGGGTGGTGGATACTAACTGCATGCTTGTCCAGTCGGAATTGGTACCCATGTAAACATTGTACTTTTCAATTCGGTTACCCCATCCTAAATAGTGTACCCAACGGACCAAAATTTTATTGCCACACGAGTCGAAATTGAGCGTTGTATAAATACTGCCGTGGTGGGCTGCCAATTGGCTAGGTTCAAAGGGTCCGTCGGACGCAACTGTATACTGAATTTGACCAGCACTCCCATTACTGGTAATATCGGTGTACGAAAATTGGGTGGGCTCAACAGTGGCAATAGCCTGATTAATGGGGTTTCCCAAATTATCGATGATTCTTTTGTAAATAATGTAACCTGTAGGGGAGGGGTGGATGGGATTGAAGTTCGGTCCAGTCCAGTTTATAGTAGGTATACCCGTTGCCGGATCGAGGGTTAGAAATTGTATGGTCGGGGGTAACGGTTTGGGTTGCGTACCTTGTCCAAGTAATGAAATGGTGGTGATTAAAAGTAGTATGTTAAGTATGCAAACCTTCATTTATTCTTTCATATCGACTTTAAAAATAGTAACAATCCGCTAACATCTGAATAAAAAAGGTTGAAATGTTATTCGAATGGGTTCTGTGTCCCTGCAACGCAAATAATTAAATCTTCTTCATTTAGCCACTTTTTTGCATGTTCAGTAATTTGAATGGGAGTAATATTGCTTATAGTGTCTAACATGTTCCGATAAAATCCATAGTCGAGGTTGTTTAGGTATAGCAGCCAAGTTAAACTATCGGCAATACTAAACTGACCATTAAGGGTTCGAAGAAATTGCCCAATCAAAGAACCTTTTACTAGTTGTAGTTCGTCCTCATCAATGGGATCGGTTTGTATGCGTTTAATTTCATAAAGTATTTCGTGCAATGCAGGTTGAGTATGCATGGTGCCTACATCGGTTCCAATTTGGAATACATTAGTTTGAGCGTATGGCAGCATGGTTGCATGTACGCCGTAAGTATACCCCTTATCCTCTCTAAGATTTTTCATTAATCGCGACCCGAAATAACCACCTAACAACGTTGATACGATAGCCATTTTGGGGTAATCGGCATGGTTTCGAGGAAAAAGGGAACGACCTACCCTGAGGGTGGATTGTACCGAGTTGGCTTTATAAACAAATTGTAAATTCTTTTCGGATAAAATTGCCAATGGGGATTTTGCAACATGGTTTTCACCCCAAATTGATTTTCCAAAGTGCTCGTTTAGAAGATTTAAGTGCTGATTGGTAACACGACCCGAAATAAATATTTGGCACGATTGGCTTCCGAAATGTTTCCTGTGAAAATTGTTAAAATGTGATTTCGATATGGTGTCGTAATCGCTTGGGGATGCAAAGATGCTGTAAGGATGTTTATTGCCGAAAACGGATTGAATAAACCTCCGCTGTGCCAGGGTGCTCGTTTTTTCGAGGCTTACAGCTAGTTCCTGTTTCCCGGTCGACTGCCATATATCAATCTCCTCACTTGGAAATACCGGCTCTTTAATTACCTCCTCAATTAAAGCGAGGGTAGGTTTCAAATTCCTGTTCACGGCAAAAACTGAAAAACGGGCAAAGTCGCTGTAAGTAGTTCTGTTTATGTAGGATCCAAGATACTCGAGCTGCTCAGCAATTTGCTGTGAATTGAGATTCTTAGTTCCCTCAACCATTAGCGAAATGGTACCGTTTGCTTGAAGTGGCACTTGTTGCTCACAACTTCCGGCATTGAAAAGGAAATCGATGCGGCAAACGTCAATCTCACCCTTGTTAACTGCATATACTTTAATGCCATTGGAGAGTTGATGAGTTTCTGCCTCTGGAATATTTACGTTCGTTGGAAGAGTTGCGTATGGAGGTTCTTGGTGGTTCATAGCGGTATAGGAAAAATTAAAAAATTACTTCAATGCCTTGTACATGAGTACAGAACAGTTTCGGGGTTGAAACAGGTTGCTCGCAATCCTTACAATGTCGTTTGTTGTTACATTACGGTAATTCTCAACCTCGTTATTAATCTCTTCAGCCCGGTCGAAAAGTTCGTAAAAACATAAACTAATGGCAACTTCAAGCGGGTCGGTGAGCCCAAAAGCAAATTTCGACTCGTAGCGATTTTTCACTTTGTCGAGTTCGTATTGCGAAATGCCGTTGGCAGCAAAAGCATGAAGTTCTTCAAAAATTGCATCCTGCGCTTGCTTAAAAGAAACACCATCCATCAATCGGCCCGAAACCACAAAGAGTCCCGGATCCACATCGCCTGAGATATATGCATCGATATCGCTGAACAACCGTTTCCCTTTTAGAAGGTTCTGCACCATACGCGACGATTTGCCATTTGAAAGTATGTCGCTTATTAAATCGGTAGCCCGATAGTCGGTATGCTGTCGGTTGCACATATGGAACGCCATATAAATAGCATCGAAAGGAACATTACGCTCAACTGTAAGGGTTCGCATTTCCAATTGCTGGGGTTCAGCAGGTAAATTGCGTTCCTTAACCATTCGTTTCTCAATGGTTCCGAACCATTTTTCCGAAAGGGCTCTCACTTCTGAAGGGCTTACATCGCCCGAAACGCAGAGTATGGCATTGTTTGGTGCGTAATGAGAGTAAAAGAAATCTTTAACATCGGCTAGGCTTGCCCTTTCAATATGTTCGGGGCTTTTCCCAATGGTGGGCCACAGGTACGGATGGCTTTTGTAAGCCAAAGGACGGAGCAGGAGCCATGCATCGCCATACGGTTGGTTCAGGTAACTTTGCCTAAACTCTTCAATAACCACACTTTTCTGAATATCGAGGTTGCGCTGCGAAAAGTCGAGGGAGTTCATCCGATCGCTTTCCAGCCAAAATGCCAATTCCAAATTTTCTTTTGGAAGAGTTATGTAATAGTTAGTTATGTCGTTGCTTGTGAAGGCATTATTTTCGCCTCCTATGCGCTCCAGGGGCTCATCGAATACCGGAATGTTTTGGGTTCCTCCAAACATAAGGTGCTCAAAAAGGTGTGCAAACCCGGTTTTTTCGGGGTCTTCGTCGCGAGCACCCACGTTATAAAGCAAGTTAAAGGTGGTGATGGGGGTCGATGGGTCGATATGAACTAGAACTCTAAGGCCGTTGTTGAGTGTAAATCGGTTAACTTTTATCATGCTTTTTCGAATTTGCTTTGCAATACTACGAAAATATACGTAAAAGCGTATTCTTTTTAAAACTTCAGTTTACCATCTTTATTATAGTTATTTTGATGTATCCCAATCGTAAATTGATAAATAGCGTGATAAATTGTGCTTATTGTATTTGAGTTGCGCTATATTTGTTGTGCGAATGCTTAATGGCACACAATTCGCAAGGTGCACAACTCAACTATAACTTTTTTATGCTGCTTTCTCGTTCAAAGTTCTTGCTGCTTTTCTTATTGTTTAGCGCGTTAATAGTCGCTGTTGAAGCTAATCCGGGTTTAAATAAATTGGGAACCAACGAGTCGCAACGATGGGTCGATTCGGTAATGAACAGCCTATCGCTTCGCGAAAGGATAGCCCAACTGTTCATGGTGGCAGCATATTCTAACCGCGACCAGAAGCATGTAGATGAAATAATGCAGCTAGTAAAGGAGGAGCGTATTGGTGGCCTTTGCTTTTTTCAAGGGGGGCCGGTTCGACAAGCCCTTTTAACCAACCAGTACCAGAAAGCGGCCAAAGTGCCCCTTTTAATTTCAATGGATGCAGAGTGGGGACTTGGGATGCGATTAGATAGCACTCTTTCGTATCCACGACAAATGACCCTTGGTGCTACTGGAGATACCCGCCTGGTTTATCAGGTAGGTGCCGACATTGCCCGCCAGCTTCGTAGGTTGGGAGTACACTTTAATTTTGCCCCGGTGGTAGATATCAACAACAATCCATTGAACCCGGTTATTAATACCCGCGCCTTTGGCGAAGACCGCGAAATGGTTACCCAAAAGGGGCTTGCATACATGGTTGCCCTTCAGGATAATGGCATACTTGCTTGTGCCAAGCATTTCCCGGGCCATGGCGATACCGATTCGGATTCGCATTTTACCCTGCCGCGGCTCAACCATTCATTCCAACGCCTCGATTCCGTTGAACTTTACCCATTCACAAAACTGATTGAAAATGGTGTTGCTGGGGTTATGGTTGCCCACCTCGAAATACCTTCACTTGAACCCAAAGAAAAGTTAGCAGCAAGTATTTCACCAAACGTAGTAAAGTCGTTGCTTATTGAACAAATGGGGTATAATGGTTTAATCTTTACCGATGCCCTTAATATGAAGGGAGTAAGCGATTACTACAAACCAGTTGATCTCAATTACCTATCGCTTGTTGCCGGTAACGATGTGCTTCTGTTCCCATCGGAGGTAAAAGCTTCAATTAGTAGAATTGAAACGGAAGTAAAAAGAGGACGATTCTCCGAAGAGGAAATAAATCGACGATGCCGAAAAATTATTGAAGCCAAGTACCGAGTTGGTTTAAATAATTATAAACCTATTAATACAAGTGGTTTAACCGCAGATTTAAACAAGCCATCATCAGAAATGCTCATTAGGCAGGTAACCCAAAGGTCTATTTCAGTGCTCAATAATTCTGGAATTATTCCTATTCAAAGGCTCGATACGCTTAAAATTGCTTACCTCGAAATTGGTTACGACAAGGGTAATGCCTTCCGCGAGCAAATGGAACTTTACGCCCCTGTGATTACTTATAGCATAAACCCCACCGATTCGGAAACAGATTTCAATTTTTTAATGAACCAACTGACAAATTATAATCTAATTATTGTTGGAGTGCATACGCTAAACTCTCGTCCCAATCGCAATTATGGAGTAACACCCAATTTGACGAAGTTTCTTTTCGATTTAAGCTTGCAAAAGCGAATGGTACTCTCACTATTTGGTTCGCCTTATTCCCTTTCTAAGTTTTTCAATTTATCAGTTATGGATGGGCTTATTGTTGCCTACGATAATACCAACATAACCCAAAGCATTACGGCTCAAATTATTTTTGGTGGTTCAGAGTTTGAAGGCTCGCTACCCGTTTCGGCACTTGCCGAATACTCCTTTGGCAAAGGTTATAATAGCGATAAACGAATAAGACTAAAATACTCGCAGCCAGAGGAATTGCAAATAAATAGCCAATTGCTTCAGAAAGTTGACTCAATTGCCCACGATGCGATTAAAAAGCAGGCAACACCCGGCATGCAAATTCTTGCTGTTCATAAGGGCGTAGTATTTTACAATAAAGCTTTCGGAAACACTACCTATACTAATGCCAATTTTCCAACGGATGCTAAAACCCTTTACGATGTTGCTTCGATAACAAAGATTGCAGCCACAACGCCCTTAGCAATGCAGTTGTATACAAAGGGAAGGTTGAATTTAAATTCGCCCATTTGCGATTATATTAAAATGTCCGATACCTGCTCTAAGCGAAGCTTACTAGTCAGGGACTTGCTCCTTCACCAGGCAGGATTGGAAGCGTGGATTCCATTCTACCAGAGAACCCTAACGAACCTGTTTCCCGACCAGCCTGTTTTTGCAAATACCTTTTCAACCAACTATCCATTTCAAATTGGTGCCAATCGTTTTGCCAGCAGGTTCTCGTGGCCTTCGCCCAAATTCTATTCGGCCGAAAAGGGCCTTGATTATAGCGTGAAGGTTACCAAAAACCTATACACTACAAGCAGCATGAAGGATTCAGTATTTTGCTGGATTATGCAAAGCAACCTTTCGAAGCCCGGAACATACAAGTACAGCGATTTGGGCTTTATTCTTCTGCACAGAGCAATGGATAATATTTCTGCAACTACTATGGAGCGATGGGTTACCGATAGTTTATATCGGAGCATGGGAATGAATTACACTGGTTTTAACCCCCTGCAGCACTTCGACGACGATAGGATTGCCCCAACTGAAAACGATATGGTTTTTAGAAAGCAACTACTTGATGGCGATGTGCACGATGCCGCCGCCGCCATGCTGGGCGGTGTTTCGGGCCATGCAGGGCTGTTCTCAACTGCCAACGACTTGGCTAAATATATGCAAATGTTGCTGAACGGTGGAGTATATGGTGGTGTACGGTATTTTCCACAAGCAACCATCGATTTGTTCACCTCTTGTGTCAGTTGCAAAACAGGGAATAGACGCGGATTGGGTTTCGATAAACCTGAGCCCGACCCATCGAAGCAAAGCCCTGTTACCCGCGAAGCATCATCGCTATCCTTTGGCCACTCCGGATTTACCGGTGTGCTGGTTTGGGCCGATCCGGCCTACGATTTCATTTTTGTTTTCGTTTCCAATAGGGTATACCCCGACGCAGAAAACAAAATGCTGAACTCGCTCGATGTGCGAACGAAGATCCATGAAATACTTTACAAAGCGGTAAAAGGTGCTGCCCCAGGTATTGATTACTTTTCAATTCAATAATACTAGTTAGGGCAATTGAATTTCATTTTTGGCAGCGGGTATAACTACTTCGCCAAGTATTGCTACTTTTTGTGAGGCGCCATTAACAGCATTGGAATTTACTGTTACAGTTCGGCTTATACGGTAGGGGCGCTGCTCAACTCTGAAATAAACTTTTATTTTGGCATTTGCACCGGGCAGTATTGGATTACGAGGCCATTCCCTAACATTAGTGCCACAACATGCGGTAACTTGCTGTAAAATAAGAGGTTTTGTGCCATCGTTATGAATAGTAATTTCAATATTTCCTGTTTCTTCGTTCACGCTGTTCATAGAAATTTTACCCATATCCACTTCAGATGGCTCAAATCGAAGAAATGCCCCTTTATTTTTCAAATCATTGTCGGTTAGTGGTTGAGCTATACTGCCAAAACCAATAAGCATAAGCAATGTAAGTAATATTGTTTTCATTTGTTCAATAATATGTATTTGAAAACCAAATTTTGAATTCAAATATACTAATCCATATGCAAATTATGTAAACAGCCAATTTTAAAAAAGGTTAATATGTTTGTTCGTATTATTTGCCTTTTTAATCGAGGTTTCTTTATATATTGCAGTGCTAACATATATTTAAATAGTATGAGTGAGGTAATTATTTATGAGGAACCATATGTAATTGTTACCTATATACCTCGATTTAAATTAGTGAAAATTGTATGGGATGGAAATATTTCGCTCGAAATGTACCAGAAAGCATTTAACCTGGCACTCAATTTTCAGGCGAAGGAATTAGTTCCTGTTTACAATTTTTTATCCGACATACGAAAGCAAGGATTGGTGAATCCCGAGAACAGGAAGTGGTTTGAACAGTATGTGCTACCTCGTGCTGTAAATCAAGGTCTTCGGAGGGGTGCTGTTATTTCAGATGCAAATGTTTTTAAGAAGTATTATTTAAACCTCATCCTTCAGTCGACCAATCGCTTCAAATTACCCTTTAGATTTTTTGATGAGGTTGATGAGGCCCTTGCCTGGTTCGATTCGTTCGGAGAATAGAGCCATTCTGGAAGTTAAATTCTTTTTATATAACGGATAAAATTTTCCCAATTGAAATTTCGGTTCGGGTGTGAGCGGGATACCTCAACCCCCCTTTCGCTTTTGCGAATATGGAATGTAAAAACAAACCAATTATCAGAATCGATAGCAAGGCTTCCAAAACGAAGGTCGTGAAGCAGAACTTCACCCTCTTGGTTTCGGCTTACGCTATAAAAGCCTTCAGTGAAACGAACTAGTTTCTTAATGGTTAAATCGTTCGTAAGGGATGCCAATTTATCTTCATTCCTTTCTATGTAGCTCAGTGTGGGAATTTGTCTGTCGAATATGCTGTAAACTCCGTGGTGGTAGCCATCGCTATCCTCCGCTAAAACCAACCATACCAGATTGGTAAAGGGTAGGGGGGCGGTTTTTATTCTTGTATTGTTTTTACCATTGTCGTTTAATTGTTTAGAAAAATTATGCTCTATGCTCATTTTGTTGAATACCGTAAGGCCAATGAAGAGCATTGTGAACAAAAGCGACGTGAAGGCAAACACTCTCCTGCGAAAGTGGTTTTTTGGAAGCAAGAGAATTAAAATAACCAAAATGAGCAGTGGCACTAGAAGGGTTAAATCAATAATACCAATGGAATCGAATGCAATGCGTATTTTGCTGAAGGGATATAGAATGGCAGTGCCATAGGTGTTAAAGCAATCGATAATTATATGCGAAAGCATTGAAAAAAAGGAAAGTATCGCCCATTGTCGAGGGCTGGCTGCATCTTTTGGGTGAATTTTTGAAAGAAAAAATCCTAGCAGGGGCGACAATAATGCTATAAAAAGCAACGAATGGCTGAAGCCCCGATGCACAAAAAGGGCATCGACCGGATTGAAAAAGGAGGTAATTGCCACATCGAAATCGGGTAAGGAGCCAGCAAAGGCACCCCAAAGCATTGCTTTGTTACCAACTTTACGGCCAAGTGCAGCTTCGCCTATTGCAGCGCCAAGTACAATATGTGTTAGGGAGTCCATCGATTTTTACTACCTTTGATGCTTTATGTTTTTCTCTAAAACAAACAAAGTTTTAGGGATTTCGTTCAAATTGTAAAAGTACAAAAAGTGAGGAAACACCGAAGTAAACCTTTGCTTCAAAAGGTATTAATTGAAGATGTGGCTGCCGAAGGCAAAGCCCTTGGCCGTGTTGATGGGAAAGTTGTTTTTGTACCCTTCGCCATACCGGGCGATGTAGTTGACATTCAGGTTACCCGTAAGCGAAATAGTTTTATGGAAGGGTTTATAACTCAATTTCATGAGTACTCACCTAATAGAATTCAAACTTTCTGTAGCCATTTCGAGACATGCGGTGGCTGTAAGTGGCAAATGCTGCCCTACAGCGAACAGCTACGCTATAAGCAGGAGCAGGTAGTCGATCAATTTGAGAGGATTGGAAAGGTTTCGCTACCCGAAATTAGCCCAATTATTGGTTCGGAAAAAACCCGTTACTACCGCAACAAGTTGGAGTTTACCTTTTCCAGCTCTCGCTGGCTAATGAAAAGCGAAATTGAAAGTGGCGAAGACTTTGCCTATCTTCCAACGCTAGGTTTTCATGTTCCAGGTAGGTTCGACAAAGTTTTTAAGGTAAACGAGTGCTTTTTGCAGCCCGAACCTTCGAATACCATTAGGTTGGAAACCGAACGCTTTGCCCTTGAAAACGACTACTCGTTTTACAACCTAAGGTCGGGCGAGGGATTTTTACGCACACTTATAATTCGTAATTCGTCGCTTGGCGATGTTATGATTATTCTTTCCGTAACCGAAAACGATACGGAGAAAATTGAAATGATTCTTAATCATTTAAAGCAAAAATTTCCTTCCATTACATCGCTTATGTATGTTGTTAATTCCAAAGCAAACGATACAATAAACGATTTGAATGTAGTACTGTTTGCTGGAAATGATTTTATAATGGAAGAAATGGAAGGTATACGCTATAAGGTTGGCCCAAAGAGCTTTTACCAAACCAATTCGGAGCAGGCTTACAATTTGTACTGTGTTACCCGCGAATTTTCAGGGCTAACAGGTAACGAGCTAGTGTACGACCTATACACCGGCACAGGAACCATTGCCAATTTTGTTGCTAAAAGTTGCAAAAAAGTGGTTGGTATTGAATATGTACCCGAAGCCATTGCCGATGCAATGGAAAACTCGCACATAAATGGTATTGGAAATACCCAATTCTTCTCGGGCGACATGAAAGATTTGTTAACTCCCAATTTTATTCAACAGCATGGTAAGCCCGACGTTGTAATTCTCGACCCCCCAAGGGCAGGTATTCATGCCGATGTTGCCAGAGTGCTGCTAATGGCTAATCCGAAGCGCATTGTTTACGTTTCGTGTAATCCTGCTACGCAAGCCCGCGATATAGCTTTGCTGGGCAGCAATTACAAAGTTTTAAAGGTACAGCCAGTCGACATGTTTCCGCATACGCATCATGTAGAGAATGTGGCCCTGCTGGCGCGAACAGAATAGCCCAATCACCTCCCGGCGCATACAATAATATATATCTATTCAGATTACCATGCACTGACAGGGTCAGGGAGAGTTTCTACCCCCATCCTGCACCCTTCAAATTTGGTGATGTAAGGAATTTACCTATTTTTTTCTCCTCTTATTCTGCAGCCCTTGCATTTTTCAACTACAATTCTATCTTTGTTAGTCCAAAAAAAACATAGTATTTCTTAGAGTTATGCATATTTTCAAACTGCCTTTTTATGTAAAGTGCTTTTTTGTAGTATTACTATTAATCAATAACTTATCCGGTACAGCGCAGTACAATACCCGCTACTCCTCGGTGCAGCACGATTTATATACCAAATTTTATAATTACTACAAGGCCGACGGCATTTGTTCCTACCTGTTTACAGACATTTTTCAGGATTCGAAGGGCTACATGTGGTTTGCCACACGCGAAGGCCTCATGCGGTTCGATGGGTACACATTTGAAACATACAAAATGGGAGAGTTTCCTAATACGTTACCCCATAGCGATGTGCGAAAAATTGTTGAGGATGGTTCGGGTAGGCTTTGGGTGGGAACGATGGGAGGCCTTTGCTATTACAATCCCAAAACTAACGATTTTTCCAGAGTCACTCAAGTTTTTGGCAAGCAGCTACAAGGAGGGAAAGGGGTCTTTGCTCTATTTATCGACTCAAAGGGTCGTCTTTGGGCCGATATGCAGGAGGGAGCGTTACATTGCATCGATTTCAAAAATGAAAAATTAGAGATATTTCAGCATAGAAGTCAAGAAAACGATATTTTCTATTTTCAATCATTAACCGAAGTAAACAATAATATACTAGTTGGTGGCGCACATTCATTATTAACAAAATTATCATTAAGTACTAATCGATGGTTCAACTTTAATGATACTATTGTCAATGATAATCACTTAAAAATTAGGGCAGCAGCACAGTTTTTTCATAAAGATGAAAAAGAGTTGTGGGTGGCGAATTTTTCATATTGGTCGTATACAATAAATAAAAAAACGTTGGAAAGGGGTTGTTTACCTTTCATTTCTGCATACACTTTTGAAAGGCATCCCGACGGTCGTATTTGGGTAGGTGGCTACAGTGGCGGGGCAAGATTATACGACTCTGATAAAAATGCAATAACTATATATAGAACTAACGAAAATAACCCATATTCCATTGCTGGCGAGACTATTTATAAAATTTTTAACGACAACCAAGGTAATACATGGTTTGCAACTAATGGTGGCCTTTCGGTATTGAGCCAGCACCGCAACCGGTACAAGCATATCAGAAAAATTCCGGAGAGTGGCGGTCTTACAACCAATAAAATTACTTCTGTTTTACCCGAAGAGCCCAACTTACTATGGCTGGGAACCGAAAATAAGGGATTAATTAATTTCAATTTAAAAACGGGAACTTCTAAAACATATAAGTTTTTTAATAATCCCGATAGCATTGGATCCAATACGGTTACACATGTTACTCGATACGACGATAAAACGCTTCTTTTAACCCTTTGGAACGGAAATGGAGGTGCGCTCAATTCTTTCAATATTCCTAAACAAAAGTTTACACGTTATCATACTCCCGATAACTATTACTGGTATAGGAGTGTGCAAAAACATTCAAGCGGGCAAGTTTTTGTAGGTTCATGGGGAGCAGGTGTTTATTCGTTTAATTTCGATAAAGAATCGTTTTTTGGTCGTTACTATAATGCTATGTCGAATTCTTTTTTTTCGTCTCAAACCAATAAAATGCACACCATAAGTGCAAACAAAAATGGGTGGGTAGTTGGACAAAGAGACTTAGTTAATGCAATAAATGTAATAACTGGCGATTCCTGTTTTGTTTTAAATGGTCAAAAAAAACTATACAATCAAATAAATATTGGAGACCCAAGGGGTATTTACTATTATTTCAATGCTGTTTATATTGATAAAATTGCCCTTATGAATCAAAAGGTAGTAGGAATCCTGTTTGACAAAAGCAGCAGTCTGGTTGAGGTGGATTTGGAAAAGAAAACTCTTCAACGGTTCGATTTCAATTTGGGGAAAGGATTCACTTCGGTTTGGGCCGATACCTGCGTGTATTTGGGAGCAAGTGGAAGGGTATATCGATGGGATTCAGTTTTAAAGAAACTAATAAAAATTATTGAAAGCGAACAGCTGGGAGAGCCTACCTGCTCTATGGGTTTATCGAATGGTTTATTAGCCGTTGGAGCCAATAACGGACTTTTTGTTGCTGTATTTCAAGGTGCTAATAGTTGGCAAATTGTAAGCAAGCTTACAAATAGCAATGTGAATCAAACCCAGAGCATTGACGAAAAAAAATTCTTTGCTACTTCCGATGGTTTGATTCAGTTGAGCGCCCAAGGTGAAATCCAAAAACGGTTCTTTGAAGGTACAAATGTGGTAGCCCTTACGGCAGATAGTGCTGGTCATCTTTGGGTTTCAACCGACCGGTCGCTTTTCCGAATGAATTTGCAATTGGGTACAATTGAGGAAGTTTTACCTAATACTAAAAGCCCAAACGGTCTTCTAAGCAACATTGTTTACAGTATGACAACCGATGCCAAAGGGAACGTTTGGATGCTTACCAAACGCTGTATAAGTATGTACAATCCACAAACAATGAAGTATACAAACTATATTGAGCCTAACGAAACAGGCATATTTAGCAATTTGGTTTCAGAAATGTTTGAGGATGCGAAGGGTAACATTTGGATTGGTGCAACAAGAAAAGGGGGCGTAAGTAGAATCGACCCTATTAATCAAAAGGTTAGCAGTTTCGTTCATCTAGAGTGGGATTCGCTATCATTTCCTCATGCATCAACCTGGTGTATATCCGAAACCAGCAACGGGCAAATGCTTTTTGGAACCAGTGAGGGGTTAGCCATTATGGAGGGAAACAAAAACCGTTTCCGGCTAATTGACGATAAGCATGGTTTGCCCTCAAAAGAAGTTACCGCCGTTTTGCAGGACGACAACGGGTTGGTTTGGGTTGGTACCTCCAACGGAATGGCTAAACTTCATCTGAACAGTGGTATAGCCGAACCTATTTCAGTATCCGAAGGGGCGTTGACAGGCACTATAACCGATATGCAGCTGTTAGGCTCCGACAAAATAGTTGTTGCCGGAGAATGGGGGCTTAACATATTTAATCCCAATTTGGTTGGAAAGGATTCGGCAGCTTCGCCCCTTCACATTGGCAGCATTTGGGTTGACGGGGCAATTGCTCGCCGCGCACCTTCCAATAAGGAAATAATCACAATTGAGGCGAGCCATAAAAACCTCGAAATATTTTTTACCGCCCTCGATTTTCGGGCACCCGAAAATGTAAAGTACCGCTACCAGCTGGTAGGGTTCGACCCTGCATTTACCGAAGTTTCGTTTGAAAGCAGGGTGGCCAGGTACTCAAGCCTACCACATGGGACATATACATTCACACTGTATAGTACCAACGCCGACGGTATTTGGGGCAAGCACCCGGCCACTGTGGTAATACAGGTGAACGCTCCCTTTTACCTCACATGGTGGTTCATACTGTTAATCCTTGTATCGCTTACAGGCCTTATTATTACCATTTTTCGAGCCCGCACCGCGTGGCTCCAGAAGGAAAAGGCTATACTCGAAAGGTTGGTAAACTTCAAGAACAAAGAGCTGCTTGAGCAGAATGAGGAGCTGAAAGCTTCGTACGAAATTATTGCGCTTCAAACCGATAAAATAAAGCATATTAACAAGCACTTAACCGATAGCATTGAGTATGCCCTTACCCTGCAGGAGGAGCTAATGCCCAAACCAACAGACCTGAAACAGTTGCTTGCAGCGCATTTTCTGCTGTATTGGCCAAAGGACATTGTGAGCGGCGACTTTTACTGGGCACGCGAAACCCAGGATGTGCTAACAATTGTGGTGGCCGATTGTACCGGGCATGGGGTGCATGGCGGGTTTATGAGCATGATGGGCCTTACCTTTGTTAACGAGGTTTATAAGGCAAACCCTAAAAGCAATCCTGCACAAATGGTCGACCAGATACACAGCCATTTTGTAGCTTCCATAAAATTGGTTAAGCAGAATTCGTGGGTAACCACCGGAATGGACCTGGCCATTTGTAAAATCGATAGGAAAACCCGTCAATTGCAATTTGCCGGAACCCATTTGCCCATTTATGTACTGAAACGGGGCGGAACCGCGCCCCAATTGAATAAGTTAACATCGGGGAGCAAGCCCGTGGGTTCGCCCTGGTTCACGCCAGGTAGTCCGTTGGTTGAAGTAGCAATGGCTGAGGGCGATTGGATTATACTGACCACCGATGGAGCCTTCGACCAGCTCTCGCAGGTTGAGCGCAAGCGTTTCAACCGGAAGCAATTCGAAGAGTTGCTTCAGCAGCATAGTAGCGGTTCCATTGAGCAGCTGGGCCGCACCCTGCACCGCGAACTGAACCAATGGCGCGGCAGCGCCATTCAATCCGACGACGTTACCGTGCTGGGGTTTGAGGTGTGAGGGGGCTTTAAGGGGAATGAAATTTTATAATAAGTTCCCGCTTCGCTGCTATTAATCGCAATTTTTCCTCGTAAAAATTGGACCCTCGAAGAAATATTGCCGAGCCCCAGTCCTTTGCTCTTCATACTTCCATTGTTGGCAGCATTATCAGTAATTTCAATTATAAGATATTCATTGCTGAGATTAATAACCAAATTTATTGCATTGGCTTTGGAATGCTTTAGTATATTGATTAAAATTTCCTGTACAATACGGTATGCGTTCTGCTGTATATTGAATGAAAGTTCTGGCAAATTATTATCGAATTTGCTTTGGAAATTGAAATGTACCCCGTTTTTCTGACACATTCGGCTAAGTAATAGTTCAATTGCGTCGGCAAGACCATTGTCGATAATCTCCTTAGAGGCCAGGTTGTGCGAAATGTACCTGAGGTCTGTATGGATGCTTTGAAGCCAAATGCTCGCTTTTTTCAAATCTTCGTTATCATATGTGAAAGGTTCAATCAGAAAACGAACCCCAACTAAGCCTGAGCAAACCCCATCGTGCAGTTCTTTTGATATGCGCATTCGTTCATCGTCCTGCCCCTTAAAATAGGCTTCTGCCATGGTGGCAGGAGTAGGACGATATTTTTTCGAAAACTCAATTTCCAGTCTGCTTTCAAGGTTTTTCCTTTTAAGTATAGTTTGAATCACTAAAAAAGCAATGAGCAAAACAATAATTACCACCAGTAATAAGCGTTGAACCTCGAGGCTAAGTATTCGATTGCCAATGTTCTCAGATATTTGAAGCAGCAATTCTGTTTTGATAAAAAAATGGTAGTACATAGTCAGGTGATATTTTATTACACAATCATTCCCAAATCGATTGCCCTTGCAATGAGCGAAGAAGAGTTTTTTACATCGAGTTTTGCAAACAATCCTTTTCGGTGCGATTCAATTGTATTAGTTGAAACAAAAAGTGCGCATGCTATTTCCTTTGTTGTGAGTCCCTGGTATATAAGATTAAGAACCTCTTTTTCGCGGCGGCTAAGGTTAATAGTTGTTTTACTGATTGTTGAAGTTACTAACACATTTTTAGCTTCACTTGAAAAGAAGGTACGCCCCGCAACAACTTCGAGAACCGCACGAACGAACTCCGAAGAGGGACAGGTTTTGAAAACCACCCCATAAGGATTGAGTCGTATCATTTCGTTCATACGCCAAGCCTGTTGATGCATGGTAAAGAAAAGTACCTTTATTCTTGGGTAATTATTTTTCAGTTCCTGAACCATTTCTATGCCATCCATTTTAGGCAAAGTTATGTCCGATATTACCATGTCGGGCATTTGTTTTTGTGCAGCAGCAAGCAAATCCTCAGCATTGTGGAATGTTTTCAGTTGGCATTCAATATGCAGGCGGGCAAGGGTTTTTTCAATTCCCTCTGTAACCATTGGGTGATCGTCGACAATAAAAATCGTAAGCATTTAAGATAGTTTAAAAAATGAATGCAATATAGCAATTCGATTATAATTCACGGAAAATGGGGATGAAAATATCACGATAAAGAGGTGAATTAATGTTGAATTTTTTTGAAATTTTACAACATCAATTTTCAGAATCTATAACATTAATTTGTTTATTAACTATGGTGAGAAAAGTTTTTTACATTTATTTCGTTTCTTTACGCAATTTCTGTTTACTCAAATAAATTATATGATTATCCGTAATAGCACCTAAACTTTCCATACCAAGTCTTCAACCGCTGCAACTAGGAGTCTATCAAATAGATTTACCCCAAAATACCGTCTATTTGTGTTGTAACAAAATTCATTCAAGTAATTTTGCAAATATTCGTCTTTTGTTTGGTGGTTTATTCCAAGAAGATTTCGCTTCGCGTTACTTATCATGGTATGAACCCACGGTAGAGCTTTGGAGGCCTCTTTCGGTGGGACTATCTTTTTTATGTGTTTTTTGCGCCTACCTCCCTAATCTTACTGAAACCTCGCCATCCATCGCTTTTGATTACAGCCTCTGGCTTTGCATATGTTGACAAGGTATCATTCATGGTGCTGGACGATGGGTTGGGAATAACAATCATCTTAACGTACCGAAAGGCGGATGGCTTTTTGTGTTTTCTCGGTCGCCCTCGCTTCGGGTCAACCTTAGCCATAACCAGCACTGCACTTTGCTCCTGGCTACCACGACCACGCTTGGTGGGTTCATCGGAGGATGCATCGCTGTGCGTTTTGAAGAAAGCGTCGTCCAATTCCACTACGCCGTCCGTTTCGTACTTGTCATCCCTCAGCCCCATGGTAGCCCTGATTTTATGCATCATCGTCCAAACCGGCTCATAGCGTTTATGACCCAACTGGCGCTGCACCTCAGCGGCAGATATGCCTTTCTTGGTCATAGACATGAGGTAAATGGCGTAGAGCCAGTACCGGTAAGGCAGCTTGGAGGACTCCATTACCGTTCCGCTTCGCAACGTGGCTCTGTAGCCACACTCCTTGCAATCGTGAGACTTATGAGCCTTGTTCCAATAGTGATGTAGGCTCCCCCAAAAATAGTACAGTTTAAAAGTAGAAAAAGCATGCCTTTAAAACTGTAAAAGCATGAAGATGAGTAAATTTAGTTCTAATCAAATTGCCAGGGTCCTCAAGGGGTTTGAATCCGGCAAAGACGTAGAGGCCATCACACGGGAGCATGGCGTAAGCAGGGCTACATTCTGTAAATGGCGACAGCGGTACGGGGGCATGGAGGCCAGCGAGCTGAAGCGTATAAAGCAGCTGGAGGAGGAGAGCTCCAAGCTGAAAAGGATGTACGCCGATTTAGCGCTAGAGCTGGATGTTGCCAAATACATTATCGAAAAAAAGCTCTAGAGCCTTGCCAGAAGCGATCCATCGTTAACGAAGTCAAAGAAAGATACCCAAGCGGCATCAGCAAGGCGTGCCGAATACTGGGGACCAGCAGGAGCAGCATGGCGTACCGCTCCAAAAGGGATGACGCTACCCTGATGGATGCGCCAGCTAGTCTGAGCCAAGACCACCCGCGAGAAGGGTTCTGGAAGAGCTACCACAGGCTACGGAATCCTGGCGGGGCGGCTAACCGCAAGCGGCTGCACAGGGTATACAGGGAGATGGGGATCCCCTTGCGACGAAAGGTTAAGAAAAGGCTACCAGCCCGCATAAAAGAGCCATTGGCCATTCCAAAACGCTTCGCCGAAACATGGAGCATAGACCTCATGAGAGATGCCCTTAGCCATGGGCGGAAGTTCCGTTCGTTTAACGTTATTGATGACTATAATCGTGAGGTTCTATACATAGAGACCGATTACTCGCTTAAGGGCAGCCGGGTAATCTGGATACTTAACCACCTTATCCACAAACATGGGAGGCCACAGAAAATACGCATGGATAATGGCCCTGAGTTTATTGCCAAGCTAGCCCAAGAGTGGAGCGAGGCGAATGGCATTGAGTTCAAGTACATACAACCCGGTAGGCCAACGCAAAATGCGCTGATAGAAAGATTCAATAAAACGTACAGGGAGGGCATTTTAGACGCCTATTTATTCGATGACCTGCACGAGGTGAGGGAGGTGACGGAAAAATGGGTGAATGACTATAGCTATCACCGTCCGCACGAGGCGTTAAAGGGGCCTAGCCCGATTAGGTTTAGAGAAGCCCAAGAAGCTTTAATTGATCAAAATTGTATAATTTAGCCCTGTACTAAAAATGGGAAGCCTACCTACCTCTAGTCAGTAAATATCCCAGTAAGAACAAATGAGGCTGATTTTGAAGAGGATATTAATTTAGTTTTAATACCATAACGCTCGCTATCCTTTGTACTAATTGTAAGCATTGGCGTACTATCAGTTTCAGTGTCAGTCTCAATTTCCTCACCATTTTTTAATAAGAATAAATCAATATCTGAAGCACTATCATCACCTGTTGCAATTATAATATGATCTTCATCTCCAAGTCTAATACTCGAAATAGTATTTGAGTTTCCTACTTCGAGTAAGTTACCGTATAAACACCATTGATTTTCATAATCATGAAATTTTATTCCTGTCATCTCGTGCGTTCGAATACCAAATGTCATGAATTTATTAATTGTGTTGTCAAGGGTAGATACTGGAACGCTATAGCCTCCCTTTATTAAAATTGCCATACAAGAAAAAGATGATCTGTCTTCATTAGAACTATATAGATTTAAAGATACAGTATATGAATTGCTCGAAGATGGATTGAAATATAAAACAGGGGAGTTATCGACTTTTTTATCCTTAGCAACCTCAACACCTTCACTGTCGGTAATTACAATATCTAAGTCTGTAACATCCGAATCTCCTCCTCCCGTAAATATATATTGGTTATCGCTATTTAATCTAATTGTTAATCGATTTGAACCTCCAACCTTCTGAAAGGCGCATAACAAACAAACCGACTTATCTGTTAAACCATAATTTGAGTTTTGTTCAAGTATTATAGCGTTTGCAAGGGCTTGATTTACTGCCTCTTTCATGTATTTTCCATTTGACCAGGACGATAAGTCTTGGCTCATTAGTTCAACGTCGAATGATAAAATGCCAGCAAGGCAAATGAGTATGATTGTTTTTTTCATTGTAAGATAAATTTATGATGTTAAATTCAAAATTACAGATCGATGATGATAAAAAAAACACGGAAAACCGTGAGATTTAATTTTTAAAATATCGATTAAATTTGAACACCTAACAAATTAAAATATTTTATATGCTACGTTGTGTCAACTGTGGGTATTCCCAGAATTTGAGCGGAATAGCAAAATGCGAGAAGTGTGGAACATTGCTGAGCGGAAATACACCTCCTGTTCTTTCAGAGAATGAGTATGTTTCAAAAACCATCGATGGGCAGGCGGCCAATCAACCTTCATGGGATGGTTCAATTAGTTCCAAGCCTAATATGGTTGGTGCATGTGGAGGTTGTGGATATCCTTTGTCAGGAAATGTTCAGTTTTGTCCAAATTGCGGAAATCCAATTATTTTAAAGGAGAGCCCTTTGCAAGAGGTACGGAAAGTAACTCCACTGTCAGAAAAAAAAGGAATTTTCAAAGGAGGAACAATCGATCCTTGGCAGTCAAAAAAAGGAGGAGGTTTTACATTAACTCCCGTAGCTCGCGATGGAGAACTAGCATTTGCTTCAATTTCCTTTAGTGGTGATAAATTTGAATTAAATAGGGATAACCTCGAACCCAGCAACAATACAATTACCAGTAAAGGGCAGGCAATTATTTCACAAAACACCAATGGAAATTGGGTAATCGAGAATCGAAGCCAGAAGCAAACTACTTTTATTCGAATAGACAGCGTGGTTGAATTAAAAAAAGGCGATTACCTATTAATGGGTGATCGCCTATTCAAGTTCGACTTCTAAACTTCGCAATATGGCAGGGATTTCTGGTCTTAATGATTCCTTTAAACTTGATGGGATTCCAACCCGATTCGCCCCTTCTCCTGGCGAAAAGATTGACCATTACAGAGTAGATAAACACCTTGGTGGTGGTACCTACGGCGATGTTTACAGGGTAACCGACACCAATTCCAATCAAGTATATGCGCTTAAGGTTCTTAAACTTTACGAAATACCCTATACCGAAGCAAAGGAGAGCATTGGTGAACGGTTTCGAAGAGAGTTCATTTGTGGCCAAATTAAAAGTGAGTACATAGTCCATTCCTATGAGTTGGGGATTAAAAATGGTAACCCATACATTGTTATGGATTACTGCCCCAATGGCGACCTTAGGGCTAAAGTGAAGCAAAGAATCGATTTTAATTTACTCGATAAGTATGCAATTGACATACTAATTGGGCTTAGGGATTTACATAGTGAAGGAATTATACATCGCGACCTTAAGCCTGATAATGTGATGCTTACTTCGGAAAATAAAGCAGTTTTAGCCGACTTTGGAATTACTGGTTTCATAAACCACTCGGTTAAACGCCAAACACGTCCCGACATGTTGGGAAGAGTCCGCGATACCTTTGGCACCTATGCTTATATTGCACCAGAGCAATTAGTCGATTCTAAAAAGTTTAAAACCACATGCCCAGTAACAGACATTTTCTCATTTGGTGCTATGATGTACGAAATGATTACTGGAGGCCATCTCCCATTTGGTGCACTCGATAGCGATGCATCTCTGGCAGAATATATTAAAAACTTGCACTTGGGACAAATGATTCCTACAACGAATTATAGAAGCAATATCCCTCAACATTGGAATGCAATTTTAAAAAAGTCTCTAGATTCGAACTTTGGTTCACGTTTTCAGAAGGTTGAAGAAATACTTTCTTTGCTTGGAGCACGACAATACACTGAACCTGTTTCTTCAAGTTTTAATTGTAATACTATTTCACTAAAAGTTATGAATGGTTTTCAGGCTGGGATGGTTTTCAACCTATCAAATCTTATAGGACCTAACAGAAACGTTGGACTAATTAAAGTAGGTAGGCTCGATACCGATACCCTAAACCAGGTTTCCATCGACGATCCTAGCTCCTACGTTTCGAGAAGGCATGCAACCATTGAACGGCACGAGAACCCAGTTAAATGGATTATTCGTGATGGACAATGGGATTCGGTTAAGCGATGCTGGACAAATTCCCTTAACGGAACTTTTGTAAATTCATCACAGGTTGACTCTGCAGGCATTGCATTAGCAGTTGGCGATATAATAACCATGGGCGATACAACCCTTAAAGTTATAAGCCCTCCAGCATAGCATTATAAATCAAACCGCTTAATATGCTAATAATAAGAGGTTGTAGATTGCCCTTAAACTAAATATTTCAATCAAATGATTTTAAAACCCAACATTCTATTAAATAATCGCTACGAACTGACAGAGCGAATTGGCAGCGGAGGTTTCTCAGTAGTTTGGAAGGCAACTGACACCCACAGGGGTAGCGCACAGGTTGCCATTAAAATATTTGTGCCCGACAAGGGCATGGATACAGAGGGGCTATCGGTTTTTAAAGATGAGTACGAGTTAACCCTTACTCTAAACGATGGGCGGTTGGTTAAGAATACCGATTTTTTTATTGAAGACTACTCGCCCTGTTTGGTAATGCCCTTTATGCCCAACGGCTCGCTGTACAGTAAAATAACCAAGCATGGCGTATTGCCCGAGGAGGAGGTAGCAAAAGTGCTGTACCAGATAGCAGGGGGGCTTAACTATCTACACACTCAGGCGAGGTCAGTTCTACACCTCGACATTAAACCCGATAACATTCTGATTGACTACAGCGGCGATTACCGCTTGGCCGACTTTGGCATTAGTTCGCGCACCCGTAGCAGCCTTCTACGCGCCAGCAATCAAAAGGGAGAAACCCTTGCTTACAGTACGCCAGAGAGGGCGTTGAGCAAAAAGGTTGGCCCATTTTCCGATATTTTTAGCCTTGGTATTACGCTTTACGAACTCTGTACTGGCGACGTACCTTGGAATGCCGAGGGCGGAAAAGCCTTGGTGCTTGGCTTTCCCATGCCCGAGCTGCCCGAGGAGTATAGCCGAAGGCTTAATAGTATTATGCAGGCATGCTTATCGCTTGAACCTGAAAACCGACCAACAGCTGCTGAAATTGAGCATTGGGCCGCTGGTTTTTTGGATAATAAGTTTTGGGATATTCCCGATGCAAAAAAGAATGAAAAACCAGTTAAAGTTTCAAAAATAACAAAGCAAATTACGGTTGAACACAAACAAAAGTTTTCCAATATACAAAAAGAAAAGCAGCCTGCTGGAGAAGAAAATTGGCCAAAAACCTTCGGTTTTCCAACTGAACTAAAGGGATGGAACTGGGGTGCATTCTTTTTTAATTGGATTTGGGGCCTAAGTAACGGAGTTTACTTGGGACTGCTGTGCCTTATACCCTACTTTAACTTTATATGGGCTTTTGTAATGGGAGCTAATGGCAATAAGTGGGCTTGGGAAAAAAAGAAGTGGGAGAGCGTTGCACATTTTAAAAGGGTGCAACGAAAATGGGCTATTGCAGGTTTTATAGTTTATGGAGGAATTATTTTCATATTTATAGTGTCATTAATTGTGGTGGCTCTTGTGGAGAATTCGTATTATAGTTCTGAAGTTGCCTATGAAGAAGTAGAAGCCGATTCAACTGCAAATAATAGTACGATAACTGCCTGTAATAATGGAGTATGTATTGAACTGCCATGGTACATGAAAGAAATGTATTTTAACGATGAGGCTATGCTGCAATATGGAAACGAATCAATGGATGTTTATTTTCAAATTGTGCAGTCTTCAACTTATTCATATAATTTTCCGGCTTACCGAGATTTAATTCTTAGAAACCTAAGGTATTTAGAAGATTATGAAAGTAGAAAAACCGACTGGTACCTTTACCGATTCGATGATTTCGAAGCATACATTGTTACAGGTTTTGATGATGGTACCCCCATGAAATTTTTTGTGAGTTTTATTGAGGAGGGCACAGATTTATATCTTGTAATGTTTTGGGTCCAGGGTGCTAGTAATGTGTATGCTGGTAAATATGATAAGGACTTTGAAAAAAGCACCTTATCATTTGTAAAACAAAGTGAAGGAGAATGATGAGTTGTATTTGAAGTTTAATAAAATACCTTAAAAATTATAAAACCAATAAAAATTGTGACCCATGGCAACAGTAGAATCAGGAAAGGGAACCCAAAAATTTAGTGGCTCTATAGGAGCAGGTGTAAAGAGTTTAATGAGTTCGGGGGGCCGCACCTTTTTTATAATTGAACACCGTAGTAACTCGGCAAAGCACCGAGCAGGCGAAACTCAGGAAATTATTGTGAATTATATTGAGTTGGGGCGCGGATCAAAGTACGGCATTGCCTACGGCGAAGATTGTAAAACGGTAAGTGGCTCATCGGGGCCCCATGCAGCAATAGTTCGCGAGGGTCAGGGCTATATTATTAAGCACATGGGTAAAAATCCAACGCTGGTAAATGGTCGACCCGTAAACAGGCAATGGTTTTTACAAAGTGGAGACGAAATTCAGCTATCGGTTGAAGGACCAAAACTTGGCTTTATTGTTCCTCAGCAAAACACGGTGTCTTCAATACCGCTCTCCCGAAGGCTGAGTTTATTTCGACAACAGGCGCTAAGGCCCTACAAACAAGCAATGCGTGCGCTTGCAGCAATTCTTATTATTGGCTTTTCGGCAGCTGGGTACATGATTTACGATCAAATAGGCACCATTGCACGAATTGACAGAGAGAAAGCTGAAATGCAGGAGCAGTTCAATCGAAAAATAAAGGATTACGAGGTTGCCGTTGGTACCCTAAGGGGCGATTTGAGCAAAATTGAAAAGTTACAAAAAGAGACCCAGAAAAGGCTCCAGGAAAATACCCTGGTTAGTACTTCTAGCCCTGCTATGCTAGCAAACTTATTTCCAAATGTGTATTTTATTGTTGGCAAAGACGTAACCGTAACCTACCAAGGACAAACCCAGACAGTTGAAAACTACGGCTGGACGGGCACTGGTTTTTTAACAAGCGATGGAAGATTTATCACGGCTCGCCATGTGGTTGAACCATGGGCTTTTTTAAATCAGTCATCTTCAGAACTCGAATTAACACTTAATGTAATAATGAACGAAGCGGGAACAGAAAGTGTAAGTGCTACTCTTTATGCTTACTCTCCCAATGGATCATCTTTCGAACTATCGAGCAGTAACTTTAAATTTGATAGAAGTGGAGATGAAACGCAGCAAATAACAAGCCCCGATGGGGATGTTTACACTATATCTTCTGCAAATTTTCGGGATGGAAGCGATTGGGCGGTGGTAAATGTAAATAAATCGGGGGGACTTGATATATCATCAGAAAAGTCAAACAATTTAGAACAAGGCGAGAGATTGCATATTCTTGGCTATCCTCTGGGACTTGGAGCCGAAAGCCAAAGTAACATTTCTCCATTGTACAGTAATACCGATGTGGCAATCAGTGGACTTAATAATGGTGTTATTGTAACCTCCAATCGAAATTTTGATCATGGAAATTCTGGTGGTCCAGTGTTCTATATAGATTCTGACGGATCGTACAAGGTTGTTGGCATTATTTCAGCTGGTGCTGGCGATGCCATTGGTTTTATAATTCCTATCTCAGCAGTGAGGTAGCTAGCTGAATAATGTAAAAACTAACTGTATAATTTTAAATGATTAATTATGAAAAAGACCATGATTGCCTTCTTTGCTGTTTCTTTATTCGTTACATCATACACCTTTTCCCAAATAAACCTAGCAAAAGGCTTTCTTTCTAACGATCAGCAGTTTGTAAAAGAAGCAACCGATAGTGTGCTGTTTATTGTACAAAGCGATTATGTTTTGCGCGATTCGGCTTTAAAGCACGAAACCACATATGGGCGAAACAATAAATCATATTTTGGTAGGGTTTACGGTTTGGCTGTTTTAGCAAACAATCGATTGTGGGTCGATAGTCGAATTATAACACCATGGGTTATCGATGCTGAATATAAAGCCATTTCAAAACCCGACTCTTTAGTGCCAGTCCTTTCGATTATAAGCATTCGCAACGTGAGAGAAAAAAAATTTACAGTTTGTGAAAAAGCATTACTCGATATCAATATTAACAATTATGACAATTATTCTAGCCGAGGTTTAGCTATTATTAATTCAGGCTTGCCTCAAAAAGGATTGAGTATTGTGTCTGAAAGCACTGATTCGGCTGGTTGGTTTGTTGTTGTTTATACCCAACAACCAATTTTAAAAAACGATAGTAGTGAGGTTTCAGTAGCAATTTATCGTGAAAAAGTTGTTTTGGATAAAGGTTCAATGCAAAGTATTATTAAAACGCCAGCTCACCAAAATATTATTGGGGGAGTGTATATTTCAACCTTTGCATCTATTGGTAATGTTGCATTTAAACTTAGCGGTTTCCTCATTAAAAAACCGTTAAGTTGGTTTTTAACATCTTTGCCAAAGGAAGTAAAAAAGGAAGTAACTGAAACGAATATTATTACACCAATTCCCCAAAAGGACGATATAATCGAAGCCAAAAAACCTGAGAGTAAAAGGAAAAAAAGGAACTAGGAATTATGGATTTAACGATTATATGCTTAGATAATTAAATATTTTACAAAATAAAACCACATGGAAATAACAAAAATATCCATTTCCTCATATACCAACAAAGGAATGGTAAGAGAGCACAACGAAGACCATCACAGTTTTTGTCCCGACTTGTTGAAGCAAGAGTGGAAATTTTTCGATCATGTTCAAGTTGAATGCCTATCTGAAAAGGGTGCTCTTTTAATTTTAGCCGATGGTATGGGTGGAACCAACGCTGGTGAAGTAGCCTCTGCGAAAGCCATTGAAGGCGTTAAGCATTTCATTTCTAAAACACTGAAAGAGCCTATTAATTGGGAAGAGCAGGCTAAAGAGATATTAACCAAGGCAATACTTGCTGCTCAGGTTCAAATTGTTGAACATTCCAATAGTCATCCCGATACTCAGGGAATGGGTACAACATTAGTTATTACCCTCGTTGTTGGATCAATAGCCTACACTTCATGGTGCGGCGATAGCCGTTGCTACAAGTGGAATAATGAATCTGGGCTTATAATGCTGTCGCATGATCATTCATATGTGCAGGAACTGGTTGATAGCGGAAAAATATCTCCCGAACAAGCTTTTTTTCATCCCGACAGTAATATAATTACTCAAAGTTTGGGCGACTCAAAGCGGGCGCCCAAACCAGATTTTTCAATAGCAAATCTGAAGGCAGGAGATCGTCTGCTGCTTTGCTCCGACGGTCTTAACAGTATGATTCAAGACCATGCCATTGAAAAAATCATTGGTGAGGTTAGCGACCCGGTTGTTTGTGCAAAAGTACTTGTTGATGAGGCTAACAAAGCTGGAGGGCACGATAATACAACTGTAATTATTTGCGATATTATTAAATGCCCTTCATATTCAATACCTAAAAAGAAACCAAAGCGAAATACCATTCTTATTTTTACTATTATTATAACAGTATTTGCTCTTGCTTTTGGTGCTTTTTATCTTGGAAAGAATTTTAGCAGCATTTTTCCTAACGATGTGAAGCAAGATGCAGATGCTGCAAAAACAACAAAAGAAACTTCGACTATTGCTCCAGTTTCAAATGGTGCTACAAATAATTTAAACGACAACAAATTAGATAGTTCAAAAAGTAATGCAGCTAATACTACCAAAGATATAGAGGAAAGTGTAACTGAGAAAACAAATACCCCCCAATCGATTTATCCCCAAAATCCTGCCGCAAAAAAACCAAGCGAAAAATCGAAATCTATTAATTTATTTGACATAGATACAGCTTCGGTTGTAAATAGCATACGAAAAAAACTCGATGAGTTACAAAAGGTTCTCTCGAGTACCGATCCCAATACTTTGACCGTTGTTGGAAGCGAAAAACTTCTATTGCAAATTCAAAACCTTCTAAAGGAAAAAAATTCAACAACCTTTATACTTATGGTTCCAAGCATTACAGAACAATCGAACCTTTTTAAAGGTCGTCCCAAAGCAGAAGCAATTGTAACTGAAATAAACGCACTACTTAAGAAACTTGAAAAATAAAAAACTTTGAACCTAAACCATAATCCTTATGAACCTTCAACCTAATATTATTTTTGCAAACCGTTACTGTCTTCTTAGTCAGTTAGGTATAGGTGGTTTCTCCGAAGTTTGGCTTGCATCTGATCAAATGGCAGGCGATATGCATGTCGCTCTTAAAATATATGCACCCGGGCAAGGCCTCGACGAAAAGGCAATTCAAATATTTAGAGATGAATATAAGGTTGTTTTTTATATCGAACATCCTAATCTTCTTAAACCGCTTCATTTCGATATTTTTAACGGAAAACCCTATTTAGTATTACCTTACTGTAAGGGAGGCAGTATTATTAACTTTGTTGGTAAAGTAAACGAAACCACAATTGCTCAATTATTATCTCAAATTGGGAGTGCACTTAATCACTTGCACACCCAAGAAGTGCCGTTAATTCATCGCGATATAAAACCCGAAAATATACTTACCGATGGTAATGGGCGGTTTTATATAAGTGACTTTGGTGTAAGCAGCAAACTTAGGCGTACATTAACAAAAAGCATAGGAAAGAGTAGCGAGAGCAAGGGAACAACTGCTTTTATGGCCCCCGAGTTGTTTCTTGCCAAACGTACTGCTCTGCCGGCTTCCGATGTTTTTTCGGTTGGAGTTATGCTTTTTGAACTTTTATCTGATGATTTACCCTTTGGCCAGTTGGGAGGGATGATACTCAATACAGGAGCTGAAATACCTGAATTGGATGAAAAATACCCGACAGGACTTTCAAATCTAATTAAATCATGCTTGCATGAACAACCTGAAAAACGGCCAACTGCAAAGGAACTTGAACAAGCCGGAGCAAGTTTTTTAACAACTGGAAATTGGGATAGTCAACAAGAGGGAAGAAAAACAAAAAAAATTACCGAAGCACCACCAAACACCAACCCCAAAAAAACTTTTTCATTTGAAGAAAAGCCAAAAATAGAAGATCAAAATAATACAGAATTAACTAAAAATCCCAGAAAAAAATTAATTCTATTTGCAGTAATTTTTTTAGCATTTATATTGTTATCAACTTTTGTATTCGTATTCAAATTAAATAAGCATAATGAATATGAACAAAAAGCAAATCGTTTCTATGCTCTAGCGCAATATGATAGCACTATACATTACCTCAACGAGGCAGTTTCGTGGTACGGAAAGGATTCCACTAAATTTAAATTAGAGACATTAAAAACATTTAACGAAGGATATAAAAGTTTCCTTAATGCAGAGTATTCACGTGCATTTGAAATACTAAATTTTTCAGCACAAAGGGGTTTGCCCGATGCTCACTATTTTATTGCCGAACTTTACTTTAATGGAATTGGAACGGCTAAGGATTCAAAAAAAGGTAAAGAACATATTGAATATGCTGTTAAAGGAGGCTTTAAGATGGCTTTATGGCGGTTTGGATATTTTTACACCAAAGGAATTGATGTTGAAGTTGATAAGGTTAAGGCAGAAAAGTACTATTTCGATGCAATAAGTGCAATTAAACCTATTGCCGAAGCAGGCGAACCCGAGGCTATGGCTAATCTGGGATCTTTTTATTCATTGGGGCTAGGTGTTGCCACAAATGAAAAATTAGCGTTCGAATGGTACTTGAAAGCATCCGAGAAGGGTTATGCTTTTGCTATGCAAAACCTAGCCAATAAATATAGGTATGGTAATGGTGTCGATAGAAACGTTGATGAAGCCCTTAAATGGTATAGAAGATCTGCCGAAATGGGAAACCCTGCCTCTCAATATACTTTAGCTGATATTTTGTTCGATGGATATATAACAACCCAAAATGAAACCGAAGGCTTGGATTGGCTTCGCAAAGCTGCCGATCAGAATTATGCAGAGGCCCTCAATAGGCTTGGAGTTTTTCACTATAGAGGGAAATATGTTCAGCAAGACTATGCAAAAGCTTTCGAGTACCAGAGAAAAGCTGTCGATTTCGATAATGACAATATAACTGCCATAAATAATATTGCATATCTATATAGGTACGGAGAAGGGGTGTCAAAAAATTATGTTGAGGCAATTCGATATTACCAATTAGCGGCTGATAAAGATGAAGATGTAAGGGCCAGTAATTTGTGCAAAATTGGTATGATGTATTATGAAGGAGGATATGGCATTTCCAAGGACACTGAAAAAGCCAAAGAATTCTTTACTAAATCAGCCGAATTGGGTGATTCAGATGCTCAGTTCAATATTGGTTTTATGCTTTTTAACGAGAATAAGCGCCAAGAAGCAAAACCTTGGCTTGAAAAAGCCCTTCAAAACGGGGAGGATGGAGCAAAAAAATACTTAGATGCTATCAAATACGATGCCCTTGCTCGAAGTAAACCCTTTGAAGTTGTTAAAGCTGAGCATACAAACGTAATTAATGGGAATACTAATTATGGATATTCGCTTTACAAAAGTTCGCTCAAACATATGCAATTCCGCTTTACCTTTAATAGCTATTTATCTGAAGGTAAAAATGTAGAGATTTACATTAAAATCTTCTCACCCTCGGGCGATATGTTTGAATACTCCAAGTCGCCAAGTGGGTTTTCAGATTCCAAAACTATTTACATACCTGGTTCATACCAAAAGGGTACAACTTTTACTATAGGAAATTATGGTTTTGGTACTTGGCAGTCGGGTTACTATAAATATGAACTGTATTATAATAGCAGTAGAATATACAATGGTTCAGTTTATGTTTACAATTAATGACAGAATACAAGGTTGTTAAGAGCATTTAATTTCATTAGGCAAAACAGCAGTTGTTTTTATTTATTCTCAAATTGTTGATTACCAATGAAATGATAGTGCACTTATGAATTACTTTTTTAACCAACTGTGCTAAAATTTGCCATAGTCCAATTTTTAGTGCTATACTG
>CAYZNN010000003.1:0-150604 GCA_964479665.1 uncultured Rikenellaceae bacterium | reverse complement strand
CAGTAACTTTTTCTATTGACAGCCATTAGAAAATATTGCTATCGACGGATTTGGGATTAAAACAAAACCCACCTTAAACATTTCGTTTACAGTGGGTTTTGTTTTTAAAAGTGCCCAGGACAAGACTCGAACTTGCACGCTTTTGACGGCGCCAGCCCCTCAAGCTGGTGTGTCTACCAATTTCACCACCTGGGCAGTATTATATAAAAAGAACTCTTTACATCGGCAAACTTAATACAACCCTCAAACTAATATATCCCATAATTTGGTTGTAAAATGTTTCAACTCGCTTTTGGTGCCCAGAACAGGACTCGAACCTGCACATCATTGCTGATACTAGTCCCTGAAACTAGCGCGTCTACCAATTCCGCCATCTGGGCTTGCGAATTGAGTTGCAAAAGTAATAATTTTTCAATATCGCAAAACATAGCATGAAAAAAAACTTGGGTGCTACCCAAGTTTTTTAAATCGAAGTGAACGAAATTAAAGATTCTCCTTAACAAAGTTGCTCATGAGTGTATACAAGTGCATTCGGGTATTGCCTCCATAAATCCCATGATTTTTGTCGGGGTAAAGCATCATTGTAAATTGTTTCTCGCCCTGAATTAGTTTTTCTGCCAGTTCAATGCTATTCTGAACATGTACATTGTCGTCGCCGGTACCATGTATTAAGAGCAACTTGCCGTTAAGTTTCTCAACATGATTAATTGGTGAATTATCGTCGTACCCCGAGGCATTCGCCTGTGGCAAGCCCATGAACCTTTCGGTATATATGGTGTCGTAGTAACGCCAATTGGTAACAGGCGCAACTGCAATGGCCATGCTGAAAACATCGGCGCCCTTAAATAAACATAGCGACGACATGTAACCTCCGTAGCTCCAACCCCAAATACCAATGCGGTTTGGTTCAACATATGGGAGTTTCTGCAGGTATTTGGCCGCTTCAATCTGATCGATGGTTTCGTAATAACCCAGCTGCCCGTAGGTAATTTTCTTAAAAGCTTCTCCCCTACCGCCGGTTCCTCTTCCATCAACACATACAACTATATATCCTTGGGTGGCCAAATATTCGTCCCAGCCAGTACGCCACCTGTCAATTACTGATTGCGAACCAGGGCCGCTATACTGGTACATGAGTACCGGATATTTCTGATTCTCATCGAAATTTAATGGCTTTACCATATATCCGTAAAACTCAATATCTTCGCTAGTTTTAAATTTAAAAAACTCCTTTTGAGGCATTGCAAAGCTGCTTAAAGCTACTTTAAGTTTAGCATTTTCTTCTAAAACCCTCACCAACTTCCCGTTTCTTCCATGTAACGTTACTCGTGGTACTTGTTTAATTGAAGAATGAAAAAGGAGGTAATAATCGAATGTGGAACTGAAGTCGGCAGTATTTGAACCGCTTTGAAACGAAAGTTTCTTTGGTTTCTTCCCATCAAAGCCAACCTCGAAAACTGCAGTTTGGGTGGGTATCCCATCAACTGCTTGGTAATAAACTACTTTTTTCTTCGAATCGACTCCGTAAAGGGTTTTCACTTCGTTGCTTCCTGTGGTAAGCTGGCGTACCAATTTGCCACTCATATCATATAAATAAATATGTTCAAATCCATCACGCTCCGAAGTGATAATGAAAAACTTACCATCGCTTGTAAATGTTGGGTAGTTGTCGTTGGGTTCTTCAATATAGAACTTGTTTTCTTCGCTATAGAGCATGCTCGAACTGCCCGTTTGTGCATTAGCAACAAGAATGTCAATCCTATTTTGTAAACGGTTTAGCCTAACCATGCTCAGCTGGTTGGGTATGGGAGTCCATTTAATGCGCGCAATGTACTGGTCTGTTTCCGACCCAGCATCCATAGTTTTAGTTGTTCCACTTGTTATATCAAAAACATGAATGGAAACAAATGAATTCTCTTCGCCTGCCTTCGGGTATTTAAAGTCGTAACTCTGTGGATACAGCATATTATTATAGGTGGCCATGCTAAATGTTTTCACATGGCCCTCGTCGAACCTGTAAAAGGCCAGCATCCTGCTATCGGGCGACCACTGCATTCCGGTTGTTAAGGCAAATTCCTCCTCGTAAACCCAGTCGGCAGCCCCATTTATAATATGGTTAAATTTTCCGTCGAATGTAACTTGCCGCTCTTCTCCATTGGTCAACGATTTTATAAAAATGTTATTTTCCCGAACAAATGCTACCAGCTGACCATTGGGTGAGAAAGTGGCCAATTGCTGCTTGCCTCCTTCTGAGAGGGGCTCTAAGCGCTTGCTTTCAATGTCGAACACAAAAAAGTTAGCCACATATGAATGACGATAAATGTCTTCTCTTTCCGTTTCGAGCAGAAGTTTCTTTTCGGCAGAGCAAATAGAGTAGCCCGAAAAACTCTCGAATGCATTATTATCGGATTCTTTAGCATTGAAAAGCACTGCCAACTCTTCGCCCGTTTTATAACTATACTTAACCACACGTCCGTCCCTCTCGAACACCAGGTAACTTACTCCATCTGCCATTGAAGTAATTCCCCGCACCGATTTTGGATTGAAAGTTCCCTTGCGAAACAAGTCATCGAGGCTTATTTGTTGACCCTGACCAAAAAGTATGCTTTGTGTTAAAGCATTGAAAAGTAGAAGGAGAATGATGCGCTGTGTCTTCATATTTGTTCGATTTATTGATTTACACATAATTAATTCGGGCATCAGCCCGAACTCAAATTTTCGAAATATAGCAACAAAACCCAAAACTACATGTTTTAACTTGACATTAACGGATAATTCCATTACTTTTGCACGTTTTAAAAGCTCAAACAGTATGATAAATATTACCTTGCCCGACGGGAGCATCCGTCAGTTTCCCGCTGGTGTTAACGGACTCGACATAGCCAAAAGCATCTCTGAACGATTGGCAAAGGAGGTTCTCTCGGTTAGCGTGAATGGTGAAGTATGGGACTTAACCCGACCAATTGTTGGTGATGCAAATATTAAACTTCATAAATGGGATGATGATGAGGGCAAACATGCATTCTGGCATTCATCGGCCCACCTCATGGCCGAAGCAGTTGAAGCGGTATATCCCGGAATTAAGCTAGGAATTGGCCCCAGCATTGAGAATGGTTTCTACTACGATATCGACTTTGGCGATCGCACTATTTCCGATGCCGATTTGGTAAGGGTTGAAGAAAAAATGTTGGAGCTTGTTCGCGAGGCACAAACCATAATCCGTTCCGAAGTTTCGAAGGATTACGCCTTGAAAACCTATACCGAAAAGGGCGACCCCTACAAAGTAGAACTCATTAAGGACCTAGAGGATGGAACAATTTCGTTCTATTCTCAAGGAAACTTTACCGACCTGTGCCGAGGACCACACCTTCCCAACACAAGCTATATTAAAGCATTTAAACTACTCAATGTTGCGGGTGCCTATTGGCGTGGTAACGAGAAAAATAAAATGCTTACTCGTATTTACGGTATATCTTTCCCTAAAATATCGCAACTCGACGAGTACCTCGAAATGCTCGAAGAGGCTAAAAAACGTGACCACCGAAAGGTTGGCAAGGAACTCGAACTATTCACATTCTCTCAAAAGGTTGGCCAAGGGTTACCACTCTGGCTGCCTCGGGGTGCTCAGCTGCGTGAAAAACTGGAACAGTTTCTCAAAAAAATTCAACGTCAATATGGTTACGAGCAGGTTATAACCCCTCATATCGGTCAGAAGGAACTTTACGTTACATCGGGGCACTATGCAAAGTATGGTAAGGACTCTTTCCAACCCATCCACACCCCTGCGGCGGATGAAGAGTTCCTTTTGAAGCCCATGAACTGCCCGCACCATTGCGAAATATACAAGGCGAAACCCCACTCGTACAAAGACCTACCCATACGGCTTGCTGAATTTGGAACTGTTTACCGTTACGAACAGAGTGGCGAGTTGCATGGCCTAACCCGTGTAAGAGGGTTTACACAGGACGATGCGCACATTTTCTGCAGACCCGACCAGCTGAAAGAAGAGTTCGTTAAAGTAATTGATATTGTTCTGTATATATTCAAAGTACTTAACTTCACTGAATACACAGCCCAAATTTCGCTTCGCGATACGAACGATAAGGAGAAGTACATTGGCTCCGACGAAAACTGGCAGAAAGCAGAACAAGCCATCATTGAGGCTGCTGCCGAAAGAGGGCTAAAAACAGTAACCGAGGTTGGCGAAGCAGCATTCTACGGCCCCAAACTCGACTTCATGGTTCGCGATGCAATTGGCCGCAAATGGCAGCTGGGAACCATTCAGGTCGACTACAACCTGCCCGAACGTTTTGAACTGGAGTATATTGGGTCCGACGATAAGCGCCACCGCCCAATAATGATTCATCGTGCCCCATTCGGCTCCATGGAACGTTTTGTTGCTGTTCTCATTGAGCATACCGGCGGAAAGTTCCCCTTATGGCTAACACCCGATCAGGCAGTAATAATTCCTATCAGCGAAAAATTTAACGATTACGCAAAAAAAGTTTTGAATTTCCTAAATAATTCCGATATTCGCACCCTAATTGACGACAGAAACGAGAAATTAGGTAAAAAGATAAGGGACAATGAGTTAAAACGAATTCCCTACCTACTTATCGTTGGTGAGAAAGAGGTTGAATCGGGTCTTGTAGCTGTTCGTGTTCAAGGCGAAGGCGATAAAAATCAAATGAGCCCAGCCGATTTTGTACAATTCGTCAATTCAGAAATTGAGAAACAGTTACAGTAATTATTAACTAAAATTAGGAGGATAAACGCATCGCTGCACCGGTGTCAAACAGAAACAGGGAACAGGACAAATACCTGGTAAACGAGCAAATTCGTTTCAAGGTTGTTCGCGTAGTTGGCGACAACCTCGAAGGAGCAGGTGTAATGTCCATTGAAGAGGCCCGTAGGTTGGCCGAAAGCAAGGAAATGGACTTGGTACTCATTTCCGACAAAGCCGATCCCCCCGTATGTAGGGTAATCGACTTCCAAAAGTTTCTATACCAACAAAAAAAGAAGCAAAAGGAAATGCGTGCCAACGCACAGAAGGTGGTTTTAAAAGAGATTCGTTTTGGCCCCAATACCGATGAACACGACTACAACTTCAAATTGAAGCACGCAGAAAAGTTCCTGAGCGACGGTGCAAAAGTGAAAGCATTCGTTTTCTTTAAAGGCCGTACTATTCTGTTCAAAGAGAAGGGAGAAATCCTTCTACTTCGTTTTGCTCAGGATCTCGAAGAGGTTGGCAAAGTAGATCAGTTGCCAAAACTCGAAGGGAAGCGTATGATCATGTTGATGTCATCCAAAGGAACCAAAAAGAAAATTTAATTTGTATTTTTTTCTAACCAAATACATGTTGTATAATGCCTAAAATGAAAACTAATTCCGGTGCAAAAAAGCGTTTCGCCATTACCGGAACAGGGAAGATTAAGCGCAAACATGCTTTTAAGAGCCACATTTTAACCAAAAAATCGACCAAGCGGAAGAGAAACTTAGCTCATACTACGCTTGTTAACAAGGCCGATGTGAATAGTGTTAAATTGATGCTTGGTTTAAAATAGTTGTTGCTTAAGGATAAGTTACTTTTATTCATTAACCGAGTGAATTAGCTAAAAAGAGTTCCAAAGGGAACCGCTAACCATTCAAAAACAAAAAATTATGCCACGTTCAGTAAATTCAGTTGCTTCGAGAGCACGCAGAAAAAAACTGCTCAAGCAAACTAAGGGTAATTTTTTGGCTAGAGCCAATGTATGGACAGTTGCCAAGAACACCCTGGAAAAGGGTTTAGGTTATGCATACCGCGACCGCAAAAAGAAAAAAGGAGAGTATCGTGCCATTTGGATTCAGCGTATCAATGCCGGTGCCCGTCTTTACGGAATGACCTACTCCGAACTAATGGGTAAAATAAATGCTAAAGGCATTGCCCTAAACCGTAAAGTGCTTGCCGATATGGCCATGAACCACCCCGAGGCATTCAAATCGGTGGTTGATTCAGTAAAATAGGTTACAGCTTATACTATTAAAAGGGGAAACGGTTCGTTTCCCCTTTTTCATTTTAAACTGTCGGATTTCAGGTATAGTTTTATACATTTGCATTTGAATACAAATAGGTGAACAATGCGAATAGCGCTAATAGGTTATGGCAAAATGGGGCACGAAATTGAATCGATAGCCCTACAGCGTGGACACGAAATTGCCCAAATATTCGACCACACTAATATTTCCCAACTGAATGAGCAAGGCTTGAGTTCTATCGATGTAGCCATCGAATTCTCTACCCCCGAAACTGCATTCGACAACGTAATGACATGCCTAAAAGCTAATAAAGTTGTAGTTTGTGGCACAACCGGTTGGCTCGAAAAGTTGGAAGAAGCAAAAAATTATGCCAACTCACACGGTGGAGCACTATTTTACGCATCTAATTTCAGCCTTGGGGTAAATGTGTTCTTTAAAATTAATAGGGTGCTGGCTCATTATATGAATAGCGTTGATGGTTATAAACCCTTTATTTCAGAAACTCACCATAGCCAAAAGAGGGATGTGCCCAGTGGCACTGCAATAACAATAACCAAAATTATTCAGGAAGAATTAGATGGCATTGACGGTTGGAGCCTCTTTCCACAAATACAGCCCGGAAAAATTCCTATTGAAGCAATTCGCGAAGGGTCTGTTCCCGGCACTCACACTATTACTTACAACTCCGACGAGGATGAAATTATTTTTACTCATAGGGCCAAAAGTCGTAAGGGTTTCGCATTGGGAGCCATTATTGCCGCCGAATTTTCCTATGGAAAAAAAGGCTTTTTAACAATGGATAGCTTGCTTAGGTTGGATTAATTGATTTTTTAGTACTAATATTACCTCGCTTTCATTAAAATAAATCAACACAAAAAGAACTATGAAAAAGTACCTGGCCTTTTTAAAGAACAAGTATTTCCTATTTGCCTTTTCATCAACAATTTTTATTCTTTGGGTTATATGGATTGGCAATTACTGGCTACTACTGGGCCTCCCCATCTTCTTCGATTACCATATTACCCAAAAAGTGAACTGGACCTTCTGGAAAAAGCGGGGAGTAAAAAAACGCAGTGCCCTTGTAGAGTGGGTCGATGCAATTATTTTTGCTGTGGTGGCAGCCACACTTATTCGCATGTTCCTTATTGAGGCATATACAATTCCAACTTCGTCAATGGAAAAATCGTTGCTCATAGGCGATTTTCTATTTGTAAGTAAGGTTAGTTACGGACCCAAATTACCCAATACCCCCCTTTCTTTCCCTTTCGTACACCACACCCTTCCCTTTACCAAAAACACTAAATCGTACGTTGAATGGATAAAAAGGCCATACCACCGATTGGCCGGACTCGGAAATGTTAAGCGATACGATGCGGTGGTTTTCAACTTTCCCGAAGGCGATACCGTGGCCCTAAACGAGCAGGCTCAGAGTTACTACCATCTTCAAAGGGTTTATGGCCGCGATAGGCTCTGGAAAGAAAACTACTTATTTGGCGATATTGTATCGCGCCCCGTCGATAAACGCGAAAACTATATTAAAAGGTGCGTTGGAATACCCGGCGATACCCTTCAGGTAAAAAATGGTGTTCTGTTCGTAAATGGCGAAACCCAAATGCCCATTGAACAAATGCAGTACAGCTATTTTATTCAAACAACCAGCACTATTAGCAACCGTGTTTTCGATGAATTGAAAGTTTCTCGTGAGGACCGTTCGCACATGCCCACTCCCCTTACCAACGAAGCTGTCGAAAAACTTTCAAAACTTAAAAATGTTCAAGCAATTAATCGCAGAGTCGATACGCAACACGATTTTATTAGCAACTCAGTGTTTCCTAATGATCCTCGTTTTGTTTGGACTCAGGACAATTTTGGCCCCCTATGGGTGCCCAAAAAGGGCTCAACCGTGGAACTAAACATTGACAACCTCCCACTTTATAAAAGAATTATTCACGCTTACGAGGGTAATATGCTCAATGTTAAGGATAGTACTATTTATATTAATGGAGAGCCGGCTACCTCTTACACCTTTAAAATGGATTACTACTTTATGATGGGCGACAACAGGCATAACTCTGCCGACTCACGTTTCTGGGGGTTTGTACCCGAAGATCATATTGTTGGCAAAGCCCTTTTCATATGGCTTTCGCTTGATAAGGATAAAAAATTTCCACGAAATATACGCTGGGACAGAATGTTCAGCAGCATTAAATAAGAAAAAAACTTCCGAGATATCTCGGAAGTTTTTTTCTTATACATTTTAGTCCGAACTAAAATTTAAACCCCAGGGTCATAAAGAATTTGCTTTGCGAGTTACTCCTTTCAACCTTTGGAGAAAGGTTATTCCCCTGCAAGTTCACAAGGTTATATAAGTAGTATTTATCGTTATAGGCCAAGTATTGGTATCCAAAATCGATATATAGATCGGAATTGCGATAACCAACTCCTCCCGAAACTATGGAAATAGATGAATTGGCATTCAATTGATTGTTGCTATATGGACTGCCATAAAACCCATAACCACCCCTTAAAGCAATATTTCCAAGCCAATATTCGCCACCCACTCTGAAGTTTTGAACTGCTCTAAACTCATCTTTAATCGATTGGTTCTGAAGCGAGAACAATCCAACGTCGTCGGCACTAAATTTCATAAGCGAATAATCGACCCTTTCAACATCGAAACTCACTAAACCCTTATCGGTAAATGTGTATGCCAACGAACCTATCAGTTTGAATGGCGAATCGATGGAGTAATCGAACCTGTTAATTGGGGTTGATACATCCTTATTACCCCAATTGAATGAGCTACGAATTGAGGCACTATAAACCTCATTGAGATTTATGTAAGTGGGAGTATGAGCAGCTAATCCAATTCGCAACGAAGGAATGGGGCGATATATGGCTCCAACCTTAAAATTGTAACCAGTTCCATCAACTTCGTATGTTTGAAGGTAACTCAGCGAACAAAACAAATCGCCATTTGACATGGGAGGGTTCGAAGCAAAAGCTCTTTCAGCAAGGTTTACAGTTTGCTTATAGTAAATATTTTGAACCCCTAAAGTAGCTCCAAAATAAAGAGTATTTGAATAGTTTGCGGCAAACGATACAACATACTCGCCCATGCTGCCATTGGTAAGTATGGTATTTTCCTGATTAACTCCATCGCCCTCATTGAGTAAAGGCACATAATCCCCTCCTAAAGTATCGATAACAAAACTATTCCAAGCCAGAATTGCCTCCCAAGGTGCAAAACCATTTAAGTAAGGGTTGTAATCGGTTCCAGCTGTCATGCTTTGCCATGTGTTTCCCTCTGCCCTAATTGCAAAAAAATCCATAATAGAATTGGATGTATTTGCAGTGTTAGCAATAGATTCCATATTAAAGTCGGCCAACTTATTGTATCCAAACCCTAAATTTATGCTCACAAACCCCTTCTCGTCGCCCTTATAGTTTCGGAAGGTTGTTACCAATCCTATATTATCGAACCCGAACCGTGTTCGGCTACTTGAATTTGCAACAGACTGAATTTTCGATTCATCGCTACGATTGAAGAATACTGGTGTAAAAGAAAGTTCAGAGGTACGGTAGACTCCTAATCCTGCAGGATTGTAGCTTAACGCACCAAAGTCACCACCCAGGGCGCCAAAGGCGCCTCCCATGCCAACAAATCGAGCCGAGCCGGATGGGTAGACTTGGGAATACCTGAGAGCATCTGCAGGAATCTGAGAACTAAGAACGAAAGGTGCTAAGACCATAAAAACAACGAAAATGCGATTCATAGTTTTTGTATTTAATGGTAAAAAATGACCCGACATGTAAATTAAACATGGCGGGTCGGAATAGAATGATTAACTTTAACGGTTGCGGGTTCTGTTACTGCTTCCACCCGAACTGCCAGAAGAACTATTAGAAGGTGGAGGAGAAGGGCGAGATGCAGGTGGATTGCTTGGTGGAGTATGATTGCTGTTAGATGGCCTGCTTCTATTTACATCGTTGTTACTTCTGCTGGGTGTACCTGCTGGGCGCTCATCTCTTGAGGGCGGCGAGTAAGTTCTAACAGGTTGCTTAGCATTGCCATTTCCAGATGGTGCAACGGCCGGTCGCTTATCAACGTTTCCCCTTTCAGCCTCCGATGGAGTATAAGTGCGTGCAGGCCTATTGTACTCGCTACTACTAGCGGGTTTGGGCCGGGTATAGGTAGGCATATGGTTCTCACGGGTGGGCCCTCCCCCGCCCCTAACAACTTCGTTGGGCCTTGGTCGTATTGCAGCGTCTCCACTTCCTTCCCTAACGGGACGGGTAACAATTAAAGGCTCACGCGATCCGGGGCGCTTTGTTGCATCGTTAACACTTGCCCTGTTAGGACGTGTAAGAACAACATCTTGATTTTGTGAATTTTCCCTACCAATGTTCGCAGCATTTGGTCGTGATGCAACAACATCCTGATTCCCCGAATTTGGGTTACGTTGCCTATCGTTTTGGGTACCTGATACCGGTTGATTATCGCTGTAATCTCTAATTCTATCATTAATATTAGCTGCAGATGGACGAGTTGATATGCCCGTATTTACAGCTGCACCCGTTCCAGGCCGGGGTCCATAACTATAGTAACCCGTAGGATTGGTTGCAGAATTATTACCCCAATAGTAACCATTCCAATATCCGCTGTTGTAACCCATTGCATATCCGTTCCACCAACTATTGTAGCCCCAATGAGAGTAGGGATAATAGGCATAGTTCCAAGGGTTATAATACCAACTATTCCAGTACCAAGGATTGTAACCCCAACCAAAACCAATATGGAATGAAGGCCTTGGCCATCCAAACATGGCTGAAATGTAGTAAGGTTCAACCCAAACCTCATCACCCATTACAATCACATTGTAAAAGTATGGGTCGTAGGCAGAGGCATAAAAATAATCGTTGCTGTAGTATCCCCAATTTCCGTTAAGATATCCAGAGCGTCCGCGCAACCTCCTTTCATATGAATCTCTGTATGAAGTAGAAAGAATTCTTTCGTAAGGATTGTCCGAAAGCGAATCGGATTTGTAAAGCAAGGTATCAACCTTTTCGTTGTTGGCAAGGATTTCGGTATACTTCTTTTCAAGTTCAGCCATATTAAGGTCCTTGCTCGAGGTTGGCTTAACGGCCACCGGTATTTCGGGGGCTGCCTGGGATGATGCATTCTTCTGGCTGGGCGAATAATAAATGCCATCGGAAGCGGCACCTGTCGACTTGCCCATTTGTAGCCCCGATGAGCAACTGCCCAAAACGAAACCGGCAAGGGCGATTAGCGCGATGTTAATTGTTGTTTTCATAGCAACCTCCTGTTTTATTAGGGTTTTTTTATTTACTTTGCACAAAGAATTTTCAATTGATTTTTAACAAATATCATACCACTCAAAGCCAATGGCAAAGGAAATTACAAGCAGAAGTGAGAATTACTCTCAATGGTACAACGATATTGTTGTTAAGGCTGGATTAGCCGACCATTCAGCAGTGAGAGGCTGCATGGTTATTAAGCCCTACGGGTTTTCTATTTGGGAAAAGATACAGCGACAGCTCGACGACATGTTTAAAGCTACCGGGCATCAAAACGCCTATTTTCCTTTATTCATACCAAAATCGTTTTTCAGTAAGGAGGCAAGCCACGTTGAGGGTTTTGCCAAAGAGTGTGCCATTGTAACCCATTACCGCTTAAAAAACGACCCAAATGGGAAAGGCGTTATTGTCGATCCGGAAGCGCAGCTTGAAGAGGAACTCATAGTTAGACCTACATCGGAAACCATCATTTGGAATACATACCGGAGTTGGATTCAATCGTACCGCGACCTACCAATTCTAATTAACCAGTGGGCCAATGTGGTTCGCTGGGAAATGCGTACCCGCCTATTTCTTCGTACTGCCGAATTCCTCTGGCAGGAAGGGCATACTGCACATGCAACAAAGGAAGAGGCAATTGAAGAAACCATTAAGATGGTTAATGTATATGCTGATTTTGCACAAAATTGGCTTGGCATTCCTGTAGTAATTGGCACAAAAAGCGAAAGCGAGCGCTTTGCTGGTGCCGTTGAAACCTACTGCATTGAAGCATTAATGCAGGATGGCAAAGCACTCCAGGCAGGCACTTCGCACTTCTTAGGACAGAATTTTGCCAAAGCTTTCGATGTAAAGTTTGCATCTAAGGATGGCAATCTCGACTATGTATGGGCTACTTCATGGGGAGTATCTACAAGGCTTATGGGTGCGCTTGTAATGGCGCACTCCGACGACAACGGATTAGTACTTCCACCAAAACTTGCTCCCGTTCAAGTTGTAATTGTACCTATTTTCAGAAACGAGGAAGAACTTTCGGCTATCTCTGCAAAGGCCAATGATATTAAGCGAAAATTAGAATCTCTTGGAATAACTGTTCATTTCGACGATCGCGATAACCTAAAGCCTGGCTTTAAATTTGCCGAGTATGAAATGAAGGGTTATCCTGTTCGTATTGCGATTGGACCTAAAGACCTTGAAAAAGGAACCGTTGAGGTTGCGCGTCGCGATCTTCTTACAAAGGAGTTTGTAGCACAGGAGGGAATTGAAATCTATATTCAAAAATTGCTACAAAACATTCAGATCGATATTTTTAATAAAGCCCTAAACTTCAGGGAAGCAAATACAACATCAGTAGAAACATACGAAGAGTTTAAGGTAAAAATTGAGAATCAGGGAGGGTTCATCCTAGCACACTGGGATGGAACCCCTGAAACCGAAGCGAAAATTAAGGAGGAAACAAAAGCTACCATCCGTTGCATACCTCTCGAAGGCAACAAAGAACCCGGTAAGTGCATGGTTACTGGTAAACCATCGGCACAAAGGGTCCTGTTTGCAAGAGCCTATTAGAATTCCCGAATAAAAGGCACCCAATTGCATGGGTGCCTTTTATTTTGTACATTGCATTGCTAAACTTAACAACTAAGTTTATGGAAAAAACTCCAAACAATCCAAAACAACTTATTGTGAGCACCCTCATTGAAAAATCGAGCATGAAGCAGAAGGTTTACGACAACACCTTTGAGACTTTTAACCTTATTAAGGATCTACTTCATGAGATGGCCAACGATTTGAATGTAAATTTAAAAGGAGCCGATAAGCGAGTAAAGTTAGAATACAGAGACAGAGGTAAATTTGAAGCTGAAATTCGAGTTGCTGGCGATATCCTCATCTTCAGTATGCATACCAATATTTTCGAATTCGACAGGGACCATTCGATTTGGAAAATCCCTTACGTTCAGCAAGACAAGTTAAACTCGTACTGCGGCGTAATTAACGTTTACAATTTCCTTACCGACTCGTTTAAATACAATAGGCTCGACGACTTGGGCTATCTTATTGGCAGAATCTTTGTAAATCGCGAAAACCATTATTTTGTGGAAGGCAAAAGACAAATGGGGTTCCTTTACAATAATTTCGGACAAGCTATTATCGATAGAGATTCGGTAAAAAAAATAATTGAAACAGCCATTTTGTATGCTCTTGAATTCGACCTATTAGTTCCACCCTACGATATGGTAAAGATTGCTTCGGTTGCCCAAATGAACACCAAAATTGAAAGTTCAAAACTTCAAACCGGAAAACGCTTGGGCTTTAAATTTAATTCCGATGATGTTTTAGAAAGCTAAACAATAATACTTAAGCCATGAAAACACTTCCTGTTTTTTTAACTGTATTAGTTTTTGCAATATCCTACGGATGTAAAAAAAGTGAAATGCAGAAAAAAGTTGACGAATTCGTAAAGGTTGATTTAACAACTAACATTAATCACCTCTCTGAGAATGAAAAAGCCATGCTTCCCTTGCTTTTCGAAGCAGCCCGTATAATGGATGAAATCTTTTGGCAACAAGCCTTTGGCAATAAGGACGAACTTTTTGTAACATTAAATGACGATGCAACTCGCGAGTTTGTTGCCATTAACTATGGGCCATGGGAAAGGCTTAAAGATAATAAGCCATTTATTCCCAAGTTTGGTGAGAAGCCATTAGGAGCCAACTTTTACCCTGCCGACATGACCCGGGAAGAGTTTGAAGCTTTCGATTCGGAAATAAAAACCAGCCAATACACTATTATCAGGCGTAAAGCCGATGGTAACCTCGAGGCTATACCGTATAGTTTAGCTTACAAATCCCAACACGATAAAGCAGCCGAACTGCTTCGAAGAGCGGCTGAATTGGCTGAGGACCAAGGCTTACGAAACTACCTGTACCTAAGAGCAGAAGCCCTTACAACCGACAATTACCAGCCAAGCGATATGGCCTGGATGGATATGAAAACCAACAATATCGATTTCATATGCGGGCCTATTGAGAACTATGAGGATGCGTTATTCAACTATAAAGCGGCCCATGAGGCATTCATTCTAATTAAAGATTTGGAGTGGAGCCAGAAACTTTCGAGGTTTGCAAGCCTTTTACCTGCATTACAAGCAAGTTTGCCAGTCGACATTCAGTATAAAGCTGAAATTCCTGGCAGCGATAGCGATCTGGGTGTTTATGATGCTGTTTACTATGCGGGTGACTGCAATGCAGGAAGTAAGACCATTGCTATTAATCTACCCAACGATCCTGAGGTTCATATTAAAAAGGGTAGCCGAAAGTTGCAACTGAAAAACTCGATGCAATATAAATTCGATAAAATTCTAGTTCCCATAAGCAACCTGCTTATCGATCCATCGCAACGCAAGCATGTGAAATTCGATGCATTTTTTGAAAATGTAATGTTTCACGAAGTGGCTCATGGCTTAGGAATAAAAAATACAATTAATGGAAAAGGAACCGTAAGAGAAGCTATGAAAGAAACATACAGCCCAATTGAAGAAGCAAAAGCCGATATCCTTGGTCTGTACATGGTAGCCAAACTGGTTGAGATGGGCGAAATTGAGAAAGAGGACCTAATGGATAACTATGTAACCTTTATGGCAAGCATTTTCAGATCGATCCGGTTTGGTGCTGCTTCGGCACATGGCAAGGCTAACACCATGCGTTTTTACTATTTCCAAGAGGTTGGAGCATTCACCCGCAACGAAAAGGATGGAACATACCGAGTAGATTTCGACAAAATGACTTCAGCTATGAACTCGCTAGCTGCAGAAATAATAACTATTCAAGGAGAAGGCGATTACGACCGTGCTAAAAAAATGCTCGAAGAATCTTCGTTTATTCGCGAAGGCCTTCAAATGGATCTGAATCGAATATCTGAAGCCAATATACCTAGAGACATCCGCTTTAACCAAGGAGAAAAAATGCTGGGACTACAATAAACACCCTTTAACTTATGAACCTGACCTTCAACTTTATCAAATCCATTTCCAACATTTACGACGAAATGATGGACAATGGCTTTTCACTGGTATACCTAGGTGAATTTAGCCATGAAATTACCAAAATGTTTACCGCCATGGCCGAGTCGGATATGGAAAAGCATAGCGAAGAACGGTCGGTACAGCGCAAAGTTTACCATGTAATGGTGGAAACCCTCCAGAATATGAACAAGCATTCCGACGAATTGCAAGAAAAGAATGTGGGCAGCGGACTTTTTATAATTGGCAAAAAGTACGATACTTACTATGTTATAACATCGAATAGGGTTGCCAAAAAGCACAAGGATAGGCTTGAACAATCGCTTATAACGGTTAACAACGCTAGCACTGAAGAGTTAAAAGAGATGTATAAGAAACAAATTAAGGAGGGACGCATTTCAGAAAAAGGAGGTGCTGGTTTAGGGCTCATTGATATTGCACGTAAAACTGGCGAGCCAATTAACTTCCAGTTCCTACCCCTCGACGATGACTACTTCTTTTTTATTCTGAAAGTTGAAATTAACGCAAAAAAATTCGCAAAAGATCCTTTTTAGAACCATGCTAAAGGCATATTCCCGCTTTGGTGTATACAAAATCATTGCTCCCGTTATTGTAACGGGAGTCCTTTTTTGGAGTTCAGCGAGCGCCCAAACTGTAGGCAGAAACCATAGACCCGATTCTGTTCGAAACACATCTCAGGACTCTAGCCGGTTTGCTTTTAGCCAACTCGAAGCGAAAGCAAGTAAAAATTACATTACTCGCAAACTATTTGGATTGTTTGTGAACAAAAGCAGTATGATTAAAGAAGAAAAAATTCTAATCACCCAAAAGGCAACCGATAAGTACGATGTTTACAATGGACTATCTGTAGCGAATGTAAACATAACTATTTTACCACCCTTTGGCTATAACGTTTATGATACACTTGAAACAGATAGAGCTAGAATTGAGCAAATAGCTAATAGAATTCATGTTAAAACCCAACGATCAGCAATTCGACGTAGTTTTCTTATTGAAGAGGGTGAGCCCATTCAATCGTATCTTATAGTTGAGTCAGAGGATTTGCTAAGAAAGCTCAATTATATTGATGATGTAATTATCATTATAAATCCGATTGAAAACACATCTGCAGCAAATGTTTTAATTATTGTAAAGGATAAGTGGAGTATAGGGGCCAATGTTTATGCTAACTCAGCGCATGAGGGCAATATTGAATTCTTCGAAAAAAATCTGGCCGGAACCGGAATAGAAACAAAGGGTGTTCTTTATGTCAATTCGAAACACGAAAAAAAGTTTGGCCACGAGTTGAATATTGCCGCACGAAATCCATTAGGCTACAGATTTTACACTTCGTTTAAAATTCGCGATGGCTTAGATTACAGCAATAGAGGAGCAACCATTGAGAAGAACTTTACCACCTCGAATACTTTATGGGCAGGTGGAATTGCAATTAACAGGAATAGAGAACCTTTCTACATGCATTTCAGAGACCAAAGCCAATTTATTAGTTACCGCAACAATTGGACATGGTTAGGTGCTTCTGTTAATATTGATGGGCAACCAAATAGGGCTCCCCACCAACTTTCGGTTACAACAAGCTGGGAGAGTAAAACTTTCTTTTCGCGACCTACAACATCAGTCGACAGTAACTACTTTTTTCAAAGCACTAACCTGTACCTTGCAGGTATTGCATTCTCTAACAACCAGTACTTAAGGGATAACCATGTATACAGATTTGGCCCTACTGAAGACCTTCCCGTTGGGTTTCTAACTCAACTCACTTTGGGCTATGAACTTGGTGAATACATCGATAGACCCTACCTTGGTGTCGATTTTAAAGGAGGCACGGGTTGGAGCTTTGGTTATTCTAATGCTGAAATTAAACTGGGGAGTTTTATTGGAAATAATGGATTTGAGCAGGCTGCAATCCAACTAAGGGTTAACCACTTTAATAAACTTTTTCGAGCAAACCATTGGTTATTCAGGCACTTTTTGTATACAAACTATACAAGAGGTATAAATAGAAAATACGGCGAAGGCAATTACCTTGTATTTGCTAATGATATTATGGGCCGACAATTGCCAACTGTTGTAGGTTCTGAGAGGTTAAATGCTCGAAGCCAACTAGTAGCATTTAGCCCTTTAACTGTTTATGGGTTTAAGTTCGCCTTTAATGGATTTGTTGATTTCTTAGGCTTAAGAACCCAACATGCTTTGGATCAAAAAAAATATGCTTTGGGCATTGGGGGTGGGATAAAAATTAAAAACGACAATTTAGTTTTTCAAACCTTTATGATTCTGCTTGCATACTATCCTATTTTTCCAAAGGAAGCACCCTTAGAACTGTTTAAAATTGGTGGAGATAGTAATGGTATGCTTTCCGATTTTAGGCCCGTTCGTCCAACAACCATATATTACTATTAACTACTACCATCGAACGTCATTAAAATGCATAGGTGAAAATAGGTTGGGGTGCAAGTATGAGGGCAGTCGAATTTCGGAGTACCGTTCCAGTTGGTACAATCGGCCGTTATCGTAATAATGTAATTCGGTGGCTACAGGCCACCCCTGTATGGTTCTGTAATTTTCAAAGAATAATTCTCTTATTGAACCCGTATCGGTTCTTTTTCGGTAACCATAAAACAGCAGATTATTGGCAAAAAGCCAAAAGCAGAATACGTTTGGATCGCCAATCTGTATTACACGCTTTCCATTAATACGAGTTATTTCAATAAAACTTGTATTGATACCCAATTGTTTCGTTCGGGTCAATGCAACATGAGGTGGTATGCAATACAAATCGTAACCTAGGATCATTGCCTCATGAATTCTATCGCGCCTTCCGATCAGCTGCTTTTTGTTAAAAGAATATATTGAGTCGTTTGCAATAATCCATCCCCTTCCTGAATTAAAGTCTTTGGAACGAATATGCAGTTTCGAAGGGGCCGAGTATGCTACTTCCCACTCCTCGCGACTTACAATGCTATCGTACCTGTAACGAAACATTTCCTGTTTAAAGGTTAGGTTACAATACCAATTATTGGCATAACTTAATTGTATTTGTTTAAAAATATGCTCAGCGTTCAGAATTGAATCTCTCTGTGAGAAGGAAAATAGTGGGCCAATAATTCCCCAAAAAACAGGAAGTACAAACTTGTAATCTGACATTTTTTGTTTGAAAGTTAAAAAAAATTAAGTTAGACACTAAAATGTAGTGGTTATAATTGATTTAAAGAGTTTTTTTAGCCATTTTTGGATTCAAACAACCAATTAATTTTTATGAGTAAAACTAGCCAAAACTTCATGCAGGAAGCCATAAATCTTTCAATTGAAAACATTAGGAATGGAGGTGGACCCTTTGGCGCTGTGATAGTAAAAGATGGGAATATTATTGCACTAGGAGTAAACAGGGTAACAAGTAACAACGACCCCACCGCTCATGCCGAAGTTTCAGCTATTAGGGAAGCATCAAGGGTTTTGAATAGTTACAATTTAAGTGGTTGTGAAATATACACTTCGTGCGAACCATGCCCAATGTGCCTGGGTGCCATTTATTGGGCGCGGATTGACAGAATATATTTTGGTAATACAAAAACCGATGCGAAAAATATTGGTTTCGACGATTCGTTCATTTATGCTGAAATTGAAAAACCAATTAATATGCGTACCATCCCAACCCAACAAATAATGCCAAACGAAGCTTTGAAGGCATTTAAATTATGGAACTCCTTTGAAGGGAAAATTGAGTACTGAAAGAACCGAATAATAAATAATTAAAGATATTTTCTATACTTCTAAAATGTGTTTAAAAATACACAATTCATGAATTGTATATAACTCTGATATTCTTATTATTACAAGCCATCAACTTCACTTTAATCATACCAAAAGCTACATTTGTCAAATAATGTTTTTATTATTATTCTTTTAATAATGAAAAACTGCATTTAACCTATATTTCGGGAAGTATTATAATATTTCATTTATGCAAGTAGCCTTTTTCCCTATGCCTTTTCAATCTTGCATTTCAGTGCCCCTTTCAACAGACTATTCTGTTCTTGTTCTTCTCATTAACAATTTCAATCTTACATTCATTTTTCTTTTATTATTATTTGCTCTAAGCATTGCCACTCTATTTTGGTTTTTTTTGAAACATAAACGGAAAAAAAACAATGTAGGTAAACGAAACGAATTGATTTCGAGATTAAACAAATTACAAGCCCAGCTTGAAGAAAAAAAGAAAGAACTCGAAAGATTATCGATGGTGGCAAAGTACACCAACAATGCAGTGCTTATTACCAATGGAAATGGAGATATTATATGGGTAAACGATTCATTTACCCGAATATATGGATATACCCTGGAAACTTTTATTGCAGAACGTGGCCCAAATCTCACTAAAGTAAGTAAAGATTTACAAATTTGTCAAACCATCGAACGTTGTATAAATAAAAAGGAACCCATTACATACAATGTTGAAGTTCCATGCGTCGATGGCCGCATGGTTTGGATACAAACCACATTAACCCCAGTACTCAATAGCGATGGTAGCATTAAAAATATTATTGCCATCGACTCGGACATTAGCCTTTTAAAGGATGCCGAAAAAACCCTCATTTCACTGAGCGATGAGATTTTTTCTCAGGCAACCGAAATCATGCGTAAGAACGAAGAGATTACTCAGCAGCACGAAGAACTGACAAAATATTCGGCAGAACTTCAACAAAAAAACGAAGAAATAAGTGCTCAGCACGATTATTTGATTGAACTTAATGCTGAACTCACCCAAAAAAACGAAGAAATAAAGGCACAGCGCGATGAGTTAGAAAAAACTCAGGGCAAATTAATTCATAGCGAAAAAATGGCATCGCTGGGTGTTCTAACAGCAGGAATTGCACACGAAATAAATAACCCCATAAACTTTGTGTATGCAGGAGTTAATAGCCTAACCCGCGATTTTGAAGACATAATGAAGGTTATTAGCTCACTTATTAAAACCGAGAAGTATCAGGATGCCGAAAAAACATTAAATACTTTTAATAAGCTTCGAGCGGAATACGAATTTGATGCAGCCATAGATGCTGTAACCCAAACATTGAGCGACATTAGGATTGGAGCCGAGCGAACTGCCGATATAGTTGAAGGCTTACGTAACTTTTCCCGCTCCGAAAGGGAGGAATGGGGTTCAGTTAATTTGCATAAAACCATTGAAGGGGTATTGCTTCTGCTACGTAATAAATACAAGAATCATATACAAATTCATAAGGATTTCGACCCTTCCATTGGCGAAATTGATGGTAAAGCAGGCAAACTGAATCAGGTTTTCATGAACATTGTATCAAATGCAATCGATGCTATAGAGCAAAACGGTACAATAACCATTAAAACGCAGAAACGAGGAAACTTTGTAAATGTTATTGTTACCGATTCGGGTAAGGGAATGCCCATCGATATTCAGAATAGAATATTCGATCCTTTCTTTACAACTAAAGATATTGGCAAAGGGGTTGGCTTGGGTTTGTCCATTACTTTTGGAATCATTCAAGAACACAACGGCTCAGTTGATGTAAAAAGTAAGCCTAATGAAGGTTCACAATTCACCGTAACCCTTCCAGAATTTCAGAACTTAGTTTAATAAACGCCTATGAACAAATACACCATACTTTATGTAGATGATGAAGAGGTGAACCTTCGATTATTCAAAAACACCTTTCGTAGAGAATTTAATGTTCTAACTGCCCAATCGGCAAATGAAGGTTTTGCTATTCTAAACTCATCACAAGTGGATGTAGTAATAACCGACCAGCGAATGCCAGAAATAACAGGTTTGGAATTTTTGAAAATGGTTAACGAAAAGTTTTCTGACATCCCCCCCAGCCGATTAATGCTTTCGGGTTTTACGAAACCAGAGGAAATTGACATTGCTTACAACCACTATAAACTTTTTAAGTTCGTTTCAAAACCCTGGAATAACGAAGAACTTCGCGATACCATACTAAAAGCCATATTCGATGGAATGCACTAAGAAATTTACAATTTTGTATGTTGACGACGAAGAAAGCAATCTGAATATTTTTCGAAATACTTTTCGTCGTGAGTATAACGTTTTAACTGCAATAAATGCCCAATGGGGACTCGAGATTTTAAAAAACGAATCGGTCGATTTAATTCTCACCGACCAGCGTATGCCCGAAATGGATGGAGTAACTTTTCTAAAACATACTTTGCAAAGTTTTCCTGAACTCAATAGAATTTTAATAACCGGATACACTGATTTCGATGCACTAAAATCGGCCATTAACGAAGCAAAAATATTTCAATACATTCAAAAACCGTGGAAAGAAGCACAACTCAGAAACGTTATTGATAAAGCGCTGGAAATATATCAATTGAAACAGGAGAATCAAATCCTTAATCAGCAATTAATTGAAAAAAACGAAACCCTCGAAAGAATCAATCAGGACCTTTTGGAATTCGATAAGTTAAAAATGGATTTTCTCTCATTAATCAGCCATGAAATAAGAACGCCACTAAATGGAATTGTTGCTTCAATCGATTTATTGAAGCAAGACATTCCTTTAACCAATTCCGAATCGCTCAATACTCTTATCCTCATAATAGAAACTTCGGTAAATCGACTTGAAAAGTTTCTTCTGTCAGCTGAACGAATAACCCAACTCAAATCGGGAAGATACTATTTAGAAATTCAAAATATCGATGCAAATGAATTAATAACCAGCATTATCGATGCTCGAAAGGAGGACCTATGCATTAAAAATTGCACATTGAATGTAAACATCAGCTCCAATTTCAACCTGAAGGCCGATAAGAATTTAATTATTTTCTGTATCGAGGAACTTTTAGATAATGCCCTAAAGCATTCTACTACAGGCTCGAAAATCTCCATAAACGGTATCAGTAAAAACGAATTAAGTATTATTGAAATATGCGATCAGGGAAAAGGCTTCAGCAATAGGGTTTTACAAAATCCATTTCAACTCTTCGTAAGCGATGAACGATCCGATCAACAAAAAGGCCTGAGTTTAGCCCTTGTGAAACTTATTATGGATGCCCATAAAGGAAAGGTTGAATTATCGAATCTTAAAGACAGGGGAGCAAAGGTTACAATTATGCTTTAGAATACTTTTCTTGGGGGTTATTGAAAAAATACCTATTTTGGGGCAAAAAGTTAAATTATGTCCCAGAATAATGAACTTCATCAGGCTTCCATGATCGCACTTCGCGACTGCATGGGCCTTCAAAAGAACGAAACGTTACTTATTGTAACCGACGAAATTAAGCGCGAAATTGGACTTGCCCTTCATGAAGCGGGCAAAAGCCTTTGTCAGGAGTCGCTGCTTATCGAAATTAAATCGCGCGAAATAAACGGGCAGGAACCACCCTCTCAGGTTTCGGCACTCATGAAAACGGTTGATGTGGTGGTTTGCCCAACTGCCAAATCGCTTACTCATACCGATGCCCGTAGAGAAGCGGTTAAACTCGGCGTTCGGGTTGGCACAATGCCCGGAATTACCATCGATACAATGGTTCGATGCCTCAATGCCGATTACAATAAAATTATTGCACTAACCGATTTTATTGCTGCAAAAATGGTTGGCGTTGGCACTATTAGGGTTGTAACCGAAAAAGGAACTAATGTAACAATGCCCGTTAAGCATCGGATGATCCTTCCCAGCAAGGGTGTTCTTCGAAATAAGGGCGAAAGCGGCAACCTACCCTCTGGCGAAGTATTCCTTGCTCCGTGGGAAGACCAAACCAACGGCAGAGTTGTAATTGATGGCTCTATGGCCGGTATTGGAATGGTTGAAACACCAATTACAATCGATATTGTTAATGGGTATGCCGAAAGCATAACCGGAGGAGTAGAGGCACAAAAATTGGTTGAAATGCTCGACAAGGTTGGGCGCGATGCCAGAGCAGTTGCCGAATTCGGTATTGGCACCAACTACAAAGCCATACTAACAGGTCAAATTCTTGAAGACGAAAAGGTTTTTGGTACCATCCACATTGCCTTTGGCAATAACATTACCATGGGCGGACGCATTTCGGTAAGCAGCCATCTCGATGGGCTTGTGAAGGAACCCGATGTGTATTTCGACGATGAGTTGATAATGAAAAAAGGGGAAATGATTGGATTTGAGGTTTAACCTCAAATCCTTTCAATTGAATTTAACGGTAGCCAACCTTTGTTGCCATTGGCAATTCGTATTTCATTCCACTCGCCAATTGAATTGGTAATTTTCACCTTGGTTCCGGCGTGAAGAATAAAAATGTCCTTCCCTGTATTCCCGGGCGAACTCTTTACAGCAACTACAGGAGCCATTATAATTGCACTGTCTCGCCTATCAATCTTTCTCCTTTCCGAAGAGGCAAAAAGCATTAATACTAATGTTAACAATAGGGCAAGAGTAGAAAATGAGAATGATAAGCGTTTAACCAATCGTGACCCTGAAAACCAAAAATGCAAAAACAGAGCCAGCGAAAAAGCAAAAAAAACAATGCTTAAGGTGGCCCATTGTGTTGAATTTAATAACGAAGTAACGTTTTTATACCCTGCAACCAAAAACATTTCGGGAAGCGGTTCAATTTTATCGGAAGTAAAACTATAGGCCATTTCCAAATTAAATTGAAAGTCATCGTTATTGGGCTTTAATAAAAGGGCCCGTTCGTAGTTCAAAATTGCAAGAGCAATTCTGTTCTGCTTGAAGTAAGCATTTCCGAGATTAAAGAATAGTTCGGCAGCAACATAACCCGAATCAACAGCTTGCTGAAAATAATTCGCAGCCTCTTCGAATTGGCCCAAATCGTAATGCTTGTTACCTTTAACGAAAAGCGAATCGGGCGTTTGGCCAAAAGCGTTGGCAAACAACACAGTTGCCATAACAGGGAACAACAGGTAGTGTGAAATTATGCTCAACCTATTCATAGTAAATTACCTTTTAATAATATCCTCAAATTTCGACACCAGCGAATGGGCGCTTTGGTACAGGCTATCCATTAGGGCCTGGGTAGAACCCGGAGCATAGCGTGCATACTCGCATTCTGCTACAATTCGGAGGAATTCAGCAACATCCTCTTCGGTAACATTGTGCTCAATTAGGGTTTCTCGTGCACTTTCGCTACTTAATACTGCCAAGGGAATGTTCAACTTATCGGCAGTATAGCCCCACATGCAACGAAGCAATTCGTCGTAGAAACGATCTGAATTTTGTGCCTTCATATACTCGTATGCAGAGGCAAGGCGCTTGCGGGCCACCTTATTGGCTCTTCGGGTTCGGACCAAGGCAATGTTGCCCATATATTGACGACGGTTCTTGATGAAAACAAAGACTACTATAGCCAAAGCAATTACAAGCAATAATAATAGCCAATAACTTGAAGATCCAAAAAAGTTCCCCCACCCCATTGTGAATTTAGGAACTGAAGTTATAATATATCGAATATCCTTACCAATAAACTTAACCTCCCCCTTACCAAAGCCTACCATTTGCATTCCCTGGGGCTGACTACCATCGGCTTCAATGGTGAACGATATAGGTTTCGATTTAAGGGTAACGTACTTTTCTTGAACCGGATCGAAATAGCTGAATTCAACCCTCTCAATACTGTAATTTCCAGGTGTACGAGGAATGGCCACATAATCGATAGCCTTAAAGCCCTTTGCTCCCTCCGAAGTAGTGCTAATACTTTCGTTAACCTTCGGATCGAAGGTTTCGAAACCAGATGGAAATTGGATCTTGGGAGCTTCAATTAATCGTATATTGCCGCTTCCCGAAATTTTAACTTTTACAGTTACCGCCTCATTAGTTTTTAACTCAGGTTTATCGGCAGAAACTTCCATATTGAAACGACCAACAGCCCCATTGAATGATTCAGGAGCATTAGCAGGTAAATCTTTTATTCGAATTTTTACGGGTTTACTTACCATTCGCTTACGAACGGTTTGGTACATTCCAAAAATATCGTCGAAAAGCGACTGATTTCTACCGGCGCGCTGTTGAAACAGCACAATACTCTCAAAGGGATCAATAGTAATTTCGCCGGTTTGTTGCGGAAATAGAAGGAATTTTCGAAGAACTCCTTCGTTGTAAATCCGACCGTTTATGTTCTTACGTTGAAACTGAATGTTATTAGGAGTTTCAACCTCCTGATTCCAAAAACCATCGAATTGGGGAAACTTGAAATCCTCGAAACCCGCTACATTTTCTCGGGTAAAAATTTTAAGAGTAGCAAGAATGGGTTGACCTCTGAAGGCAGTGCCTCTGTCAATTTCTAAAGACAAGTATGTTTCTTCAAACTCTTCAGACGATTCGTTGCTTGCAGGCTGATCTGAACTTTGTCCCGAACGCGATTGACCATCTTTGGGTTTTACAACCTCTATGGCATAGGGCTCAGATTGGTAGTTCTTTTTAGAGATTGTTGCTTTTGCAGATTCAATAATAAACGTCCCTTCTGAAGTTGCTTCGAGTATATATGTATATGTGAATGAGCTATTTTGGGTAAACTTTCCATTAATATATTCTGAACTGAAATTTTGTGATATGCTTGGGCCAGCTAAAACATAGAAATTTGAGAAAGAGGGTGCAACGAACTCCTGAGGTCTTGCATTTAATGTAAAAACTATTCGAAACTGTTCGCCTACAGCAACAACGTTTGGAGCAGAAACTTTGAACTCTACATCCTGCCCCAGGGCTGTCAGGGCCATAAGAGTAACGAAAGCGGTATTTATCAATCTTTTCATAACCATACCTTTACCAGTTCTTCTCAACCCTAACTTTAGCCTCTTTGGCCTGTTTTTCTAAAACTTTTTGCTGCACATTGCGTTCATTCTTTTGAATGGCTTCGAGCATACGCCTTGCATCTTCAGGTGAAATCTTTTGCTCCTGAGGCTGCTGTTTATTCTGTTGGTTCCTATCGTCTTGCTTATCCTGCGGGTCGTTTTGTTTCTGCTTGTCGTCATTTTTATCGTTTTGCTTCTCATCATCCTTACCTTTCCCATCGCCTTGGTTCTGCTGATTTTGCTGCTCACGCAGCATACGAAGCACTTCCGATAAATTGTATTTGGTTTCTGAATCGCCAGGATTTAATCGAAGTGCTTTTTTATAAGCATCGGCAGCTTCGGCAAGTTTTTGCTGTTTAAACAGGGTATTTCCCAAGTTATGAAAAGCTTTTGCTCGAATATGGGCATCGGCATTCGATTGCGTTATGCCCTCGAATGTGGTTTTGGCCTCATCAAATTTATCCTGCTTAAACAGGGCCCCGCCCAGGTTAAAATTTCCTTTAACCGAGGTAGGATTCTTTTCGAGAGCTGAGCGGTATGAAATTTCAGAATCGAGAAATTGTCCTTTCTTAAACTCCCTATTACCCTGCCTAATACTACTCCGTTCTGTTTGGGCCTTAGTTGAAAGTGTAATCGATATTAGTGCTGATATTAAAATCAATTTGGTTTTCATACCCAAAAAAATTAGTTGTTCCTTCCAAATAAATTGAGTTGCTGAAGCCATCTATTCTTGCGTTCGAGTATAAAAAAGTCGACAACTAGAATAATGAGTGCCAGAGCGAGTAAATATTGAAACTGATCGTCGAAGTCGGCATAAACCTTCTCTTTAAACCTGGTACGTTCCATGCGGTTAATTTCGTCGAATAGCGGAAGTAATCCGAATTGTGTGTTGGTTGCCCTAACATAGTTTCCGTTGCCTGTAACGGCAATTTGCGAAAGGGTTTGCTCGTTGAGGCGGCTCACTACCACATTCCCCTCCTTATCCTTCAAAAAATCGACTCCTCCGTGCGCCGAAGGCATAGGAAGCGGTGCTCCCTGTACCGATCCGATTCCTATAGTATGAATTATAATTCCTTTTTGAGCAGCAGCCTTGGCAGTTTCTATGGGGTTGTCTTCATGATTTTCACCATCGGAAATGATTATGAGAACCCTCTTTGCTTCTTCATTTAAACTGAACGAGTTGGATGCCAAATTAATTGCTGTTCCAATTGCTGTACCCTGCTTAGAAACAATTCCGGGATTTATGGACGACAGGAACATTTTAGCCGAAACATAATCGCTGGTTACAGGTAATTGAACATAGGCATCGCCAGCAAAAACAATAAGCCCAATACGGTCGTTGGTGAACCTATCGACCAGCTGATTTATGGCTAGTTTTGCTCTTTCGAGCCGGTTAGGGCTAATATCCTGAGCCAGCATGCTGTTGGAAACGTCGAGAGCAATTATTATTTCTATACCCTTACGCTTCACTTCGGTAAGCCTTGAACCGAACTGTGGACCGGCTATGGCAGCAGCTATAGCGGTAACGGCCATTAGGGCAAATATAAATTTAATCCAACCCCTTCGGAAAGAAACACCTGGCATTAGCTCCCGCAACAATGCTAAATTTCCGAATAGAGAAATTCTGCGCTTACGGTAATAGGATGATATGAAATAAACCAACAAAAGGATTGGAACAATTCCTAAAAGGTAAAAATACTCGGTATGCGAAAAGCGAAACATAGTTAACCTCTCTCTTTTTTTAAGGTATACTTCGAAATAGAGTTGTTCTAAGCAACAAATCGGCAGCCAGAAGAATAAAAGCAAGCACAGCAAACCTTCGGAATTCCTCTTGTTTTTTGCTAAACTCAGTTACTTCCATTTTGGTACGCTCCAGCTTATCAATTTCCTCGTAAACACTCTTAAGTGCCATGTTATTGTGCGCCCTAAAATACTGACCTCCGGTTATTTCTGCAATTTTTTGCAACAAAGATTCGTCAATTTCAACCTTTCTGTTCTGGTAACGAATGCCAAATGGGGTTTGAATAGGATACGGTGCTTCCCCCTGAGTTCCCACTCCAACAGCGTAAACCCTAATTCCGTAGGTTTTTGCAATTTCAGCAGCTGTAATAGGTGCAATTTCACCCCGATTGTTAACTCCATCGGTCAGAATGATAATAACCCGGCTAATAGCATCGCTATCCTTTAGCCTCGATATGGCCGTTGCCAGTCCCAAGCCGATGGCAGTTCCATCCTCAATATGACCGGATTTTACATCTTTAAAAAGGTTAATAACCGTAGCATGGTCGGTAGTAAGCGGACAGAGCGTAAAACTCTCGCCGGCAAATACAACCAAGCCAATCCTATCGTTTTTTCTTCCCGAGATGAATTGAATTCCAATTTCTTTGGCTGCTTCAATCCGATCGGGTTTAAAATCGCTAGCAAGCATGCTGGTTGAAATATCGAGTGCAACAACTATATCAATCCCTTCGGTCTGAATATTTTTAAAGGAATTGGTAGATTGGGGGCGAGCAAGAGCAATAATAACAAACGCAATCGCTAGCATTCTCAATGCAAACGGCACATGGCGCAGATAAATGCGGATTGATTTGGGAGCATCAGCAAAACGTTGAATTCCAGAAAACTGAATGCTTGCATCGGGGTCGCGCTGTCGGAAAATATACCAAGCAACCAATGCGGGCACTAGAAGCAGCAAATACAAAATGGCTGGATGTGCAAAGGCTATTCCGTTCATAATTCAACTCTCTTTTCTGAATTGGTTACACTTATGCTATTAGAGTTTTTATCCACTAATTGTTCATTTACAGTGGGGATCTCCTCAACCTGTTTGGTTTCTCTAACAAAGTCGAATGCGAACTTGAGGAGCGACTCATTCTCCTGAACTGAGGGCGAATACTTGGCAAATTTTACTAAATCGGATGTTGCAAAGTTTTCGAAAAACTTTTCGAAAAGTGCTTTCGGAATTACATTGTCCTTTTGAAATGAATGAACAATACCCATAGTGGTTTGCTCAAGAGCTGGAATTCCAAATCGGCCTTCGATGTATTCGCGAATTATTTCGGTAACTTCAGAATGAAAAGTTTTATAATCGTCGTCGAGCCAACGTTTGGCATCGAATATTGATTGCAATTTTCTGAGTGCAACCACATGGGCAGGGTCTTTGGGTTTTTCGAATAAAACAATTGGTTTACGTTGCAATAACCTTTTGATTAGCAATACCAAAAAGAAAATAATTGCGCCAAGAAGTATAGTTCCGCCCACCCAGAGTGCAACTTCTGCAAATGTAATAGGCTCATCGAGTGGCTGTTTTATATCGAAAATGCCTGCAACGGTAGTATCGCGAGGAACAGTTTTTACTGTAAGCCAAACCGCTGCAGTTTGAACCGTATCAAAGGGCTCACTATTACCAAATGCAATTTTCTGGGGAGCAATTCTGTGAACTCCGCTATCGAATGAGGTTATCAGAAGTTTGTATATATACTCGGTTCGGTCGGCTGCGTTTTTAAGGGTATCGATTCGGAAGGGCTGAAGGATTTCAATGCCTTTAGCAAGAGTGTCGGTATGTGCTGAAAAACTGAAAGTGTAACCTTTGGGTAAGGCAACCAGAATGTTGAATTCTATTTGGTCGCCAATTGTAATCGTGTCTTTGCTTACCGATGCCTTAAACTCGTATTGCGGAAGTTGGGCCAATGTGAATAGAGGCATAGTAACCAACAGTACAATTTGAAGAAAAGAATATTTAGTTAATCGCACCATAACAAACCATTATGAACGTAATTTAAAAAGTTTAATGAGGGGCTTAACATAATCCTGATCAGTAGCTATGGCCGTGGAATCGATTTGACACCTCGAAAAGGTTTGCTTCAGAAGGGCTTCACTTTTTTGCCAGTGCTTTTCAAAATGGTTTCTAACGGCCAAGCTCGAGCTGTCAATCCATACAAAACCATCGGTTTCGGCATCTTTCATTTTAACGAGCCCCAGTGGGGGCAATTGTGACTCCCTTGGATCGAAAACCCTTATGGCTACCACATCGTGCTTGTTGCCAGCAATACGGAGCGCCTCCTCGAAATTGGCATCGGTTGCATCCTGGTTGTAATCCATAAAATCGCTCAGCACAAAAGCGGTACAGCGCTTCTTAATGGCATTAGTAAGGAAACGAAGCGCTTCCGACAGGTTGGTACCCCTACTTGTTGGGGTAAAGCCAATGAGTTGACGGATAATATGGAGAATATGGGTTCTACCCTTTTTGGGGGGAATAAAAAGTTCAACCTTATCGCTGAAAAGAATAACCCCAATTTTATCGTTGTTCTGAATCGCAGAAAAAGAGAGAACAGCCGATATTTCGGTAATAACGTTCTTTTTAAGGTAATTGGTAGTTCCAAACATGCGTGAACCGCTCACATCTACCAAAAGCATAACTGTAAGTTCGCGTTCCTCTTCGTAAACCTTAACGAAAGGTGAATTGAAGCGGGCCGTTACATTCCAATCGATATTCCGAATATCGTCGCCATACTGGTATTCGCGCACCTCGCTGAAAGCCATACCCCTGCCTTTGAACGCGCTATGGTACTGCCCTGCAAAAATATGTCTTGAGAGCCCCCGCGTTTTGATCTCAATTTTTCGAACCCGTTTTAAAAGTTCCGATGCTTCCATAGCATTCTTACTGTTTCAATGGTAATGTTACTACTGTAATAAACCATTCGCTTTTCCGAAGAAGGACCTCAAACTCTTTACCTTGCAGGTTTTCAATCCAACGTTGGTCGCCAGCTGGTTTGAATTTGGAATCGAGATCGGTTTTTACACGATTGAATAGCCATGTATTATACATCCTCGACACGCTTGTACAGTAGCCTTGTGCATTTAAAACGTAGAGCAATGTTTGCTCCTCAAAAGTGTTTTCGAACTTAATGAAACTCTTATCGCCATTTTCAATTTCCTTAGTAAAAACAAACCCTTGCTGCTCATGCCTAACCCTTTCCCTGATTTCATCTTTATGAAGGCCAATATAATTTTGACCGCTACTAGGGAAATAGAGCACCAGCTGAAACAGAAGCAAAATTGTATGGCGAAAGGAATTACACATTGCCTAAGGAACTTCGATGGTATTTAAAATTTCGGTAATAATATCCTCAGTTGTTATATTTTCTGCTTCGGCTTCGTATGTAAGCCCAATTCTGTGGCGAAGCACATCGTGGCTAACCGAACGAACATCCTCTGGAATAACATACCCCCTTCGCCTAATGAACGCATAGGCTTTCGATGCCAACGCTAAATTTATACTGGCACGTGGTGAGCCACCATAAGCTATCATGGGTTGAAATTTCTCAAGTTTGAATTCCTTTGGGAAACGGGTTGCAAAAACTATATCGAGAATGTACTTTTCAATTTTTTCGTCCATGTAAACATCGCGAACCACGTTACGGGCCTTCACAATATCTTCGGGCTTAATAACCCTTTCCGATTTGGGAAAATGGGGTGCAGCATTCATGCGCATAATCTGTTTTTCCTCTTCAACCTTTGGATAGGTAATTTTCACCTTCAGCATAAACCTATCCACCTGCGCTTCGGGCAATGGGTAGGTTCCCTCCTGCTCAATGGGATTTTGTGTTGCCAACACAAGGAAAGGTGAAGGTAACGAAAATGTTTGGTCGCCAATAGTTATTTGCCTTTCCTGCATAGCCTCGAGCAAAGCACTTTGAACTTTGGCTGGAGCCCGGTTAATCTCATCGGCTAAAACAAAGTTGGTAAAAATGGGGCCCTTTTTCACATGGAACTCCTCTTTTTTCTGGCTATAAACCATGGTACCTATAAGGTCTGCAGGGAGCAAATCGGGGGTGAACTGAATTCTGGCAAAACCTGCGTCGATGGTGTTTGCCAAGGTGTTAATGGCTAATGTTTTGGCCAAACCCGGAACCCCTTCGAGGAGGATGTGCCCATCAGCCAATAAGCCAATTAGCAAACTCTCAACAAGGTGTTTCTGCCCAACAATCACCTTGCCCATTTCCATGTTTATAATATCAACAAATGAACTTTCGAGGCGAATGCGCTCATTAAGTTCCTTTATGTTTACCATTGCGGTTTCGTTTGAAGATTGCATATATTCTTAATTTTTACATTAAACACAGTTGTTTAATACGCTTATACAATGCAATCGCAAATTTGTAGATAATTCAGGGTATTTGGTGTTAAATAGCGTTAAAAATGTATAAGAAATTATAACACGAAGAATTGATGGAAATACTAGATGCAGGCTCCATATTATGCTAACTTTACAAGCAAGTTTCTATTTAAATAATCATTAAAAATGAGTAACATTCTTGAAGTTCAAAATATATATAAATCTTTCAAAGAGGTAAAAGCCGTTGAGGGTGTAACTTTTAGCGTGAAGAAGGGCGAATTTGTTGCCCTGCTTGGGCCCAACGGTGCAGGTAAAACTACCACTGTTGAAATGATTGAGGGAATTCAAATGCCAACAAGTGGCCAAATTTTCATTTCGGGAAAGCAATGGAGTGGGAATGAGCAAGAACTACGAAACACAATAAGCCTATCGTTGCAAGAAACCCGATTCATTGATAAGCTCAGGGTAACCGAAACGGTGCAGCTTTTCGCCAGTTTCTACGGGCTGCCGCAAGGCAGGGTTAATGAAGTAATTACAACCGTTGGGCTCGACGATAAGCGTAAGAGCTACGTTCAGAATCTTTCGGGAGGCCAGCGTCAGAAATTAGCGCTAGCTATTGCCCTATTAAATAATGCAGAGCTTATGCTTCTCGACGAGCCCACAACGGGTCTCGACCCAACTGCCCGAAGGGAAATATGGAATATTCTTATGTCGCTTAAGCAAAGCAAGAATACTTCGCTTATTTTAACCACCCACTACATGGAGGAGGCCGAATACCTATGCGACAGAATAATAATTATGGACAAAGGGAAAATACTTGCCCAGGGTACCCTCGACGAACTTTTAAATGCAAGTAATAGTAAAGAAATTATTGAGTTTTCCACCAAAGAGGCTATTAACAGTAGCATTTTCTGTGGCGATGGTGTTATAAAATTAATATGGGACGAAAATACCAACTCAGGAAAGCTTATTGTGCGAAGCATAGTTGAGCAGTTGCCCCATTTCCTTAATGCTATTAGCATAAATAACATTACACTTTTGCAGTTTGAATGCCGAAAAATAACCCTCGACGACCTGTTTATCTCAATGACAGGGAAGCATTTAACCACAAATTAACCCAACGTTATGTTCAAACATCCCCTTTTTCAACTCATTCTTGTTGAAGTTCGTGAATTTTACCGCGAACCCGGCGTGGTATTCTGGTCGTTGGTTTTCCCCATACTCATGGCATGGGGGCTGGGCATTGCTTTTTCGAGTAAAATTGAACCAACTAAAACAGTTGCAATAGTACTATCCGATACCTCTGCAGCTAAATTGAAAGATAGAATACCTCAACTTTCCCATTTCAACCCTTCAACCGATACGCTTACTGGTAAAGTTTTTTACACAGCTAACTTTGGCGACAGCCTTATGGGTTTAACTCATTACATTCTGAAGCCCGTTGAATGGACTGAAGCAGAACTTATGCTTAAGCGAGGAAATGTATCGCTAATAATTACTGAAAACAATGGTCGATTAATCTTTCATTACGACAAGCAAAACTCCGAAGCGCAGCTCGTTTATCTTCATCTCTCGGCCATAGCCAATGGAAGGGTTGCAAGCAATTCGCAGTTCGAGATAAAACCTATAACTGCCAAAGGGAGTCGTTATATCGATTTTTTGGTGCCAGGGCTGCTAGCCATGAACATAATGATGTCGACCATGTGGGGTATAAGCTATACACTTATTGAAGCACGAACCAAAAAATTACTCCGCCGCATGGTGGCTACTCCCCTTCGTAAGTGGCATTACATTGCTTCGCTATTTATTGCAAGGGTTTTCCTATGTTCGGTTGAGGCAGCCATTGTGTTTGCGTTTGCTCACTATTACTTCGACATAACTATAAGCGGTAGCATATTTGCGTTTATTGCCCTCTTTCTTTCGGGTATTGTAGCCTTTACGGGAATTGCAGTACTGGTTGGTTCGCGAACTGCCAAAACCCGAATAGGAAACGGACTAATAAATTTTGTGGTTATGCCTATGATGCTGCTGTCGGGTATCTATTTCAGCTACCACAATTTTCCCGAATTTACCATTCCATACATACAGGCTCTACCCCTAACCATGCTTGCCGATGGAATAAAAGCAATTTTTAATGAGGGTGCAGAATTGCTGAATGTTGGCTACCTTGTGTTACTTCTCAATGGCCTTGGCATTTTTATGTTTACACTTGGCATGCGTATTTTTAAATGGTATTAAACTCCCAACTGGGCACCCGAATTGTTGCTTTTTACATATTTATTCCTACTTTTGAAAAAAAGTAGGAAATGGCCAGAAGTTTCGACACCTTTCAGGTACAGCTATTCAATAGGGCCTTTTACAGACCCGATGGTTTTACAACTTCTCAAACTGCAAAAGTTACCATATTTAATGATCAGGGCAAACAACTTGAAGAATTTGAACTAGGAGTTCCCGACCTTGATAGTATTTACGATTCCATTGGAAAAGGTGAGTCAGTAAATTTAGATAACTGTTTTATTAAAGGTTTTTCACTAACTGCCTGTAGAAGGTACCTTCTTAGAGACAAGCATGAATTAATTGACATTAATAACTTTTCAGCCAGGTTCGCTTTTTTTGCTTCAACCTACGATACCGATTTAACTTATGCTACATTCAAAGGAGATTCCCTTGCTTTTAGCGGAGCTACCTTCATTGGCGGGGGAGTTAATTTCAATTATAGTAATTTTTATTGTTCGAATGTTCAACTGGATGAGCTATTTATTAAAACCGACAGGTTCTTAATGACCCAGTGCCATTCAATTTCAGAAATATTAACGCTAAAAAACACCATTTTTTCTGAGGGCCTTAAGGATTTTCAGGATACAGATTTTGGTAACGGTCAGGTTTCATTCATAAATACAGACTTTGGCAAAGGCGATGTTTCATTTGTTAATACTCGGTTTAACAACAGCGAGGCAAATTTTAAAATTACCCGTTTTGGCGACGGAAAGTGCGATTTCCGTTACGCTCGCTTTGGTAACAAAACAGTAATATTCGAACAAGCCGATTTCTGCAAAGGCCATAGCGATTTTCGAAATGTTGATTTTGGTAGTGGCAAAACCAGCTTCAATCGTTGCGTTTTTTCTGAAGGTTATGTTAACTTCGATGGCGCAGAGGTAAAGAATGGAAGAGTCTCATTCATTAAATCGGTTTTTGGAGCCAGCGAAGTTTCATTTGAACTTTTCCAAGCCCATGGATCCGATATTGTATTTGATCGTGTCGTTTTCCCTGGTAATATTTCTTTCTTTAATGGGATTTTCAAATCGCTAGTTCTTACTTCGTGCCAATTCAATGGCACATTAAATATTCATGTTGAAAGAGCAGAGATCATTGACCTTTCGGGTTGTATTGCCCGCGATATAGTGGACTTTTACTCGCATGGTGAACCGCCCAGTGTTTGTATTATCAACTTTTCGGGGTTTAGGCTACTGGGGCGCTTTTATGTTCAATGGGAGGCTAATAATATTAAAGCAGCAATTTATAGTCAAACGAACACTAATTGGGCCGACAAAGCCGATCAGTTTCGAATCCTTAAACAAAATTTCAGCGATTTGGGCCGTTACGACGATGAAGATTTAGCATATGTTGAGTTGATGCGATGCAGGAACCGCCATGAACTTGATACCCAAAAAAATAATTCCGGTATTAAAAAAATTATTGCATACCCCTCATACTTTTTCAAACTCCTTGTATTCGATTGGATGGGGCTTTATGCAACCTCTCCCCAAAGAGTAATAGTTAGTATTATAAGCATAATTCTATTTTTCTCATCGCTTTATACTATTTTTTCTCTTACAGGAATTGGCGATGTTGTAGCCTCGAGCGACCTTGCTACTGACCCAGGACTTTTTTTTCGATCAATATACATTTGCATAATAACCTTCTTCACAATTGGTTATGGCGAATTCATACCGCTTGGCTATTCACGAATAATTAGCAGTGCACTTGGTTTCTTTGGTGTTTTTTTAATGTCGTATTTTACGGTTGCATTCGTTCGAAAAATTCTACGTTAGCATTAAACCTATTTAAACCATCCAACTCTTAAATATTACAAACAACCAACCATATGAAAGCAAAAGTAGAAAGTAACAAGTATATAATGCTTAATGCAGCATTCAACTTTATTGCCCTAGCCTTTATATATTTTGTACCGGCCGTTTCGCATCTGTTAAATTTCCCTTTATACCTCATTGAACCCATGAGGCTTATGCTAGTATTGGCTCTTGTTCACACAAACCGTGTGAACGCTTATATAATTGCCCTCACCCTGCCACTTTTCAGCTTTATGGTTTCGTCGCACCCCCATTTTTTTAAAATGGTACTGATTGCCCTAGAACTAGTTTTAAATGTTTGGCTATTCCACATATTACTCAGCAAAACCCGCAATGCCTTTGCCTCCATTATTCTATCTATTATTTTAAGCAAGGGTGCATACTATGCATTAAAGTTTGGTTTTATTGCCATTATGCTTATCCCTAACTCTAAACTAATTGCTACTCCGCTCTATATACAAGGTATTACAACCATTGTTTTCGCATTGTATTTGACATTTCTGTATAAAAAGAGATAGAAAAGCGACTACAAATTAATAAAGCCCTCCCTTTTTACGCCATTACTTCAGGCTATTAGCCTGAATTCTTCTTTCCTTTGTGATAATTAGCGTTTATTGCTGTTCCCTTCAAATAATTTCCAAAATAAAACGGAATATTAAAGAACAATTTACCATATTCGAATATTACCTTTGGAAATTAATCCATACAAATATGAACTTAAAACAAAAGATTTTGGCTGGTTTCATGCTGCTTATTGCATTGCTAATTGCAGCAGGAGCGGTTTCAACCATAGAATTTTTGAAACTCAGCCGCTCGGTAAGCGCACTAATAGACGATAACTATAAAACCATTGAGGCAACTCAAACCATGATTGATGCGCTGGAGCGCGAAGATAGCGGCATACTGCTTGTTATTCTCGACGAGGTAGATTCGGGTCGTGATATTATTCATCGTGCCGATAGCGCATTTATGGCAGCATTTACAATTGCCAAAAACAATATAACTGAGGAAGGCGAGGACTTGTATGTTACTCGAATCGATAGTTTGTACCGCATATACAAGAATAAGTGGCGAAAACCCTTACAGCCTCTCCATAACCAAGAAGAGATTTTGATTTACCAGAAGGACGTACACCAATCGTTTATTAATGTAAAATTGGCCGTTACAGAACTCATGACCCTTAACCAACGGAGCATGTTCGACGAAGCATCGATACTTAAGGATAAATCGCACAGGGCATTAATGCCGGGTATAGTTGCCATTATTGGGGGATTGGTTTTTGCGCTTCTGTTGAACTTTTTCATTTCGAGATACTTTGTTTCGCCCATACACGATTTAATTGAGGCTGTTAAGTCTTTCAATCCCCGCGACCGCTCGCTCAGAATCCATTTAAACACCAACGACGAGATAAAAACGTTGGGAAACGAAATTAATGGGCTCATTCAGAAATTGAACCGTTTGAATGAAAATAAGTAATGCCATATGCGCAAAGAGGTTATAATTAAATTTACAGGTTACGTATTGCTTTTCAATGCATTTTTCCTGTTAAGTGCATTTGCAATATCGGCAGTTAAATCAGAAACATCTACCGTACCGCTGCTTTTCAGTGCATTAATTTGCATTATTTTCGGGCTTTTTCCATTCATTTTTGTCGAAAGTCACGATGATATTTCATTTTCTGAAGGATTAGCAATTGTCGCATCGGGTTGGATTGTTACATGCCTGGTGGGTATGCTTCCTTACATTATGTGGGGTGGTGAGTTTTCGCTTATAAACTCATGGTTCGAAAGTGTTTCGGGGTTCACCACAACCGGTGCCTCCATACTCAACAACGTAGAAGCCCTGCCCATGGGGCTGCTGTTCTGGCGCTCAGCAACTCACTGGATAGGTGGAGTGGGTATAATCATGTTTGTACTGCTCATACTTCCCCATTCAACCAGTTCGAGAATTACGCTCCTGAATGCTGAGATGAGCGAACTATCGAAGCTCAATTTCAGATACAAAGCCCGAAAAATTGTTCATATACTGGTTATAGTTTATGTAGGTTTAACCCTGATCGAAACCGTTTTGCTTACTTTGGCGGGCATGAGTTTTTTCGATGCCTTAAACCACTCCTTTGCCACAATTGCAACGGGCGGTTTTTCAACAAAAAATCTGAGTGTAGGGCATTATAACAGCCCCATAATCGATTATATCATTATTTTCTTCATGGTGGTTTCGGGCCTGCACTTCGGGCTACTTTTCAGTACTGTTAGCGGAAGAAGCGAGAATGTGTTCACTACCCAAACAGTCAGAGCATTTATAGGAATTCTTGCTATAGGTGTTACTATTGTAACCCTCAAACTTTTCTTTTCGGGGTACTATAACTTTTGGGATTCGCTTCGCTACGGAGCATTTCAGGTGGTTTCGCTGGGCTCAACTACCGGCTTTGCCAATGCCGACTCAAACCTTTGGCCCCCGTTAGTTCAAATTATTCTTATATACTTTACCATTCAATGCGCTATGGTGGGGTCCACTTCGGGCGGACTGAAATTCGACAGGGTTTTCCTTTTCTTTAAATCTCTTGGCAAGCAACTGAAACTCATTCAGCATCCAAGGGCTGTTTTTATGGTTCGAATGAATGGCAGGGTTGTTAGCGAGCAACTGGAAAGGCTAACGCTCACATTCCTTGTACTTTACGTTTTTACGTTCTTTTTAACAACCCTCATTTTAACCGCACTCGATGTTGATTTGTACACTGCCTTTTCGGCTTCGATTGCTACCATTGGCAATGTGGGTCCGGGCTTTGGTGATGTTAGTTCGCTCTCCAACTACTCATCCCTTCCTTCCCTTGGTAAGTTTGTTTTATCAATCAATATGCTTTTGGGCCGACTTGAAATTTTCAATATTGTCGCTCTATTTATGATAAAAAAGGGAAATTTTTAATTTGCGGTTGGTTACCTATTGCAAATTCCACGGTAAGGGCAGGTTTTACAGTTTTGTACATGGCTTGTTTGAGCAAAAGGTTCATTGGTATTGAATATTGAATTTACCAAGGCAGTTAAATGCTTTTTGAATTCTTCAGAATAATCAATAAAATTATTTACAGGTATTTTATTAGTCTTCTCGCCAATTATAATGCTGGGTGTATCGCCCGGGAATACTGTTCGAACAAACCATACGAATGGCTGAACCGTATGTGCTCCATATTGTTCTACAACAGATTGCGAATAACAGAGAATTTGAAAAACCTCCTTGTTTTTTCCAATGGTTGCTGTTTGGAATAAACCCTCAATATTTTTGACTTGGCCCTTATCGAAGTTGCTTCCTGTTTTAAAATCGATTATTGTAAACTTACCCTCGTTCCCTTCGAGCCTATCGATTGAACCTCGAATGGTAACGTCCAAGGGGCTTCCATTCATACTCGAAGAAATTTTAAAAGCCGTTTCCTGCTCATGTCCCACTAAAAAGAAGGGTGCCCGCTGCTCGTCTACTGCCAGCACCCTTTTTACCAAATGTAGTAGTGCATTTCGAATGAGCACATTTCGTCCCGAAAGCAGGTTTTTTGCTGAACCTGCATGGGAACCAACAAAGTGCTCTATTATCGATTGGTCAAGAACCGATTCAATTTGCAAACTATTGGCAGATAATGCCTTAATGCTTCGCGCATTTAGCCAGGTACCACAATGTGGTTGATATAACGTATCGATTGTAGAGTGGATGATTTTTCCAAAGAGAACAGCATCTACCTCCTCGGCCACCTCGTCGGTTTCGGAGAGGCCAACTACATACCGAAAGTAGAAACGTAACGGACAGGATATGTAGGCAATAAGACCACTAGGAGAAAGACTAATGCTATTGTACTTCTTGCTTAACCGTTCAATTAACTCGTTCAGAATCTCAGGCGTTTTATCAATGGAAATAGGGGCACTTGCAGCCAAGCTAAGGTTGAAACCTACATCGACCATTCGAACCAAATTGGGCATATACTCCATTTGAAGCTGCAAAGCAAAACGGCTTAACTCACCCGAAGCACCCCCTTCTGTGCGAGCACTATAAACAAGGTAAACATTTTTTGCCCTTCCTAAAAGTCGGAAAAAGTTGTAAGCATAAATGGCTTCATTATTCCTATGATTTGGTAATCCGAATGCTTTTCGTAACGATGGCGACACGAAGGAAACCTGACTAGGCTTTCCCGGTACTAAATCGTCGTTAAACGAAAGAATTACAATGTTTTCGAAGTTGAGCACGCGGGTCTCTAAAAAACCCATAACCTGAACACCAGAAAGGGGTTCGCCCTCGAAAGAAACGCGCTCCTGTAAGAAAACCTTCTTAAGCAACTGAAAAAAAACTTTATGACCAACATTGAATTCGTACTTAACAATATTGGACTTTAATCGGGTAATACTACGGAGAAGGGCCAGTAAAAACTCGATATTAATGGTATTCGATGCATCATAGTCACCTTCATCCATTGCAGCCATTTTGCTGGTTACCAACGAACATACATCCATCAAGTAATCGCATAGAGCCATACCGCTCTCTACCGGTTTAAAAATTTTGCAAAGCAATGGGGAGTCGGCAAAAAGCGATTGCGAAGGGAACAAAACATTCTGATTCTTAATACTTTTAAGTAATAGTTTGGAAAAGTTCGGATCGCAAAGCCGGATAAAAGGGTGATTGAGCAGCGCCAAAACATTTCGAAAGTAAAAAGTTTTCTCTCCATCCAAATCAGTTTTTGCATTCATTTGCAACCGCACCAGAAGCTCAGCCAATCCGTATGCTGGCGTTTCTTTTAAGGGATAGCCAATGGTTACATTTATTAAATTACTTGATTCGGGAATGGATCGTAAAACTGGAAGCAGAATACTTTCGTTGGGTAATACAATGGCGGTATTAATATCAATTTCAGAGTTGCCGTTGACCAATTCGTTAAATATTTTGGGTAGGAGTTTTGCCTGCGAAACCACATTGGGTGAGGTTACTATGGTAACTTTAGGTTTATTTTCCTTAGCATTCTGAGTTTCCCTTTTCAATGCATTTGGGTAAAGTTTCAGATTCTCCCAAATGGTTGCATTAGCCTCATCGGTAGGTTGCAAAAAGTCAATTATATCCCAGTAAAACAGGGCATTGCCATTTCTTTTGATATGGTTAAAGAGTTGATGTTCGCATACATTCAGCGTATTAAAACCAATAAATGCGATGGATTTGTCCGTTTCAGAGTTAGAAACTGAACCATTCATTTTTTCGCTCGCTAAACGGTATGCCATGCCCTCGTAGCACTCACCCTGAGAAAGTAAAGATTTTTTAAATTGAGTATAAATGGGCCACAGTTTTTCCCAAATACCCAAGTATTTATCGGCCAGTTCCGATTGTGTCCCCATTACTCCAAGGTAATCGGAAAGCACCTGACGCTGCTGGGGAGTTAAAAAATCGAATTGGGCCTCAATTTCCTTTAAATCCTTAATATTCGAGAATAGTTTCTGGGCATCGACCAAATGCTTATCAAGCTGGTCGAAATCGGATAATAATACTTCTCCCCAAAAATAAAATTCGTCGAAGGGCTCGTTACTTTTAGTAATTTGGCAAAAGCAATTGTATAAATTAAAAACCAACGAAATGGAATCGGCCATTTTCAAACCCGACAACCTAAGCATTATATCGCTTATGGTTACGGTTTTGGGAGCCCAAACTGGTTTATCGATACTTTGCGCTAAGTAATGAATAAAAAAAACGCTTGCTCTCCTATTCGGAAAAACTAAAGTTACATTTTCAAAACCCTGAGGAAAACGATTTTTCAAATCGTTCACTACCTCCTGAAGAAAGGAAACCATGATAAAAAGTTGAATAACTAAGGTACAAAAAAAGTCCTAACTCGTAGGACTTAAATAATATTAGGTATAATATAAATCTACAATTGGAAAATGTAAAGAGCCCCACTATTTTTCCCGTTATTAATGATTGTGAAGAATTTTTCGGTCATAGTTTCCTCGAGCGTTAAGGGATCGACATACGAAACAGTAATTTTCACCTCTCCATCCTCGTCGATACGCACCTTTCCGTAATTATATACATACCCCTTACCCTTGGGGTTCTGAATTAATTTATTCTCTGAAAATACTAGAAATGCTTTTTCGTTATTTCGAACCGTTTTTCGGGCAAAGAATTCGTAAGTATCGATGTTTAGGCCACTGATAGCATTGGGCGATTCTTTCTGTATTTCATTATCGACTATTAACTGGCATTTGCCGTATTCAATAACAACCCTAACTTGCCCCCCAGTATTAAGGGTTTTCATTAGCGTTTCGAAATCGGTTATTTGTTTTCCCTGTGCAATAGCCAAAATGGGGAAAAATAGGAAAAGTATTATAATTATTCGGTTCATTTATCGCTCGCTTTTTGATAATTAAGGGCAGCTTTTACAAAATTAACAAACAAAGGATGAGGATCCATTACAGTACTTTTGTATTCGGGATGAAACTGAACGCTAATAAACCAGGGGTGATTAGGGATTTCAATCATCTCTACCAGGCAGGTTTCGGGGTTAATTCCCACAGGGCGCATGCCCTTTTGCTCGAATTGAGCCAAATAGGTATTATTAAACTCGTACCTATGCCTGTGCCTTTCAGACACTTCAGTTTTATTGTATGCCTCATATGCTTTCGAATCCTTTTTAATGCTGCATGGGTAAGCGCCCAAACGCATGGTGCCTCCTTTATCGGTTACTCCTTTTTGGTTCTCCATCAGGTCGATTACTGGGTATGGAGTTGTGTGCATCATTTCTGTTGAATGAGCATTTTCCATTCCCAAAACATTTCGGGCAAATTCTATAACTGCACACTGCATGCCTAAGCAAATGCCAAAAAAGGGAATCCCATTTTCGCGGGCAAACTTGCAAGCTAGTATTTTACCTTCAATGCCCCTATGGCCAAAGCCGGGAGCAACTAGTATACCTTTAAGCGATCCCAGTTTATCCTGAATGGTAACTTCATTTATATCTTCTGAATGCACCGACACAATTTCAACCTTAGCCTCGTTGCTGGCACCTGCATGTATAAGCGCCTCCACAATCGATTTGTATGCATCGGGTAATTCGACATACTTACCAACCAAACCAATTCGAACCCTATTTTTCGGATTTTTGAGTTTGGAAACAAACTGTTTCCAGGGTTTCATTTGGGGCTCCTCGCCAATGGGAAGGTTAAGCTTGCGCAGTACAATTTCATCGAGTTTCTCCTTTTGCATAAGGAGAGGAACTTCGTAAATTGTTGAAACATCAATGGACTCGATAACCGAATCGAGGTCGACGTTGCAAAAAAGGGCAACCTTCCGACGAATCTCGACATTTAAAGGATGTTCTGTTCGAAGCACCAGCACATCGGGTTGGATTCCATTTTCGAGCATAACCTTAACCGAATGCTGGGTTGGCTTGGTTTTCAATTCTCGCGATGCAGCCAGAAAGGGTACCAGAGTTAAATGCACAAATGCCGAATTGGTAGGGCCCAGTTCCCACCTAAGCTGTCGCACAGCTTCAATGTAGGGTAACGACTCAATATCGCCAACGGTTCCTCCAATCTCAGTAATTACAACATCGAACTTCTGCTTGGTTCCCAGCAGTTTAATTCGTCGTTTAATTTCATCGGTAATATGAGGGATAACCTGTACCGTTTTGCCCAAATACTCACCCCTTCTCTCCTTGTTTATTACGGTTTGATATATTTTTCCGGTAGTAACATTGTTGCCCTTGGTGGTGTGAATATTCAGAAACCGCTCGTAATGACCGAGATCCAAATCGGTTTCGGCACCATCCTCAGTTACAAAGCACTCGCCATGCTCGTAGGGATTCAAAGTTCCTGGATCGACATTAATATAGGGGTCGAGTTTTTGTATGGTTACACTGTAGCCACGACTCTGAAGCAATTTGGCCAACGAGGCCGATATGATCCCTTTTCCCAACGATGAGGTTACCCCACCGGTAACAAAAACGTACTTGGTAACGTGCGGCATGGTAAAATAAATTGAATTACGATTCGGATTCCATCTTATCTATTAACCGTATTTTCTCCTCGATTAGTTTTATGGATTCTTTAGCCTTTTCGATTTTGCGTTCCACATCCTTTATAAGCTGCTCGGCATTTTTCGATTTGGAAAAGAAGCCAATGTTATTTTCCCAAAGTATAATATCGCTTTCGGTTTGTTTCAACTGATTGAAAAGCCTATCGCGTTCGCTTCGAAGTTTTTGTTCCTGCTTGGGTTTTCCGTGCACCGTATCAATCTTCGATTTGAAACGCATGATGCTCTTGCGCGACTCGTCGACATTGATTTTCGAGAAATGCTTGTTGAGCGCTTCGCGGTAGCGTTTTTGAATTTCCTCCTTCTTCTTAATGGGTACAAAACCAATTTCGCTCCAACGGCGCTGAAAATCCTTTAGTGCCTGAAGGTTTGCCTCTAAATCGTCGCTAACCTGATAGTTCTCAATTTCTGCAATCAGATCTTCTTTGGCTTTAAGGTTTTCTTCGTACTTATTATCGACTTGAGAAAAATGTTTCGATTTCCGATTGAAGAAATCATCGCAAGCGGCCCGGAAACGTTTCCAAACTTCGTCGCTTTGCCTACGGGGAACTGGGCCAATTTCTTTCCAACGTTTTTGCAAAGCAATCATCTCATCGGCAGTTTTCTTCCAATCGTTGTTATCCTTAAGGGATTCGGCTTGTAGACAAAGTTCCATTTTAAGTTGCAAATTATTTTGCTGCTCTTCTCTTGAGTCCTCATAAAAGTCGCGTTTATTGCTAAAGAAAGAGTCGCATGCGCTACGGAATCGTTCGTAAACCCTGTTGTTTTCCTTTTTTGGAGCAAAACCAATGGTTTTCCAAACTTTTTGCAACTCAATCATCTCTTTTGATCGCTTATTCCACTCCTTGTTGGAACTAATTACCAGGGCTGCCAATTCCTCTGCTTTTTCGCACAGAGCTTTTTTGGCATCGTAATTTGCTTTTTGCTCGTCGCGAAGTTTCTCGAAATGCTCCTGATGCTTCCGATTTATAATTGCCGTTGCCTCTTTGAATCGCTCCCAAATTTCAGTTTTATTCTCATTGGGTACGGGTCCTATTTCACGCCACGAGTTATGATACTTCTGAAGTTTTATGAAAGCATTAACAATAGATGGTTCCAGAATAAGTTCTTCGGCTTTTTCGCACAGTTTTATTTTTTCTTCCAAATTCTTCTTCAGGTCTAAGTCGCGAAGCTCCTTATTTATTTTAACGAAATCGTAAAAATTCTGAACATGGTGGTGGTAATTCTCCCATAAATCGTTGAGGTTCGCCTGAGGAACGGGGCCTGCCTCGCGCCAGCGTTGCTGTAATTCCCGAAATTCTTGAAAAGTTTGATTAACCGATTCGCCTTTATTAACAAGATCCTTTATTTGTTCTATAATTGCCTGTTTAACTTCGAGGTTCTTAAACTTTTGGTCCTCAAGCTCACGGTTGGTTTTGGCTTTTAGTTCCCTATATTGTTTCAACAATTCTTTAAGTTGTGGCTCCATACTATCTTCGGGAATCTCAAACTCCTCAATGTTACCACCTCCTTCGGCCCAATCCTTCCGTTTTTTCTCTACCTCGGCTTTTAACTTTTTGTAAAAATTTATTTTTATGCTCTCCACCTCACCTCTAATGCGTTGAGCAGACTTTACATCGAGTAAAACTTTTAGAGCATCTACAAGCTGCTCACGTGTGTGTTGCGAATAATCAATCGCAGCCTTTGGGTCAGAATCGTCCTGCTCATCGTCAAATTCTTCTTCGTCTTCGTCTACAACGTCTGCCTCAAACTCTTCATCCAAAGCAATTGGCTGTAGATCCTCGGTCTCTTCATCGTCATGCGATTCAATTGGGGCTTCAATTACCTTTTCTTCAGTAACTTCAGGCTCAATGCCTGTTGGCTGCATAATATTTTCAGCGCTCTCAACAATTGGGGCATTAGGCGTACTTTCGGCGTTGCCGAACCGATCGTTTCCGATCTGATCATTAGGTTTACTTGTATCCATTTCGTTTTGGTTAAGTAATTATTTAACTCATCCTCTGAAAGATTGCAATGAATTAAGCCACGAAAATACTGATTATGGCTTAATAGTCAAACTAAAAACAGAAAATAATGCGCCTCGTTACGGCATGGATATTAATAGAAAAAGGGCGGTTTTGTATTGGCCGCCCTTTTTAGGTAGTGTTTTATTATTTAATTTATATCAATTGTTTTAGGTGGCTTAGGAATTGCGTGCTCGGCTTTTCCTAAGGTTAATTCGAGAATTCCATTACTGTAAGTGGCTTCAATTTTCGAGGTATCAACTGTATTACCCAGAGCAAAACGCCTCTCAAAACCATTCTGAACAAATTCGTTTCTGATAATTTTTGCATTTTCTAATGAAGGGGCTTCATTCTTTGCAGAAATGGTTAGCACATCTTTTTCAATTTGAATATTGAAATCGGATTTGTTGTACCCTGGAACTGCCAACTCAATTCGATATTGCGAAGTTTCTTCGAAAATGTTAGCTGCCGGATTTAATAATTTGAGTGGCCCATTATTGTAGTAAGAAGCCATGTAGTTGTTGAAAAAATCGTTTCCATACTGCAATCCATTGCTATATGGACGGGAAAATTTAATTAGTGTCATATTCATGTTATTTAGTTAGTTAATTTTTACGAGCCCATATTATCTAAAATCATTCCAAATAAAGAAACAGCCAATTTGTCCTACAAAAACCGCTGCGCATGCCTTTTTGTCGCACAACAAGCTGGTTTCAACGAATTGCAATCACAATTAATTGACCACAATTTCGGAATGAGTACAATTTTAAACTAGTTTTGCTGTTTTCATTCTTATGTTAGTAAATAGCAAAATACTTGTTTCTATTAAATGTCTGCAATTAAATTTTTAAATGGCAAACTACTTCGGCATTCTGTGAAGTTCGTTTGTTTTATTTTGCTGTTTGCCCCTGTTTTAGGTGCAGTCAAACTTTCCTACGCCCAGAGCATGGCAAGGGTTATTGGCAAGGTGGTTAGCGAAGCTGGAGAAGCCATCCCATTTTCAACCATTTCGGTTAAAGGAACAACCATTGGTGTATCTAGCAATCATTTAGGCTTGTTCCAAATCACTGTTCCAAGTTCCGACAGCATTACATTACAAGTTTCGAGTTTGGGTTTTGCCAATAAAACTATAATATTGGCACTTGCACCTGGTGAGCGAAAAGAATTAATTGTAACACTTGCAACAGAGAGTCAAACGATCGATGCCGTTTCGGTTGTTGCCACACAAAAACAGTTTGGCAATATTGAACGAATTGAGCACAAAGACATTAAGCACATACCCAACGCATCGGGGAGTTTCGAAGCCATTCTTAAATCGATGCCCGGTGTTTCATCGGCCAACGAGTTAAGTTCTCAATATTCCGTTAGAGGGGGAAATTTCGACGAAAACATGGTATATGTAAACGACGTTGAAATCTATCGTCCTTTCCTTATTCGATCGGGCCAGCAAGAAGGTTTAAGTTTTATTAATTCCGACATGGTTGAATCCGTTGAGTTCTCGGCGGGGGGATTCAATGCTGAGTTTGGCGATAAAATGTCGTCGGTTCTTAACATTCGTTATCGGCGCCCCAGTGAAAATGCCGCCAAAGCAGAGTTTAGCCTATTGGGAGCTTCGGCACTAGCCGAGGGAACCCTTGCGGGCAACCGGTTTACTCATTTAACTGGAATACGTTACAAAACATCGGAATATTTGCTTGGCACCCTCGATGAGAAAGGCGATTACAAACCCACATTTCTCGATTTCCAAACAAACCTAAACTATCGAATTAGCCCAAAACTTCAATTAACCTTACTGGGGAACTACTCCAGCAACAGCTATCAGTTTACACCAAGGGAGAGAGAAACCCGGTTTGGAACCTTTACCAATGCGTTGCAACTTAAAGTTTTTTACGAGGGACAAGAAGTTAATAGGTTCGAAACGGCCCAAGGTTCATTGGCTGCTGAGTACAGACCTACCGAGTCGGTTATGCTTAAATTCATTGCAGGTAGCTACGTTGCACGTGAATCGGAGACCTTTGATATTCTGGGGCAGTACCTGATAAATGAACTCGATAATACGCTGGGTTCTTCCACCTATGGCGACAGTGCAATAAACGTTGGAATTGGAGGCTTTTTAACTCATGCCCGAAATTTTCTGGATGTTTTTATTGCAAGGGCCGAGCATATAGGAACCTACGCCACCGGAAGCAGTAGGCTGAAATGGGGTATCCGTTTTCAGCGTGAAATAATGGACGAATCGATAAGGGAATGGGAACTAATCGATTCTTCGGGCTATGCAATTCCATATAACGGCAACCAACTCATTATGTCTCACTGGTTAAAGTCGGTAAACTCTACAGCTACCAACAGAGTAAATGCATTTGTACAGAACGGTGTTAAGTTCAACATTGGCAACCTGCAAGCTTCAACAACTATTGGTGTTAGAGTTTCGTATTGGGACTACAACAAAAACATAACCCTTAGCCCTCGAGGCTACCTAATGATAACCCCAGCGGGTCTTAAAAACCTATCGTTTCACCTTTCGGGTGGATACTACCATCAACCTCCGATTTATAAGGAGTTTCGGGATGCACAGGGCAATTTGAACAGGAACATACGTTCGCAAGAAGCTATACATATTGTATTGGGAAGCGAATACCAATTCGAATCGTGGAATAGGCCCTTTAAATTTCAGGCCGAGGTGTATCATAAAATTCTCAATAATATTATTCCTTACAAAGTTGATAATGTTCGAGTTCGCTATGCTGGCGACAACTTGGCAAATGGTTATGCTCAGGGAATTGACCTAAAGATTAATGGTGAACTTGTTGAAGGTGCCCAATCGTGGGCAAGCATATCAATAATGCGTACATACGAAGACATGAAGAACGATTCTTACCAAAATGAACAGGGGCAAACTGTGCACCCTGGGTACTATCCCCGGCCTACCGATCAGAGGCTGGGCTTTGGAGTTTTCTTTCAGGACTATGTACCCAACAGACCTAACCTCAGGGTGCACCTCAGTGGGCACTACGGAACAGGCCTCCCCTTTAGTATGCCCCGTACCGACCGTTACGATTTGGTAGGACGAATGCCCTCGTACAAAAGGGTTGACATGGGTTTTACTGCTATTTTAAAGGACAAAAAGGGCAGCAACTTCAACTATTTGAAAACACAAAAGTGGCTCGAGAGCTTTTGGATTGGCCTCGAAATTTTTAATCTTTTCGATTTTAACAATACCATTTCGTACCTGTGGGTGCAAACAGTTGCTAACCAAAGTAATCAGTCGGGTCTATATGCAGTACCCAACTACCTCACATCCCGAAGGTTGAATTTGAAACTAACAGCCACTTTTTAGCCCTTCATTATTCCCGTTTTTTTAAGTACATTTGGTTTGCAAAAGAATCCTATGCTTAGCGGACTTGAAATACTTTTAGTGGTTGGGGTTATTATTGTATTGCTGCTTATTATACATATTCGCCTGCAACGCATTTTGTACCGAAAAAGAATAATTGCACTTGAGCAGCGATTGCTCATTTCGCAAATGAATCCCCACTTCGTATTCAATGCCCTTATGGCCATTCAGAGTTACATTTTCCGCAACGACGCCTATACTGCAGGGAAATACCTTTCCAACTTTTCAAAGCTGGTGAGGCTAGTGCTGGAAAATTCGAGGCAAGAAACCATTCCAATAGCAAAAGAGCTCGAAACCATTAAATACTACTTGCTCCTTCAGGAATTGCGATTCGAAGGAAAATTTGAGTACACTTTAATTGTTGATCCGGACCTAGATACAGAAAAACTGGCTATTCCGCCTATGCTTGCCCAACCATTTATTGAGAATGCTATAGAGCATGGGATAATCCACCTAAGTTCGAAGGGAAAAATCGAGATCCGCTACCAGTTAAATGGCAGCAATCTGTTTCTTGAAGTAGAAGACAATGGTATTGGCATTGACAACGCCATGTTACTAAGCCAACATAAATGGAAAGAGCACCAATCGTTGGCTACAAAAATATCGAAGGAAAGGATTAAGAACTATAAAAAAATCAATAAGCAAGAAATTGAAATGCTAATTATAGATTTGAAGGATGAAAATTCAAGAGAAACCAAAGGAACATTAGTCAGATTTAAACTTCCTATTGCAACCATTTAATGTTGAAATTATGCTAAAAGCAGTTGTAGTTGACGATGAAACCAAAGCCCGAGAGGCGCTTATTGCCATGCTTGGTCTTTACTGTCCATCTGTTAAAATAGTTGGGCAGGCATGGAATGTTCAGTCTGCCTTCGACCTCATAACGCAAACCCAACCCGATGTTGTATTTCTTGACATTCAGATGCCAGATGGCATTGGTTTTGAATTACTTAGCAGGTTTCAGCACGTTTTTTTCAAATTTATTATTGTTACTGCATACCAGGAGCATGCCATTCGTGCTTTCAAATTTAGCGCCATCGACTTCATACTAAAGCCCATAGACCCTACCGAATTAGAACAGGCAGTTGAAAAATTAGCTGAAACGATAAAGGAGCAAGAACAGAATTTAAAACTCAGCGCTTTTGCAAGTAACATTAAGGATGAGAATAGACAGTCGCAAAAAGTACTATTAAAAACAAACGACTCTATTGAAGTTGTAGAATTAGGTTCCATAATCCGATGCGAATCGCAAAACAATTACACGCTCTTTTTCTTTAACAATCGCCCCAAATTACTTGTATCCAAAACCTTAAAGGAATTCGAAGTACTGCTTACTGGTTCTGGGTTTCTTCGAACACACCAATCGCACCTTGTAAATGTGAACTATATTTCAAATTATATTAAGCAGCCCGACACCCATTTAATACTAAAAGATGGTACAAAAATTCCTGTTGCGGTAAGAAAAAGAGAAACTGTTGATGAAGTTATTGGAAAAATTTAGCGGCTGCTCTAAATAATTCTATAATGAACAAAAATGGAATGTAGTTTGAAAAAATGCTAATTCTTTAAACGTTGGTTAGTTTTTTTCTAATTTTGAACTTTGCAAAAATTTAATTCTACGCAGTTATGAAACGAAAGCTCATATTCACCATACTTCTTTATTTAGTTTCCCATATTACAATTGGCCAGGTTGCTGTTAGCGGAATAAGTTTCCCAAAAAATGCACACAATTTTGGTACGTTTAATGAGGAAGATGGTCCTGTTTCGGTTGATTTCGAGGTGATTAACGACACCACATCACCCCTATTAATTCTTCGAGTAGCCTCTTCGTGTGGATGCACAAGCCCCGAATGGACAAAAGAGCCATTAGGCCCGGGTGCAAAAGGGTTTGTTAGAGCAACCTACGACCCGAAAGGCAGGCCAGGTCCTTTTGACAAAACAATAACAGTGTACACCAACCTGAACCCTTCGGGAGTGGTACTAACCATTAGAGGTAATGTTATTCCCCGTCCGCTAACAGCCGATGATATTTACCGTAGAAGGCTAAACAATTTAGGTTTAACCGCTACGCATATGAGCCTCAATAGGGTATTCATACCCAACACCATTACGGATACAATTGGAATTTACAATTTTGGTGATACGCCAATTAAATTAACATTTGAGAATGTTCCGGGCCATTTGAGAGTTTCCAGCAACCCCGAAACACTAAAACCAAAAGAAAAAGGAACTCTACGAGTAACATTCGATTCGAAAAAAAGAAACGACTGGGGGTTCGTAGTCGATCGTTTTGGCGTATTAGTAAATGGTGAACGCGCTCAAAACAACCTAATAAGCATTAGTGCAAGTATTGAAGAGGACTTCACGGCACTAACAGAAGTTCAAAGGGCAAATGCTCCACGAATCGAATTCAAAGAACTTAATAAGGATTTTGGCAATGTGAATGAGGGCGATGAAATAAAGCACCAATTCGAGTTTACCAATACGGGTAAAAGCGATTTGATAATTCGTAAAATCAAAGCCAGCTGTGGCTGCACCACTGTGAATCCTGTTATTACGGTTATTAAACCCGGCCAAAAGAGTTCGCTTTCAGCTTTATTTAAAACAACTGGCTTCAGTGGGCGACAAAGTAAAACCATAACTGTTATAACCAACGACCCTCAGAGTCCAAATTTAACGCTGCGCATATCGGGCACAATTACGAGTACCAATAAATAGAAGAGAGGCTGGTTATAACCAGCCTCTCTTTGTTGTACTATTAAAAACTTACTCTTCATCTACTCCTCTGGCATCCTGGCCCTTGCCCTGGCCATAAATACTCTCCAGTACAGATTGGTAACGTTCGTAAATTATTTTTCGGCGAAGTTTCAGAGTGGGCGATAACTCGCCGGTTTTTGAATCCCACTGTTCAGAAACCAAACGGAATCGCTTTATATGCTCGTAACCACCCAGCTGAGAATTGATGGTATTAATTTCCTTCTGATACCTAGCAACCACCTCTGGTTTTGAAATAAGTTCAATATTGTTCTCAAACTTTATTTTATGTCTTGAGCACCAATCGTGTAGGAAACTGAAATTGGGTGTAATGAGAGCACTCACAAACTTTTCGTTCTCTCCTACCACCATTGCCTGCTCAATAAAGAAGGATTCTTTCAGCTTATTTTCGAGAATTTGAGGTGCTACATATTTCCCATTGGACATTTTAAAGATTTCCTTTTTCCTATCGGTAATTACAATGAATTTATCCTTCTCAATAATTCCAATATCGCCCGTATGGAACCAGCCATCAGAGTCGATGGCCTCGGCAGTTTGCTCGGGACTTTTGTAGTATCCTTTCATAAGGCTTGGTCCGCGCATAAGAATTTCTCCATCCTCGGCAAACTTAACCTCAATATTACTAACAGCTGGTCCAACAGATCCAAACATTATATTACCAGGTGTTTTTGCATGATTAACTGCAATAACCGGAGAAGTTTCAGTAAGACCATAACCTTCAAAAACGGGTATATTTGCAGCCCAGAACACTCGTGCGATACGTGCCTGTAGGGCAGCACCTCCAGTTATCAAGAATTTAAGTTGACCACCCAATGCTGCTTGCCATTTACTAAAAATGAGTTTACGGGCTACGGCCAATTGCATCTTGTATATGAATGCATTGTCTTCTTCCTTATACCTATAGCCTAAATTAACCGCCCAGAAGAACAATTGTTTCTTTATTCCTTTCAAGTCCTTTCCTTTAGCAATAATTTTATCATATACTTTTTCAAGAACTCTAGGTACAGCAATGAAAACTTGTGGTTTTACTTCCTTCATATTGTCGCCAATGGTTCCCATGTTCTCTGCGTAATAAATCGATACGCCCTTATATTGATAAAAGTATCCAACCATTCTTTCTAAAACGTGACTGAGTGGGAGGAAGCTTAGAGCCTTATCGCCTGGATAAAGAGGGAAAAAATCGGAGCAGGCTTTTACGTTCGCCAAAAAGTTTGTATGCGTTAGCATAACTCCTTTTGAAAGGCCTGTAGTGCCTGAAGTGTATATAATTGAAACGGTATCATCGGGGTTTATGTTTTGCTTTATTTCTAAAAGTTTATCTGAATAATCGTTAGCTATTTGCTTGCCCTTTTCGTATAGTTTAATCCAGTTGGGGGCTCCGTCAATTTCGTTGAATGTGTAAACATCAATAATTTGTGGGATTGACTTAGCAATAGGATAAATTTTGTCGTAAAGTTGCTTGTCGGAAACAAATACTAGTTTGGCCTCAGAATGAGCAAGAATGTGCTCGTACTCCTCGTTGCTAATTGTTGGGTAAATAGGCACATGCACCATTCCCGCTTGGCTAAGAGCCATGTCAACAAAGTTCCACTCTGGTCTGTTATTAGTGATGGTAGCTACCTTATCACCAATCCCAATTCCCATTGATAGGAAAGCGTAACTTAGTTTATTAGCGTAATCGGTATACTGCTCTATACCATATTCTATCCATTTCCCATTTTGTTTACATGCCACAACCGGCCTCGTACTATATACGTTAGGTCCAAAATCGAGCAAATCGAAAGTGCGCTTTGCATCCATAATTGAATTTTTAGTTTTAAAAAATGCTCCCTAGTTGTTTGGATAATATTTATATTTACCCAAACTAAACAAACAAAAATATGAAAAAGTTCTCTTTAGTTTTAATCGCATGTTTAATTTTTGCCAACTCTTTTTCCCAAATACTCGAAGCGTACCAAATTTTCAACGAAAAGGGCGAAATAGTTTCCTTTGAAAAAATGGTAGAGGTCCTTTCGAATAACGAAATTGTTCTGTTTGGCGAATTGCACGATAACCCTATTGCTCACTGGTTACAGCTAGAAACCACCATTCGTTTATTCGATAAAACCGAGGGAAAGTTGGTTTTAGGGGCTGAAATGTTTGAAGCCGACAACCAATTAATTGTGGATGAGTATTTAAAAGGGATTGTGGGTCAGAAACGATTCGAAGAAGAAGCAAGGCTCTGGAACAATTACAAAACCGATTACAAGCCCTTGGTTGAATTTGCCAAAACCAATGGTTTACCTTTTATAGCAACCAACATTCCGCGTCGTTACGCTTCGGTTGTTTCATCGGGTGGCTTTGAAGCGCTCAACAGTATAAGCGCCGAGGCTAAACGATTCATAGCTCCCCTACCCATTGAGTACGACCCGGAACTTCCGGGCTACAAAGCTATGATGAGCACGACTGGGATGCCCGGCAAGGTCATGGCAAATGCCGAAAATTTTCCAAAAGCACAAGCCATTAAAGATGCTACTATGGCTTGGTTTATTAATCGAAACTTAAAGCCCAATAGCATTTTCATCCATTTTCATGGTACTTACCATTCGAATAATTACGAAGGAATTTATTGGTACTTGAAACGGCTGAACCCCAAGCAAATGGTTGTTACTATAGCAACTGTACTGCAGGATAGTACCGAAAAACTGGAAGCGGAGAATGTGAACCTGGCAAATTTTATTATTGTTGTGCCTACCCGGATGACCCGTACCTACTAAATTTTACAATTCGGTGTAAAATCTCTTCCTAAACAAAAAGTACTGAAATACAATACTTCTTCTGTAAATTGGGGGCTGAATGTCAGGTTTTTGGGGAAATGCTACTTTCTTCAATTTATTCTTACTATAATTTCTCACAAAATACAAGTGAGCGTTCATTACCGCATGGAAAAACTTAGGTTTTTCCGTTAGGAGGTATGCGAAGGCCGAAAGCCAGTCGAACGCCATACGAATCCATAACGCCCACATTCCGAAACCTTGCAGGTTTTTTTGCAGCATTACCAGATTGTTACGGTAATTTAAATAAATTTTAAAAGGGTTGTTATTGGGAAGGGTTCCACCTCCTACATGCCATACCCTAGCTGCCGGAATGCACCAAACCTCATAGCCCAATCGGTAGAATCGCCAGCATAGGTCAATCTCCTCCATGTGTGCAAAAAAATCGGGGTCGAAACCTCCAGCATCCCAATAGGCTTTGCTACGAACCAACATACAGGCTCCCGTAGCCCAAAAGGTTTTTAAGGGTTCATCGTACTGCCCATGATCCATTTCGAAAGTAGATATGATACGCCCCCTGCAGAATGGATAGCCTAACACATCGATAAAGCCACCTGCGGCGCCAGCATATTCGAATTGATGTGGATTACTGTAGCTAAGTATTTTTGGCTGGCATGCAGCCACCTTTGGGTTCGATTCCAAAAAATTTACCAATGGTTCAAGCCAATCCTTCTCAACAAGCACATCGGAGTTTAAAACCATGAAATAATTCGACTCAATCTGCTTCAAGGCTAAATTATATCCTTGAGCAAAGCCATGATTTAGGCCTAAATCGATGGTTTTTACTTGGGGGAACTCCCTAGTAAGCCAGTTTAACGACCCGTCGGTGGAGCCATTGTCGGCCACATAAGTGTTTACAATGAAATTTTCAACCTTCGAGTGGTTTACAACCTTGGGTAGGAATTGCTTCAAGAAATGCAATCCATTCCAATTGAGAATAACTATGGCAACTGATTTTTGCTTAAAATTCATTCGCTTTAGTTCGTTTGTGTTTCCAACGGCGATGCGACCACAACCAATATTCGGGACGAGCTTTAATTTGATTTTCTAGGGCGCGAACATGCATATTGGTAATTTCGAAGGGTTTAAATTTTTTAGGCTCAGCGCATAGGATACTGAAAGTTACTTCGTAGCGACCGCGAGCAACCTTATCCATTTGGCTAAAAAAAACAGGACAATCAAGTTTCTCAGAAATTTTCTCGACGCCTAAAAACACGGGGGTATCCTGGTTTAGGAATTCTGTCCAATACCTAATTTCGCTCGAGGCAGGTGTTTGGTCGGCAATGAGGCCTACAAGAACCAATTCGCCATTTTTAATTCTACTCAGGGTGGTTCTATATGCATCCTGCATTGAAACAGGAATACCACCAAATCGCTTTCGCGAATTATTTATCATACGCTCAAATCGCTTATCGACCAATGGTTTATATATACCTAACGACACATGCTTAACATGTTCGGCGGTTAAGCTCATTAATTCCCAATTTCCGTAATGACCAAGCGCTAAGATTATGCTTTTTTGCTGCTGATAAAAGGGGTCGAGTATTTCAGGGTTTACATACCTGCACATTTTTAAAACCCTTTTCTTACTAGCATGAGTAATTAATATATTTTCAAAGAATAGGTCGGTAAAATGCTTGTAAAACTTCTTTTCAATGGCTACTATTTCTTTAAACGTTTTATTGGGAAAGGATCTGATTAGGTTCTGTCGGACAACTTTTCTTCGATACTGGGCTACATAATATAAAAAGGGTGTTACCAAGTCGGACATAATGTAAATAACCCTAGAGGGTAACTGGGCTAACAACCATGAAAAACCATAAAAAATATAAAAAAACAGGGCTTGCATAATTTTACTCATTCATAATTTTGCCAACTGAATTAAGAAACTCTTTATAAATTAATTTGTTGCTTGCAATAATCTCTTTTCCATATATATAGTTTTGTCCACCTTCAAAATCGCTAACCTCACCGCCTGCTTGCTGAACCAAGAAAGCACCAGCAGCAACATCCCATGGTTGAAGACTATACTCGTAAAAAGCCTCGAAACGGCCGCAAGCTACATATGCTAGGTCGGTTGCTGCTGATCCTAAGCGCCGTAAGCCATGCGAATGCTGCATGAAAAACTCCATTGTTTTCATGTACTGCTTCAGCCTGCTGTAATTATAGTATGGGAAGCCCGTGGCTATGAGCGAATCGTTAACGGTAGCCTGCTGCGAAACAGCTATTGGGTCTCCATTAAGGTAAGCAAGGGCTCCTTTCCACGAGTAGAAGCTTTCATCCAAACTCACCTCGTAAATAACGCCTAATACTATTTCGTTATTAAAACTTAGCGCAATGCTCACCGCATATGGGGTTAACCCATGAATGAAATTAGTTGTTCCATCGAGGGGATCGACAATCCAATTGTAACCGTTTTCGACAAAATTACCACTTCCCTCTTCGGCAATAAATCCCGAACCGGGTATTATATGGCTCAAGCCCTCAATTAACCTTGCTTCGGCTTCCTTATCAACATGGGAAACAAAATCGTGTAGGCCCTTCGATTCAACTTGGTTAAAATGGAAGCCATTTCGTTTACCTTTAATCTCCTGGCCAACCAGTTTGGCTAAATGAATGGTTTGTTCGCAAATAAATTTCAGGTCCATTTTTGGGGTTTTGGATACAAAGCTAATCAATAATATTTACAGTGTAATTGCCCGAGGGTTCTATTTGGGAAAGTATAACCTTTACAATTTGATTTACCAAGTTGCTTGCGTAAGGATGCTCCACCTTCACATAGTTTCGGGTAAACCCGAACATGGTATTTCCCTTTCGGGCCGATTCGAAAAGAACCTCATTGGATTGACCCTTTTGCGATTTATAAAATTGCTGATGCAACTGGTTCGATAGTTCCATGAGTTTACCAACCCTTTCGGTTACTATACGTTGGGTTATTCTGCCGTTTAAACTAGCAGCAGGAGTATTGGGTCGGGGTGAATATGGAAAAACATGCAGAAACGAAACCCCCAACCTGCTGAGCAGGTTGTACGATTGTAAAAAGTCGTCGTTACTTTCACCGGGGAAGCCCACAATAACATCGACCCCAATAAAGGCATCAGGTATTTCTTTTTTAATGGCTTCAATTTTGTTGGCAAATAAAGTTGAATTGTAGCGGCGCTTCATCAGGGCTAGTATGGTATCGGACCCCGACTGTAGGGGGATATGAAAATGAGGTAACAACTTTTTCGATGAGCCAACCAAACTTACAATTTCATTGGAAATTAGGTTGGGCTCAACCGATGAGATACGAATTCGTTCCACACCCTGAACTTGCTCAAGCGTTGTAAGCAGATCGATAAATCGCTCGCCGGTAGTTCGTCCGTAATCGCCCGTGTTTACTCCTGTTAAAACAATCTCCTTAACGCCAGAAGCAGCAATCTTTTCGGCTTGCTCCAATACCTGCTGAATAGGGATATTGCGGCTTCGTCCTCGAGCCAGTGGAATGGTGCAGTAGCTGCAATGGTAGTCGCACCCATCCTGTACCTTTAAGAATGAGCGGGTTCTATCGGAGCTGGAGTAAGCAGGAAAGAAATCGGTAACGCTATCAATTTCGCAACTGTATACCCGGGCTTTCTGATTCTTTTCAGCTGAAGTTAAGTATAATGGAATATTGTTTTTTTCGGTGGCACCCATAACAAGGTCGACCCCCTCGATGGAGGCAATTTCATTGGGCTTAAGTTGAGCATAGCAACCCACAACAGCAACAAGCGCATTGGGCGATAGAGAGTTGAAGCGCCTGATTGCCTGACGGCACTTGCGATCGGCCTGTTCGGTTACAGAGCAAGTATTGATAATGTAAATATCGGCCTCTTCGGTAGGCTTTACCCGTTCGAACCCTAAATCGTCGAACTGGCGGGCAATAGTTGAAGTTTCAGAGAAATTCAATTTGCAGCCTAAAGTATAAAAGGCCACCCTCTTTCTTTCCATATGCAATAATTAGCGGGCAAACTTACAAAACCCTTTTCAATTATATCTTGAAAATTCTTCCTTTTGAGGCTTTGTAGTCGGTATAGAGTTTATGTACAATACCATCTGATACACCAATGGTGGGGATTATAATTCGCTCCGACTTGGACCATTTCATGATTTTGAGGTATATTTCAGAAGCGGGAATAATAACATCGGCTCGGTCGGGGTTTAATCCCAGAATTCTGATTCGCTCGTTGAGCGAATAGTAATTTACGAACTTGAAAATTTCATTCAACTCCTCGTAATTAAGTTCAGTACTATTCTTTTTACCCGACAATTTGAAAATTTTATTGATATTACCCCCAGAACCTATGAGGCTTACCCTTTTCTTTTCAACACCAAGGTGCTTTAGCCATTTTTTTATTTCGGCAAAGTCGGCTTTGGTAATCTTCCCACTGAGCATACGAATGGTTCCAATATTGAACGACCTCGATTCGATTAATTTTTTATTACCAAAGAGGGTTATTTCGGTACTACCTCCGCCCACATCGACATACAAATAGTATTTTGCATCGTTGAGGAGTTCAACTATTTGGTTTGCATAAATAATTTCGGCCTCCTCTTTCCCATCAATCACTTCTATTTCAACACCTGCCTCACGCTTTACTCTGCATACAATTTCACTGCTATTTTTGGCTTCGCGCATGGCCGATGTGGCACAAACCCTGTAGGCTACCACATCGTGTACCTCAATTAGCAACCTGAATGCTTGCATGGTATTCACCAATTTGTCAATCTTTTTTGCAGAAATTTTTCCATTGTTAAAGGCATCGTCGCCTAAACGAAGGGGCACACGAACTAACGACGATTTTCGGAACGATGTGGCCCTCCCCTCTTCAACCACATTAGTAAAAAGAAGACGTATAGCGTTGGAACCTATATCGATAGCAGCGAAGCGAAGTAGTTTCAATGGTTTACTGTTTAAAAAGTTTTTCTTTATAGTATTTGTGCAACTCTATTTGCGATTGGAAAGGCTTACCACTCTTTTCGGTTTTGAAGGTATTACTAAGTTTTTCGTCTAGAATTCTGGCCTTCACATTGTCTTTTAACCCCGACATAACAATATGCTTCAGTTCCTTTTGAATTTCGGGGTGGTAAACGGGTGCAGCCACCTCAACCCTGTAATCGAGGCTTCGGGTCATCCAGTCGGCCGACGATATGTAGTACATTTCGCTGCCTCCATTACAAAATATAAAAATTCGGGAGTGCTCAAGGTACCTATCGACAATGCTAACGGCCTCAACATTATCGCTCATTCCCTTCATGCCGGGTATTAAAGAGCAAATGCCCCTCACAACCAACTTTATTTTAACGCCTGCATTGCTTGCCTGGTAAAGTTTGCGTATTACTTCTTCGTCTACCAAGTTGTTTATTTTGCAGTATATATAAGCTGGAAGTTTTCTTTTGGCATTATCAATTTCAGTATCGATATGCATGTAAAGTTTCCTACGCATATTGAAAGGTGCAACCAAAAGGTGCTTATAATTGAACGACTTGAAGTTGAACTCCAGAAAAGTAAATACTTTATCCACCTCGTTAGTTAGGCGTTTATCTGCTGTAAAAATATTGAAGTCGGTGTAAAGGTTAGCATTTCCCTCGTGAAAATTACCAGTACTTAGGGTTGCATAGCTAACAACTTTACCTTGGTCCTCCTTGGTAATGAGGGTCATTTTGCTATGGATTTTTAAACCATGAACCCCAAATATTACATTGATTCCGGCCTCCTCCATGCGTTTACTCCAGTATATATTGGCTTTCTCGTCGAACCGGGCCCTTAGTTCCACAATGGCGGTAACAGTTTTACCATTCTGGGCAGCATTAATGAGCGAACGAACCACTTTCGACTCGGTTGCAACCCTGTATAGTGTAATTTTTATGGATTTAACCTTAGGGTCGATGGCTGCTTCGCGCAGCATTTGTATGTAGTATGTAAAGCTGTTATAAGGGTAGTGTAACGAGAAATCGCCTTTTTCAATTTCTTTTAAAATGCTAGTAGCATTTTCGAGCCGAGGGATTGGAACTGGAGGTAGTTGCATGTTTACCATTCCTTCGCCTCCCAAATTGGGGAAACCTATAAAATCTCTGAAATTGTGGTATCGACCACCCGCAATGAGATTGTCTCCCTCGTCCAAATCCATACTATCCACAATATACTGTAGCAAATCGGGAGCAATTTCCGAGTCGAACACAAAACGAACGGGTTGCCCTTTTCGCCTATTTAGAACACCCTTCGAAATTTTTTCGAGCAAACTTTCGGCAATATCATTATCTACATCGAGCTCTGCATCGCGGGTAATTTTAATGGTATAGGCTTCGAAGGTATCGTAGGGGAAAATGCAAAAGATATCGTTGAGGCAGAATCGAATAACATCGTCGAGCAGAATAATGTAATGCTTTTCGTCGATACTTGGCAACTGTATAAACCGAGAAAAATCCGAAGTGGGTATTTCAATCAGAGAGTACTCATGCGCATCGGGTATAAGTTTTTTCGATAGTTTTACTGCCAAATAAATACTCATATCGGTAAGTTCGGGAAACTTTTCGAGCCCCTTAAGCATGATGGGTGCAATGGCATTGGCAATTTTTGTTCTGAATAAATTCCGAACGAAATGCTGGTGCTCGATACGGAGCACTTTTTCGTTTACAATTAAAATTCCTTTCTGCTCAAGTTCAAGTTGAATGCCCTCAAAAATTTCGTCGAATTGGGTCTGATATCCCTGCACCATTTTTTGAATGCGCGAAATGGTTTTCTTAGGTTTCTCGGTTAGGTAAGGTTTTACACCTTTATCAATCTCCAACAATCTGCGAAGAGTGGCCACTCGAACCCTGAAAAATTCGTCGAGGTTATTACTGAAAATTCCCAGGAATTTCAACCTCTCAAGAATGGGAACGTTGGGGCTTTTTGCCTCCTGAAGTACACGTTCATTGAACGAGAGCCAACTGATTTCCCGGTTAATAAGATCCTTCCTTTTAGCCATACCAAATACCGTTAAGCAAAACAAATATAGCTAATTTGAGTTCTTTGGGGAGTCGACTGAACTGAAAACGAGGCAATTCTTCGAAATTTCGCTCCAACTTTCGGTAGAAAACGACAAGGATACAAGACCCGAGGTGGGTAAATTATCGATGGGCTCACGCAAAAAGTAGTTGGCAACATATGTAAAGCCTGGGTTGTGCCCAATTATCATGGCTCTATTCACTTTTTCGGGGAATTTTCTAACAATATTCAAAAGTGTATGTGGCGTGGCTTCATAAATATCATCGATCCATTTAATATCTTCAGAATTGAATCCGATTGTTTTACACACCAAATATGCAGTATTTTTGGCCCTTGTAGCCGGGCTAGAGCAAAGCAGCTCAATCTTCGCCAGGGATTCCCTATTTCTAGTGGCAATCAACTGTGCATCGGAAATACCTCTCGGTTTCAAATCGCGATAAAAGTCGGATTGGTTCGTGTCGTCCCACGATGACTTGGCATGTCGCATGATGAAAAGTTCCTTCATGGGCAAAGCAATTAAAGTTTACAGCAGGTTACTGGCCAATTCGGCTAAGTAGCTTCTTTCACCCTTAACCAAATTAACATGGGCAAAGAGGTTCTGTCCGTGCATTTTGTCGGAAATGTATGTTAAACCATTCGATTTCATGTCGAGGTACGGGTGGTCAATTTGGTGAATGTCGCCCGTGAAAACCATTTTTGTTCCTTCGCCTGCTCGGGTTATAATGGTTTTTACTTCGTGGGGGGTAAGGTTTTGTGCTTCGTCAACAATAAAGAAAACGTTGGAAAGGCTTCGGCCCCTAATGTATGCCAAGGGAGTAATAACCAATCGGTCGGTACGCTGCAGTTCCTCAATGTACATGTACTCCTTGCTAGTTGATTTGAACTTATTTTTAATAACCGTAAGGTTATCGAAGAGTGGCTGCATGTAGGGTCCAATTTTCTCGTTCACATCGCCGGGAAGATAACCTAAATCCCTGTTTGCTAATGGAACTATGGGTCTAGCCAATAAAATTTGCTGAAAATGCTTCTCCTGCTGCAGGGCTGCAGCCAAAGCCAGCAGGGTTTTTCCGGTTCCAGCCTTTCCTGTGAGAGCAACTAGTTGTATTTCGGGGCGAAGCAACGCATCGAGCGAAAAGGTTTGCTCTGAGTTTCGAGGTTCAATACCATAGGCTTTTACTTTTTCTACACGATTGAGCATTTGCTGTTCGGCATCGAAATGAGCTAGGGCGCTCGACTTACTACCTTTCAGTATGAAATACTGATTAGCATAGGGTTTAAGTTTCAGCTGATTTGCAGGAGTTCCCTCGTAATGCTCGTACATATTCTGAATTAGTTCATCCTTTACGCCTGTAATAATCTCAATTTCTTTCTTGAGGGTATCAATATCTTTAATTTTATCTGAAAGGTAATCCTGAGCCATTAATCCCAGCAATTTGGCTTTCATTCGAAGGTTAATGTCTTTGCTCACAAGAATAACAGGAGTATCCTGCGGGGTGGTTTTGTGCAAATGAACAGCTATGGCTAATATTCTATGGTCGGGGCTTCGTTCAGAGAACGATTGCTCCATTTCGGTTGTAAATGGTTTACCCGTTTCAATGCGAAGTTTACCCATACCCTTTCCTAAAACTATTCCGCCGTTGAAAAGGTTATCGCCAGCTAGCCTATCGAGTTCCCTCGAGAATTCGCGGGCATGGTAATTTATCATTTCGTTGCCCTTTTTAAAATGATCGAGTTCCTCGAGGGTAACTATGGGAATAACAATGTCGTTCTCTTGGAAGTTGTATATGCAATGGTAATCGTGCAGCAATACATTGGTGTCCAACACAAAAATCTTCTTGTTCTTTTTTGCCATGTCCGAAAAATTTAATTTAAAAATAAATTGAACCCCATAAAGGTATGAATAGTAAACGTTAGTATGTTTCGAATGGTTTGTTAAGTTTCTATTAGTTTTCAACCAGGGCCAAGTTTTATTAACACAACCTGTAGGCTTTGCAATTATTTCTCACTTTCTCGTCACATTTTGAAAAAAATATTATAACCCGAATAAGGGCTATATTTGCGCCATCATTTCAACTTTTAAAAACAAACAATTATGATTAAAATGAAGGATTCCAAAGGAACGAAGGTATCGTTTCGCAAATGGCAAAAGAAGGGTTATTCGGTCTTCAACAGTTTAAAAACCACCATCCGAATTGGTGTTTTAGCCCCGGCCTACACCATGCTGCTCATGCCCATGGCTCTATTCTCACAGCCCGATACCGTTACCATAAGCAAAAATGCGGATATTGATGAGGTTATAATTGGGGCGCAAAAAAGAGCCTCCATTTATTCGGAGCTAACCAGAGCCGTTATGGTGGTTACTAAAGACGAACTGAGGGCGGCACCCGTTAACACGCTGAACGACCTACTTGAGCACTTGGCCGGTGTTGATGTAAGGCAGCGTGGAGGCCACAATGTTCAGGCCGACCTGTCGGTAAGGGGGGGCACTTTTGATCAGGTTCTGGTACTTCTCAATGGAATAAATATTTCCGACCCCCAAACCGGACATCACAACCTAAACGTTCCCATAGACCTAGAGAGTATCGACCGAATAGAGATTCTTCGAGGCCCCGGTTCGCGGGTATATGGTCCGGGAGCCTTCAGCGGTGCTATTAATATAGTTACTACTCCTTCCAATAGTCCATCTGTTGAAGCCAACCTTGCCATGGGCCAGTACGGGCTAATTAAAACCCAAACATTAGGAAATATTGGGAACAAGAATGCAAAAGGGCTCATTGCAATTTCCACAGCCCAATCGGATGGATACACCAAAAACACCGATTTCGACAACACCAACCTGTTTGCCTATGGACAAATTAAAGTACACAAAAGTAACATAACATTACAGGCAGGTTACCAAGAAAAAGCCTTTGGGGCGCAAGCCTTTTACACTCCCCGTTTTCCCGAGCAATTCGAAGAGACCTCTACGTTGCTCGTATCGCAGGCGCTCGAAATTCCATATAATAAATTCACAATCCATCAAAAAATATATTACCGAAAGCATTCCGATAGGTTCGAACTGTTTCGAAACGTAGCGCCCAGCTGGTATGCAGGGCACAACTATCATGCATCAGAGGTTTGGGGTGCCTCTGTCGATGGAAGCATATACAACACACACGGAAAAATTCGAATGGGTGTAGACTACCGTTCCGAATCGATTATGAGTAACCGCCTGGGCGACCCGCTTACCACGCCCATAATTGTACCCGGCACCGATAGCATTTTCTTCACCCGGGGCAAAACCCGTCAATGGGTGAACATTTATGCTGATTTGAGCCTTTTTTTCAACCCTCTCGCTTTTTCGGCAGGAGCTATGCTAACGGCAGGTCCCAACAATAACGAATTTTTCAGTTTTGGCTCCGATGCCAGCATTCTAATTACTGAATGGCTCAGCGGTTTTGGCTCCATTAATAGCACCTTCAGGCTCCCCACGTTTACCGACCTTTACTACACTGGCCCCACCAACATAGGAAATGCCAACCTGCAACCCGAATACGCAACCACCTTCGAAGTGGGATTAAAAACTCGCGCAAAAGCATTCTATGGAAACCTTTCGTCTTTTTACAGGAAAGGCTCGAATATAATTGACTGGATCCGCTCCCCTAACGAAACATTATGGACTACCCAGAACTACTCCAACCTCAACTCATTTGGCTTTGAAGCAATTGCCGGTTGGAAATCGGTAAATGCCAAGTCGTTTCTTCAATCACTATCGTTGACGCACAGCTACAATTATTCAAGTAAAATGAATGATGAACTTCTCTCCTACTACGTAATGGATTACCTAAAGCATAAAACTTCGCTTATGGCCAATCACCAATTTTTTTCAAAGTTCCAAATAGGCTGGTCGGTGGTGTGGCAGCAACGAGCAGGTACCTATACTGAATACCCCACGAACATTGAAAAAAGGTATGAACCATTTCTTACTATCAATACAACTTTAAAATGGCTCGAGAAGAACTTTACGGTTTGGATTGATGCTCAAAACCTTGGTAACACAAAATACGCTGATATTGGAAATATTCCCCAGCCCAGGCGATGGATATCGGTTGGCACAAAAATTTTTATTAATTAGCATCCTTTTTTCAAAAAAACGCTTTTCGAATTATTTAGGTTTAATATATTTGCAAACTCAACCGAATAAGTTTCTTAAAATCAACAACAATCACTTAAAACCCACAATTAACATGAAAAAGAGTTTCATTTTACTTTCGAGTGCAATTCTATTTATAGCCTTAACCTTTGGTTCGTGCGGTAACTACCAAAAATCTGCCGAAGAGACTAAAACCGAGTGCTGCGAGAAAAAAGACAGCTGCAAGCACGAGCATAGCGACTCAACCAAATGCGCCGATAAGAAAGCCGCTTGCGATACAACCAAAAGCGCTGGCAAGTACGATGGCGAAAAAAAACACGAGCACGGTAAAGATTGCAAACACTAAAAGCAATCTTTAATACAAAAAAGCCTCAGTTATTGAGGCTTTTTTATTTATACTTGGTTGAGAGTTTTGTTGGTTATTTAAAACCCTCGTCGAGGCTGCGTATTACCCCTGCTTCCTCTAAATGTTTACGCAATGCAGCGGCTTTTACGGTGCAAACCATGCCAATTTTAAAAACCTTACCCATTCTCATCCTATCCTCAGCAGCAATGGCACCATTATTAACGGGGTCGACAAAGTTCTTGTAATCTCCTCCATCGGCAAAGAATGCCTTGAAAAAGTCGGCCTTTTCGGTTTCAATTTTCGGATCAGAAGCAATGGCTACCTGCCCTGGAATTCCAGGTTTTCCTTTAAAACCCTCGAAAATAATCCCATGCACGGCATTCCGCTTAACCTGCTCAATATTGGGCATTGGTTCTACCGAGTATGTCCAAACCTTAATTAGATAGGTACCCTGAACACCAGTGGGCATAGTTTCCAGCTCGTACTTGGGTACAGCCACCTCTTTGGTTGCCTTTTTCGATGGAGCACACGAGGTAATGTATAAAATGGTAAGTAGCAAAAGCAGAAAAACCAAAAAATTTAATAATTCGTTTCATACTTTAAGTTTGTTGGGTTAAACACTTGGGTTGGTTCAATTTATTTCATTTTTCGAATAAGCATACCGGGGTAGTATTTTCCTGAGCCTTTAAAAAGGGTACGATCAACAACGGGTCCACTACTGGCTTCGCCAGTGGCCTCTCGCTCCTCATCGGCCATGTAGCGGTTATCCCAAATTTGCTTATCGGGACGTATAATACCCTTGCGAACGTACTTGGTTCTTCCGTTCTCATAGATAGTTTGCTCAAGCACTTCGTACTTGCTATCCTTTGCAATTCCCTCTTTTAAGCCAATTTTTGCCGAAAGCGGATCGATTGTGTAGAGAGGTGTTTTGGTTTTAAACACATCGTGCTCTTTTTCAAGTTTGTCAAAAACCGCATCGATGGCCTTAACGGTAGCAATACGAATGAGGTCATCCTCTGTTTTTTGGGTAAAAATGGTCGATTGCAGGTCGGCCCATGTCTTATCGAAACCTACCAATTCGAGCTGAAAAAGGTCGGTATTATCAAAGGCCAATTTTTTCTCTTCGGAGTAACCGTACGAAGGATCCATCCAATAGTTTTCGTAGAAAACAGCAGCAATAGAGTCGTTCCATTTCAATTTGTAAAGGTACGAACTGGCTTGAATTACATATCCTTTCGAACCAACATCGGCGGCTACTTTGCCCACTTTGGCAAACACCTGCGCATAGGTACCACCATATTCTTCAACCAAATTCAGTGCTCTTTTGGCTGCACCCATTATCTCTTCCTTGCTCACATATTTAAAACGCGACACAACCACGAAGGTATTATTTATAAGTTCCTCGCCTGCATCGGCCAATTGCGAACTGCGCCTATCCGTTGCTTTGGCAACACCTGCCTGCATTTCGCTTGCGTTATAGGCACCTCTTTAGGCAACTAAATCCATATTGAAATAGCCCGCATCGTCGCGATTGAACCATTTTGCTACCAGACCCTGAGCAATTTTATTGAATTTAAAAAACTTTTCGATAATTAGTGGCAGATCTTTTATTTCAGTTGTATCAACTAATCCTCCCGTTGTATGCGACAGTAGCGACTTACCAATTGAACGACCCACGTTATCCTTTTTAGTTTGTCGCATCTCCTCGGCTATAGGGTATTCAAGTGGATTAAAGGAACGGATTGACAGATTATGGTCGTTAAATTTGTCGGGTACAGGTGAGGCCTCAAAGCTGCGCTTAAAGGTATCGGCTTTTACAAGTCCGGCATCGTCGAGCATAAGAGTATAAATTGAGCTCCGTCTGAACACCACGCTTTGCACATCCTTACTTTCTTTATTCTGAATTTGCGCAAAAAGTTCGGGTGTAAACAAAATGCAATTTAATGCAATGGAAAATGTAATAGTTCACATAGTTAGTGTTTTAGGGTTTGTTAAGCAATTTAACTTTTTAAACGTTTCGCATCGCAGGTAAAAAAGCATGTTTTATAACATGTTTTTTAAACTTGCGTTCGATTTCTAAAGAAATAATTTTCAAATACAAAACACAATTTATCTGATTATTAAACAATGTTGTGAGAAAATATTAAAACAAAATACATTGAGAGCATAAAATAAGCCACAGCAAAAACGCAAAGAAGAAAACAGCATATAATAGCTCCTCTGCTCAGAATAGCATCAGAAACTAAAGGGTGTTTAGCTGACCGGCATTAAGCCATGTTTGAATAAAACCTAAATTAATAAAGATTGATAATAGTGGGATTTTAAATGAATAGTTACCATGCTGCCACAATTATAAACATTTGGCAAAGTTTAGCTCCGCTGAGTTCCCCGTGGTCGATTGCAACATTGTTGAACCAATGAAGTGGCCCCCTTACTGCAAGCAACTTACAACAATTAATAAACTTTGCCTTTTGGCAAGACCGCTGCAAACTGTTATTTAGCCACTGACTAGCTACCCTACATTTAATTTTCCCCGCACATAGTTAAGTTGCGCAAGGGTGTTGTTTTTAAATCTTACTCTGTGCCAATTACATGGGTAGTTTAGTGGTGCCTAAACCAGCAACAACCCGCTGGGTGGGGGAAAATGAAAAAAGGGCTGTCTCAAAAGTCCTCGGTGTTTCTCTGTGAGCATCCCTATGGAACCCAGATTATTTTTTAAAACATTGTTACACAGAGGCTCACCGTGGAGTCACAGAGATGTTCAGTGATAGAGAGTTGTTGTTTTTTGACTTTTTAGCCAGCCTCTTGCTTTGTCGGGGTGACAGGATTGGCCTCGCCCAACTCGAAAATTAAGTTCAGTTGGCTTCGCCCAACTCGCAAATTAAGCTCAGTTGGCTTCGCCCAACTCGCAAATTAAGCTCAGTTGGCTTCGCCCAACTCGCAAATTAAGCTCGGTTGGCTTCGCCAAACTCGAAAATTAAGTTCAGTTGGCTTCGCCCAACTCGAAAATTAAGTTCAGTTGGCTTCGCCCAACTCGCAAATTAAGCTCGGTTGGCTTCGCCAAACTCGAAAATTAAGTTCAGTTGGCTTCGCCCAACTCGAAAATTAAGTTCAGTTGGCTTCGCCCAACTCGCAAATTAAGTTCAGTTGGCTTCGCCTAACTCGTCTCACAGAGCGAGACTCGGTTCGACACTGCGACCTTCGTTATAAGGTAATAAAAAAGGGAACGCCTATCGGTGTTCCCTTGCTTTGTCGGGGTGGCAGGATTCGAACCTGCGACCCTCTGGTCCCAAACCAGATGCGCTAACCGGGCTGCGCTACACCCCGAAACTTTCTGCGGTGAGGGGGGGATTCGAACCCCCGGTACCCTTTCGAGTACGGCAGTTTAGCAAACTGCTGGTTTCAGCCACTCACCCACCTCACCAGAACGTTTAAACCCACAGGGTATTCAAAAAGCATGGCAAAAGTATAAAAACCTGCAGACTAAACAAAACATATTTCGAAAAAAACCCATGTAAATGAAAAAAGGGATGGAAGTAAATTCCATCCCTTTTAAAATCAGTTATATAAAACTTACTTTTTCTTTTCAGTTCCCGAATCCTTGGCAATGTTTTCGCGCATATTGGTATCGGCCTCAATGTTACGCAACTTGTAGTAATCCATTATACCCAAATTACCGCTTCGGAAGGCCTCGGCCATTGCCAAAGGAATTTGCGCTTCGGCTTCAATAACCTTTGCACGTGCTTCCTGAGCTTTCGCTTTCATTTCCTGCTCCATGGCCACAGCCATTGCCCTGCGCTCCTCAGCTTTTGCCTGCGCAATGTTCTTATCAGCATTGGCTTGGTCCATTTGTAATACGGCACCAATATTACGTCCTATGTCAATGTCGGCAATGTCGATGGAAAGTATTTCGAAAGCGGTACCCGCATCGAGGCCCTTTTCGAGTACAACCCTCGAAATGAAGTCGGGGTTCTCAAGAACCTTCTTATGAGAATCGGACGAACCTATTGAAGAAACAATTCCTTCACCAACGCGGGCCAAAACGGTTTCCTCACCAGCACCTCCAACCAGCTGCTTAATGTTAGCCCTAACGGTAACACGTGCTTTGGCTATTAGTTGAATACCATCCTTGGCAACAGCGGTAACAGGAGGAGTATTGATAACCTTTGGGTTAACCGACATTTGAACTGCCTCAAATACATCGCGACCAGCCAAATCGATAGCGGTAGCCATTTTAAAATCGAGTGGAATATTGGCTTTCTGTGCCGATACCAAAGCGTTTACAACTTTGCGCACCCTTCCACCAGCTAGGTAGTGGGCCTCCAGGTGATTAGCATTTAGAGCCAAACCGGCTTTTGTTCCTGTAATCATAGCATCAACTATTTCTCGGGGTGGCACCTTTCTCCAACGCATAACAATGAGCTGAATGAGCGACATACGAACATTGGAAACCAATGCCTGAAACCAAATGCCAATGGGCACAAAGTACATAAGAATGACCAAGCCAACAAAACTGGCCACAATGATTGCTAAATAAAATCCAATTCCATCCATTTTATTAAGTTATTTGGGTTTAACAATTACTTTTGAACCTTCGATACGTATTACCTCAATCTCTGATTTCTCCTCTATGTACTCGCCAGTCGACTTGGCCTCAACCACCATATTGTTTATTCGGGCTTTGCCAATGGGCGCCAAACGACTAATGGTAACACCCGTGTCGTGGGGTTTAATAAACTCCTCGTCGGCACTATCCTCAACGCTGCTATCAATATTGGTTGTAAGCATAAAGCGTTTCCAGGTATTGGAACGGAGTGCCAGAAAAATGAGCAGCACGGTACTGAAGAGGGATGAGGCCAGCACAATGTGACCTACAGTGGAACCATAACCCACGTATGCCCAAATAATACCTCCCGAAATAAAAGCTACTCCACCCAAACCAGCAATGGTTATACCGGGAATTAATAGAAACTCAACCAAAATGAGGAGTAATCCGATTATAATTAAAACTATTATACCTGTCATATTACAATGATTCTATTTCAATAGTTGCACTTAAACCTTTAGTATTCAGTTGTTCCTTCATGTGGCTAAGCACTTCGAATTCGCCATTTTTAACACAGCATTTGCCTTTATAATGCGCAATTGTGGCGCATTGCTCTGCCTGAATGCTATCGTGCCCGCAAACTTCCACTAAACTCTCAACCACAAAATCAAAAAGGTTATGGTCATCGTTGTAAAGCAGTAAAGCGTAACGATGCGAAGCAAACTCCTTTTTTAAATCGTGCTGTTTCGGTTTATTTTTCACTTTCCTATCCGACATTTGCAACAACATTTAGAGCACTAAATTAGCATATATTTAGTTCATGCAATCGTCCATTTCCACTTTTCGGGAGTATTTTAATATTAAAAAATATTAAAGGCTACTCCGAAGCTGTTTCAACAGTAATAACTTTAGCGCCGCCAATTCCACTTGCCACAATATTATCCTTAACCCTGCTTGCTTCATCAGAGGTGCGAAACGAGCCAATGGAATAAATAAAACCTCCTTGCCCATCGGGTTTTCGCACAATGTCCTTCCCAGGTGCTAAGGCTCTCACAGTTTGAGTAATGTTATCGGGGAGCTTACCCTTGTAGGTGCCCAGCTGAATCATGTAGTTTGCCTGCGAATTCTGAACTTGCAGTTCGACTTGCGAAGGATTAGACGGTTGTGAAACTTGCGTTTCGAGGCTTTGGGCCCTCGAAGGGGCAACGGTTCGGCCATTGTGCCATGCAACAATGAAACCATCCTTGAATCCAATGGATTTGAGTTGCGAAAGAGCGTTTTCGGCATTCTTCAACTTGGTAAATTTTCCTGCATAGTACTTTGTTACCTTCCCTCCACTTACCTTTTCGGCTGTAATGGGGGTAACTCCCTTAAACATTTGAAAATTAACGGGGTTGCTGAATGCTCCAAGTTGAATTTTATACAAAACCCCCGCAGGGAAAGGCTCATCGACGGGTACAGGGTTTTCTGGGCCATAGGGCGATTTATCGAGTATGGCAAACTCGGGGTTCTCTTCGGGCTTAATATTAATGGTTTCAACCATTTTACCCGTTTCGTGACGAACAATCTGTGACTGAAGTACTGAAGTTGAAGTAGGGGTATCTGCCAAAGGTTTATCGGTTTCGAAAGGCTTGGTTGTAGTGGCTCCAAAAAGAGCCTGCTCAATTCTGATAATTGAGCTGAGGGTCGATTGCTCAAAAAGCTTTAACCCCCAAAGCCGAGCAAAAACCAGTTCGAGGCGGAGCACACCCAAATCGTCGAGAAGCAGGGCTTCGAACCCAGATTCATCAGCACTTTCGGGAGCCATATTGTTACGAATGGAATTGGCATTACGAAAATTTGTGTTGGCTTTATCGATTTCGCCACGAATTTCGGGCCTGTTCGATGCTCCCTGCTTTACCATAGCCACCGAAATACAGTCGGAATACAACTTCCTTTTCAAACTTATGAAACCTGAGAAAGAATTATTAAAAGTATTTATTCTCGATATATAATTGCTGTATAATTTTTTGTAATTGGGATCCTGTTCGTAATTCTCCTTGCTTTCGAGTTCAATAATACTTTTTCGCAACTCAATAAGCTCACGTTTTTGCTGGTTTAGAGCATCGGCATTGCGTTCGGCATTGGCCAATTTTTTTAATTCTTCCGACTGGAAAACGGTTGTAGCAAACTGCGCCTGGTATAAAAACTGGGGATTATCAACTGCAAAACTCTCGCTTTTAGGCTCGTTGGGAACCCTCTTACCTGTAAGGTATTCCTGTTCAATTTGGCTAGCACGTGCAAAAGCCATATCGGCATTCTGCTGTGCCAGAAGCATGGCATCTTCAACACGTACCACCTGGGCTTCGAGCCTCCTGCGTTCGTCGGCGGTAGTAATATGGTCGAACCGTGCCCTAAGCGTTTCCAACTGACTGCGAAGCGAATCAGTTTTCATTTGTTCCATAAATCCATTAGTCAAAATTCTTGTATATTCAGCATCGTTTTCAACGGCACTGAACTTGGCAGTTTTACTCTGGACTACGGGAGCTTGTGTTTCAGGTTTTGCTGCAGGCTTGGGCAGGTTTGGGTTGAGCTGGGCAATTTCCCTTACGGGTTCTAGCGTTGTTACAGCTTTTCGAATGGGATTGATATCGAGTTCAACCAGAACAACGCTGAGGCTGTCGGCCGGCATATTACGATTGGTAAAGAAAATGGCCGTTGTATTAACAGAATCGGGTACAAAAAGCATATCGTCGTGAGGTGAAATGTAAGGGAACCCAATATTTTCGGGAGCCGACCACTGCCCCATTTCAGAATTGTAAACCGACCTGTAAATATCGTATCCACCCATGCTGTAGTGCCCTCGCGACGCAAAAAATAGTGTGGATCCATCGTGAGTGAGGTAGGGAAAATCCTCGTTGAAGGGTGTGTTAATGGCATCGCCCAAGTTCTGGGGTTTGCTCCAAAAGCCATCGGGGAGCCTTTCGGTATAAAAAATATCCTTGCCTTGCGAGGTTGTGTTGCCGTAACTCGAAAAGTATACCCTATCCCCAACCTGCGGGTTGGTTGGGAAGAAAACTATCGACTCATGGTTCATTCGAATATCGGTAGAGGTTTTGAGGGTACTTGGCGTTGTAATAAAAATACCGTTTCTATTTACCTTGGGTGTGTAATGTATTAACTCTTTACTGGCAATCCCTTTTTTCTCAATTATTCTAGGTTGAAAATAGAACTTGAGCAGAAAGTTACCATTCTCGCACCAGCTTAAAATTTGTTCTACCTGCTGTTTCGAAACTTTTGGGCTACCACCATTAATTGTAAAACGCCTAAGGTACTCAATAGCCTCATAGAAGGAGTAATTCAGGTAGTGCGCCTGAGCCAAATAGAAGTAAACCAAATTATCGACACTTTTTGTTGATGCTTGGCGCAATAGGTGCAAAGCATCGTTAATTTTTTGGGGACCCAATAAATAGGCAACTCCAGTTTTAAATTGAATTGAGGCATCGGTAGGATACTGCTTTAATATTGCCAAATACTGCGGCAATGCCTGCATATACAAACCAACTGAGGCAAGGGAATCGGCCTTTCTGGTTTGTTCAGCATACTTATCGGTTTGTGCAAAAACCGAAATGGAAGTTGTAAAGGCAAAAAGAATGATTATTAACGATTTGCTAGAATTGGCAATCATGGTAAATATTTGTTGCAAAATTGAAGCTAAAAATATAAATTAATTGCCATTAAACGTGCATTAACCTAATTTATTGAATTGTTTGCAAATGCACGGCTAACGAATACGAATACCAATAACAGTTGCATCGTCGCGTTGGGATTGGTTGGCTTTGTACTCCTCAAAAGCATTGTCGAGTATTTGACCAACTTGGCTAAGGGGCTTCTCAATATTTTCGACAATTGTATTGAACATTCGGGCCGAAGAGAATTTGACTTTATCCAGTCCATTCTGGTCGGTAAAACCGTCGGTATTTAAAACGAATAGATCGCCCGAATGAAGTACAACAGTATGCTCTGAAAAAACAGGGTCGATATCGGGCATAATTCCACCTATCATTTTTCGGCTACCTCGAATGGTTTCAAAAGTTGAACTGCCCTGTTTTAGGATATGTACTGGTCGGTTTGCTCCAGAAAATGTCAACTTTACTTCGCTGGGCATTTCAAATTCAATTTGACAAAGGGCAACATCCATTCCATCGAAACTTTCACTAACATCTTGTCGCAAAGCCATAGTTATCAGAGTACTCAATTTAGTTAAAATTGATGATGGAGAATGTTTTTTATGTTCAGTTACTATTTCGGTTAGCAAGCGGCTACCTATCATGCTCATGAGTGCGCCCGGAACACCATGCCCTGTACAATCGACCACAGCTAATAGAAATTTTGATGAATTGCCACTCTCTGATTCCAATTTATAAAACCAGTAGAAATCGCCGCTAACAATATCGCGGGGTTTGAAAATAACAAATGAATCGAAAAAGTTATTTAAAGTTTTTGGGTCGGGAAGTACGGCAGACTGTATTGTTTTGGCGTAGCGTATGCTTGCTTCAACATTATCTTTCTGAATAATTAGCAGATTGTTAAGTTGCTCCAACTCATCGCGTTGCTTACTAATTGCTTCGGTTTGGGTTAGAATTTCCTCGCTCATACCAACCATTTCTGCTTCTGCATCTTTAAGCAGGGTTATGTCGGTATCTATTGCCACAATGTTACGTATGCTACCATTTGGGTTTAGTATGGGAGTAAGGGTAGTCTGAATCCAAGTTTTCTCACCACCTTTTTTTGCAGCCTGAACAGTATACGAGACGGGCTCTTTTGTTTCAATACAGTTTCCAATAACATAGGCAATATCGTCGTTTGCGCTAGTTTTAAATATTGAATCACCTTTCAAACTGATAAATTCTTCTAGGGTGTATTGGTACAATTTGGTAAAGGCATCGTTTACCCAGAGAATCTTACCTACTCCATCGGCAATAAGTATGGCATTATTTGTATGACTTGCCACAATCGATAACTTTTCGAGTTCAAAGGCCTGGCGCTCCAATTCTTGCTTTTGCTCTAGAATTAGGGCAGTTCGTTCACGAACCAACCTTTCGAGATTATCCTTCTGATCTTTTATGGCATGGGTTCTGACTTTGTAAATCAGCCAAATTAAGCTTGCAATTGCTAATGAGAACAGTATTATAAACCAGTTGGTTTGGTACCAATTGGGCTCAATATGAATAGCTACTGGGTAGCTTTGAGTTGAACATTGCCCCTCTTTATTCAGCAACCTTACAATAAAATTGTAGTTACCCGGCGAAAGGTTTGTATAGCTAGCCGACCTCCCTGATGATGCAAGAATCCATTCGTTATCGAATGGCTCAAGTTTGTAGCGAAACTGAACCTTCTCGGGGTTAACAAGGTTTAATGTAGTGAAATATATTTGGAAATGTTTATGACCCGGGGCGAGGGTAAATCCTTTTGAAGTAGGAAAGTACTCGATTGCATCGCCAAACATGCTTTCAAAAATAACGCTCTCAAAACCATCGGCTTCCTCAATGGTTTTAGGGTCGATAATTGCAACTCCCCCAAAAGTGGTAAAAAGAACCTGTCCGTTTTGGGCAACCATACTTTTTGTAGCACCAATGCAGTTATTACTTTTCATGCCGTCGCTCCGATCGAATACACGTTGCGAATAATTTTTTACTTCACCATTTGCATAACTTTCGAGTTGATCCTTTTTAAGTTTAATTATACCAAAAGCTGAGGGTAGCCACAAATTGCCAAAGCCATCCTCCAGTACATCGTAAATAGAGTTATCAAAAAGTCCGTTATCGGTATTGTAAACAAAAATTAGCGAATCCCTCTCAATACGAATAAGCCCATCGTTGGACGCAACCCAAAAACCATTACTCGAGTCGACATGAATATTGAACGAGAAACTGCTGGGCACCCCTTCATTGGTCGACAAAACCTTTGAAACTTTATTATTTTCAATGATGTGAATACCGTTTTTGGTCGATACCACAATACGACCCTTTTGGTCTTGCACAATGGCCATTATAAAATTGGAGCCAAAACCATTACGCTGATTGTAAGTCTGGAGTATTGTTCCGTCTCGGTTCATTCGGAACAATCCTTCGGAGCGGGTACCAACCCAAATATTACCGTTACTATCCTCAAAAGTTAAGCGTATAGATTCGCTTGGAAAACCATTTTTAAAATTAAAAAATACTTCATTCCCATCTTTATCTATTCTCAGCAAACCGCTGTAAGTGCTAATCCAAAGGGTTTTATGGCAATCGACCATTAAGTGTTTAAGCCTATCCTTTGGTATGGGAATCTTAGTATTGAAGGGTCGAATCGTGTTATTTTCAAGAATTTCAATCTTGCCAATTTCATGCCCAATTAAATAAGCGTTGGCCCCATACTGAGCAATACCTGCAATTATGTTGGTACTAAGGCCCTGGTCGGTTGAAATGTTATAAACAGGCCCGTCGGTTAGTTGTACAATACCTTTTCGGTAAGTTGCAATCCAAAGCGAGCCTTGCCTATCGACAATAAAATTTCTGATAATATTGCTAGGAAAGCCATTATCTTCTGTCAAACTATCTATATGTTTCTGCTTAATATTGTACCTATACAAGCCATTCTGCGAACCAACCCACAAAAAGCCATTGGTATCCTCAAGCACTTCGGTTACTTTAGCCACTGGAATTTCGGCAAATCGGTTAAGCTTACCTAGTTCGTAGGTATACACACCGTTTCCAGTGGCAATCCATACCCTTCCACTAGAATTAGCATAGAACGAAGTAACGGTTCCAAACATATTACTTGATCCAATTCTTTCAAAAACCCTGTTTGAATAGCGTATAATGTCTCCACCCTCGGTGCCAATCCAAATATTATTGTGTTCATCGGCATGAATGGTGCTAACAATTGCTTTAGATAAAGCGAAATACTCGGGGTAATGGGTTAATTGCTCACCATCGAAACTATAAATACCATTTGCATTGGTTCCAATCCATAATCTTTTTGAGTGCTTATCGAAGAATAAAGTTTCAACCAATTTGTTATTCAAATCGTTTAAGGCAGGTGACCTAAAAAATTTGTTATTATTATATCCCACAATACCCTGAAGAGTGGCAAACCAAATATTTCCAGCATCATCTTCGGCTAAACCCTGTATTTGGCTTGAGATGTAGAGGTTATCTCCAACTTTATGATCGAAACAAGCAAAACGTTGCCCATCGAATCGGGCAATTCCATTATATGTGGCAATCCATATGTAGCCCTGTGAACTTTGAATTATATTTACCGATGCATCGGTAGGCATACCCTTTTCGGTGTCCCAGTTGCGCAGTATGTATTGGTTAAGCCGTTTGTTAGGATTGTGCCTTAATTTCTCCTGAGAAGCAAGCTGGTTGAATGAAAACATTAGCGCAGAGAACAATACAATGCACTGAAGTTGAACTTTTGTAGTATATAGTAGCTTACCCATGCCTTCAAATATAAACTATGCACCTAACTATAACAACTATTTTCCATTAAATTTCTGCATTTAGTGACCAAAATAAAAGGCTTCAGAAAATCTGAAGCCTTATTGATTTTTTTAAATATTAGTTTTCTCTCAGCACGTATTCATCGTATTCAATTTCGAAGCGAAGCTTGTGCCGCGACTCCTCCTGTGCTAGGGCCAAAAAGAGCGCCTTTAGTTCAGCGCTTTCAGCTTTTTCAGCAAGCATTAAGTAAAGTTTGAAAGCTGCTTTTTCGCGTTTCATGGCCAACACTAGAGCCTGTTCGTAACTCATATTGGTCGATGGTTCGGTGCGAACCATGTAATCGGCAAGTTTTAAATCAATAATTACACCCTGCACAAGGGTAAGTATTCCCTCGGTTTTTATTTGCAAAAGTTTGGCTTTATGGGCCATCTCCTCTCGAGCAAACTCCTCGAAGGTTATTTGCATGTGCTCGTTGCGCGCATTGGCAGCAAGTTGGTTGTAAAAATCGACCGCTTTCTGCTCGTTATCAATGGCAAAGTCGAGAATTTCGTTTGTATTTTTAAAATCGTTCATGGCAGCGATTATTATAATTAGCTCAATAATTTTGAATCGAAATCGGTATCGAACATTTTTACCAGAGCAGAACAGCCATAATTAAAATGCTTTTCGGCACCAATACTAATGTCACTCTTTGTAGCTGTTGATGGTTCGGACTTAATAAGCGGATCAATTCGTTTCAATTGCTCAATCGACGATATTTCAATTTTCACTTTCACTCCCTGCTTGAATTGCTGTTTATGCCCAAAAAAATTGGTGAACGAACCGTCAGTTTCGAACCATAACGATGCGGGAAGAACAAGGTTGGCCTGCTTTGCAGTTTCCGACAGAAAAGCGTCTTGAACCACAACAAATTCGACTCTTTTAATTGCATTTGCAATGGCGTTATTGGCAGCACAGCCAATGGGGTCTTCGCCAAAAATAAATAGGTTTCGAGGAGCAACTTTCCCATTCATAAAATCTATCGCTTTGCCTGAATCCATAACCGTTTCTCGAATGCCTTTCGAATTGCTAAGTTCATCGACAATAATGGCTTCAACCTTTTTACCCATTGTTCGAAGCAGAATTACAAGAATTTCGAGAGTCGATAATGTTTGGGGATTATGCTCACGTTTAAATGCAACAATATATGGCAACTTCTCCATTAGTAGTTTTTGGGCAAATTCCGAAATAATATCCGTTTTGCCTCCCGTTGCATTTTTGCAAAGCGATTCGAATGGCTGATCCATTATGGCTTTTAACCTATCAGCAATCTGATTGTTTTCGTTAATCAAATTGGTGTTGCGCGAAGTGGAAACCAAATAGTGAATGGTTGCCTTTAAAAATTCGTTGTACGATTGAATACGATAAAAATGCTTCGCTTTATGTTTCAATGTGCTCGTTTTGCTTTCTGAATAGGCATCAATGGGGAGTTTAAGCGAGTTTATTCGGTATCCTACCACAGCACCATAACGGTGAATATCTGCTCCCACAACAAATACTCTGCTTGCATTCTGCAAATTATCGATATTGGTTGAATTAACTTGGTTGCCTTTGAAATCTGTAGCATGGAAACTACCCAGAAGACCATCGGTTTTTTGAGCCAATTTATTGGCTAATGAAACTTCCTCGTTAGTTGCTGCCCCTCCAATATAAATGCTGGTTTCGGAAGGTTTTACTTCGCTTACTCGCTTTTCAATTACCTTAAATGCCTCTTCGAAGCTAATCTCTTTAAACTCGCCGTTTTGCTTTAGCAACGGCTTGGTAATGCGTTTCGAACTATTGAAAAGCCTGTAGCCAAACTTCCCGTACATGCAAAGGTTTCCGTCGGTATTAACTTCGCCATGGGCTCCAGTAACCTTCAATATAGAACCATTGCGATGGTGAAATGTAACTTTACAACCAACCGAGCAGAATCCGCAAATGGTGTCGAATGTTTCCATTCGAACGGGGCCGGGTTTAAACGGTACATTTTCGGTTAAGGCACCTGTAGGACAGGCCGATAGGCACAATCCGCACGACTCGCAGGTGGTTTCGAGAAGCGAATAACCCATGGCTGGAGCCACATACGTATCGAAACCGCGCTTTACAAGCGTTAGGGCGTTTGCACCAACCACATCTTTGCAAATGCGAACGCAGCGGGAGCATAAAATGCACTTGTTGCTATCGATTTCAACAAATGGATGCGAGAAATTTACGGGAAACTCCTTATGTTCGCCACCATAGCGCTGCTGTTCGGCGCTGTATATGTCGCAATAGCGTTTTAGGTCGCAGTCGAAGTAGGCAACGCAACCACACTCAAGGCATCGCGAGGTTTCATTGAGAGCCTGCTCCTCGGTATAGCCCAGTTCAACTTCGTTGAAATTTAAACGGGTATTTGCATCCATAACAGGCATTTCGTTTCGAATTTGCCTTTGGTATCGGGCTGTATACTCACTCTTATCCTGCTTACGAAAGTTATCTTTTAAACTTAGAAACTCCTTCTTGGGTTCCTCTATGGGTTGGCCCGTAAGAAACTGGTGGCAACTTCGCGATGCAACCTTGGCTTGCGCAATGGCTTCAATAATGGTTGCCGGACCAGTAACCCCATCGCCTGCAGCGAATATGGTTGGAACACCCGTTTGGAGGGTTTTCGGATCGGCTTCAATGTCGCCCCACTTGTTGGGTTTTAAAATTCCTCCCTTAGCGTACTGGTTTATGTCATCTAAAAAGTTGATGTCGGTTTTTTGTCCAATGGCTGCTAAAATGTAATCGAACTCAAGATCTTTCTCCGAGCCATCAACAGGTACGGGTCTTCTACGTCCCGAAGCATCGGGTTCGCCAAGAGCCATTTCAACAACTGTAAGCGATTTAACTTTCCCTTGTTCATCGGAATTTACCTTAACGGGTGCGTTTAAAAATAGGTACTTAACACCCTCCCGTTTCGACTCGTGAATTTCGATGGGATTGGCAGGCATCTCCTTTTCGGTACGGCGGTAAACAACCGTTACATCGGTGCTTCCGCAGCGAATTGCCGTTCGACAGCAGTCCATAGCCGTATTACCTCCACCCACAACGCCAACTTTCTTCCCTTTAAAGTCGTATCGCTGTCCGGTAGCCTCCATATTTCGCAGAAAATCGATTCCCGAGAATACTCCATCGGCATCTTCGCCAACTGCGCCGAGTAACGTTCCGCGCTGCGAACCAATGGTTAAAATGGTTGCATCGTACTTTTCGGAGAGCTCCTTATAGCTTATATTTTCGCCTAACTTTTTATTGTAGAAAATGTTAACGCCTATTTTTGTAATGGCATTAACCTCCTTTTGCAGCAAATCGTTTGGCAACCTATACTCGGGAATGCCATAACGCAGCCAACCTCCAGCGTAGGGTTGCGCTTCGAAAATATCGCACTGATGGCCTTTGGTTTGAAGAAAGTAAGCAGCCGACAATCCACCAGGGCCTGCTCCAATTATTGCAATTTTTTTACCTGTTGAAGGAGCAACTTCGGGAGTAAATGGATTTTCCGATTCTAAATCGGCATCGGAAGCAAACCGCTTCATATAGTCAATTCCAACAGCAGCACCCTCGTCCATTAAATTGCGGCGGCAAGCAGTTTCGCAGGGGCGAACGCAAACCCTTCCGCAAATAGCTGGCAAAGGATTAACCTCCTTAATCAACTTAACAGCTTCGCTGTATAATCCCTTTTCAATTAGCGAAATGTAGCCCTGAACATCAACTCCAGCGGGGCATCGCTCCCGACAAGGTGCAACGCAATCGGCATAGTGATTACTCACAAGTAGGTCGAGTGCCGTTTTTCGAGCCTTATGAACACGTTTGCTATCGGTTATAATGCTCATTCCCTCTGCAACCCTTGTAGAACATGATGGTTGAAGATTCTTTTGACCTTCTATTTCAATTACGCAAACGTAGCACGACGAGAATGGCTCCAATCGGGGATCGTGGCAAAGGGTTGGAATTTCGATTCCATGACGCTTTGCTACTGCTAGAATGTACTCGCCCTTTTGGGCTGTGGTGTTTTTCCCGTTGAGTATTATGTTGACTATTTCGGACATAGTGTTCGATTTATTTAAACGCAAAGGCTCAAAGACGCTATTTTAATTTTAAGTCGGAAGAAATAAGTCCGATTTTGTTTATTAGTTATTTTTAAAAAACTTTTTATAAATCCGTGTTCATCTGTATTATCCGCAATATCTGTGTTCCATCCTAACTTACTTCAATCGCTTCAAACTTACACCTCGAGTAACAATCGCCACATTTTATGCAGGTTTCTTGACTTATTAGGTGAGGTAACTTCTTTTCACCCGAGATAGCCTGAACAGGACATTTAATGGCGCAAACGCGACAGCCAGTACACTTTTCAGGTAAAATGGTGTAGGTTAGCAATGGTTTACAACTAAGCGCAGGACATTTTTTGTCGATAATGTGCGCTTCGAACTCGTGCCTAAAGTACTTAAGCGCTGTAAGCACAGGGTTTGGGGCAGTTTGACCAAGACCACAAAGCGAGCTGTCCTTAATTTGCTGTGCAAGATCCTCGAGTTTTTCAATGTCGCCATCTTCACCTTTACCTTCGGTAATTCGAATTAGGATTTCGAGCATTCGCTTGGTTCCAATGCGGCAAAACGTACACTTGCCACACGATTCCCTCTGGGTAAAGTCGAGAAAGAAACGAGCCATATCGACCATACAAGTGGTTTCGTCCATTACCACCATTCCACCCGAACCCATAATGGCACCCGTGGCATTTACCTGGTCGTAGTCGACCTGTGTATCGATTAAGTGCTTAGGAATGCAACCGCCCGAGGGACCACCAAGCTGCACAGCTTTAAATTCTTTGTTCTTTTGAATTCCGCCACCAAGTTTGAAAATAATTTCGCGAATGGTAATTCCCATTGGCACTTCCACCAGTCCGCCGTTTTTAATTTTACCTGCCAGAGCAAAAACCTTAGTTCCTTTACTCTTTTCGGTTCCGTACTTATTAAACGATTCTGCACCATTAAGCACTATGTATGGCACATTGGCAAAGGTTTCAACATTATTAATGTTCGAAGGTTTTCCCCATAGTCCCTTTTCAGCAGGAAATGGAGGCCGCTTGCGGGGCATTCCCCTTTCGCCCTCGATGGAAGCAATTAGCGCTGTTTCTTCGCCACAAACAAATGCTCCAGCACCCTCTTTTACGTATATATCGAAATTGAATCCTTCGATTCCTAGAATATTCTTTCCTAAGAATCCCTTTTTTCGAGCTTGCTCAAGTGCAATTTCGAGGCGTTTAATGGCTAAAGGGTACTCGGCGCGGCAGTATATAACTCCACCTGTAGCCCCAATGGCGTAGGCGCCAATTATCATACCTTCGAGAACCGAATGCGGATCGCCCTCAATAAGTGAGCGGTCCATAAATGCGCCTGGGTCGCCCTCGTCGGCATTGCAAATAATATACTTTTCGGCCGATTGGTTATTGCGAGCAAATCGCCATTTCATTCCGGTTGAAAAACCGCCACCTCCGCGACCACGAAGCCCCGAATCGAGAATGGTTTGAATAACCGCCTCGTGGGTCAGCCCCTTTTCGGCAACCATTTTAATGGCTTTGTAGCCATTTCGGGCTTCGTACTCCTCAATGCTTTCGGGATCGATGTAGCCACAATTTCGCAGAGCAATTTTCACCTGACCTGCAAAGAAATCCTTATCGGGCGTTTCGAAAAGGTCGGCTTTCACTATATAACCCCTAACCGGATTGAAGTCAATAACGTGCTGTTGAACAATTTCAACAGCTTTATCGTCGGTAACTTCGCCGTAAAGAAACGAACCGTTCTCATCGATAACCTCAACAAGAGGCTCGCGAAAGCACATTCCTACGCAGCTAGTTTTCTTCAGTTCGAAGTCGAGCTTATCGGCATCTTTGAGCGATTTTAGGGTTTCGTAAATTTTACCGGCACCCGCAGCAACACCGCAACTTCCCAAACCGACTATTACTTGTGTTTTTTGCATAGCTTATACTTATATTACCACTCCCGATAGTTATCGGGAAGGCACATAGGGCACAATAATCTAATGTGTTCTATGTGTCTAGTGTGGTTTATATTAATCCTTACTTTTATCGTTTACCTGAATTTCCTTAACAACCTTCACTGCACTTGCTCCGGTTAGTTTTCCGTGGGTGTCGTTTTCGCCAATCATCATAACGGGTGCAAGCGAGCAGCAGCCCAAACAGGCAACCGACTCGAGAGTAAATAGCTTGTCGGGTGTTGTTTCGCCCTCCTCAACTCCCAGTGCCTCCTTTAATGCTTCGGTTATTGCGGGCGCATTCTGAACGTGGCAAGCCGTTCCGTGACAAACCTTAATAATGTGCTTACCAGCAGGCTTCAGTCTGAACTGAGCGTAAAAAGTGGCTACGCCATACATATCGCTAATGCTAACTCCCGTTTCGTCGGAAAGTTTACGAAAAACCGAATCGGGAATGTACCCATAAATTTGCTGAGCTCCTTGAAGTAATGGAATAAGGTTGCCCTTTTTTCCCTTATACTTTTCAATGAGAGGATTAATTAGGTTAAGGTCAACCTCATCGTTAATATTCTCCTTTACAAGTTGTTGGTTTAATCGTTGAATTCGCATTGCGATAAAATCTTGGGTTAAAACTAATGGTACTATGAGCATGCCAAAAATAGCGAAAATATGGGCTTTGGTGAATTTTAACACCGAAATAAAAACAACAAACCCCCTAAACCATTACAATTTAGGGAGTTTGATTAGAAATTATACCGCACCTTGGGCTATCATGGAGTCAGCAACTTTTACAAAACCTCCAATGTTCGCTCCATCAACGTAGTTAATGAAACCATCCTCTTTGGTGCCGTACTTACGGCAAGTTTCGTGAATGTTTTTCATAATGCTACGCAAACGAGCATCAACCTCTTCGCGGTTCCAAGAAAGGCGCATTGAGTTTTGGGTCATTTCCAATCCCGATGTTGAAACGCCACCGGCGTTAGCAGCCTTACCAGGTCCGAAAAGTATTTTTGCATTAAGGTATACCTCAATGGCTTCGGGGGTCGAAGGCATATTTGCTCCCTCGGAAACGCAGAAACAGCCATTTTTAACAAGGGTTTTGGCTTCTTCGCCATTTATTTCGTTTTGGGTTGCGCTTGGCAGAGCCACATCGCATTTAATACCCCATGGGCGCTCGCCGGGGAAGTAATCGCTACCATACTTATCGGCATACTCCTTAATGCGGCCACGTTTCTCGTTTTTGAGCCACATTACATATTTCAACTTTTCGTTGTCAATTCCCTTGGGGTCGTAGATAAACCCTTCTGAATCGGAAAGAGTTACACATTTCCCGCCCAGTTCGTTAACCTTTTCAACGGTGTACTGAGCCACATTGCCCGAACCCGAAACGGTTACTATTTTACCTTTGAAGCTTTCGCCACGGGTAGGAAGCATTTCCTGTGCAAAGTAAACATTGCCGTAACCAGTAGCCTCGGGACGAATAAGCGAACCACCCCAAAGAATACCTTTTCCGGTAAGCACACCCGTAAACTCGTTTCGAATACGTTTATACTGTCCGAACATGTAGCCAATTTTGCGCCCACCAACACCAATATCGCCTGCAGGAACATCGGTATCGGCACCTACATGCCTGCTAAGTTCAGTCATAAAGCTTTGGCAGAAGCGCATTACTTCCTTATCGCTCTTTCCTTTAGGATCGAAATCGGAGCCACCTTTTCCGCCGCCCATGGGTAGTGTGGTTAAGCTGTTTTTAAATACCTGTTCGAATGCTAAGAACTTAAGTACTCCTAAATTTACAGTTGGGTGAAAGCGAAGCCCGCCTTTGTATGGGCCAATGGCGCTGTTCATTTGTATGCGGAAGCCGCGATTTACACGAAAATCGCCCTTATCGTCGATCCGGGGAACTCTAAAAATAATAACCCGTTCTGGTTCACATATGCGCTCAAAAATTCGCTCGTTATCGTAAATGGGGTGCTCCTCAATGTAGGGTATAATACTTTCAACTACCTCTTTTACGGCTTGGTGAAACTCGGGTTCAGCAGGATTTTTGGCAATAATATAAGCCATAAACTTATTCAGCCTCTCCTCGTGTGCTTTGTTTTTCATAGTTAGTATTGTATTAAAAAGTTAAAAAATGGGTTCGAATTGCACACCCAATTTACCTCTATTTGCACCTAAGCACCAACATCAGCACCTCATTTTCATGCGATTACGGATAACCCCTTTCCGAAATTCTCGTATTTCATCTAAGTGATACACTTAATTTTCATTTTTGTGGTAGGAGCGAATGCAAAATGAAATTAACTTGTAGAGATTACATTTTTTTCTGCATGCTCTATCCCTAACCATTCAATCCCAAAAAATGGCACAAAATAACCACACAACACCTGAGGACTTTTACAAATTACTGGCTCAGAATAGGGAGAGGTTAAAGGAGCTGGCAGCCATCAATTGTACTACATCCATTATTAAGGAAGGGAGAACCATTGAAGGTACCCTGAGGCAAATTTGCCTCATACTGCCCGATGCTTGGCAATTTCCACAGTTTACAGTAGCACGTTTAAAATTTGGAAAAATAGAATTTACTTCACCCAATTTCGAAGAAACACCCTGGTTACAACGTCAGGAGTTTGAAACCATTGATAAGGAAAAAGGCACAATTGAAATTTTTTACACAAAAAATTTCCCCGAAGAATACGAAGGCCCATTTTTAAAGGAGGAACGCGATTTAATAGTAAACATTTCGAACCTCATTGCCGGATACCTTAACTCGATGAAAGGAAAAGATTACGTTAAGGAGGTAAAATCGCCCAAGCGAAGTAGCGAGACAGAGCCCCAACATGCACGAAAAAAATTACTTCAAAAGTTTATCAATCAGCACAACTCCGACCGCTATATTTACCACGATTTAATGCCTTTCAAGGTAAAAGAAATTCTGTTAATAGCTACGCTATACGACGCTTACAATTTGGAAAAGGAGGATAGAGTAACAGACAATATTCTAGGCGAATACTCAAAGCTTTCGCTTACAAGCGTACCCCGTATTACAGGGGTATCCACCTTCGACGAGGCCATGGAGAAGCTGGAAGAGAAGCACTTTAACTTAATAATTATTATGGTTGGTGCCGACACGGTTACTCCGTTGGAAATGAGCAAAAAGATTAAGGGCGAATACAATTACGTTCCGCTTTACCTGTTGGTAAACAACTCCAAAATGCTCAGCGAGCTGGAGAAGAACCCCTTTTCCATTTCGAGTATCGATCGCATTTTTGAGTGGAATGGAGATCCCAAGATATTCTTTTCAATGATTAAACTTTTGGAGGACAAAGTAAATCTCGAAAACGATACACGCATTGGGCTATCGAGGGTAATATTACTTATGGAAGATTCACCAAAATACTACTCGCGCTACTTACCCGTACTATACAGTAGCGTTCTTGAGCAAACTAAACGCATTATTGAGGATGTAAGTACCGACGATCTTTACAAGGTGCTTCGCATCAGAATCCGCCCTAAAATTGTTCTTACAGGAACCTTCGAAGAGGCCATCGAAATTTTTTCGCGATATAAGGACTACATGCTCTGCGTTATTTCGGATATCAAGTTCTATCACAAAGGGATGCTCGACGAGAATGCAGGTTTCGATTTGGTAACCCAAATTCGCAAGGAATTACCAAACCTGCCGGTAATAATGCAATCGTACGAACAAAATAACGAGGAAAAGGTGAAGTTGCTCAATAAGCGGCTGCTGAGCAACGGGTCGCACCTGACGCAGGATCTACTTAATATTGCCTTCATCAATAAAAATTCCGATAGTTTAATGCTCGATATAAAGAACTTTATCAGCAACTACCTTGTTTTTGGCGATTTCGTTTTTAAAGATGCCATTGGGCAACCCATTGTAACTGCAACAACTATGGAAGAGTTCGAGCGTTGCCTTCGCGAAATACCCGGCGAAAGTATTCTCTACCATGCCGAAAAGAACCACTTTTCAATGTGGCTCACTGCGCGAGGCGAAATTCAGGTGGCTCGAATTATTCACCCCTCGAGCATTAACGATTTTAGCGGACCTGAGGAGATTAGGGAGTATTTACTTAGTACATTAAAAAAGTATCGCCAGGAAAAGCGAAGGGGGAAAATTGTAGGTTTCGAAACAGCATGGGAGGTCGACTCGAGTAATATTGTAGCCCTAGCCGATGGCTCCCTGGGAGGAAAGGGGCGCGGATTGTCTTTTATCAACACCCTGCTATACACTTTCGAAATTTCGCAGTACGTTCAAAACATTAACCTATACTCGCCCCGCACCTCCGTGATTGGCGTTAGCGAGTACGAGTGCTTTATGCAGCGCAATAATATGTACGAAAAGGTTTTTGCAGCATCGAGCTACTACGAAATAAAAAAAATATTCCTCGAAGCCGACCTATCCGACCAACTGATTGTGCGCCTCGAAAGGCTTTTGCAAATATACTACCGTCCGTTAGCAGTTCGTTCGTCGGGGCTGCTCGAGGACTCGCTTATGCAACCTTTTGCTGGTATTTTCGAAACGTACATAGTACCCAACAACCACCCCAACCCAAAGGTTCGGCTCAAGCAAACCATTGATGCCATAAAGTTGGTATTCGCTTCGGTTTTTTCCGACACTGCCCGTGGATACATACGTGCTGTTAACTTTAAAATTGAAGACGAGAAAATGGCAGTTATTATTCAGGAAGTTGTAGGTAACCAATACGATAATTACTATTACCCTCATATAAGCGGTGTGGCTCAGTCGTACAACTACTATCCCTTTGCCCACATTAAGCCCGATGACGGCTTTGCCACAATGGCTCTTGGCTTAGGAAAATATGTGGTTGAAGGTGAAAAAGCGTACCGTTTCTGTCCACGTTACCCTACCCTTCAAAATTACACCCCATCAGACCTAATAAAGAATTCGCAAAGCGAGTTCTTCGTAGTTGATTTAAATAAAAAGGATATTAACCTGCTAGAAGATGGCGACACCGCATCAATGGTTCGATTGAACTTGTATGAAGCTGAGCAGCATGGCGCCCTGAAGCATTGTGTATCGGTGTATAACCCCGAAAACAATACCATTACTCCGGGCATAACTCAACCGGGCCCTAGAGTCGTTAATTTTGCCAACATATTAAAATACAACCACATACCGCTAGCACAGACCATTCAAGTTGCCCTCGTAGTGGTTCAGGAAGCATTGGGGACACCCTGCGAAATTGAATTTGCAGTGGATTTGAACCGCGACGCTAACTACAAGGCCTCATTCTTCCTGCTTCAAATAAAACCCATAATTGGCAACATGGAAGAATTTAAAATTTTCCCCGAGACTATCGATCGCACCAAGGCAATTCTACTATCATTTCGTGGTATGGGTAATGGGCAGGTTGAAGGTATTTCTGATGTTATTTATATAAAAAGGGAGCATTTCGACAAATCGAAAACCATGGAGATGGCCGTAGAAGTTGATAAGTTGAACCAATTGATGATTGAAAAAAATCGTCGATACCTTTTAATAGGCCCAGGCCGTTGGGGCACGCGCGACCGATGGATTGGTATACCTGTAACCTGGCCGCAAGTATCGAATGCAAAAATTATTGTTGAAACCAGTTTCGAAGATTTTCCGCTCGATGCCTCCTCGGGTTCGCACTTCTTCCATAACGTTATAGGCATGAATGTGGGTTACTGTTCGGTTCAGGATGGCGATATTCGTTCCTTTATTGCTTGGGATACACTTAACGAACTCAGAGCCGAAAATGAAACTGAACATTTTAGACATGTTCGATTCCATGAGCCGCTTACAACAAAAATGGATGGAAAGCAGCAGATAGTTTTGGTTACTACCGAAAAGTAATACCTTCGTGCTACTGCATATATTAAATGAACACAAAAGATATTGATATAAACAGGGGCAAGTACTACTTTGCCGAAACGGCATTCGACCTGCTAATGAAGCGGCGAATTCTGAATGTACTTCTTATATGTAGCAAGTACGATGCATTCATGCTCGAAGAGGATGGCCGAATTGAAGAACAGATATTTAACGAATACGTTTCGCTCAACTTACGCTATCCCCCAAAGTTCATTCACGTAACTTCTGCCGACGAAGCGTTTAAGGCGCTCAACAATATTTCGATCGACCTAATTATTACCATGCTCAACGTGCAGGGTATGGACCCTTTCTCCTTGGCCAAAAAAATAAAATCGACTTACCCCGGAAAGCCCATTGTGGTTCTTACACCCTTCTCACGTGAAGTATCGCTAAAACTCAGCCGCGAGGACATGAGTGCTATCGATTTTGCTTTTGCATGGCTGGGCAACGCCCAAATTATGCTCGCCATAATAAAACTCATTGAGGATATAATGAATAGTGAGCACGATGTAAATAACGTTGGGGTTCAAACCATACTGCTAGTTGAAGATTCGGTTCGATACTACTCCATGTACCTGCCAATCATATATCGCATAATTTTTCTGCAAAGCAGAGATTTCATGGCCGAGGGGCTAAACGAGCACCAAATGATGCTACGCATGAGGGGACGGCCAAAAATTCTTTTGGCTCGTAGCCTCGAACAGGCCGAGGAAATGTACCAGAAGTACAAGCACAACATGCTGGGTGTTATTACCGACATGACCTATCCGCACAATGCGAAAATGCTGCAAAGGGCAGGTGTGAAAATGGTTGAAATGGTTAAAGCCGACGACCCGTTTATGCCAATACTCATACAATCGTCGGACATTAACAACCAACTTATTGCAAAAAAACTAAAGGTTGGTTTTATACATAAGTACTCCAAAACCCTCTCGCAAGAACTCGAAAGTTTTATTAACAAATACTTCGCCTTTGGCGATTTTGTTTTCGTCGACCCTTCAACGGGGCAAGAAATTATTCGAGCTTCGGGATTAAAAGAACTTCAGGTAACCATTTTTCAGGTCCCCGACTCATCGCTCGAATACCATATTCAACGGAACCATTTTGCCAAGTGGCTAACCGCTCGAGCGCTATTTCCTATTGCCGACATTTTTAAATACATAGGTGCCAACGACTTTGAAAACCTCGACGAGGTTCGACGTTTTATTTTCGACACCATTGACAGGTACCGGCAGAATAAGGGGCGTGGAATAATTGCCAAGTTCTATCGCGACAGCTACGACGAGTATCAGATTTTCTCTCGAATTGGCGATGGCTCGCTGGGTGGTAAAGGGCGTGGACTGGCGTTTATCGATTCGGTTGTTAAGCACCATTACCTTATGCATAAATTCGAAAATGTGGTAATAACTATTCCCCGAACCGTAGTTCTTTGTACCGATGTTTTTGAAGAGTACATGGAAGCCAACAACCTTTACACCATAGGTCTTTCCGATTTAAGCAACGAGGAAATAATGAGGCATTTTCTGAATGCGCCCCTCCCACTCCGAATACATAAGGATTTGTATGCATTTATTGCCGTTGCTCGCAACCCCATTGCAGTCCGCTCATCGAGTCTGCTTGAGGACTCCCACTTTCAGCCTTTTGCAGGAATTTACTCAACCTATATGATTCCCTACGTGCAAAGCAACGCGTGCCAAATGCTCGAACTGCTTAGCCAGGCCATTAAATGCGTTTACGCTTCGGTGTACTTTAAGGAGAGTAAAACCTACATGCTAGCAACACATAACGCCATCGATGAGGAGCGTATGGCCGTGGTACTGCAAGAAGTAATAGGAACCCCCTATGCTAACAGGTTTTACCCCACATTCTCGGGAGTAGCGCGTTCGCTAAACTTTTACACCGTTGAGCCCGAACAACCCACCGATGGCATTGCAAGTATTGCATTGGGTTTAGGCAAACATGTAGTTGAAGGAAAACCTTCGCTCCGTTTTGCACCAAAATTCCCCAAAAAAATATATCAACTCTCATCGCCCGATATAGCACTTAAGGAAACCCAAAAAACTTTCTACTCGCTCGATTTACGCCCCTCGAGTTTCGTACCATCAATTGATGAGGGTATTAACCTGTTTGAACTTGACATTCGCGAAGCGTTCAGCGATGGTACCCTGCAGGGTATCGCTTCCACATTCGATTTCGATAGCCATCAGGTTCGCGAAGGTTACCAGGGCACTGGAACGCCAATAGTATCTTTCTCAAATATTTTAAAGCACAAGCAGTTTCCATTACCCGAAATTTTAAGCAACATCCTCGATATTGGACAAAGAGAAATGAACAACCCGGTTGAAATTGAGTTTGCAGTTAATTTGAATGTTCCTAAGGATAAACCAAAAACATTTGCGCTTCTTCAAATTCGACCCATTGTTCAGAATCGGGATGTAATAAATACCAACTTCGATAGCATTAGCCCGAACGATTGTATACTCACAACCCATTCGGCCCTTGGCAATGGAATTATTAATGAGATTTACGACCTAATTTACATAAAACCAAACAGCTTCGATTCTGGCAAAACCATTGAAATTGCTGCAGAACTCGATAATCTGAACAATCCGTTTGCCCAAAATGGAAAGCACTACGTGCTTATAGGTCCGGGCCGTTGGGGTTCGAGCGACCGATGGCTGGGTATTCCTGTAAAATGGCCACAAATTTCGGGAGCCAAAGTTATTGTTGAATCGGGAATGCAGAGCTACAATGTTGACCCAAGCCAGGGAACCCATTTCTTTCAAAACCTCACCTCCCTTAAAGTTGCTTACGTAACGGTAAATCCTCATATTGGTCAGGGCTTTGTCGACTATGAGTACCTAAACTCACTGCCTGCCTTCTACGAAAGCGATATGATTCGGCACATTAGGTTTAGCGAACCCTTAACGGTTATTATTCATGGCCAGAAAAGGCTGGGTGTAATTCTGAAACCAAAGGTTGATATTAGCTGAAGGGTTGGTGTTTTTTCGAAGCTATAGCTTTAATAATTTCACGACCCTTTGCCCTTATTGCTGGGCCTCCAAGTTCCATTTGGGCTTCAATTATTGCCAGAAGATCCTCAGAAATCCATTTGTATCGACTCGACAATAGAAACAAAATATCCATGCAATGGACCTTGACGGCAGGTTTGGTTGTGGGCTCAACCAACCAAAAAAAGCATTGTTCTTGTAATGGGTCGAGGTTCATTTGCCAAAGTTCTTTGGCCTTAAAATTTGAAGCGTTAACCGAAAGCAAACGATTTATACCTATAGCAATTAATTTGCAAAAATGCCTCTGTACGCTTTCATTCTTAACCAAAACGATGGTTTCTATTAAGTTGGGTAAAAAGAATTCGAGAGCACTGGTATGAAATACAAAATAGTTTTCGAGCACCCAGGCTGCATGAAAGGCCTTCGACTCGTCGCTACCAATTGAAATATCAATTAAATCGTAGGGGGTTATATCAACCGAATTCATTGCTTCGGCAATTTGAACCACATCGGACTTTTTTAGCGAGTAGGCTAACCTTTCAAATATTTGCTCTTTGCTAATCAAAAACTAAGGGTATTATATACTACTAATTTACAAATAATTATTTATAAAGTTATACACCATTGATTTTTAATGAGATTTAACATTAAATTAACACAGGATTAAGTTAAAATTAACCTTTAAAGTATGAAAGCCCTCGCTGTGAAATGCTATTTTTGTACGGCACATATAGCACCCTAGTGATTGATATTATGTGATTTAACTATTCCTTAGTATTGTAAACATCATAATCACCAAAAATTATTTCAATGGACAACATCTATTTAATCATAGTACTTGTTTTACTAGTATTAGCCATAATTGACCTTATGGTTGGGGTTAGCAACGACGCTGTTAACTTTCTAAACTCAGCCATTGGTTCAAAAGTTGCTCCACGACATATAATAATGATTATTGCCTCGCTTGGAATCCTTGTGGGTGCAACTTTCTCAGGGGGAATGATGGAGGTTGCCCGAAAAAGTATCTTCCACCCCGAAATGTTTTTCCTTCCTGAAATCATGACCATTTTTCTTGCGGTAATGATTACTGATATACTTCTTCTCGATTTTTTTAACACATTCGGATTACCAACTTCTACAACTGTATCGTTAGTATTTGAATTACTCGGTGCTGCTGTTGCCATATCAATAGTTAAAATAAGCGTCAACAACGAATCGTTTGCCAGCATGGCAAATTATATTAACAGCGGCAAAGCACTTGCCATTATTTCAGGAATTCTGATTTCAGTTGCAGTGGCCTTTATTGTCGGTATTGCTGTTCAATACATTGCACGCTTAATATACAGTTTTAACTATATAAAAACCAATAATTGGTTTGGAGGAGTTTGGGGGGGTATTTCGCTAACTGCCATTACTTATTTCATATTAATGAAGGGCCTTGAAGGATCTTCAATAGTATCACCCTCTGTTTTAGCCTATATCGAGTCACATACATGGAGTATCCTGTTATATGGCTTCATATTCTGGGTTTTAGTATTTCAAATTTTCATAAGTATATTCCGATTCAATACTTTAAAATTTATTGTTTTAGTAGGCACTTTCGCCCTTGCATTGTCATTTGCCGGCAACGACTTGGTAAACTTTATTGGGGTTTTTATGGCTGGCCTCAAATCATACCAAATCCATTTGGCCAACCCCGGCATTGCCCCTGAGAGCCTTGCCATGAGCGATTTAGCAAAGCCCGTTTCTGTTAACTTCTACTATCTTTTAATAGCAGGCCTTATTATGGTTATCACCCTCTGGCTATCGAAAAAGGCTCGTACCGTTACCGAAACTGAAGTCAACCTATCGCGTCAGGATGCTGGAGCCGAACGTTTTGGAAGCAGCCAATTTGCCAGAGCAATTGTGCGGGCTTTTCGCCAATTTGGTCGCAATGGTGGAAAATACGTGCCCCAGATTATTAAGAATTATATTGAAAGCCGTTTCGATGCCCGAAAGGCACCCAAATTCAAAGGTAACCCAAAGGACGCACCTTCGTTCGATATGGTTCGAGCCTCAGTTAACCTCACAGTTGCTAGTATTCTTATTAGTTCAGCCACTTCGTTAAAGCTTCCCCTTTCAACTACCTATGTAACATTTATGGTAGCCATGGGTACATCACTAGCCGACAGGGCTTGGGGTAGAGAGAGCGCAGTATACAGAATAACCGGTGTACTTTCAGTTATAGCAGGCTGGTTTTTTACTGCATTTATAGCTTTTACAGCATCCTTTTTAATTGCCCTTGCTCTGCATTATGGTGGAAACATTGCCATGTTTGCACTAATTCTTTTGGTTGGGTTCCTAATTTTCAAATCTTATAGAATTCATAGACGTAAGCTAAAAGAGCAGGAAGCAACGCTCATTGCAGAGGAACTGGTTAAGGATGAAAATATTTTGAAACAATGCATAAAAGAGGTAAACAAGTCGCTTTATGATGTGCTTACTACTTTCAACCAAACTATCATTGGCCTTTCAACCGAGGACCGTAAATTGCTGAAAAAAGTTGACAAGGATGTAGAAAAACTCAATATCGACTCGAAGAAACTTAAGTACAACACTTACAACGTTCTGAAAAAACTACAAGAAGACTCCTACGAAACTGGGCACTACTATATTCAGGTAATCGACTACCTACGTGAGATTGCCCATAGTTTAACTTTTATTACAGGCCCCAGTTTTGAACATATTGACAATAACCACAGGGGATTACTGAAATCTCAGAACGATGAACTTATTGCCATCAGTGGCAAAATATCCGATTTCTTCAACCACATTATTCAAATGATTCGCGACAATGATTACACCGACATTTCTGAGGTTCTGAAAATGCAGCAACGAATTTTAGAAATGCTTAATGAGGCCCGTAAGAAGCAAATTAAACGAATAAAGGCCAATGAGGCAGGAACACGCAATAGCGTTCTTTACTTAGGTATTATTAACGAAGCTAAAAATATTATACTACAAACCGTAAACCTTCTGAAGGCACAAAGAGACTTTGTAATAAACAATGTTGAATAGCCTTTAAAATGCAAAAGAGAAGCGGGGCCTTAAGCCCCGCTTCTCTTTTGCATTTATATTAAATTAAATTATTACTCTACAAACTTGTAGCCTACCCCTTTTATGGTTTTAATATGATCTTCGCCAATCTTTTCGCGAAGTTTGCGAATGTGAACGTCAATTGTTCTGTCGCCAACAACTATATTATCGCCCCAAACCATTGAAAATATCTCGTCGCGAGAAAAAACCTTATTGGGTCGGCTGAAAAGTAGCGCAAGAAGTTCAAATTCCTTTTTAGGCAGATTGAGCGCTTCACCGTCCTTGTATACCAAAAAGCGCTCCTTATCAATATGAATACCCTCTCCAATGCTTTCAGAACCTAATGTTGGCGATGGATTCGAATCTATTCTTTTCAGTAATGCTTTCAAGCGGCTTACCAAAACTTTTGGTTTTACCGGTTTTGTAATATAATCATCTCCTCCTGCTTCAAAACCTGCAATTTGAGAATAATCTTCGCCTCTGGCAGTGAGAAAAGCGATAATAACGTTGGAAAGTCTTTCGTTTCGCCGAATCTCCTCACAAACCTCTATTCCATCCATTTCGGGCATCATAACATCGAGCAGAACAAGATGAGGCTTCACCTCATTGGCCAAACGAAGGGCATCGTGCCCATTGGTTGATGTGAAAACTTGAAACCCCTCCTTACGCAAATTGTAACTGAGAAATTCTAGTATATCGGGCTCATCGTCAACAAGCAAAAGCCTGTAATCACTATTGTCCATTAAATTCAAGTTTAAATTTACATAAAGTTTTAGAGCACAATTGTAATTAAAAAAAAATTGTGAATTGTTAATGTAAAGCTAAGTTAAGCACATTTTGGTTATTGTCCTTTTAACACAAGGTTAACTTTTAATTAAAGTCAATGATAATGGGATGAAGTTTCTTTGTATTCGTATTGCTATTCCGATAAATAAAGTATTTACCTGATATTATGCAGGTTAGAAAAGACAAACAAATAAAAATGAAGCATATGCTTTTTACTAATAACAACTTCAAATCCTTTTTCCTCTATTTTATTCTAACTCTTTCATTTACTTCATTTTCTTTTGCCCAAAAGGGTAGTATTCAGGGTGTTGTAATTGATAAAATGCGCAACGAAACCCTTGTGGGTGCTAGCGTTTTTATTCCAGGTACCACTACAGGAACGATAACCGATTTCGATGGAAATTTCACTTTAGCTAACCTCACTCCGGGCTTTTATAATATTCAGGTTTCGTTTATATCGTACACTTCTGTTGTTATTGAGAAAATTAAAGTTGAGGCCAATAAAGCCTCTTCAATAAAAGTTGAATTGGAAGAAGTTTCAACTGCCCTCGAGGCAGTTGTGGTTGCCGCAGTTCGAAAAACCAACACCGATGTTTCATTAATTAGCACCATAAAAGCGAGCCCATTGGTAGCCAGCGGAATTTCGGCCCAGCAAATTACACGTTCGCAGGACCGCGATGCTTCGGAGGTGGTTAAACGTGTACCGGGAATTTCTATTATGGGAGATAAGTTCATTGTAATTCGCGGACTAAACCAACGTTACAATAACGTTTGGGTCAACAACTCTTCAACCCCATCGACCGAAGCCGACCAGAAAGCCTTCTCGTTCGACCAGATTCCCAGCTACATGATCGACAACATTCTTATTGCTAAAAGCCCCTCACCCGACTTACCAGCCGATTTTGCCGGAGGATTCGTAATGATTTTCACCAAAAACATGCCCGAGGCCGATTTCTTTAAGGTTTCGTATGGAAACGGTTTCGTAACTGGCACTACCTTCGAAGATTATAAACTAACCCCAGGAGGCAAACTCGACTGGCTGGGTTTCGATGATGGAACCCGTAACCTTCCCGGCACTTTTCCAAAATCGCTCAAGGGTCTTCCCAATGAGAAACTTGCCGAACACGGTCGCAGTTTAAACAATTACTGGGAAGCCGAACCACTTACTGCAATACCCAACCAAAGTTTCTCAGTAAACTATGGAAAACGGTTCCAAAAGGGCAACCGAAGCATTGGTACCATAACAGCAATTAACTATAGCCTTTCGCATAACGCCGACGAGATAGAAAATAATGGTTACCAGTCGGCCCGAACCGATGGTATAAACCCCGACTACAACTTCAACTACATGGATAATTCATATTCTCGTACTGCAAAGGTTGGGTTACTCCACAACTGGGCCTTCTTCCCCGGAAAAGGGAGAAAATTTGAGTTTCGAAACATGTTTAATCTTATTGGTAAAAATCAATCGACAATTCGAAATGGACTATATGGCTACGAAGGCCGTATAATAAGGTATTTTGAAAATGCCTTTATGAGCCGTTTAACCTATTCTGGCCAACTCAATGGCGAATTCAAATTTGGTGAAGACAAAAGCAAGCTCGATTGGAATGTAGGAGTTTCGCTTGCCAGCAGAAACGAACCGGACCTAAAACGAATTAGAACAACTTTAAATGAAGAACCAGGCTCCCCAAACGATGGTAAATATTTTGCTTCCATTGGTATTAGCCCTTCAGCTTCTGATGCAGGTCGTTTATTCATGCAACTCGATGAGATTATTTCATCGGCTGGAGCTAATTACGAGTACAACTTTAAAATACTGAACAGAAAAGTAACATTTAAAACCGGAGGTTTTAGCGAATACAAACAGCGGAGTTTTAAGGCTCGCCTGCTGGGATTTGCCAAAAACAGTCCCAATCCTCAATCGGTATGGATTACCCCTATCAATTCCCTTTTCTCGGATGATAACATTAATACAACACCCGAAGGATTTTTACTGCGGGAAACTACAAGCAAATCAGACTCGTATTTTGCCAACAACCTGAATGTGGCCTTATACACTCTTCTTAGAATTAGCGTTAGCGAAAGAATAACCTTTAACGGAGGGGTAAGGGCAGAGCAGAATAATCAGCACCTCGACAGCTACGACCGCTACAACCAACCCATTGCAATACGCAAAGATGTTTTTGACCTGTTCCCATCGGTAAATATTTCATACAATTTTAACGAGAAAAACCTGATTCGTGCTGGTTACGGAGTTACCACAAATCGCCCCGAATTTCGTGAAATAGCCCCGTTTTACTATTACAATTTCCAAACTGAAGCTGATTTTATTGGCAACCCAGCAATTCTCGATGCCGAAGTTCATAACTTCGACCTACGCTACGAGCACTACCCCAATGCGGGTGAAACGTTTTCGCTTGGGTTTTTCTACAAAAACTTTATTAATCCCATTGAAGTTAAATACGCCTCTGCCGGAAACAGAAATAATTACTCATTCGACAATGCCCTTCGCTCTCAGAGCATAGGGGCCGAAGCTGAACTGAGAGTTTCGTTGGGTTTTATACCTGTACTTCAAAATTTTTCAGTTGTTTCCAATGCTGCTTACATTATAAGTGAAGTAAAGTTTAGCGAAGGGTTTATTGAGCGCGACCGTTCAATGCAGGGCCAATCGCCCTACTTGGTCAACTTCGGACTTTTTTACAATCACGAGCGCAACCGAATTGTTGCATCGTTGCTTTATAATATAGTGGGCGACAGAATAATATATACAGGAGAAGCAAAACAGAATATCCTCGACGATATTCCCGATATTTACGAGAAACATCACCACCTAATCGACTTTACCATTTCTAAAGAGTTTGGTAAATATTACGAAGTGAAATTTGGAGTAAAAGACATTCTCAATCAGGATATTGTTCTATATTCACCCTACGCTTCGGTAACCGGAGGCGATAAATTGAAAAAAGTAAACCAGCAATGGTCGCCTGGTCGAACCTTTAACCTCAGCATCTCTCTAAACTTGTAATTTTCCATTTTTACACCTGTTAAACAAGGGGTTGTATCAAAAGTCCTCGGTGTTTCCCTGTGAACATCGCGTTGGAACTCAGTGTAATTTTTAAAACATTGTTACACAGAGACTCACTGAGGAGTCACAGAGAAGTTCAGAGAAGGAGAGTTGTTGTTTTTTACTTTTGAGACAACCTCTTATTTCATTTACAATAAGACACTTATCGACTTAACCTTAAGGTAACAAACCTATAAACAAAACATAACCCAGCATTAACCTCTGCCATTTATTTCGGAGCTAGTTTTGTGTCGAAATAAAATGTTTAACCCAAAAAAAATCAACATGAAATCGAAGAGTATTAACATTAAAATGCTTGCAATGATTGCATTAGCCGCATGCGTAGCTTTAGTATCGTGCCAAGACGTAGAGGAACCCGAAATTGGAACTCGCATTACTGTTAGCGGCAATATTACAACCAACACAACTTGGCAAGCAAAGGACACTGTTTATATGGACGGCTATGTTTACGTTAAAAGCGGTGCAGTGCTTACCATTGAGCCTGGTACCCTTATTAAAGGTGTTACTGATTCTAAAGCAGCTCTAATAATTGAAAGAGGTGCCCAAATTATTGCCGAGGGTACTGCTCAGAAACCCATTGTTTTTACATCCGAAAAACCCGCAGGTCAACGCCTACCAGGCGATTGGGCTGGCATTATCATATGTGGTGCAGCACCAATTAACCAAACCGGCGGAACCGCCGAAATGGAAGGGGGAACTGGTGTACAGTATGGTGGGACCAATGCTAACGACAATTCTGGAATATTGAAATATGTACGAATTGAGTTTGCTGGCTTCGAGGTAAGTAGTGGAAACGAAATTAACGGACTTTCAATGGGTGGCGTTGGTAGCGGAACAACCATTGAGAATGTTCAGGTATCGTACGGACGCGACGATTCTTTTGAATGGTGGGGAGGAAATGTTAATGCTCGCAACATTGTATCCTACTGTAGTGGCGACGACGACTTTGACACCGATAACGGGTTCAGCGGAAAAATACAGTACGGTCTTATTCTTCGTCACCCCGATTACGCCGACAAATCCGATGCTTCCAATGGTTTTGAATCCGATAACGATGCTTCGGGCAGTAGTAATGAGCCTTTTACTTCAGCCACATTCAGCAACATCACCATATTAGGCCCATTCAAAACTAAGGACCAAGCCAACGTTAATGCTAACCACCAAAATGGTCTTCGCTTAAGAAGGAATACACGCCTGAACCTACACAACTCGGTTATAGCTGGATTTAAATTTGGGGTTCGCCTCGAAGGTCCTTCAGCTTCACTATACAATGGCACCAGCGGTCCAGTTATTAAGTACACAGCATTAGCAGGTTGCCTTACTAACTTCAAAACGGGTGATGTACTTACCCAAGAGCAATTCGAAACTATGTGGAGTGCAGGCACCAACACTTTACATACTGAAAACACTGACATTAACCTAGTAAATGGTTGGAACTACGGTAATGTCAACCCAATGCCTCAATCCGGTTCGCCTTTGCTTAGCGGTGCCAGTTTCACAGGTATGAACAATTGGTTCGAAAATGTATCGTTCCGTGGTGCTTTTGGCACAACCAACTGGACTAGCGGTTGGTGCAACTGGGATCCCCAAAACACACCCTACTAATAGTGAACCATTTTTAATTATTACCATTAAGGGCTTCTCAACCTGGGAAGCTCTTGATGTTTTTAAAAAAATTATTAGTTTAGTGGCACATTAGTTGTCAATTTGCGTACAAGTGTATTTAAATCGCTCATAAAATGAAAGCATTATTTACATTACTATTCTGCCTTACTTTTATAACAGGCTTTTCCCAAATATCGCTCGTTGAGAAAGATGGAATTCAATATACTAAGGATGGTACTCCCTTTACCGGACCATATAAAGAGTTCTATAAAAGTGGCGCTTTAAAATCGGAAATGCAATTTGAAAATGGCAGGTTAAATGGCTTTGTTCGAGTATATTTTGAAAGCGGAGGCATAAACGAAATTCGTTCCTATTCCAATGGCCAAATGGATGGTAAATGGGAAACTTACAACGAGAAAGGATTGAAAATTGCCGAAGCTAACTTTAAGGATGGCCTAAAGAATGGCAAATGGTACATTTGGGACGATACTGGAACTCTACGTTATGACATGAAATACACAAATGGTAAAAAAACGGGAACTTGGCTAATTTTCGGCATAGAAGGGAAACTTATTTCTGAAAAAAAATACGAGGAATAGAATTTGGTTTTCTATTTTTGCTAGGGTCGATGAATGTTCATCGGCCCTATTTTTTATTAACCTATGTACTTTGCAAATAAAACCTGCTGGATTACCGGCGCCTCTTCGGGGATTGGTAGAGAAATGGCGCTACTTCTTGCCAAGGAAAATGCCAAACTTATTCTTTCGGGAAGTAATATCAATCTGCTTGAGGAAGTAAGGGGAGAATGCCTCATTCATACAAATTCTTGCTTCGTTGTACCTTTCGACCTTTCAAACCCTAGCGAGGTGGAACTGGCATCGAGAGCAGTTTTAAAAGAGCATGGGCCCATTTTCCTTCTTGTAAACAATGGTGGCATTAGCCAAAGAGCATTAGCATCCGACACACCCATTGAAATTGATAGAAGGATTATGGAAATCGACTTTTTTTCTCATATAATTATTACAAAAACTATTCTGCCTGGCTTGATTGAGAATAAACAGGGGCATATTGCCGTTACAAGTAGTTTAGCAGGGAAGTTTGGTACGCGCCAAAGGAGTGCATACGCCTCGGCCAAGCATGCACTTCAGGGTTTTTTCGAGAGTTTACGAATTGAATTGCTGGAGCATAATATTAAGGTTACCATTGCATACCCCGGTTATATTAACACCCCCATCTCAATAAGAGCCATCGATGCGCAAGGTAATAGCCATGGAAAAATGGACAAGGGGCAACTCAATGGAATACCGGCCCATATTTGCGCTAAAAAATTTATAGATGCCATTAAAAAGGGTAAAGCCGAGGTAGTTATTGCCAAAAAAGAAATTATCATGCTGTACCTCAAACGATTTTTCCCTTCACTATTTTTTAAATTAATTTCGAAAGCTATTTAAACTCCGTAAAATTATGAATTACTCAATTAACGGTATACAGCAAATAGGTATTGGCGTTGAAAATTTATACGATACTTGGGATTGGTATAGCAAAGCATTAGGCTTTAACGTTCGCGTTTTCGAAGACAATTCGATAGCAGCATTCATGCTGCCATATACCGGAGGATTACCCCAAATACGGCATGCCGCTTTAACAGTTAATATGAGCGGTGGAGGCGGATTGGAAATTTGGCAATACACTCAGCGCATCCCTTTAAAACCGAAATTTCAAATATTGTTTGGCGACTTAGGTATAAACGCCATTAAAATAAAATGCCGTAGCATCGATAATGCTTATAAACACCTTGTAAAAATGAGCGTGAGTAACCTTAGCGCCATAGACACTAGCCCAGACGGTTCAAAATACTTTTTTTTGAACGATCCCTTTGGTAACCTCTTTCAGGTTGTTGAAACCAATACCAGCTGGTTTTCTAAAAAAAACGCTCCAACAGGTGGTGTTTTCGGAGCAATAATTGGTGTTTCAAATATGGACCGGTCGCTCAAACTATACCAAAACGTACTTGGATATTCAAAAGTTATTTACGACCAAATTTCTACACGTCAGGATTTTATGGTTAATTCAAAAAAAATGGCGCAATTCAGAAGCGTACTATTAACCCATCCCGACATCAAAATGGGGGCCTTTAGCGAACTGCTGGGCACAACTCAAATTGAACTAATACAAAGCCTCGATAGGCAACCTCAGAAAATATTTGAAAACCGGTTTTGGGGCGACTTGGGTTACATACACCTCTGTTTTGATGTTAATAACTTGAAGCAATTGGAAAAAGAATGTAACAACTCTGGCTTCCCTTTTACCGTTGATTCGGCATCGCAAATTGGAAAAAGTTTCGATATGGGTGAGGCTGCAGGCCATTTCAGTTATATTGAAGACCCTGATGGAACTCTAATTGAATTCGTTGAAACACATAAAGTACCTATTTTAAATATGTTAGGCCTATATTATAATTTAATAAAACGCAAAAAATTGAAACCTTTACCAAAATGGTTAGTTGGGCTTATGGGCTTGAATAAATTCAAATTGTTGTAAATTTCTTTTTAATCATTTTTCCACATACTACTTCCCTAAAAAGTGACCGTCCTGTTGTATTTTCCATTTTTTTTATAATTTTAAATTTTCAAGTTCATTACATTCAAACCATGAGCAAGTTAACTCATTTTTATAAAAATAATATCACAGTTTTTGAGAGCATAGTTAACCTGCTTGCCATTCCCAAAATAATTACTGTTTATTTTGTATCCATATTTTTCCTACAAAGCACTAATGGCCAATCACTTGGGGAAATAAAAGTGGATTCTTTAAATAATCTATCCTATTCAAATCGACGATCGAATCCCAAACAATCGTTGCTGTATGCTTTAGAAGCAATAGAATTGAGTTCCAATATAAAATACTCAAAAGGAATAGCTACCGGTATTCACAATAGGGGTACTGCAAAAGCTATACTTGGCCAAATGGATCAGAGTTTAAAGGATCTGATGGAGGCTGCACGCCTTCGCGAGGAACTTAACGACATTGAGGGGTTATGCACTACATACAATAATATTGGTTTCGTATTTTCTGAAATTGGCAACGACAAGAAAGCTTTAGAGTTTTATACAAAATCGCTCGAGTACCATCGTCAGTCAGCTAATAATACAAACATTGGTGTTGTTTTAAACAACATAGGATGGGTAAACCTACGTAGTAAAAAGTTCGATTTATCGCTTGAGTTCTTTTACATGGCTCTGAAAGCCAACGAAGAACATAACGATGAAAGGGGCGCAGGCGCTAGTCTTGGCAACATTGGAACGGTTTATAATAGAATGGGAGAACATGCAAAGGCTCTTGAGTACCATAAAAAAGCATTGAATATTGTAGAAAGTTATTCCGATAAAATTGGAGCAACCAGCATAAACCTATTCATAGCCGACGATTATTTAAGTTTGAAACAATTTGACGAAGCTACAGCCTTCGCAAAAAAGTCGCTCAATTTAGCTCGTGAAATTGGGTACATTGGCGATGAAAAGAATGCAGCTGCCATGCTAGCTGCGATTTACGAAGTACGCGGCAGATTTCAAGAGTCAACCAAATATTTAAAGTTAGTTGCCAAACTTAACGATAGCTTATTCAATATTGATCGAGCCGAAGCGATAGGTAAAATCGAGTCGGTTTATGAAATTGAAATACAACAGAAGGAAAATCAAATGCTCAAAAGGGAGCAGGTTTTAAATAGAGAAAAAATAAACCTTCAATTGATATTCCTTTACCTACTCATTGGTGTAATAATACTTGTTTCAATATTAAGCATTTCGCTTTACACCTCACGGAAAAAAATGAACGAGTCAAACATTTTACTCCAAAAACTTAACAAAGAAAGCAATTACCAAAAGGAGATTATTCAAATAAAAATTGAGGAACTTAACGAAAAGAATGCAGAACTTACAGATATCAATTCGATAAAGGATAAGCTCATTTCAGTTGTTGCCCACGACCTAAAGAACCCTTTGCACGCAATAGCAGGCTATGCCGAAGTGATTCTAAATAGGGCCAATGAGGGTTTCACCCAAGAAACCCTTTCGTACCTTCGAATTATTCACGACAACTCAATAAGAGGAAACTTACTGCTCGACAATCTTCTACAATGGTCGCGATTTCAAACTCGAACACTTCCTTTTAACCCCTCACCTGTTTCGATTAAGGAAATTGTAAAGGACGAGTTGTATTTAATTCAACCCGTTGCAAATGAGAAACAAATCGAAATCCGCACCAACTTCGATTCGAACCTATCCGTTTTTGCAGATTCAAACATGTTGCGAACTATAATTCGAAATTTAATTGCCAATTCCATTAAATTTACAAGAACCGGAGGTTTTGTTAAAATTGCTGCTGTTGCTAAGGGTAAAATGGTAGAATTCTCAATAACTGATAATGGAATTGGTATAGAACCACTATTACGCAATAAACTTTTCAGTGGAGAAGCAGGCATTTCAACAACAGGAACTTCAGGAGAAAAGGGAACTGGGTTAGGATTAATGATATGTAAAGACTTTGTTGAACGACACGAAGGAGAATTATGGTTTGAGAGCCAACCAGGCAACGGAACTATATTCTACTTTACAATTCCATTGCCCAGTGAAATTAGTTAGTTTTCCTAATCGGTTATAAACTAAAAACAATTTCATTCAGGGGTTTTCGCACCCTCTCCGAAGTGGCTCTTTTTCTATTGGGCTCGCTGAGCAGCTCAATATTACCTGCTAAGCCTATGGCTATGGCAGCAACAACCTCAAATTCAGAGGATAAATTCAGATAATTACCTACGGCATCCCTATTAAAACCACCCATAATGTGCGTAACCAAACCCAACCCTTCTGCTTGAACTAAAATATTTGCAGTTGCCATGCCAGTATCGTGTAAAGCATAAAAATTTGGTTTACCATTAATGGTTAATTGCTTTTTTGCAGCTGAAAAAACTAAAAGTGACGAATTTGAGGCCCATTCGGCATTTGCAGGAGCAAGAAACCCAACTAAATCATTAAATAAACTAGTATTCAACCGATTAACATAGTAGAATCGCCAAGGCTGTTCATTGTAGGACGAAGGTGCCCAACGAGATGCCTCAAAAAGTTTCTCTATTGTTTCGCTAGGCAGTATCTTTGGCTCAAAAGCCATCGCACTGCGTCTTTTATATATTGCATCAGAAATATTCATAGTGTTTTACTTTTCATTTAATTTATTAAACACACAAAGAATCAAAAGGTTGAAAATCGTAAATTTTCTTTTATATGAAAACCCCCTAATGGAGCGTTTATGTTTCTTAACATACAGTAATACAGATCACAAGTATTTGAAAAGTTAAAAACTTGCGCTAAGATTGTGGCAGCAAGTTAGAATGCTTTAACTACTTCAAATTCATTGTAAATCAAAATAATAACTTTTGTTATGAGTAAAATGACCGCAAATGATTACATGGCCCGTGAGGATAAATACGGTGCACACAACTACCATCCGCTTCCGGTAGTATTGGAGAAAGGTGAAGGCGTTTACGTTTGGGATGTTGATGGCAAAGAGTATTTCGACTTCCTTTCGGCCTATTCAGCAGTGAACCAAGGGCACTGCCACCCTAAAATTGTATCCGCACTTACTGAGCAAGCTAAAAAGCTCACTTTAACTTCGCGCGCTTTTTACAACAATGTACTAGGTGAGTTCGAAGAGTACATCACAAAATTCTTTGGCTACGACAAAGTTTTACCCATGAATACCGGTGCTGAGGCCGATGAAACAGCCATTAAACTTTGCCGTAAATGGGCTTATAAAAAGAAAGGACTTAAGGATGGTGATGCTAAAATCATTGTATGCGAAAACAATTTCCATGGCCGTACCACAACCATAATCTCTATGAGCACCGACCCCGATGCTCGTAACGATTTTGGGCCCTACACTCCTGGTTTCATAACTATACCCTACAATGATCTAAAAGCTTTGGAAAAAGCCCTAGAAGATAAGAATGTAGCGGGTTTCCTTCTTGAGCCAATTCAGGGTGAAGCGGGTGTATTTGTACCCGATGAAGGTTATTTGAAAAAAGCGGCAGAACTTTGCAAAAAGAATAATGTTCTGTTCATTGCCGACGAGGTTCAAACGGGCATTGCCCGCACAGGTAAAATGCTTGCCTGCGACCATGAAGGCGTTCGTCCCGATATTTTAATTCTTGGCAAAGCCGTTTCAGGTGGAGTATTCCCTGTTTCAGCGGTTCTGGCCGACGACCACATTATGCTTTGCATTAAACCCGGCGAGCATGGTTCAACCTTTGGTGGAAACCCCATTGCTGGCAAAGTTGCTATTGCTGCTCTGGATGTTATAAAAGAAGAAAAACTAGCAGAAAACGCAGAGCGTTTAGGTAAAATATTCCGTGAAGAGTTCCGAAGCATAAAAAGCGACATGATTGAACTTGTTCGTGGTAAAGGACTTCTAAATGCAGTTGTTATTCGCAACCAACCCGGCAAAACTGCTTGGGATGTTTGCGTTGCCATGGCCGAAAATGGTGTTTTAGCCAAACCTACCCACGGAAACATTATCCGATTTGCTCCACCGCTTGTAATTACCGAAAGCCAATTGCGTGAAGCAATGGAAAAGATTAAAGAGGTATTTAAGAAATTCGAATAAATTGTTACCTAAATGAAAAGGCCGTAGCATGTGCTACGGCCTTTTTTTAAGCGCAATCCAATATCCGGGCGTAGTCAATCTTTACCCATCGAATATCGCTATACTTTAGAACTACCTGCTCTAGGGTAGTTATTCGCTTCGCTATAAAATGCTTCGACGATTTAAATAACTGTACCCGCAAGGGAATTTCGTAATACTCATTCTCATCGGAAACTACTAGATTATATTGGGCTTCGTGCAATATACGGCTGAGAGTTACCTCATTTAGCGTAAATTTTCTCATGGTTTTAGTTTTTTATAATGCTAAAGTAATTCGCAACAATTAGCTAATAGCTAAAACATTGCAATTGATTTGTTAACTGTTTTTTAAACTTCAAGAAGTTAGTAAGACCAAAGAAAAATTGCTGCCTGTAAATAAATATTTTAATTTTAAGGGTTTTGATCAACTGCAATCGTATCGAAAAACCAAATTGATTATGTTTAAGAAAAAAATTCCTTTGTATTTAAAAATCCTAATAGGCATGTTTGCGGGCGCCCTTTTTGGAATAGTTGCAGTTGTCCTTAAGGCCGAGTGGTTTATAAGCGACTGGATTAAACCCTTCGGAACCATATTCCTAAATTTATTGAAATTGGTTGCCATGCCTCTCATATTTGCCTCATTGGTAACAGGTATCTCTGGGCTTTCGGACATTTCGAAACTTTCGAGAATGGGCATTAAAACCATTTCATACTATATTATCACCACAGTAATTGCCATATCTATCGGCCTTGTACTGGTTAATATTATTAAACCTGGTCATTCTTTTCCGGCTGAAAAGCGAGCCGAGCTACTTGCAAAATATTCCGATGACGTGGAAGGACAAAAAGTAGCTGTTGGGAAAATAGAGTCGAGTGGGCCACTTCAGTTTTTAACTGATATTGTACCCGAAAATATTATTAGTGCATCATCGAATAATCGGAACATGCTCCAGGTTATCTTTTTTGCTTTACTTTTTGGTTTATCAATAGTTCTTGTTAAGAACCCCAAGGTAGGTATGGTAAAGGATTTCATTGAAGGACTTAACGATGTTATTTTAAAAATTATAGATTTCATTATGCATTTCGCCCCTTTTGGGGTTTTTGCACTAATTGCAGCGCTGGTTACCGATTTTTCAGGAGGGAGCCTTACTTCATCGCTTCAACTTTTTGCAACCTTAGGTAAGTATGCATTGGTAGTAGTACTTGGATTACTTTTAGTTGCATTTGTAATTTATCCCATGTTTTTAAAAATGTTTGCAGGTATCACCATTAAAAAGTTCTATACATCAATGTTCCCAGCTCAATTGGTTGCCTTTTCAACTAGTTCGAGCGCAGCAACTCTTCCTGTTACCCTTGAGCAGGTTGAAAAAAAACTGGGGGTTAGCAACGAGGTTGCTAGTTTTGTTCTACCCATAGGTGTTACCATAAACATGGATGGCACTAGCCTTTATCAGGCAGTTGCCTCGGTATTTATTGCACAGGTATTTGGAATTGATCTCACCCTTACACAGCAGCTTACAATAATTCTCACAGCCACTTTGGCTTCAATTGGTTCGGCAGGTGTGCCCGGAGCAGGAATGGTAATGCTCATTATAGTTCTAAATTCGGTAGGTTTACCCGTTGAGGGCCTCGCACTCATTTTGGCAATCGACAGACCGCTCGATATGCTTCGAACTGTGCTGAATGTAACGGGAGATGCAATGATTTCTTTGATTATTGCTAAAGGCGAAAAGGCTTTAAAATAAGTTAAAGTATTATTTCTTGAATAAAAAAGAGGTTGTCTCAAAAGTCAAAAACAACCTTTTTTCACTGAGCATCTCAGTGAACCCTTAGTGAGTTTTTGTTTAACAATGTTTAAAAGCTACACTGAGTTCCAACGCGATGTTCACAGGGAAACACCGAGGACTTTTGAGACAACCTCTTACATATTTAAATCCCAACTAGTAGTTTGAAATCGGATAGGTTGCTTCCCTTTCCTTGGCTTCCTTTATCCATTGGGGAACAATTGTTTCAAGAAAAACCTTTTTCTCATCGTTCAACTTTTTCATATCAAGTCCAATATATGCCTGAGCCTTGGCTTTTGAAGAAATGTCGGGTAACGGAACTGGCTCTTTGTGGCCCAATTGGGCAAGAAGTCGGCTAATTTCGAGACGCGCCTCCTGAGCCTTTTCAATGCCTATAGCAATAATTCGAGAACTCTCAAAAGGTGCGTGGAATGAAGCACCATGACTTGCCGCAACATAGTCCCAACGCCACTGAGCTCCTCTAATGAGTTTTAAAATCATTTCCATTTGCTTTTCGGTTGCACCCTTGTCCCAAGCAAATTTGGCTTCTATATGAGTTTTTGCCAATATTTCCTCAAGTAAGGTTCGTGTTTGGTAAATCGCATCTTGGCGTTGGTAAACATTACGAATCAATTTCTCAGTATCCTCTCTGTGACAAACCTTACAGGTATTCTCCACATCGGCTAAAGGGCTCTGAATGTGATGGTGGGTGTATTTCACTCCCCCCTGGCTCCGGTAAGGCATGTGGCAATCGGCACATGAAACCCCCCTGTCGTAATGCACACCGAAGCGAAACACTTCGTAATCGGGATGCTGCGCCTTTATCATGGGAGCCTTGCTGAGCGAATGGGTCCAATCGGCAAAAGCAATTTCATCGTAGTATTCCTCCATATTCTCCATTGAAAAGCCCTTATCCCAGGGAAATGTTAAATATTTACCTTGCCCTTTGAAGTAGTATTCAACATGGCACTGGGCACAAACTAGCGAGCGCATCTCCTGGTGGGTTGCCTTGCCAATATCCTTACCCTGCCTTTGGAATGCCTCAATAAGTGCAGGTCGGGTTATCTGAAGGTTCATTGTTTTCGAGTCGTGGCAATCGGCACATCCAATGGGGTTTACTACTTCGGGGCCCAATTGGGCAAGAGTTGCGCTATAAAATTCGGCTATACCCATTTGGTTCATTAATCGGGGAACATCGGTGCTTTTGCAGGTCCAGCAAGTTCCGGGCATGGGGCCATCGGTAGGTTTCATGGGAGCAGCAGGTCGTAACGACACCCGTACGTCTTCAATTGCCCAGTAATGCCCCCTACCTTGCCTGTAATCCTTTGAAAACGGATAACCAGCCCAGAGTATTACAAGTTCGGGATAGTCGGCCAGCATATCGATTTTTCGAGCACCATAATATTTGCTCTTAAAACTTGTATCGGCCGTTAGCATATACGATTCGTACTGTCGGGGAAAATTTTTACCCCAAACCTCGTTTCGTGGTTCCCACTGCTCATGCTGTACCTGAGGGGTATATGCAAAAACAGCTTCGGCTCTCCGCTCAACTATCGAGGAGGCTAAAAGCCCTAAAAAGAAAACCACAACAATGGTGAGCAGAAAAATTGCCCAACCGAGCCAAGGTTTTTGTTTAATTGTTTCGCCAATAGGTTTCATATAAAATTGGTTTTGGGGTATAGCTATTTGTTATTCTTCTCTTTCTCCATTGCAGTTCTGAGCCAAATGGGAACAGGGCTTTGAGGAAGTGGAACAAGAGCATTGGGAGTAGTAAACAAGCCCTTTACTTTACCATGGGGAGTTTCTCTATGGCATTCCCAGCATTTCCTTTCGAGTCTTTTCTCATTTACCGAGTATTCTGGCTTCATCATTCGAACATCAGTTATTACTTTTTCGTGGCAACGAATACAATTGTTCATAACTGCGCGTTTACCCGCTTCCTTTATTTCAATTACCTGGGGTTCGGCCCTAAGAGTAAAAATGGTTGCATGCCTTAGCCCATCCATAGCCTTGAAGTAGTAATGGTTCAGCATATTGTTGTGCGGCACATGACAATCGTTGCAGGTAGCATACTCCCTATGGGCGCTATGTGCCCAAGTGGAATACTCGGGTGCCATAATATGGCAATTAATGCAGGTATTTGGGCTGTCGAACAAATAGGATGGGGCCCTTGAAATGTAAAATGAGTAGGAACCTAGACCAAAAAAAATACCAAGGGCAACTACAACGGGCAGCAGCCATTGGGCAGGTGTTTTAAACTTGCCGATAAGTCGAAGCATAGCGTGCTGTATTGTATTATACAAATTTAAGTTGTTTTTCACATTTTATCAACAGTTTGAAATAAAAACCTTACTACCAAACTTATTTAAATTAAATTTGCAAATGAACATAATACGGCACATGCCCATGAATGAGAAGTTGATACTTATTGAAGGAATTGACCCGTTGGACATTTACGGAATTAATAATGTTAAATTCAATAGAATTACCAACCACTTTCCAAAACTAAAAGTAATTGCACGGGGTAATGAAATTAAGGTAGTTGGCGAGCCCGATAATATTGCAGTTTTTGAAACCAAGATTCAAAAACTCATCGATTTTTATACCCGCTACAACTCCCTTTCGGAGGAAGTTATTGACGATTTACTGAACGACACCAACGATACCATTACTAAAATTGAGGAGGACACATCGGACAGCCTAGTTTTTGGCAACAATGGAAGGGCAATAAAGGCCCGAACAGTAAACCAAAAGCAACTGGTTGACCAATACTCGAAGAACGATTTACTATTTGCCATAGGACCCGCTGGCTCGGGTAAAACCTACACAGCCATTGCATTAGCAGTTAGAGCCTTGAAAAATAAGGAGGTGAAACGCATTGTACTCACCCGCCCTGCGGTTGAGGCCGGTGAACGTTTGGGATTTCTCCCTGGCGACATGAAGGATAAACTCGACCCCTACTTGCAACCGCTTTACGATGCGCTTCACGACATGATTCCTGCTCGTAAACTTACCGAGTTCATGGAAGATGGTACGGTACAAATTGCCCCTCTTGCATATATGCGTGGCCGAACCCTCGACAATGCCTTTGTTATTCTCGACGAAGCCCAGAACACTACCCTCAGTCAGCTAAAAATGTTCCTAACACGAATGGGAAAAAACGCCAAGTTTATTGTAACTGGCGACATAACGCAGATAGACCTTCCTCGTAAAGAGGATTCGGGATTAGTAACCACCCTTAAAATGCTCAAAAACATTCCCGACATTGCCATAGTTCACTTCGATGCCCGCGATATAATTCGCCATAAACTTGTAAAGTATATTGTTCATGCCTTCGAAAAGTTGAGTAACCCCTAAATACCCGAAAACAGGGTTCAGCCCAGCTCAAAAAACTCATTGTACCATGCAAAAAACGTTGACCCAAACCAACTTCAACTTTCCTAATCAAACCTCGGTTTATCACGGAAAAGTTAGAGATGTTTATACCCTAAGCAACGATTTGATGGTTATGGTTGCCACCGATCGTATATCGGCATTTGATGTGGTACTTCCCAAAGGTATTCCGTTTAAAGGTCAGGTGCTGAACCAAATTACCAACAAATTCCTCGATGCATCGGAGGATATTGTTCCTAACTGGAAAATTGCATCGCCCGATCCCATGGTTACCATTGGTTACAAGTGCGAGCCATTCCCTATCGAAATGATTGTTAGAGGCTACCTTACAGGTAGTTCGTGGCGCGAGTACAAAAAGGGGCTCAGACAAATTTGCGGTGTTCGAATTCCCGATGGTATGCGTGAACACGAAGCATTTAATCAACCCATCATTACGCCAACAACTAAAGCTGCTCAGGGATTGCACGACGAAAATATTTCGCGAGAAGAAATAATTCGAAGCGGGCTCGTAACAAAGGACGATTACGAAGCCTTGGAGCGCTACACTTATAAACTTTACGAATTAGGCTTCAGAATAGCCAAGGAGCGGGGTCTCATATTAGTAGATACCAAGTATGAGTTTGGTAAACGAAACGGCAAAATATACCTAATAGATGAGGTTCACACCCCCGATTCGTCGCGCTATTTTTATTTTGACACCTACAAGGAATGTTTCGAAAAAGGGGAACCCCAGCATCAACTTTCAAAAGAATTCGTTCGCGAGTGGCTCATGGAAAACGGTTTTATGGGACAATCCAACCAATCCATTCCCGAAATGACCGACGACGTGGTAAACAGCATTAGCAAACGCTACATTGAGCTGTACGAAAGAATTACAGGCGATAGGTTCCACCCCATTAGCTCAGCAAACATAATGCACCGAATAGAAGGGAATGTTCTTTTTGCCCTCAAGGATATTGATTTGCTATAGATCCAAGTTGAAACGTTGCTTCAATTTAAACAGTTCCGGTTTCTTCTGAATCATAAATTTGAATTTATCCTCTGCAGTAAAGAGTTTGGGTTTTGTCTTTTCTCCTTCGTCCTGAGCATTTGCAACCTGTTCCACAATATCAAATTGGCGGCTAGCAAGCCTGTCGCGCAAATATTGAATTAATTCCGCTTTGATGTCCTGAAACATGTCAATTTGCAGTTGGCTATCGAATTGGGCAACTGCTTGCCCTCCTTCTGTAAGTAGCACGCTACTTCCGCTAATTAGCCCCGAATACATGGGTCTGTCGGTAAGGCATGATGCTGTAAACTCTGCAATTAAGGAAGAAAGTTCGGTTTGCGAAAGATTGGTTACCTGTTCTGCAGGTTTACTTTCGGCAACCTCAATAGGTTGCTCCTCCTCAGCGGCCATTTGAGTTTGGTTCGAAGGCGGATTTGGCAACGGTGTTGCAATGGCCTTTTTGATTGAAAATGTTTTTGGCAAATCGGGTTTCTGCACCTTGCTATCAACGGTACGCTTAACTGCTGGCTGTACAAGCTCTACGCTAGGCTTTGCAATAGTATCGGGAACAATAACCGATACATCGAAGTCGTAAGGATCATCCGTCAACTCTTTTTTTTTTCAATGCTGCATAACCTGATGAGCATTAGCTCAACATGCAAGCGCTGGTTGCTGCTCTGGCGATAGGTTACATCGGTTTGGTTAACTATATCGAGGGCCCGAATTAGGAACTCGGTTGCGCAATCAGCAGCCAACTGCTGGTATTTTTGAGCAAAAGCCTGACCCACCTCGAGAAGCTGCGCTGTTTGGGGATCCCTACAAATGAGTAGATTCCGAAAATGGTTGCTCAAACCGCTAATAAACTGCTGCGCATCGAAACCCTTGGCAAGTAGTTCGTCGAGTACCCTTAACGTGTTGGCATAGTTACCCTGCAGAAAGTCATCGGTGAGGCGAAAATAGTAATGGTAGTCGAGCACATTCAAATTTTCAATAACCTTTTGGTAGGTTATATGGCTACCGCTGAAGCTTACAACCTGATCGAAAATGGAAAGTGCATCGCGCATTGCACCATCCCCCTTCTGGGCAATAATGTTCAGCGCCTCAATTTCAAATTCAATTCCCTCTTTTTTTGCTATGTTTTCGAGATGATTTACTGCATCCTCAACCCTTATTCGGTTAAAATCGAAAATTTGGCAGCGCGAAAGGATGGTTGGTAAAATTTTATGTTTTTCGGTTGTAGCTAAAATGAAAATGGCATGCGCAGGTGGCTCCTCGAGTGTTTTCAGAAAAGCATTGAATGCCGATGTGGAAAGCATGTGAACCTCGTCGATAATGTAAACGCTGTACTTTCCTATTTGAGGTGGAACCCTAACCTGATCGATTAGTTTGCGAATGCCATCAACCGTATTGTTCGAAGCAGCATCGAGTTCGTGAATATTAAATGAGCGTTGCTCATTCAACGCCTTGCAACTCTCACAATTATTACAAGCCTCAATATTGGAGGTTAAATTAAGGCAGTTGATAGTTTTAGCAAAAATACGGGCACAAGTCGTTTTCCCTACTCCACGGGGGCCACAGAAAAGATAGGCCTGTGCCAACTGCTTTCGCTGAATGGCATTTTTTAATGTGGTTGTTAAAGAAGCCTGCCCCACAACCGAATCGAATGTGGACGGACGATACTTACGAGCCGATACAACAAAATTCTCCATAGTTACGCATTTACCTGCATCGACAAAAATAGCAAAAAGGGAGGTATATACAATTATTAGTTTAACCAAAATGAAATGTTAGCGTTGTTATTCAAAATCAGCTGAATAGTTCATTGGGGCTGTAATATTTTAAAAAGTATGAAGTAAAATATCTTACTCACCAAATGCTACCGTAAAGAATATCTGACAATTACATTTTATCAATAAAATTAAATACCTAAAGTTTTTTTAATTAAATTCGAAATGAATTGGGTTTAAAACAACCGCAAAACTATGGCCAGCCAAATTAACGACCATCATTTCCCCAAAAATTCAGCATTGAGGAAACAAAAAATCAAATTGTTGATACTGTACTTATTATTGGAGCCATACTTGGTTCTGTGGCCTTTACTGCAAGCACTTTATTGCGAATTATTTCCTTAAACTTTAACTACTCAATTTTATTTGAAACTCTTGTTATTGCTTTACTCATTGGAATAACTATAAAACGAAAGCAGGTTTCTATTCAAATAAAAATTAGCACTGCTCTATTCGTTATTTTTCTTTTTGCAATAACCGATGTCCTTATTTATGGGCTACTTTCTACTGCCAGAATATACTTAACCCTAATACCATTTTTAGCCATTCTTTATTTTTCAGTAAGAAAAACAATTATTATTTTCCTAATAAGTCTTGTTATATTCATTTCAATCGGATATCTGCATCACATTCAATATCTCACGTTGCCTACAGGCTACGAGCCTTCTTTTTATGTGCTTAAATTGTACCCATGGATAATTAATTCAATAAGCATAGCAACTCTGGGAACAATAATTTTTTTTATCACCCGCCTCTATTTTAATTCCTTTTCAACATTAATTGCCCGTTTGGAAGAGAGAAACAAGCTCCTTTTGGAGCAAGAACGAAACTACCGCGAAATTTTCAACTCCACCAACGAGGCCATTTTTATCCATAATGCCGAAGACGGAAAAATAATAGACGTAAACGATGTGATGCTAAAAATGTACGGTTTCTCGTCGAAAGAGGAGGTAACCCGAATTACAGTAAATGATGTAACAGCAAGTAACGAACTCTACAACGAAAAAAGTGCTCAAGCATTAATTAAAAAGGCAGAGCTTGAGGGCACGCAAGTTTTTGAATGGCGATCGAAAAAAAAGTTAATGGTGAAGTTTTCTGGTCGGAAATATCGCTGCAAAAAACTGAGATTGGAGGCAAGGGGCGGATTCTGGCAGTAGTTAGGGATGTCTCGGAGCGCAAGAAACTTGAGGAAAAGGTTAAGGAAGGCGAACAGTACTACCGAACACTTGTGGAAACCTCGCACGACGGCATATCGCTCATGGACCTTGAAGGAAACATGCTGTTTGTAAATAGCCGCAAAGCCGGCATGGTTGGTGCCCTAAAGCCAGAAGCACTTATTGGTACCAATGCTTTTGCCTTACTAACGCAGGAGAGCCAGCAAACTATTCGTGAGTTAATGCCATCACTTATCGCAAATGGTTATATCGACAATATAGAAGCAGAAGTTCAACGGCTCGATGGAACAACATTTAATGCCGAATTCAATGTTACTGTTTTAAAAAACAGCAACGGCAGCCCTCAGTACCTTATGGACACCATGCGCGACATTACGCAGCGGAAAGAAGCCGAGCGAGCCCTAAAAGAAAGCGAAGAGAAGTACAGAACTCTTTTAGAGAGCATGAATGAGGTTGTAATATTGGCCGACAATAACCATGTAGTTCAATATGTTAACTCGCAATTCACCAAAGCACTAGGGTATGAACCCGAAGAGATTGTTGGAAAAGTTGGTTACAAAATGCTTCACGACCCCGAAGACTATATAGTTGTTGAGAATGCCAATGCCAATAGAATATCCAAACAGAGTAGTTCCTACGAGTTGGCCTTTAAATCGAAAAAGGGTGAAAAATTCATTTTTCTTGTCAGCGGTGCACCCCTCTTCGATGCTTTTGGCAACACCATGGGGTCCATTGGCTCCATGATGGATATAACCGAAAGGAAAAAAGCCGAAAAAGAACTGCATGAAAGCCAGCAACTTTTCGAAACTTTGGCACACATGTCGCCCGTTGGAATTTTCCGTACCCGCCCCGATGGTTATACAACCTATGTTAACCCTAAGTGGTGCGAACTGTCGGGCTTAACGCCCGAACAAGCAGCTGGCGATGGCTGGCTCACTGCTCTTCACCCCGACGACCGATATGCCATTGAAGATGGCTGGCGTCAGAAAACCAGAACCGAAGTAAGTTCAGTAGCCGAATATCGCTTCATTCAGCCCAATGGCGAGGTTGTTTGGGTTCTGGGAAATGCAAGGCCAGAAATAGATATGTATGGTACCATTAAAGGTTACGTTGGAACTATAACCAATATTACAGAACTAAAAAAGGCCCAACAAGAGTTAGTTAGGCAATCGAACTTCATTTCTTCGCTTGTTAATGCCACGCCCATTCCCATTTTCTTTAAGGATACGAAAGCCAGATTCAATGGGTGCAACCAAGCTTTTACTGATTTCACAGGGGTTTCGGTGCAGGATATTATGAACAAAACCGTAATTGAGGTTTGGCCAAACCAACTCTCGGTTCAGTTCCATGAAAGTGACCTGAACCTTTTGAAGCAACCCAAGAAGATAATTTACGAAAACAAACTTATAGACGGCAAAGGAGAAGAAAGGGATGTAATTATTGCAAAAGACGTTTGCTACGATGAGAATAAAAAGGTTGCTGGTATTATTTGCGCTTTCATCGATATAAGTGAGCAGAAACAAACTGCTATTCAACTTGAAAACTATAAAAACCACCTCGAGTTGCTAGTTAAGCAACGCACCGAGGAGCTGGTTGCCGCTAACGAGGAACTAACCGCTACCAACGAAGAATTGCATAACCAAAGGGAAGAATTAGAAACAACACTAACCAAATTACAGAAAACTCAAAACCAGCTAATTCAATCGGAGAAAATGGCATCGTTGGGTATTCTTGCCGCAGGTGTTGCCCACGAAATAAACAATCCCTTAAACTTCATTTTGGGCGGCACCACTGCATTAGAGAACTACTTAGCCGAAAACGCTCCGGAACATATTCAGAACCTGGCAGATTTGATTGAAATTATTAAAACCGGCGTAAAACGTTCGGCCACAATTGTGAGTAGCCTTAACCACTACAGTCGTCGCGATGACACAAAAAACTCCATTTGTAATGTCCAAGCCATAATCGATAACTGCCTTTTAATGCTAAACAATCAATTAAAAGGGAAAATTATTATTGAGAAGGACTACAAACCTATACCCTCTATTAAATGCAACGAGGGAAAAATACATCAAGCTGTGCTTAATATTATCACAAATGCATCGCATGCCATCGATAATGAGGGAACGATAATAATTAAAACTCGTAAAGTTGACAACCTTATTCAAATTGAATTTAATGATTCGGGCAGTGGAATTAGCCCAGAAAACATAGGACGAATTACCGATCCATTCTTCACAACAAAGGCCCCTGGGAAAGGAACTGGGCTAGGGCTATCCATTACTCAAAGTATAATCGATGAGCACAAAGGCAAGTTAGAATTCGAATCGGAACTGGGCAAGGGTACCAAAGTTTTTGTATATTTGCCTATACACTAAGTTAAAACAATGAGTAGCAAGCCAAATATACTTTATGTTGACGACGAACCTATCAATCTTCAGCTATTCGAGTTGAATTTTAGGAGTAAGTACAGCATTCACAAAGGAACATCGGGTTACGAGGGTTACGAAATTTTAAAAAACAATCCTAACATAAGCATTGCTATAAGTGATATGCGAATGCCCGGCATGAGTGGCATTGAATTCATTGCTAGGGCTAAAAAAGATTTTCCCAATGTCATTTTCTATATTCTTACTGGCTTCGATATAACAGACGAGATTCACGAAGCCCTCTCAACCCACCTAATCGACCAATACTTCAGAAAGCCATTGATGGTTAGCGAAATTGATAAAGCCATAAGCAATGCTTTGAGCAAGCAATAACAGGTTATATGGAATCGCTCCACCTTTCGCTCATTCAGTTCAATATTGCCTGGGAAAACCCATCCCTAAACATTAATATGCTCACCCAAACCATTAAAGCATTAAAAGGGAATACGCACATTGCCATACTTCCCGAAATGTTTTCTACTGGTTTTTCAATGAACCCAATAAGCATGGCCGAAAATGAAAACGGCCCTTCGCTCCGTTGGATGAAAGAAATAGCCAACGAGTGCCATGTTGCCCTTTGCGGCAGCATTATGTTTGAAAGTCAGGGATTCCATTACAACCGATTCTTCTTTGTTGAACCCAATGGAACCATATACAAATATGATAAGCGGCACCTGTTCCGCATGATGGATGAGCACCAGCATTATCGGGCAGGAACACAAAGGATTGTTTTCAGCTACCTGGGTTGGCGTATAATGCCCCAGATATGTTACGACCTGCGTTTCCCGGTTTGGAGCCGAAACCGCAACGACTACGACTTGCTGATTTATGTAGCCAATTTCCCTGCAGCGCGCCAAACAGCATGGGATAAATTATTACCTGCACGAGCCATTGAAAACTCATGCTATGTTGCAGCGGTCAACCGCATTGGCACCGATGGAAACAATATTCCATTTTCGGGCCACTCGCAGGTAATCGATTATAAAGGCCAATGCCTTACCGAATGCAATAATGAGAGCGAAACGGTTATATCAGCGTCACTTTCAATGAACGAATTGAAAGAGTATCGCGATAAATTCCCCTCGCACCTCGATTCGGATTCTTTTACAATTCATTTTTAACGCCTGTTCCATGTCGAAACTATTCGTTTACAGGGCCTCTGCTGGTTCGGGCAAAACGTTTCGTTTGGCAACCGAATACCTAAAATTGGCTTTTCTCAATCCCGAAAACTACAACCGGATTTTAGCAGTAACCTTTACCAATAAGGCTACCAACGAAATGAAGGGACGAATTGTAAAGGAACTCAACTCCTTGGCTCAGGGCGAAATTACAGCTATAGGCAAAGAGGTTGCTCAGCACCATAAACTCAACAACACCGACCTTAAACAAAGGGCCCAACAAATCCTTTCGCTAATTCTTCATGATTATTCAAACTTTTCGGTAAGTACCATCGATAGTTTTGTGCAGCGGGTAATACAGTCGTTGCTATGGGAAATGGGGCAACAAGGACGCTTCGATATTGAACTTAACACTCATGTTGTGCTTGAGCAGGCTGCCGATAACCTGCTCGATAGCTCACCAAGCAATCCTGAAACCCTCAAATGGATGAGCAGCATGATAAGCAGCAGGCTCGAGGCAGGAAGCAGTTGGGACATCCGAAGCGAACTGGTTTCGATTGGAAACCAGCTTTTTTCGGAAACCTTCCGCTTAATGGACCCAAAGCAAGTTGAATTGCTAACCAGCAAGCAGCTGATTGAGGGGATTAGAAAAGAAGCAAAAAGTATTATTGAGAAAAAGGCAAACCAGATTCAAACCTTAGCCAACGATATATTAACCGAAATTGAAAAGCATGGGTTTACAGCCGAAAACTTTGTGAATGGGAATAAAGGCTTTATAAGTTTTGTATATAAATGCTCCAGGTTTAATTCTAATCAGAAGGATTTAATCGATACCAAAAGTTCATATCTACAAAAGGCAATTACCGACCCAACCGGAACCGATTGGGTAAAGGCCGATACCCGCAAAAAACCCGAACTTTTCATTCCTATCGGTTCATTTGTTTCATCCTATTTGCATGGAGCTCTTAATAATTTGTGTACACAGGTTGAAGGGGAGGAACTGAAAAAATATACCACGGCTCATATTGTGCTTCAAAACCTAGGCAACTTGGGACTTCTAGCCGATTTATGGAGCGAGTCGAAAAAAATTTCAAAAACCGACGGCATTCTGCTTTTGAGCGACAGCCACCACCTCCTTCGCGAATTTGTTAAGGAGACCGATGCCCCATTCGTTTTCGAAAAAATGGGAACACGTTACGAACATTTCCTCATCGATGAATTTCAGGACACCTCTGTTGTGCAATGGGAAAACTTTAGACCTTTAATAAAAAATGGCTTGGCTCAAGGAAAAATGAGCATGGTAGTTGGCGATGTGAAACAATCGATTTACCGCTGGCGTAACAGCGACTGGCGAATTTTGGGTCAGAAAATTTTCTACGACTTTACCCCCCCACAAATTGAAGAAAAGCATTTAAGCACCAATTTCCGAAGCGCTCAAACTATTATCGACTTCAACAACCAATTTTTCGAAAATGCTGCTCAACTGTGTTGCAATAAAATTGCCGAAATGATAGAAAAATCCGACACTAACCCGTCGGAAAATCTTACCAAGCAAATAAAAAAAGCATATAACGATATTAAACAAACGGCAGCAGCCGACCATGAAAATGTGTTTGGAAAGGTAGAAATTTCTATGCTCGAGGCCAATACTAGCGAAGCATACAATGCTGCTATAGGTCCTAAACTCATCGACCTTTTAATATCGTTAAGTAAACAGTACAGTTACGGTGAAATTGCCATTCTTTTCCGCCAAAAAAAGGATGGTGTGCAAATAGCCAACCTTTTAGTTGAGCATAACCGGAAGGTATTGGATGAACAGGAAAAAATCAATTTCATAAGCCAGGATGGTCTTTTGCTTAACTCGTCGGCAGCGGTTCGGCTTATAGTGGCTGCTCTGAGGGTGATTTACGATAGCGGTAACGAAATTTGCAAGAGGGAATTTGCTCGAGAACTTGAAACATTAAACCAACAATCGGTTCCTCAGTGGCACCAAACGTTTGCAAGCACTTCAATTGAAACAGAAGTTAGCTGGTTAATTAACCTCGAATTTTCTCCAATTCAGGAAGTATTTGAAGGCATTGTGAATAGGTACCAATTGAATGCAAAAACAGGAGAATTGGCTTACATTGCCGAACTTCATGAGTTTATAATTACCCAATCGGCCAAAACGGGCTCCGACCTAGATCGGTTTTTGGAATGGTGGGACGAAAATTTGGGTAATACAACCTTAACCGTGCCTGAGGCAAGCGATGCAATAACGCTTATTACCATTCATAAAGCTAAGGGTCTTCAATTTCCTGTGGTAATTATTCCCTATGCAAACTGGTCGTTTTCACCATCGAATAACGATTCGTTAAATTGGGTTAGTACTCATGTGGAACCCTTCAACTCGCTCCCCTACTATCCAATAAAATTGTATTCAATAGCTCAGAAAAGTTACTTTCAGCATCAGTATTTCGAAAATATAATGCACCAAATAGTTGACAACCTCAACCTTCTTTACGTTGCATTTACACGTGCCGAAACAGAATTACACATATTTTGCCAATCGAGCAATACTTCAAACAACAATAGTTTTTCAAAAATTGGTGAAATAATTTCGTTAGTAATTCCTCAACTTAGCCTAAACTTAACCGAAGACCAACAAACAAAAGAAAAAACATATACAGATATTAATAGTAACCCAGAACGAATCAAAAAAAGCTTTACTCAGAAAAACGAGAAATGGGAAATTCAGAATTATTCGTCGGTTTTAACCATACCAGAAATTCGAATTAATAGGCAAAAATCGGTGCTACACATAAATCCTTCCAACGAGCTGCAAAAACCTGCAATGCATGGTAAACTTATGCATTTAATTTTTTCGTGCATAAATACCGAAAATGATATAGACACAGCGTTAAATCAATTTGAAGTTGATGGAATTATCGACTCTATAGAGTCGAATTTACTAAATAAAAAAATTCGCAATAGCCTTCAGAAAGAACCGATAAACCTTTGGTTCTCGAATCGCTATCGAATTTTAAATGAGCGAACCCTACTCACTCCACAAGGGAGTATGTACCGACCCGATAGGGTAATGCTTTCCGAAGCGGAAACTATCGTGGTAGACTTTAAATTTGGCGAGGTTCAACCCCAACATAAAAACCAAGTAGTTAATTATTGCAAACTATTGCAAGCAATGGGCTACCCAAAGGTGCAAGGATACCTTTGGTACTTCGATAGCAACAACCTGCAAAATGTATAAATCGAACTTTCATTTTTTCGCTTCAATTTTTCAAGTTTTTATTACTACTTTTCGCTCTGAAATTTTAACAACTCAAATAGATGAAAAAATTATTTCTCCTTTTATCTGCTGCTGTTTTCGCTTTTTCGTGCAGCCAAAACAAGCCCAAGGCTACATACCTTAACGGCGAACTAACCAATGCCCCCGACAGTATTGTTCGAATCATTTCGAAAGGGCTTACCGACACCGTATTTGTGGCTGCCAATGGTCAATTTAATTACCAACTCGAGTTGGTAAAACCAATCTACCTTACCGTTCGCGTTGGGCGTCCAACATTCACAGTATATATGGCACCCGGTCAAACTCTTACCTTGCAACACGACTTTAACAATGCCCTTGAAAGCGTAAGTTTCACAGGTGAACTTGCACCTCAAAATATCTACTTAGCAAAATCCAACAAAAATTTACGCTCTGCACTTGGCGATATTAGAGCACTATTCTCTGCCCCTATCAATGCGTTTAGCTCAAAAATCGATTCAATTAAGAACAGCATGAAGAAATCGTTAGCCGAACTCACACCCAGTAATAGCACCTTTAATAAGCTAGAGACGAAACGCATCGACTTCTATTTTATGGGTTTGCAAATCGATTACCCCTCATACAATAGCAACTTTTCGGGAGTTGAGTTTCCAACCGATAGTATCGATTTTGCATTCATGAAACAGGTTGACCTTAACGATAGTCACCTTATGAATATACCCGAATACAACAGCCTGCTGAATAAATATCTGAATACACTTTTCGCACTCGAGTTGCAGAAGTTGAACGATAAAAACAAGTCGAATTTCGAAAAGAGGGTTCTATTTTTCGACTTGGTCGACTCACTAGTTACAAACCCTGAAATTCGCGACTTTGTGAAACACACTTCTATACTCGATATCATTCAGTTTGAAAATCTTGAGGAAGCCAAAAATGCTGCTGAACTATTCCTTGCCAATGGCAAAGAACCAAAGTACCTTAATTTAGTACAAACTGCTATTAATAAAAGAATGTTGCTGGCTCCGGGTATGCCTTCCCCCGACTTTTCCCTTACGGGAATCGATGAGGTTGTGTACAATCTCTCCGATTTCAGGGGTAATTTAGTATACATCGACTTTTGGGCCACCTGGTGCCGTCCGTGCCGCGAACAGATACCCCACTTTGCAAAACTTAAAGAAATATACGCTGGAAAACCTATAAAATTCGTAGCAATTTCAGTCGACGACGACAAGGAAGCTTGGATTAAAATGGTTAACGAACAGGGTCTGAAAGGCATTCAGGTTCATGCCGACCATGCTTGGTCGTCCGATGTGGTAAAGAAGTATCAGGTTCGTGCAATTCCAACTTTCGTACTGATTGATGGAAATGGGAATATTATTGAATACAATGCTCCAAAACCTTCCAACCCCGATATTAATTTACTTATCGATAAGCACCTGAAAAATCTGTAATACATCACTTTCATTAAAAAAACGTGGCGCTAACTAAAAAATACTAGCGCCACGTTTTATTTTATACAAAAGCAATGGCTGCTCAAACTTTTTTTTGATAATTTTGTTGAAACATTCATACTATAGCATTTTGCATAGCTAAATAATTAACAACATAAATTCTACTACAATGCTGAACCCAAAAGTTAAAAAAGCTATTAACGAGCAAATTAATGCCGAAATATGGTCGGCATACATGTACCTCTCCATGTCATCGTATTTCACAGCGCAAGGCCTTGCTGGTTTTGCAAACTGGATGCGCGTTCAATGGCAGGAAGAATTATCGCACGCCATGAAATTTTTCGATTACATGGTTGAGAGAGGCGAGCAACCCATTTTAAAACCCATAGCCGCTGTACCCGACAAATGGAAAAGTACCCTTCACGTTATGGAAGAAACCCTTAAGCATGAGCGCCACGTTACATCGCTCATAAACAATATTATGGACGTAGCCATTGAGGAGAAAGACCACGCGACCAAAAGCATGCTCCAATGGTTCGTTGATGAGCAGGTTGAAGAGGAAGCTAACGCTCAGGCTCTAATCGACGATTTGAAACTAATCGATGGCAACGGTCATGGACTGCTGTTATTGGACCGCGAACTTCGTTCACGCGTTTTTGTTGATGAGACCCAAGCCGCTGAGGAATAACTAATTGAAGCACTACCTAAAGCTCAAATGCAATGCATTTGGGCTTTTTAGCTTTTATATAAACTAGTTAAGGCAAAAACAGCTAAATTTGGGGGTTATTTTCAACCGATATCAAAACATATACACTCTAATGGGCCTAATCGATTCAATTATTTCGAAACTTTTCGGAAACAAGAGCGACAGAGACATGAAAGAACTCATGCCTCTTGTCAATAAAATCAAGGAAGTATACCCCCGATACCTTTCCCTTTCGAATGACGACCTGAGGGCCGAAACCCAGAAACTGAAGCAAAGGGTTCGAAACCATATTGCCGGTGACCTTGCAAAAGTTGAGGAAATGAAATCGCAAATGGAATCGGAATCCCTTTCGGCCGACCTAAAGGAAGAACTTTACAGCGACATAGAAAAACTTGTAAAAAGTATCGACGATAAAGTTGAAGAAGTTCTGCTCGAAGTGCTCCCTGAGGCCTTTTCCATTGTAAAGGACACCGCCCGCCGCTTCAAAGAAAATCAAACCATTGCTGTAACAGCAACTGAGTTCGACAGAAATTTAGCCGCCAAACGTGATTTTGTATCCATCGAAGGCAATAAAGCCATATACAAAAACCGTTGGGTTGCTGGTGGAAACGAAATTGTTTGGGATATGGTTCACTACGACGTGCAACTCATTGGTGGTGTAGTTTTACATCAAGGAAAAATATCTGAAATGGCCACCGGTGAGGGTAAAACTCTAGTTGCTACACTACCCGTTTTCCTCAATGCACTAGCGGGTATGGGAGTGCATATAGTAACCGTTAACGATTACTTGGCCCGTCGCGACTCAGAATGGATGGGACCTTTATACGAATTCCATGGGCTATCGGTCGATTGTATCGACAAGCACCAACCCAATAGTGAGGCTCGCCGAAATGCATACATTGCCGATATTACATTCGGAACCAACAACGAGTTTGGCTTCGACTACCTTCGCGACAATATGTCGCTTGCTCCCAACGATCTGGTGCAACGAAAACATCATTTCGCCATTGTCGATGAGGTTGACTCGGTGCTTATCGACGATGCCCGTACCCCGCTAATCATTTCGGGACCCGTTCCCAAAGGCGACGACCAAATGTTTGAAGAGTATAAACCTAAGGTTGAAAAACTGGTTAATGCTCAACGTAACCTGGTAACCCAACTCTTAGCCGATTCGAAGAAACTTATTGGCGAAGGAAAAACAGAAGATGGCGGAAAATTGCTATTGAGGGCCCATAAGGGTTATCCCAAATACAAGCCCCTCATTAAATACCTGAGCGAACAGGGTGTCAAAGCGCTCCTGCTAAAAACTGAAAACTTTTACATGCAGGAAAACAACAAGAATATGCATCAGGTTACCGATGATCTTTTCTTTGTTATCGACGAAAAACTCAACTCGGTAGAATTAACCGATAAGGGTATCGACCTTATAACTAGTTCTACCGACGACCCTAAGTTCTTCGTACTACCCGACATGGGTTCCGAAATTGCCGAAATTGAACGAAAGAACCTGCAGCCACAAGAAAAATTGAATGCCAAAGAGGAATTACTCCGCGATTTTTCTATCAAATCGGAACGTGTTCATACTGTCCATCAGCTCCTGAAAGCATACGCTATGTTCGAAAAGGATGTAGAGTATGTTGTAATGGATAATAAAGTTAAAATTGTCGATGAGCAAACCGGACGTATTCTTGAGGGCCGCCGTTATTCCGATGGGCTTCATCAGGCCATTGAAGCCAAAGAGCGTGTAAAGGTTGAAGCTGCTACACAAACATTTGCTACCATTACGCTGCAGAACTATTTCCGTATGTACCATAAATTGGCTGGTATGACTGGTACTGCTGAAACGGAAGCTGGAGAATTCTGGTCTATTTACAAACTCGATGTGGTTGTTATCCCCACAAATAAACCCATAACTCGTAAGGATTACGACGATATGGTATACAAAACCAAACGCGAGAAGTACCAGGCAGTAATCGATGAAATTGTAAAACTTACTAATGCCGACAGGCCAGTTCTGGTTGGTACAACATCGGTTGAAATTTCGGAGCTGCTAAGCCGAATGCTCAAACTGAAAGGGATTAAGCACAACGTACTCAACGCAAAACTTCACCAGCGCGAAGCCGATATTGTTGCCGAAGCGGGCCGAGAAGGAACTGTTACCATTGCCACCAACATGGCCGGCAGGGGTACCGACATAAAACTTACACCCCGCGTTCGCGAGGCAGGTGGTTTGGCAATTATTGGTACCGAAAGGCACGAGTCGCGACGGGTCGATAGGCAGCTAAGGGGCCGTTCTGGCCGTCAGGGCGACCCTGGAACCTCTCAATTCTACGTTTCGTTGGAAGACGACCTGATGCGACTATTCGGTTCCGACCGGATTGCCCGAATCATGGACCGCTTGGGGTTGAAGGAGGGCGAGGTTATTCAGCACTCCATGATTTCCAAATCTATTGAACGTGCTCAGAAAAAGGTAGAGGAGAACAACTTTGGCATTCGTAAAAGGCTTCTCGAGTACGACGACGTTATGAATTCGCAGCGCGAAGTAATATACACCCGCAGGAAGCATGCTCTATATGGCGAACGAATTGATGTGGATATTGCCAATATGCTGTTCGACCTTAGCAACTCAGTTGTTCAAGAGAATCATGGGAATGTTGAATTTGAAGATTTTAACCTTGAGCTCATACGAACCCTGGCCGTTGAAGCTCCATTTGGCGAAAAAGAGTACGTTCAAATGTCGGCCGAACAAGCCACCGAAAAAGTTTATCGAGCAGCACTAGCCTCCTTCGAGAGAAAAGGCGAAGCCATGGCTCAACATGTTCTGCCTGTAGTAAATGATGTCTTCGAAAAGCAATCGGCCATTTACGAAAATATTGTAATCCCCGTATCCGATGGTCAACGCGTATTTCAAATTGTAACCAATTTGAAGAAGTGTTACGAAACCAAAGGCAAGGAATTGAATCGATCCTTAGCTAAAACTATCATTCTATATATTATTGATGAGCATTGGAAGGAGCACCTTCGCGAAATGGACGAATTGAAGCAAAGCGTGCAGAACGCAGCATATGAACAGAAAGACCCATTACTCATATACAAACTCGAAGCTTACGATCTTTTCCGAAAAATGATTGAACGGGTGAATCGCGAAGTAATGTCCATTTTAATGAAAGCTCACATTCCTTTGCGCGACCCCAGCCAGGTACAAGAGGCTCATCAACAGCGCAAACTCGATATGAGCGGTTACCAAACCAGCCGTACCGATGCCCTGCAAGCTGGAGCCAATACTCAGGATAGAAATCGTGAACCCGTAAGGGTTGAAAAAAAGGTTGGTCGAAACGATCCCTGTCCCTGTGGAAGCGGCAAAAAATTCAAATCGTGCCACGGAAGAATGGATGCATAAAACTATCAACCGCCGACAAGTGTCGGCGGTTTTCCATTTCCCATCTATTAAATTCAATTCTTTTTTATACTTTTGCAACGCATTTATAATAAACAAATAACACCATGGCAAACAAAAGAGTCATTAAGAAGGATATCGATTATTTGGTAAGCGAGGTTATTACCGACTGCTACACACATTTTATGCTTCACGGCGAAAAAAACAAGGAAAAGGTTATGGAGCTCATTCAACAGATTGTTGACGAGCGTAACAATCTGATTGAAAGGGTTAATAATCCTGCCAGCAACCCACAGAAAGATCAACTTTTCAAGCTGAAGAGAAACGCTCCTGCTGAGTACAAAGCATCGATTGAAAAGCACAAGAAGGAAGTTAAAAAGCACTATCGTGCTGTATACACCGATCTACTGAGCATTATTGATGATTCGTTCACAAAACTTGGTGAACTATCGAAGTAATTGAAACTCCACTTTTTACCAGGTTTGCAAAGTAATGCAAACCTTTTTTTTTTGATAAAAATGAAATACAACTTCTCAAATATTATTAACCGTGACGATTCAGCCTCGGTTAAGTACGAACTTCGAAACCAAATGTTTTCTAATCCCCATGTACTTCCCATGTGGGTTGCCAATATGGACCTTGCTGTACCCCCTTTCATAATGAATGCCCTTGAAAAAAGGTTGCAGCACCCAATACTGGGTTACACTATCCGTAACGAGCAATTGCTAAGTTCCATTGCATGGTGGCAAAAACAAAGGTTCAAATGGTCAGTTGAAACCAGTTGGATTAGCTATTGCCCCGGGATTGTTGCTGGCCTAAACCATGCTGTTCAGGCATTCACCCGCGAAGGCGATAAAATTCTAATACAAACTCCCGTGTACCATCCATTTTTTAGTGCGGTAAAATTGAACAAACGGGAACTTATAACCAATCCCTTAGTGCTGATAAACGGTAAGTACGAAATTGATTTCGAACTATTTAATAAACAAATTGGAAATGGGGTTAAATTGTTTATACTTTGCAATCCGCATAATCCTGTTGGCAGGGTATGGACTGCCACTGAGCTACAAACCATGGCATCAATTTGCCTGAAAAACAATGTACTTATTGTATCGGACGAAATTCATGCTGACCTTATTTATAGCCCAAATAAACACATACCCATTGCAACCCTTTCGAACGAAGTTGAAGATTATACTATTACATTCAACGCACCCAGTAAATCTTTCAACATAGCTGGGCTAGCAACAGCCTACGCAATTATTAAAAACACACAGAATCTTAAAAGGTATAATCTTCAACTCGAACGCAATGGCACTTCCCATGGCAACCTAATGGGCTACACTGCGCTACAAGCTGCCTACACCCCTGAAGGGGAATTGTGGTTAAGTGAACTCATTAACTACTTAATGCAGAATATTGAAACAGTTGACAAATTCCTGAAAAAGCAACTTCCAAAATTAAAACTAATTAGGCCCGAGGGAACCTATTTGCTTTGGCTCAATTTTCGGGAATATGGTTTAAGCCAGAGCGAACTAAACTTAAAACTCATTAACCAAGCAGGGTTGGGCTTTAACGATGGGGCAATATTTGGATCAGGAGGCAATGGATTTCAACGAATGAACATTGGCTGTCCCCAAAATGTGGTAATTGAAGCATTAAACCGACTAGAAAAGGCTTTTGCTTAGCAATTGCAATTATAAAACACGATAAAATAATTAATAAACATTAATACCTTAGTTCGTAAAAAAATGAAACCGCAAAGAATAATACTTTGCGGTTTCATTTTTTAGATTTAAAAACAAACTAGTTGCAGCCACATCCACAGCCACCGCCTTCGTGGCCATGATCATGATGGTGCCCATGCGAATGCACGTGTCCATGCGAAAGTTCCTCGGGACTTGCATCGCGAACTGTTTCAATCTTTCCGGTAAAATGCAAGTTGGCACCAGCCAACGGATGGTTAAAATCCATTACTACATGGGTATCGTGCACTTCCATAACTGTTCCATATAACGAATGTCCTTCATTATCGAGCATTGGAAGTCGCTTGCCAACTATCAATAATTCATCGTCAACTTTACCCTCAATCTCGAAAATCGATCTTGGAAGTTCGACAATAGCCTCGTTTTCAATCTCACCATAACCTTCGGAACAAGGAACTGAGAATTCAAACTCTTGTCCAATATTCAGTTTGTCAATATTCTGTTCGAAGCGGGGCAGAAGCATTCCTCTTCCGTATAAAAATTCTAGGGGATTTTGAGCAGTGGCTGTATCAACAACTTCTCCGTTAACCTTCAATTGGTAACTAAGGGCAACAACCTTATCCTTTTCAACTTTCATTTCAAAAAATTTAATTGGTTTGTACTATTTTGGGCCAAAGTAACGAGTAAAAAGCCGGAAAAAAAATGCCATTTGCTTAAAGAAACTTAAAACCCATGCAAGTAGGCAATTGCTGGCAATAAAAAAAAATCAAAAAAATGCAATTATATCAAATCAATTCCTCATCTTTGTTGCGAATTAATTTTAATTATCAATCTTTACCATTGTTAACATGAAAGGAAAAGTAAAATGGTTTGATGCAGCTAAAGGTTATGGCTTCATTCAAACTGACGAAGGCAGTGACGTGTTTGTACACTACACTGGAATTACTCGTGAAGGTTTCAAACGCCTTGACGAAGGTCAAGCTGTTGAATTCGAAATCACAGATGGCAAACGTGGCCCACAAGCCATAAATGTAAGTGTTTTAGAATAACCGAATTATTCTACATACGCTTAAAAGGGCTTTGGGAAACCAAAGCCTCTTTTTTTTTAGAAAGTAACATTTACCCTCAGAATGGGGTTTTGTGCGTAAGTTGTTCGGGCTTTGCCCGATAGGGTCCAAAGAAATATAATATTAAGGGCAGCTCGTTCACCCAACTTCTGCCTATAACCAACCCCAGCCAGAAGTACATCTTGCCAAACCCTTCCAGTTTGGGTTGAGTTAAAGGGATCTATCATCTTCTGGTCGATATAAAGCCCCTCATATTCACCATGAAAAATTATTCCACCTTTCAATTTTATTGGTGTTAACTCGCTCAAATCGCGAATGGGTAATATTTGCGTAAAAGCTGATGCTCCCCAAATGTGACTCCGGTAAACCTTTGTATCCGAAGAGAACAGCTGCCTGCTTTTTTGGCTGTAGTACCCATACCTTCCTCCAACCCCAAAAGACCATTGCGGAATAACCCAAATTCCTGCAACGGGTTGAACATCGATGCGCGTAATGTCGCCAATCATTATACCAATGGTCCCTCCCCAAAACAACTTATCGACAAAACGTTCGGGTTGCTTGTTATCCTTTTTTTGTGCATACAAGGCAACAGACAGAGCCGAAAATAGGATAATTGCAGGTATTGATTTCATAATCCTTTGGATATTCAATTGATTATAATTGTACTCAATGAACGTTAAATAAACTACATTTGTTTTATGCAAAGTTAAAAGAGTTTTGGCCATGAACATTATTATTACAGGAGCATCGAGAGGAATTGGTTACCAACTGGTTAAACAATTAGCCGCAACAAATGGAAATACCATTTTTGCCATAACTAGAAATTCTGAGGCTCTAACGCTGTTATGCACTGAACTTATCAAAGGGGAAAAAACGAATGTTATACCACTTGAATACAATTACACTAGTATTAGCCCTATTGCATGGGCACAACTACTAGGCAATAAAAAAATTGACATATGCATAAACAATGCTGGTTTTCTGGTTAATAAACCTTTCGGTCAATTAACCAATAACGATATTAATGGCATGATTGACGTAAACTTTTTAGCAGTAGCAAACCTTATTCAACAAATTATTCCTTTTGCTAACAAACCTTGTCATATTGTAAATATTGGGAGCATGGGTGGGTACCAGGGAAGCTCAAAATTTGCTGGCTTATCGGTATATTCCGCAACCAAAGCAGCATTAGCATGCTTAAGCGAATGCATTGCAGTGGAACTGAAAGAGCAGCAAATTGCTTGCAATTGCCTAGCGCTTGGTGCCGTAAATACCGAAATGCTTGCTGAGGCATTCCCGGGCTACCAAGCTCCAGTTTCACCGGAGGAGATGGCTACATTCATTGCAAAATTTGCTATGGAAGGCCACAAGTATTTCAACGGGAAAGTAATACCTGTTTCTCTGTCAACACCCTAACAGAACTTATAGTTATGCAACCCGTTCAGTATAGGTACGATGGTACTTTCCCTGGACTTCTTACGGTCGTTTTTCAATGGTTTTTACGCAAGGAAAAAATTGTGTCAATTGTAAGGCCTACTGGTCAGTTCGATCTGTTTGCTCAAACCGTAACCATTGAAACGTCTCCCAGCGATGCTGAAAGGGTTTGGAACGGTATAGAGCGGGTTGGCGGAAATATTTCTTGTAATCATATTTATCACGCTTACCTATCAGCTTCAGATGGGGTTGAAATGCTAATTCTAGAATATTGCCAGTTACTCTTCGAGAAAAAGAAGCCCATTTATACCGATTTAGGAAACCTCATTGTGCTGCAAATTCATAAGCTCGATCGCAAAGTGCTCAGGGAATCGCATAGAGTTTTAATGTTCGTGAGGTTTGAGCAAGCCTCCGATGGCACCTACTTTGCTCCTTTCGACCCAAAATACGATGTGCTTCCATTGGTAATAAATCATTTTAAGGAGCGGTTCATGAGCCAGAACTGGCTAATTTACGATACCAGAAGGGACTACGGTTTCCATTTTAATGGTTTAAGCGTTGAACGTGTAATCATTAGCAACCCAACATTCAGTAGGCAGTCGGGGAAGCTATTCGAATGGGTTAGTGATTCGAAGGATGAACATTGGCAGAATTTATGGGCTACCTACTTTAAAAGCATTGCAATAAAGGAAAGAGAAAACCTTTTGGTGCAAAGAAATTTTATGCCCAAAAGGTTTTGGAAATATCTTACGGAAAAAAGCAAATAGATCGTTAAATCTGTGTTTTTTCGTTCTTTTCAACGGGCTGCGGGATAGCAAAAACGAGTGCTCTAACCCTCGTTCTAAGCTCACTCGAAAAAACAAGTTCTGGAGCATTAACAATTGTATCGCTATTTTCAATCTCCGCAGCACCGGTAAGAACCAATACAATATTGGTGTCGAGGCGAATTTTTTCGCCTGGAACAAGGTACATGAGACGTCCGGTATTAATCCAATTGCGCAACTTCTTCAACCGCCAAGAGTTCCAAGGTTCATGTTTAGGAAGAAGCCTTTCGGCCAAATCGACTGCTGCCAACTGCCACAAGAAATCCATTATAGCCAAGCGTTTCCAAAGTTTCTTTCGAATGGCTGAGTAGCTGAGTTTAAACGCTGTTACTGGTGAGTCGGAAGTAACACTTGCCCACCTATTGCATTGGGTTAGTGTATCGAAAGCTCCCACAATTGAGCCCGGTTCAATCATGGTTTTCAGTTTTGTTCCCCTTTCAAAACGGGCCGAACCACGCAAAATCATATATAAGCTATCGCTATCCTGCCCCTCAACAGCAATACGCGAGCCGACAGGGAAAACCTTTTCTTGGAGTAAACCCGATAAATACTCCAGTTCCTCGGCTGATAGAGTTGATGCAGCAGGGATCGACTGTAAAAACCGGAGAGTTTCTGTTGCCTGATATTTTGGAGGCGAATCGATAATATTTTTCATGTACCCCTGAATTTGCAGTTCGAGTCCCTGAGCATCGGTATGTTCCATGCGTCCTTGGCGTTCGAGTCGTTGTATGTAGCCCACCTGGTGGTTTAGAATTGAGCGGGAAGCATTTTGAGTTTCGATTGCGTGATATACTTCGGGATAGGTTTCCTTCAGATTTCTGAGGAAAGTTAAACCCATAATTTTATTCTCGTTAATCTCATCCTCAAGGCCAGATATTACTACAACATTTGCTTCATTGTCGTCGTTTGAAGCTGAAATGCCAATTATAATACTTGAAAGGCTTTTTAAGTTCTCCTCATTGGCTACAACAAAACCTCGGGCACAATCGTAACTGAAAGCCAGTCGGCGATAGAAAGCTCTATTCCAAAAACCGCCAAGAATGGGAAGTGTTTGTAACTTTGAAAGAATTTTTGGGGTTTTCCATAGGTTTTCGAGATCTTTTCGGTTAGCCAACGATGTTTGGCCGCCAAAATCGAGCAACCGATCAATTTCGTCGGAAAGGTTGTGCACTGCATTCTCACTAAGCAGACCTTCACCAAACTGACGCCAATAACTTTCTTTCTCTTTTAACAGTAACCTTTTACGGGTTTCGTAAAGGGTTTCATTCAGAGTATCTATTTTGGTTCCAACCTGAACTTCTTGTGCTTGGGGAAGATAAAGTTTAACTGAATCCCAATCGGCACCGGACATGAAACGGTCCTCTTTCAACTTTTCCATCTCCTTCTCTGAACTCTGCCTAAGGAGCAATAAATTTTGTTTTAAAAGTTGCTTCCTGGCCTCACCTATTTTATTGAGGCCCAGTTTATCTAAAAAGTATTTTATTGTAGTAGCATTTAACAAGGAGGTAATAAATACAATACCTGCTGTATAGGCAAGAATCTGGTCGCGAGCCTCCTGCGGTATGGTGTCCTGAGAAGCTATAATAAGAGCCAGCGCAAGGGCTATGGCACCCCTTAACCCTCCCCACCAAAGAATTATGCTTTCTTTTATTGTAACGCCATAACCTATGCGTTTCATAATTGGATAGAATATTGCAATAACAATTGCTCGCACTACGGTAATACCTATATAAACCAGTAAAAGTATAATAAAGTCGCGGCCGGTAAATGAAGACCGCAAGGCAATAACAACACCAACTATGATGAATATTAGCGTATTAGCAATAAAAGCTGCCAGTTCCCAAAATTCGTGGAGAAAGTGACCAACCTGAGGACTAATACGGGTTTTACCAATTCCTGCCATAGTTATACCAAAGGTAACCACTGCCAGAACCCCCGAAACATGCAGAAAATGTTCAGCTGTAAAAAATGCCAGATATGCAGCCCCAATAATAACTGTGATCTCGAAAAGTGCATCGTTAAAAACCCTTTTCAGCCACACCACTATAATCCAACCAACTATTGCTCCAACAGCCACACCTCCCAAGGCTACTCTAAAGAACTCTACAAAGGCATTCCCCCCCCCTTCAGCACCGGTTACTGCTGCCAAAAAAACCATAAAAAACACAATGGCTGTCCCATCGTTCAGAAGCGATTCTCCTTCGATAAGTGTACCCAATTTTTTGCTTGCACCAACCTCCTTTAAAATTGAAACAACAGCCACAGGGTCGGTTGCACTTATTAAGGCTCCAAAAAGGAAAGCAATCATCCATGTCCATTGATTTAATCCCAACCCAATTGCGCTAAACAGCATCATAAATACTGCTGTTAGAGCTATGGCAACCATAATTCCTGGGACAGCCAGAATAAAGGCGTTGGCAACCGATTTTTTGAACGTATGGACATGCAAAGCGAAAGCCGCTTCGAAAATAAGTGTTGGTAAAAAGATGTAGAGAATCAGATGCGGATCAATATTTCCGGCCCATGCAATTGATTCTCCAAAGTATGCTAAACCGCTGGAAGGACTCAGGTCCCAAAAGGAAGAAAAAAAGCCCAAACGATTGGCCAAACCGAGCGAAAAACCAATTACCAGCAGAGTGATGGTATATGGCAATGCCGTTTTACGCAGTAAATATCGGGTGGCCGTTCCAATGAACAGAGCAGCAATTACAAAAAAAAGTGGTGACATAGTGGTATGGCTATCGGCACCTCCTCCGCCAGATGCCTCGGAAGAAGAAAGGAGGAATTGACCAAACGGTTCGCTCCGGAACCATGCGCAAATGCTAAGAATTAAGTTGGATAACATACCCATTCGATTTAGGTTGCCAATAGTTTTAGGGAAAAGCAAGATAAATTTAGGAAAAAAGAGATAACAACCATCTAGTTAACATAAAAAAACCGAATTCTTTATGAAATCGGTTTTTCCATTAACATCATTAAACTATCGGTAGGCAGCTTTATTCAGTTCAGCCATATTACGAATGGGTTTTATTGGCGTTAGGTGCTTGGCAAGAAATGCATATATTTTTATACGTGCCTCCTTAGCCTTCATGGTATCCATACGGTCGAATGAATGTCCACCCGGTTCGTTTTGAAAGATTTCGTAATCGAATTTTTTTCCTTCGGCCTTTAAAGATTTTATAAGATGTTCTACTTCGAGAACGTAAACATCGTCGTCGTTAGTATTAGTATGAATTAGTAGTGGGATTTGAAGTTTATGGGCATTCCAAGCGGGTGATCGGCGACGATATTCCTGAATATCCTCTCGAGGAGTTTTTCCAATATGATAATCGGCTGAAAATAATTTACGGTACTCATCGGTGCTGTAGCCCATACGAGCTATCAGATCCGACACAGGCACACCAGCAAATACGCACTTATAATCCTTAGGGTAGTCAAAAGCGGCCATAAGAGAAATGAGCCCACCATGGCTCCAACCCATTAAGCCTATCCTATCTCTATCGATAAATTCGTAATTCTCTACCATAAAGTTTCGGCTTGCATGGGCATCCTCAATTTCAAGTCCGCCATAATCGATTGCCTCCCAAAAAGCTTTTCCGTAACCTGTACTTCCCCTGTACTCCGGTGCTGTTATAATGTAACCCTGTGCAAGCAACTCTTTAACAATATGGATGTAATAGGTTGTAAAATCGGCGTGAACACCTCCATGAGGTAATACAATTAGCGGGTGCTTTTTTGATAGATCGATCCCTTTGGGAATGAAAACGTAGGTCCAAAATTTCACTGGATTGTTTGCCCCAACAGCAGTTGGATTTTTCACCTTTGCAGGCGGTGGTCCATATATATAAACTTTATCAACAAATGCAATATCGGCAAGACGTTGAAACCATAGAATATCATCAATCGATTTTTGAAGTTCATCGAGACGATGCGACAGGTTAACATTATCCCATTTCAGAACTGAAATTTCTTCACGCAATTTTTCTACGTCCTGAGTATAAACCAAAAAAGGAATGCAGAATATAATTAGAAAAAGAACCTTTTTCATATGAGTCGGATTGTAGGGGTTTAAAAGTTATAGAATGTTTCTAAAGTTACCTCAAATTTCGATTCGCAGGGTCACATTTGGTTTAATCGGCTTTTTTCTTATCATAAAATGTGAAGCATTAGATTAAACTTTTTCTATTTTTGTTGAGTTTAATAGTTTTAGCAAATGCATACTCAATTAATACCATGGTATAATATTTGAAATTCGACCGACCTAGACTCTTACAAAAATGAAAAAAATATTAGCATTCGCCACACTGCTCACTCTGGCTTTTACAGTGAGTTTTGCCCAAAAGGGTTATAGAATTGAAGTTCAAATTGATGGGCTTAGCAATACCCAATTATTGCTTGGATACCATTTGGGCGACAAAAAATTTGTAGCCGATACTGCCCAAGTCGATTCCAAAGGAATTGCTGTATTTAAAGGCGATAGTATGCTGAAAGGAGGCATGTATATTGTTATTCTTCCACAGCATTCCTATTTCGACATTCTTGTTGATAAAAACCAAAATTTTAAAGTAAGAACTCAGGCCGACAGGCTTTTTGATGAACTAGAATTTGTTGGCTCGCCAGAAAATAGCGCATTTGTTGCATACCAAAGGTACATGAACGACAAGCAGAAAGAGATGGCCGAAATTCGTACCGAGCTGCAAAAAGCTGATCCCAAAAGCGCAAGGGAAAAGGAACTGAACGAAAGAATAAGTCAACTCGATAAGCAGGTTAAAGCAAATTGGGACGATTTTGTAAAGAGGTACCCCGGCACACTGCTGGCAGCAATTATTAGTGCTATTAAACCCATCGAAATCCCTGAATTTTCAATTCCCGCTGGTGCTATCAATCCCGATTCCTTGAAATGGGTTAAGAGTTACGCATACAACCAATTGCATTACCTCGATAATATTGACCTTGCTGACGACCGACTGATGCGAACACCATTTGTACAGAGCAAAATCGATTTTTATCTCGAGAAGGTTCTACTGCCTATCCCCGACACGGTTATTCTATATGCCGAAAAACTTATAGCGCGCTCGGAGCCAAACAGCCAAATGTTTCAGTTTGTTCTTTCGCAACTTCTCACCAAGTATCAGGCATCGAACATAATGGGTATGGATGCAGTTTTTGTTCACATTGCTGAAAAATACTACCTCTCAGGTAGAGTAACCTGGTTAAGCGACGAAATTATTGGTAAAATTCGGAATCGGGTTCACGAAATTAAACCCAACCTGATTGGTAATATTGCCCCAAATATAATTGCTAATACCTGGAGCAACACCCCCGTTAATCTCCATTCCGTTAAAGCTAAAGTTACCATTGTTTATTTTTGGGAACCCGGATGCAGCCATTGTAAAAAAGTTACTCCCCTATTAAAGGAAAAGTACGACCAGTATAAGCCCAAAGGGCTTGAAGTATTTGCTGTATATACCCAAGGCGATCAGGCTGCATGGAAAGAGTATGCCGAAAAAAATAAGTTGAACTGGATTAACGTTTGGGATCCTTACCGTTACTCAAACTATCACAAACTTTACGATATATACAGCACCCCAATAATTTACGTTCTCGATGCCAATAAAAAGATTATTGCAAAGCGTATTGGCACCGAAGCCTTGGATAGTATTTTGGATCCTCTGCTAAAGTAATCTATTTTACAAGCGCAATAATTTGTGATAGGCTGGTGCAGGTTTTATTAAATTGGTTTTTATCGTATAGGTTCCAACAATATGCCCCATTAACAAACGAACAATTTATCACTTTATCCGAATCTGTCCCTTCATTTACAGAGTAGCCTATTCGCTCGAGCATTCTTTTGGTCCAATCGAAACATTCACCTTCCCCATTTAAACCAATACTCCGACTTAAGAAACGTTTATTTTTAAATATTCCGCTAGAATAATCGAAAACAACCTGGCTACCCAAAAGCATACTTTCGAACTGCCCATTTAAAACTAGATCCTCGGGGATACCCATTGTAAAAGAACTGGCATTCATTAACCAGAAACTATCTACCTCGTTGAGGGCAACCTGCAGGTCGTGGGTTGAGTAGATTATTAACTTCTGCTTACTGTGTGCGAGTTGGGTTAAAAGCCTAACCATTTCAAACTTATTGGGCAAATCGAGGAATGCTGTGGGCTCATCGAGAAGTATAATCTTAGCATCCTGTGCCAACGCAAAAGCAATCATAGCCCTATGCCTTTCACCATCGCTCACCGAAGCCAATTCGCTATGCATAAGTGGCTCAACACCTACATCGGCAATAGCCCTATCGACTATAAGCCAATCTGATTCATTCAAACTATTTGCCCAACCTGCATATGGGTATCGGCCCATTGATACAAAGTTGCGAATTGAAAGGTTTGGAACAATCACCGATTCGGCAGGAACAAACGAAACAAACTGGGCTTTATCAATTCTTTTAATTTTTTGTAAATCCATTCCGTTTAAAAGAATTTCGCCTTTTAGGGTTGGTTGCAAACCAGCTAAGGTTCGAAGCAGGGTACTCTTCCCTACCCCATTGCGGCCAACAAGGGCAACCATTTCGCCTGCCTCGGCAGAAATATTCAGGCTTTTGAAAACCGTTCGGTTCCCCTCGGAGTACCCTATGGAAAGATTATTTGCAACTAGTATTGGCTGTTTATTACTCATTTTTAAAAACCTGAAAATTTCCTATTTCTAATTACAACATATACAACCACCGGTACTCCTATTAGGGCAGTAACTGAATTTAGGGGAAGAGTAGTATTCATGCCTGGTAATTGGGCAATGGTGTCGGACAAAAGCATAACCAATGAACCCAGTAAAACCGATGCAGGAAGCAGTACTGCGTGATCGGCATTCCGAAAAATCATTCGTGCAACGTGAGGCATGGCAATGCCAATAAAACCAATGGGTCCACAAAAAGCAGTAACACTACCAGCCAGCAAACTGGTTGACATGAAAATCAAGATACGCGAAACGGTTATGCTTACACCCACATTTCGGGCATAGGTTTCGCCCAGTTGAAGTACATTAAGTACGCGAACCTGCGAAATTGAAATGGTTAAACCCAGTAAAGTGGCCGCAAGAAGAATCCAAAGTTGTGTTCCCGAAACTGCCGACAAACTGCCCATGGTCCACAGCACATAGGATTTAAGCATGGTTTCGGAACTAAAAAATTGCAGAATGCTAATAAGAGCCGATGCAGCCGAACCAAACATCATTCCCAGTATGAGTATGGTCATAATATCCTTTACTCTCGATGCTACTGCCAATACAACTAATAGAATGGCCATGCTACCAATCCAGGCAGCAAAACTTATCGAAAGATTGGATGCCCAATCGGACTGGAAACTTACACCAACAAATGAAATACCTAAAACCAGCAATGCAACCCCCAGGCCGGCTCCCGAACTAATTCCCAAAACATATGGGCCGGCTAGGGGATTTCGGAAAATGGTTTGCATCTGCAACCCCGAAACAGCCAGGGACGCCCCAGCCAAAATGGCTACAATTGCCTTTGGCAAACGATAGTCGATAATAATAGTTCGCCAAACTTCATTATCTGAACTACCCAAAAGAATTTTTAATGCACTTAACATGGGAATACTAGCAGATCCCAATAGAAGGTTAAAAACGAATGCAAAAATCAGAAGTACTATCAAGCCTATAAATAAACCCCGTTTTGCAAATTTCATTTCTCTATTCCTCCCAATTATTCCATTAACTTATAATAGTGGAAATTTGCCCTGCTTCTTAATTCGGGGTGAAAAATACCGATTAAATCTTCAAGAATGAGATGAGGATTAACAACACCCGACTCCCAAAAATCGTTACCTCCATTCACATTCTCGCGCAAATTATTGTTATACAGCTGCCTCTTTTTTAATACGGGCAACGATTTAATTTTTGGGAAATCGGTTATTATCTGCTCAATTGTACCATACGAACCCAAATTGATCCAAACATCGGCACTGGCACCCCTTACAAATGCAGCTTCGAAACTAAATGGGTACGACTGATTTCCTTTTAAGTCGGGAAGCAGGTAATTACCTCCGGCATCATTAATAAGCTGTACCATATAACTATCATTACCCGGAAAGTACCATACGTCGTTCCACGGAAGGTTTAAAAATACATTTGGCCTTGTTTGCAAATTGGATGCAATACTTTTAAGTGAATTATACGACGAATCGATTTTACTAAAAACATCCATGGCTAATTCCTCCTTGCCAAAAAAGAGCCCAAAAACCTTTAGCCACTCGGCTTTAGCAAGAGGGTCATTCTCAAGATATTCCCCAATTACCACCACTGGAATACCTAAATCTTCGATGCGCTTAAGGTACCCCATCGATTCGGTACCAATTCCGTATGCAAAAACCACATCGGGGCTGAGGGATAGAAGCAATTCGAAATTGAGCGACTGCTCGTAGCCAACATCTGCAATACTGCCTGCTTGTATCAGTTCTCTAATTTTTGAGTTCCAAACATACGAACCACCAGAGACACCAACAATGGAACTCTCGCAGTTTAACGATGACATGAATGCCAAATGGGTAGTAGATAGGCATACAGCTCGTTGAACGGGGACTCTGATACAATTCTTTGTGCTCTCAATTTTACGATTGCTAAGTTGATTAACCAGCCTATAAGTGATAGACTCGTTACTGGCACCCTGCCATGGATTATAGATGGTAAGATTGTAACCATATTCGGTAGCTAAGTAATTGAAACCAGCAGCATACGAAGCTACCTTTTGATCATCATGCTGGTTAGCTACCGGCTGTTTGCAACTTATATAAAGCCCCGCAAGGGTTACAAGTGTATAAATAAAAAAGTTCTTCATCATTGGCCGAAATTACGAATAACCTCAGAGGTTTCTACCTGTTAAAACAAATATTTAAAAACATGAACGAATATTGTACCGACTGCTTGCAGAAATCAATTTTTTACCTATTTTGCAAGTGAACTAAATTAATTTTCGTTCGGAATGAAAACCCAACAAAACCTTATCGACCTGCCTGTGCTACTTGCCAAATCCGATCTGAATGGCCAAATTCTTTGGTGCACAAGACAGTTCGAGAAAGAGTTTGCTAACATTCTGAATGTGAAACAAAAAAATTTCCATTCGTTTTTCGCTAGCAATAACCAATTCAAACAAACTATTGAAAGTCACCTTACATTCAGCCTAACATACACTTTTAAACCAATCGAAAATAGGGCAGTTCTCTACCGCTTCCATTTTATTCCTGAAATTTGTTCGGGGGAAAAAATTTATACTGTAAGCATTGCCAACGAAACCGAGTTGCTTCGCGAGAAAAGCATTAAGCAAATACTGCTGAACATTTCGAAAGCTGAAACAGAATGCAACGATTTAAAGAGTTTTTTTAACTCCATCCAGAAAGAAATAGGCAGCATCTTTGAAGCCGACAATATGTTTGTTGTGCTTTGGGACAAGATGCATCGCTCGTTGAAGCTCACCTATTTTAAGGATCATTTCGATAGTTTCGAAAGTTTTCCACCGGGGAAAACCCTGAGCAGTTATGTAATTGAAAACGGGAAATCGCTCCTAATAACGGAGCAGGAAATATACGAGATGCATATGAAAGGGCTCATTGATATAGTTGGGCAGCTTGCAAAATCGTGGATGGGTATTCCCCTTACGCTCAACGGGGAGATTCTCGGCCTCATGGCCATTCAAAGTTACCATTCGAAAAATGCCTATAATTCCGACGATCTTGCACTTATGGAGTTCGTTTCGAACCAGGTAGCCATTTCGCTCAAACGGAGGGAATACGAAGCATCTCTCAAGATTTCGAGGCAAAAGGCTATTGAATCCGATAAATTAAAAACGGCTTTCCTTGCCAATATGAGCCACGAAATAAGGACTCCTATGAATTCCATTGTGGGCTTTGCCGACCTCATATCGCGCAGTTCCATTCCGCCCGAAAAAAAGGATACCTACTGCAAGTACATTAGTAATAGCAGCAAAGCACTGCTAGCCCTAATCGACGATATAATTGACCTTGCCAAAATCGAAGCCGGACAGCTTAACATTCTCAAATCGGCCGTACCAGTTAATACTATAATCAACGAACTATTAGAATTATATCAGGCTAAATTACAGAAAGAAAACAGGGGCAAATTGCAGCTCAAAACCAATTGTGTTGTTGAGTCGCAAAGTTTTGCGATACTATGCGATGTAGTTAGGTTGCGACAACTTCTCAATAATCTTATTAATAACGCCATTAAGTTTACATCCGAAGGCAGCATTGAATTTGGATATGTTATCCCCAATAATGCCACAATAATTTTCTATGTTAAGGATACTGGAATTGGTATTGATAGCGATAAAATTGAACTCATTTTCGAGCGTTTTCGCCAAGGCGACGACACAACTACCCGAAAATACGGTGGAACGGGTTTAGGGTTGGCCATTTCGAAAAGGTTAGTTGAACTGATGGGAGGTAAAATTTGGGTTGAATCGGAAATAGGTAATGGTTCTACCTTCATGTTCAGTTTACCTTTAATAATACCAAAAGTAGCAGAACCCGTTAAAATTAGTAATAAGCACCAACCCATTTCTGAAAATTTTATGGGTAAAACCATCCTAATAGCTGAGGATGATGATTTGAACTTTCTCTTTTTACAAGAAGTGCTTTCGGCAACCAAAGCAATCATTATTAGGGCATGCAATGGCAAGGAAGCTGTGGACATTATTAAATCTGACCCTAGCATATCAGTTGTACTTATGGATATTCAAATGCCCATTGTTAATGGGTATGCAGCTACACAGGAAATACTTAAAATACGAAGCAACATTCCAGTAATTGCGCAATCCGCTTATGCAATGGCCGAGGACAGCGCTAAGGGTATAAGGGCTGGTTGCTCCGATTACATTTCGAAACCCATTAAACCAGAGGAACTTATTAGAGTCCTAAAAAAGTACCTGAATAGCAACAATAACAATTCCAACCAATGATTAGAAATATTACAGTCAGTATTTTAGCCATACTCCTTCAACTAAATTCCATTTCGCAAAATATTGATAGTTTCACAATACAACCATCCGATTTGGATGGGGTCAAGAATACAACTGTCAAATTCTATGGTTCCGACGAACTCTGGGAATACATGAACGGCGGAGCCGACATTTACCTCGAATATGGCTTCAACAGAGTACTTGCCCATGAAGTTGAGTGGCAGGGCAGCATTTTCCGAATCGATGCCTACCAAATGGAAAATACGCAAGGTTCATTTGGGATTTTTAGCATTCTTAAAAACCAATGCCTAGAAACAATTAGCAATCTGAATGAAAGCTGCCTAAGCCAATACCAAGTTCAAATGGTTATGGGTAATATTTACCTGTCGGTTGTGCCATTAAGCGGAATGAAGGGGGACATAGAGTTGGCAAAAGTAATTGCAAAGGCCCTTTATTCAAAAAATATTCAACAAACCCAGCCCAACTTATCTATTCCTGAGGCACTAATAAAACTGAATGCCAGCATTTTAAACACAAAACTAATTATGGGCCAATTAGGAATGCAAAACGGGTCCCCAGAATTTGAAAAAGCCTTCAGCGGCTTAACAAGCTACCAACTGTGGATTTCGGACGTTCAGTTTGAAGGAGAAAAAATTCGTGCCGCGTACTGCAAATTCCAATCGAAATTATGCAAGGAAAAGGCCTTGAAGGGTTTAAGCAACCAATATTTGGTTACTCAACAATTTGAAACCGATACTGAGTTTACTCTTTTACTTAGCGCAAAGTAGCCCAAAAAAAGGAAAGGGCTCCGTCGAGCCCTTTCTCCCCAAAACACGAGTTGTTGTTCAACAAAATGCTGTTTTTAGATTTCGCTGATAGGAACTACCAAAGAAGTGAACCAAAAACATTGCAATTTATAAATATTTAAACAGAAAACGTTTGAAATGGTTTACTTTGTTTATTCGAAAAATGTTATTTTAGGTTAAACAATCACCAGACCATAGGTAAGTCAACTATAAACTTACTATCATTTTCCACCCTGTGCTAGAGTATATGTATAACCCTGCAGAACCACCAGTTAGCCTAACCATATCGCCAATAACTGGATTTGCTGGAAAACCTGCTACCCCTTGCAAGTTAAGCACATTAGAGATATTCACTTTTTTTTCAGAAAAATCGCCTCCAATAAGAGGCTGATTGGTGCTACTATTAGAAATGTAAAGCTTGTTATTTCCACCTTCCTCTGAGCCAGCACTTGATCCGATAAAAACATTTCCACTTCCAGAAGCATTAAACCCTGCACCTGCTCCCACATAGGTGTTATTTGCTCCATCACTTCCGTTTTGGTTGGCAAAGGAGCCCACAATAGTATTTCCTGATCCTCCTGTTTTCTGATTTGCAGCAGCAACCCCTAGTATAACATTGTTTGTGCCAGAAGCAATATTCTCTCCGGAAGTGTGGCCAATCATAACATTACCAAATTGGGTAGAATTATATCCTGCACTCCGACCAATAAAAAGGTTTCCAGAACTTGATTGGTTACTATAACCAGCATCGTTGCCAATAAAAATATTGTTGGTTCCAGTTGTATTTGAATATCCTGCACCCTGGCCTATAAAGTTATTACTCCATCCTATAGTATTACTAAAGCCGCTGTGGTGCCCTAAAAAAACATTGTGGGTTCCCGAAGTGTTATAACCGCTTTGGTAGCCAACAAAAACATTCCACGTAGAACCATCACCTAACTTACCCGCACCATCGCCAATAGCAACATTGCTCCAACCCATCTGGTTTGAATAACCTGCCTCGTTTCCAATATAAACATTATTATTTCCTGATGTGTTCGAATAGCCTGCGTTAAACCCCATGAATGAATTATACTGACCCGAAGTATTAGAATAACCGGTTTGGTAGCCTAAAAAGGTATTATAACTTGTTGTGGTACTTCGACCCGAAGCGTACCCTAGGAAAACATTATAACTACCATACTGATTGTAATAGCCAGCTTGATTTCCTAAGAAAACGTTCTCAGAGCCAAATAAATTACTTCCTCCACTGCTAGTACCTAAAAAAATGTTACCACTACCCCCAACATTATTTGTTCCACTTTGCGTTCCTAAAAATAGGTTGTTAGCCCCAGTAAGATTTGAAAAACCACTATTCATCCCCAAAAACACATTTCCAAAACCAACAGTATTGGAGTAGCCACTAACATACCCAAGAAATACATTTGCATATCCCGATATATTATTAGTTCCTGAGCCATCACCAATGAATACATTTTGAATCCCTTCGGTATTGGCTGATCCAGAGTTATAACCCATGAAGACGTTTCTTTCACCCGTTGTATTTGCCATTCCACTATTATATCCCAAGAAAACGTTGTAAACTCCCGATGTATTTGAATATCCACTGTTTTGTCCAACAAAAACATTGAAGTTTCCAGTAATGTTATTATAACCGCTATTGTTGCCAATAAAAACATTAGAGTAGCCCTCAGAGTTGGAGAAGCCTGTGTTGAACCCTAAAAATATGTTATTTGAACCCGTTGTATTAGAGTATCCCGAATTATATCCCATAAATGCGTTATACTGGCCAGAAGTATTGAATTTACCCGACTGGTAGCCCAAAAAGGTATTGAAACTTGCCAAATTGCTGTATCCCGAGTGATAACCCAGAAAAACGTTGTTTGAGCCTGTTTCATTGGCCTGTCCGCTTTCGTTACCAATAAATACGTTACTACCTCCAGTAGTGTTTTTCCAACCCGCATAGTAACCTAAAAAAGTATTGAAATCGCCTGAAATGTTGTCGCGGCCTGCCTTAAATCCTAAAACTGTGTTCCAACGACCAATTGTTGTACTCAATCCTGCCTCCATTCCAATAAAAATGTTAGAACGGCCAGAAGTGAGCGACTTGCCCGCACGGTATCCTAAGGTTGAATTATAAACGCCTTCCGATGTAATGTTCTGACCGCTCTCGTGCCCAATAAAATAGTTGTCGGGCGTTAAGTACAGGAAGTTACCAGAACTCCCTTTTGTTTGGTCGGTCAGCCCACCTACTGCAAATCCACCTCGGCTGCTTTTTGCTGGATTGGAATTTACGTAAACCCTAGTGCTGTCGGGGGTTACTCTAAGCAAATCGAATCGCGAACCTTTGGTTTGGTCAACTAAGCCCCCCACAGCGAAACCACCTCTGCTACTCTTATCGTTTCCCGACTCAATGTATATTCGGGCGCTGTCGCGACCAATGTAGAATAGCTCGTTAGTAACACCCTTGGTCTGATCGACCAGCCCGCCAATAGCAAAACCTCCCCTACTGCTTTTCTCAGCAGGCTGACGAAGGTACACCCTAACACTATCGGGTGTTAACCTGAAATACTCATGGCTTTGCTTGGTCTGGTCAACCAGCCCTCCAATGGCAAAGCCGCCACGGCTCGATTTATTTGGTGAATCTTCAACGTACATTCGCACACCCGATTGGTAAACAGCAAAAACAACCTGATTATCGCGATTCCGAACCACAAAAATAGGATCATCGTCGGTTGCATCGGGCTCACTAACAATTTCATTTCCCCCCTTTGCGTAGAGAGCGTATGGAACACTTTGAAGTGTAGAAACACCCATTAACTGGTATCCCGAACCTTGATAGTCTATTTCAACACGAATACTTATGCTCTCTGTAGCCCAGGGAATTTGTGCAAAACTTCCAGAAACAAAGTCGCCGTTACCAACCACAATATTTACCAACCCTTGATGCGAGGTTGTAGTAGAATGATTTTCAATAAAGTAGGTATTTGTTTCCGATTCAAGAGAAACTCTTAAAGTTACGGGCTGGCTTGCAATTGGCTGCCCATCCATTTGACGCAGCACTGCCTGGTAGTTGAATGAATTGGGCACTTGGGCATAACCAAAAAGAGTTGTAAGAAGCAGAATTAAAAGAGATAGTTGTGTTCTCATAATTTCAGTTTTAGGTTTTTTTATAAACAAACATAACCCCTAAGTGTTAAGTGCAAATGCTATAATTAAC
>CAYZNN010000002.1:86193-167388 GCA_964479665.1 uncultured Rikenellaceae bacterium | reverse complement strand
ATTGAACATCAGAACAATTGAACATCAGAACGATTGAACATCAGAACAACTGAACATCAGAACAACTGAACAGTAGATAACTGACAACTGAGAACCGATAACCGACCCTTCGAGAACCTCAGGGTAAATAACAGACAACCGACAACTGACAACCGACAACTGACAACCGACAACTGACAGCCCCAACCATGCCAAACCAACCCAACAACAACATAGTTCTTACCCTCGATGCAGGAGGAACAAATTTCGTATTCTCGGCTATGTGCAACGGAGAGCCAATTGGCTCATCGGTAACCAGACCAAGCAACGGGAATAATTTATCGTTATGCTTAAATGGAATTGAGAATGGATTTCGCGAACTAATTGCATCGCTCCCCCAGGGGCCTGTTGCCATAAGTTTCGCCTTTCCAGGTCCGGCCAATTACCCTAATGGGGTTATTGGCGATTTGGCCAACTTACCATCGTTTCGAGGCGGAGTAGCGCTTGGGCCTATGCTCGAGGATGCTTTTGGCGTACCCGTTTTCATTAACAACGATGGCGACCTTTTTGCCTATGGCGAAGCCATTTCGGGTTTTTTGCCATATGTAAACGGCATGCTCAGCGAGCACTCCAACAGGCATTTATACCGCAACTTGTTAGGGGTTACGCTTGGAACCGGATTTGGAGCTGGATTCGTTTGCAATGGTCAACTTTACATTGGCGACAATTCGGCAGGAGCCGAAATCTGGGTTACCCGCAGCATGCTCAATCCCAAAAGTTTTGCCGAAGAGGATATTAGCATTCGCGCCGTTAAGCGGAACTATTCCCAAAAAACGGGCAATATAAAAGATTCTGAGTTTTCGCCTAAAGACATATTCGATATTGCCCTAGGATATAAAGAAGGAAACCATTATGCAGCACTATTCGCCTTTGAGCAGCTGGGTACGCAATTGGGCGATTCGCTGGCCAATGCAGTAACCCTGCTCGATTGCAACGTGGTAATTGGCGGGGGCCTATCCAATGCTTACCCGCTTTTTGCCTCTGCTATGATGGCGCAGCTTAACGGAAAAATTGTAACTTACAGCTCGCAGGCGGTTGACCGGATGGAGGTAAAGGCATTCAACCTTGAAGATGAAGCGGAAAGGAAAAGATTTCTTGAACCCACTACCAGAATGGTTACTGTACCAAACGGCAGCAGAGCCGTTCCGTTTGAGGCTGTTAAAAAAATTGGCGTAGGCCTTTCGAGGCTCGGTACAAGCAACGCAGTTGCTGTTGGTGCCTGGGCGTATGCAATGAACAGAATAACGAAATGATATGAATATAAAGAAGTTGCTACCGATAGTCCTGTTCGCCTTAATTTCGGAACTAGTGCGGGCTCAGGAGTGGAACCTGATGCCCATGCCAAAACAAATTTCCAAATCTGAAGGTCAATTCAGAATTGAAAAAGAGGGATTACAGGTTAATGTTAGCGGTACCTTCCACGAGCGCATTTACACTAACGCCAAGTGGTTTCTGAAACGGCTAAGCAGCCGATCGACCATTCCATTCTTCCCTAACAAGGGTAAGGTAGTAACAATTCATGTTGAAAGAAAAGGTATTGTTAGGCTGGGCGAGGACGAAACCTATTCGCTTCGTGTTACCCCCGAAGGGGTTGAAATAAAAGCGGTAACCGATTTGGGCGCTGGTCACGCTTTGGAAACGCTGCTGCAACTAGTTGAAATGGATGCTCAGGGGTGCTACATTCCTACAGTTCAAATAACCGATGCGCCCCGTTTCCCCTGGCGGGGACTAATGATCGATGTTGGTCGCCACTTTATGCCCGTGGGGGTTATAAAGCGAAATATCGATGCCATGTCGGTTGTGAAGTTAAACGTGCTGCACCTTCACCTTTCAGAGGATCAGGGCTTTCGGATCGAAAGTAAGGTTTTCCCAAAACTTCATAAGCGTGGCTCCCATGGCGAGTTTTTTACGCAGGAGCAAATTCGTGAAATTATTTCGTATGCCGATACCCGTGGAATACGGGTTGTTCCCGAGTTCGACATTCCGGGTCATGCCACTGCATGGATGGTTGGCCACCCCGAACTTGCATCGGCCCCCGGCCCCTACGAAATTGAACGATATTTTGGAGTTTTCGACCCCACCATGGACCCAACAAAGGAAACTACATACAAGTTTCTTTCAAAATTTTTTAAGGAGATGGCGCGCCTCTTCCCCGACGAGTACATGCACATTGGTGGCGACGAGAATAGTGGCAAGCATTGGGATGAAAATCCTCAAATTCAGACTTTCATGAAAAAACGAGGAATTAAGGATAACCACGAGCTGCAGGCGTACTTTAACCAAAGGGTGCTGAAGATGTTAGAAAAGAACCAGAAGAAAATGATGGGATGGGACGAGATTTTTCAGCCCAACCTTCCCAAGAGCATATTAATACATAGCTGGCGAGGCCGGCAGTACATGGATGAGGCTGCGCGGCGAGGCTACAAAAGCGTTCTGTCGAATGGCTACTACATCGACCTGTCGCACAATGCTTACAAGCATTACATGGTCGACCCCTTGCCCGATACTACAAGCCTAACAACCAAGGAGCAGCAACGCATTCTTGGTGGCGAAGCACCCATGTGGGCCGAACTGGTAACCCCCGAAAATGTCGACTCGCGCATATGGACACGAACAGCTGCCATTGCCGAGCGTTTCTGGAGCCCCAATCCACCAGCCAGCTATAACAACCTACATCGTAGGCTATTTGCGGTAAGCAACCACCTCGAGTGGGCAGGGGCAAAGCATATGGCCAACCGCGAGCCCATGATGCGCCGCTTGGCAAACACCCATAAAATTGAAGCGTTAATGAATTTGGCCAATGCCGTCGAGCCCATTGAAGGCTATCGCCGGCATGGGAGCCAACGCTACACTACTTACCATCCGCTTTCGCGCTTTGTAGATATTACATTACCCGATGCGCCCGATGCAATTCGATTCAGAATGACTCTGAACGACTACCTAGAGGCTAAAAGCAGCGAAAAGTACAATGAATTAGCCTCAATGCTTTCGAAATGGGAGAAGAACCATGCCCCAATTGAAGGTTTAATATCGGCAAACCCGAACCTTAAGGAAATTGAAGCGCTTTCGGTAAATCTGAGCGTATTGGCCTCAACAACAAGCATGCTTCTGAAACTTTACCACAATGGCAAAACCATTAACCTATACGATGTGAATAGCTTCTCGAACATGGTTATTAGCCTTTCAAAACCCGTTGCCGAAATGGAGTTGCCGCTTGCCGACGATGCCAAACTGCTTATTGCGCTTATGCTCGAGAAAGGTTTAGTGGAGCAATAATTCAAAATATAAATACTTCATTGAGCATCAACGAGTAGACAAAATATTTACAGAGAGAAAGACAAAACAGAGTATTAATGTTTTCAACCCAAAGGCCTATGAAAAGAGTTTTACTGCTTTTTACGCTGGTTACCACTTTTTACGCGGCTGCTTTTAGTCAAACCCGTCTTAACCTCACCAACGGTTGGCAGTTTCGTAAAGCCAATAGTACCGACGAGTGGATACAGGCAACGGTTCCTGGCACTGTCATTTCCGACCTCGAAAATGCTGGCGTAATACCCAACCCATTTGTTGGGTGCAATCATGAAAACATTAAATGGATTGAAGAAACCGTATGGGAGTATGCACTTGAGTTTACCGTTCCCGATCACTTAGAAAATTGCCATAGCGCCCAGCTGGTTTTTGAGGGGCTCGACACGTACGCCGATGTATACCTGAATGGCTCTAAGTTGCTCACTGCAAACAACATGTTTCGAACATGGCGCGCTGACGTAACAAAAAGGTTGGTGACAGGGAAGAACGCACTAACAATCGTTTTTCGCCCAGTAAATGAGTTAATTCGAAAGCAAAAGGAAGAAACTGGGATCGAATTGCCTGGCGGCGAGTGGGCCTACATTCGTAAGGCGGCATTTCAGTTTGGGTGGGATTTTGCCCCTCGAATGGTGAACTGCGGAATTTGGCAACCTGTTTACTTACAGTCGAAATTCGAAACAAACCTCAACAATGCAAGCATTGTAACAAAAACAGCAAACGAGAACGAAGCAACCCTTACGGCATCATTTCAAGTATCGTCCGAAGTAGAAAAGAAGGGAATTGTTACTATTTTGAACGCCATCGATTGGCAACCCATTCACCAAGAGGAAGTTGGTGTTAAAAAGGGGAATAACCAATTCGATGTTGATTTCAGCATTTTAAAACCCATTTTATGGTGGCCCAACGGAATGGGCGGTCAGCATTTGTATGCGCTTGCTATGGTTTTTGAAACAGAAACCGAGCCCCAGCAAATTGTTAATCAGAAAGTTGGAATTCGCACCGTTGAGTTGATTGCCGAACCCGATGGCATTGGCACATCGTTCCTTTTCAGGGTTAACGGGAAACCGATGTTTGCTAAAGGGGCCAATATTGTCCCTCCGCACAGTTACAAATTTTATGAGGAAGAAAAGTGGACGAACTTGGTAACCAATGCGCATTTAACCAACATGAACATGCTGCGGGTTTGGGGCGGCGGGCTTTATCCTCCTAAATCGTTTTACAATGCCTGCGACAGTTTGGGCATTTTGGTTTGGAGCGACTTTATGTTTGCCTGCTCCATGTACCCTTGGGACGAAAGCTTTACCGAAAACGTACGGCGCGAAGCCGTAGAGCAGGTTCGCAAGATTAATGGACACGCATCGGTGGCCCTGTGGTGCGGAAACAACGAGATTGACGAGGGCTGGCACAACTGGGGCTGGCAAAAGCAGCTTGCCGACTCGCTCGTAATTGATACTACGTGGAAAGGCTATCAAAAAATATTTCACAATCTTTTAGCAGAAGTTGTAAAACAAAACGATCCAACACGAGCCTACTGGTCGTCGTCGCCGCTTTACGGCTGGGGCAGCGACGAGAGCATGAAGCATGGCGACTCGCACTACTGGGGCGTTTGGTGGGGGAAGGAAACGTTCGAGCGTTACCGGTTTAAAGTTCCTCGCTTTATGAGCGAATATGGTTTTCAAGGATTTCCCAATCGATCCTCACTCGAAATATACTCTGGTGAAAAAGGTATTACCGACAAGTTCCTACAATGCCATCAGAAGCACCCTGAAGGATTTCAAATTATTGACCAGTATATTCGCCGCGAAAAGTTGAAGTACAGCTCCATCGACCAGCGAGTTTACGTAAGCCAAATAGTACAGGCAATAGGCTACCAAACAGCCATTGAGGCCCATAGGGTAGCCATGCCCAAGTGCATGGGTTCGCTGTATTGGCAGCTTAACGATTGCTGGCCTGCGGTTTCGTGGAGCGGAATAGATGTAAATAACCAATGGAAAGCCGTTCAGTATCAAGCCAAGCGATCATTTGCACCCGTGATAGTTGTACCCGAATTCAGAGGGAGCAAAATAGTTGTAAATCTGGTTAACGACACCCCCAATGAAATTGAAGGCGACGTTTCGGTGCAGGTGGTTACACCCACAGGCAGGAAACTGGGGGTATGGAAAAACTATGTAACCCTTGAGCCTCAATCTACAAGTAGGGTTGTGGATGAGAAACTTTTCGACGACCCTTTGCAAAACGTACCAATGGTGGCTATTGCCCAGTTCAGCAAGGAGTTTAAGAATTTCATATACGGCTATAGCTTCAACGAAAAATGGGGTTCAATTGAGTTAAAAGACCCCAAAGTTGCCTTTACAATTGCAAAAATTGAAGGCGAAACCTATATAGATGTTACAACCAAAAACCCTGCATTTTTTGTTGAAATGTATAGCACCAACGGCGAGCTGCTATTGAGCGACAATTTTTTTCATATTTTTCCGGACACCAAGCAAAGGGTTAAGTTGCTGAAAGGAAACCCCGAAGTGTTGGCAATTCGATCGCTTTGGAATATGCGCGATTAGTTAAAAAAAGTAATAATAGTTTCGTTTCGCATCCTTTAATGGTCTATATTTACCCAACCAATTGAATAGGTGTGGCTTTTAAGGAGGAATTAATTGAACCCAGAAAGGTAACCAGCAGGCGTTTTGCACTAGCCCTTATCGATCTAGTGCTGCTGTTTATAGCATTTACCATAAGCACTTGGTTTAAAGAGTTACCCTTCAGTGTATATTTTACTAAGTACTGGTTATCGCTGGCAGGCTTCTCCATTGTTTGGTTATCTGCATCAGCACTTTTCGAAAAGTACAACCTTACAGGGGAGGAGTTTCTCCCCCATGCTAAGAATATTCTTCTAAGCAATTTGGGGAGTTTCAGTTTCATTGTGGTTCTACTTATCCTATTTCGCTTTGTCGAATTCTCTCGAACCATAGTATTTGGAACCATATTGGGAGTTACCATACTAGAATTCTTTGTTTTTGGAACATGGTTTCTCATTAAGCAAAGCATTGAGGTAAAAGAGACTACCAGTCAGAAAAAGACAAGGGGAAGGGATGCGGAAGCAGAAGTTCCTATAGCATCCAATAAAAAAATAAGCAGCAGCCGACTTAAGGCCATTAAAACGGCCATAGCCGAGGAGCTTGGCGAGGATATGCTCGAGGTTCTATCGCGCTATGTCGACATTTCTCTGGAATCGACATTGATTGTTGCAACCAACACCCGCTTTAATATCGACAATCAGCCCTCGGGAATATTTAAAACCATTATTAACATTAAGCGTATTAACGATACGCGTTATATAAACAAATTTTTCGAAGCGGTTAATGCCAAACTACCCAAGGGGGGCCTTTTTATTTGCATTGCCGAAACGAAAGAGCAACGGAAAAAGCGAATCCTGTCTAAGTACCCACCCATTATAAATTACCTGTTTTACACAGCCGATTATATTGTAAAAAGAGTATTTCCCAAGTTTTCTTTCACCAAAGGTTTATACTTTTTCCTAACCAGAGGTCAAAATCGAGTCATTAGTCGTGCCGAAGCCCTAGGAAGGCTTTTCTCCTGTGGTTTCGATATTGTTGATGAGTTTTATACTGGGAAGCATTTTGTAATGGTAAGCAGAAAGTTGAAAAAGCCTGCTTACGACATGGAAGCAACCTATGGCCCGCTTATTAAACTGAAAAGAGTGGGTAAGGGCGGGGCTATTATTAGGGTTTACAAAATGCGAACAATGCATCCCTATGCCGAGTACCTTCAGGATTATATTTACAAAAAGCACAGCCTCGACGAGGGAGGAAAGTTCAAGAACGACTTTAGGGTATCCACTGCGGGCCGAATTATGCGTCGGCTGTGGATTGACGAGTTACCCATGCTAATTAATTTGGTTCGCGGCGATTTGAAAATTGTGGGGGTTCGTCCTTTGAGCCTGCACTATTTTAGCCTGTACACAAAAGAACTTCAGGAGAAAAGGGTAAAATATAAACCTGGCCTAATACCACCGTTCTATGTGGACAACCCCAAAACCCTCGACGAAATTATGGCATCTGAAATGAAATACCTGCTTGCCTACGAGAAACGGCCATTTTTCACCGACCTTCGTTACTTTTTAATTGCCATATTTAACATAGTGTTCCGTAAGTACAGAAGCAGTTAATTGACTCTCCTTGGCGGTTGTACTTCCCTGCTTCTATCGAACATGTAGCGGAATGTTATGTGGGTTTTTCGAATTTTCCCACCAATCTGTTCGGCCAATTTGCACATGCTCGGGTTGAAATCGCCAATCCAGTTCAACTCCAACTCGCGGTAGGGGAAATGTGGCCGAAGGGCATTTTTAGCAAATTCATTTACCAGTGCGCTTTCAACACCTTTACCTTGGTGCTGCGGAACTATTCCGAAAATAATTCCGAGGGCCTTATTGCAAACCGTTTTAACCTTAAGGAGGTAAAGGAAGCGAATTTTGCCCCAAATATCGAACCTCCCGTTCAAGTGCTTTACCACTTGATTCAATTCGGGTAGCATAATGAAAAAACCAATGGGCTCACCCTGATGATAGGCAAAGTACATGAGTTTCTCGTCGAGAATGGGCTTTACAGTTTTTAACAGCGCCATGGCATGCAAACGGGTTACCTTTTTTACTCCACTATACCTGCCCCAGGCTTGGTTGTATATGGCCATAAAGTCATCGGCAAACTTTGGCAAGTTGCTCTTGTCGATTGTTGTAATGCTATAGGCCGAATTATTGGCCACACGTTGAGCCCGTTCCCAAACCAAAGGATTAACATCGCTTGAGTTAACCAGCCGATGGTATGTGAACTGCTGGTAGTAAACCTTAAAGCCGTATGCTTCGAATAAATTCTTGTAATAAAAATGGTGGTACCCCATGCAATAGTTGGGTTCAAAATCTCCATCTACAAGCAGCCCCCACCATCTGTCGCGATCGCCAAAGTTTATGGGGCCATCCATGGCTTCCATGCCACGCTCCTGCAACCAATGCTTAGCCGCATCGAAAAGGATGTTGGCTGCAGTTTGGTTGTCGACACACTCAAAGAACCCAACGCCCCCCGTTGGCTGTTCGTATGTTGAGGAAATGCCATAGTCGATAAACGCTGCAACTCTTCCTACTACTTCGAGTTTTTCATTGGTTAAAATCCACCGTATGGCTTCGCCATTGCGAAAGTGCTTGTTCTTTTTTGGGTCGAAAACAGACTCAATATCCTTGTCGAGGGGTCGAATCCAATGAGGGTTTCCCGCATACAACTTAACAGGGAGATCGATGAAAGCCCTTTTCCGTTTTTTTGTATTTACAGCTTCAAGCTGAAACATTGCAAACTTTAAATTATTGGTTTTCCTGAGCAATTGCCAATATGGAGTAATTTACCGACCCATCTTCGAGACACTTGGGTTTTACGTGTAACAAAAGAGCTTTTGATTTGTCGCCCTTTAAATTCAGGTTAACTTTTAGCGGTTGTTTTGGCGATTTATTATTGGCTAGTTCCTTTTGTAGCAAGGGTAAACTCTCTTTGGTTAAGAAGTCCCAAAGCGTAACTCCTTTCAAAACATCCTTTGTGCTAACTCCAAGAAGGTTCATTCCACTGGCATTAATAAACGAAATTCGCCCATCCGCGGCCAGTTCTATTACGGCATAGGAAAGCCAGTTAGTAAGTTCCTTATAGTTCTGCTCGTTTTGGCGAAAGTTTTTCAAACTATTTTCTCGCTCATAGGCAAAAGAAATGATATTGGCAATGGTCTTTAGTAATTCAATTTCTGCTTTCTCCCAAACACGCTGATGGGTACACTCATCGAAGCCAATGTAGCCAAAAATATGCCCATTTGCTTGAATAGGAAAAATGACGAACGACTGTATTCCCTGTGCAGTCATTATTTGGGCAAAATCGGCAGGCAAATCAACCGAGAGGTTGTTGGACATAATAAATTCCCTCCCAGCCATCCAGCTTAATATAGAATCGAGTGGTGCTTCCTGCAAATTGTTAATTTGGGGTTCAATACCCTCGTTGCACCATTCGTGAGTATTAACCGAAATTCTTTTTTCCCAGTTGTTCTCGAAAATGTAAACCCTGCTAGCATTTGTAAAGCGACCCAAAATTTCAATCACTTCGTTACACTTGTTGGCAAGGGTGCTGTTGGTGCTGAATAGGTACGAGATTTCGGAAAGAGCTTCGTGCTGCTGAATATTACGTTTAAGTTCCGCCTGACTTTGCAGCAGCTCAAGCTCTATGTTTTTTTGATCTGTTATGTCGGTTATGGTTCCGGTTAAGCGGAGCGCTTTTCCGTATACATCGCGCAACAATCGATTTTTGGAAAGTATCCAAGCGTAATCGCCATTCTTTTTCCTCATTCTAATTTCAAGCACAATGCTGGTGCCGCTAATTAGGAATGGTTTAATGGTTTGTTCGTAGCGCTGCAAATCGTCGGGGTGAATATGCTTTTTGAGCATTTCCAAAGTAGGCTCTACTTCCCAAGGCATATACCCAAGCACATTAAAAGCCATGGGAGAGAAGTAGTTTTCGCCGGTAACTATATCAATATCCCATACCCCAACCTTGCCAGCAGCCATTGCAAGTTTCAACCGTTCTTCGTTTTTCTCTAGTTTTTGAAGGTTGTGGTAGCTGGGTGTAACATCTTTTACAGTTAAGGCAAACCTTGGTCCCGATGTGGTTTTTATAACCGAAATGGATTTATGAATGGTTCGAACCTCCCCGTTTATTGATTTTACGCACGACTCTAAGGTTTTACCTTCGTAAGGGTTAATGCCCGAAAAGATGTTAGAGTTGAATATTTCTTTAATGCTAACCTGTTGAAAGGGTGAAGTGCGTTGCTGCGAAGGAGTAAAAACTCCAATATCGCCAATAAACTTGCCTATTGCCTCATTCTTTTTAACTCCCGTAATGCCTTCAATGGCTGGGTTCCATTCTACAATAATTCCCTTTTCATCGAAAAAAATCAACCCATCCTGAAGGTTATGCACAAGACCCTTGAAAAAATTATAGTTTTCCTCCTTGTCGGCTATCTTTTTCTTTTGTTCGGTAATATCCATATGGATTCCCATAACTTTAATGGGATAGCCCGATAGGTCCCAGTCGATAACCTTGGCAACGCTGGCAAACCAGCGATTGTGGCCACCATGGTCGTGCGCTTTGTATTCCCAGTATGAGGGGAAGTTTTTGCTTTGCTGCGTGTTGTTTACAAGTTTCTGAAACTCATCTCGTGAATCGGGCTGTAAGATTCTCCTCCAGCCCTCAATGGTCAACTCACAGGTGTAGTTTTTAAAGCCCAGAGCTTCAAAAAACTCTGGGCTAACGAACGACTCGCCCGTAGAAAAGTTATAGAACCAAACCGAATGCCTTGATGCCCTAAGTGCATTTCGATAGTTATCGTCAATTTGGTTAGGAATATCGGATTTATTATTCTGAAAGTTGGTATCCTCGAGAGCCATAAGAAGCGAAGGCTTCTGTTTCCAAAAGCAACGAGTTACGCTAGCAGCGTACCAACGAATGCTTCCCCCTTTAGTGTGGAGGGTTACCTCAAGTTTCTGTTTAAAATTCTTTTGGCTAATGATTCTATTTAAAAGCCCCTTTGGGTTCAGGTTTGAATGCGATGAAACGAATAGTTCGTCGAAGTGTAGCCCTTGGAGTTCTTTTTGGCTGTAGCCCATGGCCTTTATGGCCGAGGGATTTGCATAAGCCATCTTGCCTTCGGTAAGCACCAAAAGAATTTTTGAACTTGAGTCGATCAGCGCCCTTGTTAGGCTGTCGATAATCCTCGAGTTCTCTTTTAGTAATTGATAGAGTTTCGCCTCTTTCTCAACAACTTTTTTCCCAGAAAGCATTTCGGCTTAAAAAATTTAAAAAGCGCCCTAAATATAGCGCAAAAAGTTAAGCGACTCAAACCAATATTCATTTTATTCGGTAAGCCTTACATTTGTTTTTGGAAGTATGCCCCAAGAAAAGTTTGATAAAAAAGGTTACCTTTACGTTCTTGTTATTCTGTCCTTAAAATGAAAGAGCACGAACGTCTTAAACTTGTACGAAAAACATTGAATCAAACCCAACTCGAGTTCAGCGAGGTGCTTGAAATTAAGCAGGGGTCGTACTCCGATGTTGAGCGGGGGAAAGCCGGAATTAGTTCGGCACTAATAAAGCACCTTATTCGCAAGTTCAACGTAAATCCCATTTGGCTAATCGAAGGCGATGGGAACATGTTTATTGAACAGCATCAAATAAATTCATTACCCAATTTTTCTGAAAGTGTAAGCAATGAGGCCAAAACCAAAGAATTGTCGGAGTTGGACAGCCAGTTGGAGCAGGTGCTGCTACAGCAAAAGGCACTTTCTGCAATTGACGATATTATCGACTTTTTAAAATAGTTTCGGCCCAAATCAAGTCGACAGGCCTTGTTATTTTAATGTTTTCGGGGCTGCCTTCAATCATTGTAATTTTTAAACCATTCCATTCCGCTACCGAAGCATCGTCCGTAAAAGCACTCTGCCAGGGCGTTTTGTAACACTCCTTTATGGTTTCAACTCTGAAGGTTTGCGGGGTTTGAACAAGCCAAACGTTATCTCGGTTAGCAGAATGGTTTTTGGTAAGGTTCCCAGCTCTAACGCTCTCGTTTGGCTTTACTGCAGGAACAGCCGAGCCAAATTCGGCCGCTGTTTCGAAGCAGCGGTCAATTAGTTCTGGGTTAACCAATGGCCGTACCCCATCGTGAATGGCAACCAAACCGGTATTTCCAATCGCGTTCAATCCGTTAAATACTGAATGGAAGCGGGTTTCGCCACCCTCAACAAGCAAATGCTTAATGTTGAATGAATGCTTGCGGCATAGTTCTTCCCATGCTAAAAACTGATTTGTTGGCAGCACGAGCACCAGTTCAATCCGGTTGTCGGTCCTTTCGAAAGCCTTCAGGGTGTGCATAAGAACGGGAAGCCCATTGAGGGGGAGGAATTGCTTTGGTAGCGATGCTCCCATTCGAACCCCCGAACCCCCGGCAACAATAATGGCATACCTAGGTGGGTTCATGGCTTTTCGGTATGCTTATCGAACAGAACTTTGCGCTGAAAAAGAAGCAAATAGAACACTCCAACCGTAATTGCCGAATCGGCAATGTTGAAAACGGGACGGAAAAATATGAACTGTGTTCCACCAACAATTGGGACCCAGCTGGGCCATGTGGTATTAATTACCGGAAAGTAAAACATATCGACCACACATCCCTTAAGGAGCCCCGAGTAACCATTGGAACTGAATTGGGCTACGCCAGGGTATCCAACCCAATCGTTAATCAGCGGATCGAATGTCATTCCCTTGTCGAAGATTATTCCGTAAAAGGCGCTGTCAATCATATTTCCTATGGCACCAGCCAATATTAGGGCCAGTCCCATAACCAGCCCAGTGCTAAACCCTTTCTTTATTAGCCTATTGGTGTATATGGCTATGGCAACAATGGCAACAATTCTGAAAACACTCAGAATGATTTTTCCCCAAACTCCCCAAAACTTCATTCCGAAGGCCATTCCGGGGTTCTCAATGAAATGAATGATGAACCAGTTACCAAAAATATTAATGTCGTGACCCAGCGGGAATGAGGTTTTAATCCATATTTTCAAAATTTGGTCGGCCACAAGAATTGAGGCTACCAGAAGAATCACCCTATTTCGAGGAGACATGAAAGTTGTAATTTTAAAAGTGGGTGTGTACAAATTTGGTTATGTTTTAAATTATTGGGCTTGGAATTTAGCTCCAAGCCCAACGGTTTTTTTCAAGCAGGCTCAACTATTTCTTGTTATTTTTTGCCTCAATGCTCAGCGTTGCATGGGGAACAGCCCTGAGGCGTTCCTTTGAAATGAGTTTACCCGTTTCGCGGCAAAGGCCGTAGGTTTTATTTTCAACACGAACCAGAGCAGCCTCGAGGTGCTGTATAAACTTTTGCTGCCTTTGGGCCAATTGGCCGGCTTCCTCTTTCGAGAGGGTTGCTGCTCCCTCTTCTAGCACCTTGAATGTGGGCGACGTATCCTGTGTGTCGTTGCTTTCGTTCAATGTAATGGCACTTTTAAGGATGTCATAATCCTTGCGTGCCTTTTCGAGCTTCTTCAGTATTAGTTCCTTGAACTCCACTAGCTCCTCATCCGAATACCTATTCTTCTCTGCCATATCAAAAAATTTTGCTAAATGTATGAAAACAGACCCAATAAAGCAAATCTAGCTGTTAATCTTTACCACTTTAATTGTGGTCACCAAGTCAGTATCAAGCTCAATATTCGAGGCAGTTCCACAGGTTAAAGAATCTACGAGGCATATTTCGCGTGCCAAGGTTTGGCTGGCTATATACTCCTTGTGTGTTTCTATGGCCTGGGTGAGCTGATCATGCTTTAGAATGCTAACTATAACCTTATCGGTTACGTCGAAACCAGCCTCCTTACGCAGGTTCTGAATACGATTTATTAGTTCACGGGCAATGCCCTCCATTTTAAGTTCATCGCTTACGGTAATATCAAGAGCAACTGTAAGCCTACCTTCATTGGCCACAAGCCAACCGGGTATGTCTTCCGAGAGTATTTCAACATCGTCAATACCTATTTGTTGGTTGCTTCCATTAATGCTTATCGAAAGGTTTCCAGAGCGCTCGAGTTCCCCAATTTGTTGCTGCGAAAGCAATCCAATGGCACTCGAAACCTCCTTCATGGCTTTGCCAAAGCGGGGTCCCAGCGTTTTAAAATTGGGCTTAATTTTTTTCACCAAAACCCCTGCCGAATCGTCGAGGTACTGCATCTCCTTAACGTTTACCTCTGAAAGAATAAGATTCTCAACGGCATGAAGTTGGCGCTTGAAATTAGAATCGAGAATGGGCACCATGATTTTGTATAAGGGCTGCCGAACCTTGATATTTACCTTGCGGCGCAGGCCCAGCACCATAGAAGAGAGTTTCTGAGCAATATCCATCTTCTCTTCCAAATCCCTGTCGATTAAACTTGTATTGGCTTTTGGGAAAAGGGTAAGGTGAATGCTGTCTTCAGCAAATCGTTTACTTACACTATTCAGGTCGGTAAAGAGCCTGTCGGCAAAGAAGGGTGCAATAGGAGCTGCAAGCATTGCTACAGTTTCCAGGCAGGTGTAAAGTGTTTGGTATGCCGCAATTTTGTCGGTATTATAGCAACCTCCCCAGAACCGCTTGCGGTTTAGGCGTACGTACCAGTTGCTAAGGTTTTCGGTTACAAACTCCTGAATTGCCCTGCCTGCCCTTGTGGGTTCGTAATTGGTGTATGCATCGGTAACCTCTAGAACGAGCGAGTTTAAAAGCGAAATGATCCACCTGTCAATTTCGGGGCGAGTGCTAACAGGAACCTCTTCTTCGCTGTATGTAAACACATCAACGTTGGCGTATAGCGCAAAGAAAGAGTAGGTGTTGTAAAGCGTGCCAAAAAATTTACGTTTTACCTCGTCAACTCCTTCCATGTCAAACTTCAAGTTATCCCAGGGTTGTGCGTTGGTTATCATGTACCAACGTAATGGGTCCGACCCATGATTTTCAATGGTTTCAAAAGGATCTACTGCATTTCCCAGTCGTTTGCTCATTTTGTTTCCATTCTTGTCGAGCACTAATCCATTTGAAATAATATTTTTAAACGCCACTGAATCGAATAGCAGCGTAGAAAGGGCATGCAGCGTGTAAAACCATCCGCGGGTTTGGTCAACCCCCTCGGCAATGAAATCGGCGGGAAATTCTTCGCTGAAGTTGGCCTTGTTTTCGAACGGATAATGAATTTGGGCATATGGCATAGCCCCCGAATCGAACCAAACATCAATCAGGTCAGTTTCGCGGTACATTTTTTTACCCGAGGGGGATACAAGCACCACATCGTCAACGTAAGGACGATGGAGGTCGACATGGCTATAGTTTTCGGCAGAGAAATTATTGGGGACAAATTGTTCCAAAGGATTTTTTGCCATAAAACCAGCTTTAACAGCCTTCTCGCATTCTGTTTTCAACTCCTCTAGCGAGCCAATGCAAAGCATTTCGCTTCTGTTCTCGGTAACCCAAATGGGTAGGGGTGTTCCCCAATATCGCGAACGCGATAGGTTCCAGTCTAACAGGTTTTCGAGCCATTTGCCAAATCGCCCCGTTCCGGTACTGGCAGGTTTCCAGTTTATGGTATTGTTCAGCTCCATCATTCTATCCTTAAGAGCCGTAACCTTTATAAACCAGCTATCGAGAGGGTAGTAAAGCACAGGTTTATCGGTGCGCCAGCAATGCGGGTAGCTGTGCGTATGCTTTTCGATGCGGAATGCCCGGTTGGTTTTTTTTAGCCAAACACAGAGATCGACATCAAGGGTTGCAGTTTCGGGTGTTGCACTAGGATCGTACTCGTTCTTAACGAAGCGACCAGCAAATTCGGAGTAGAGTTCCGTATTAATGTTGTTGCTTACGAATGCATCGGAAAGGTCGGCCATTTTGTAAAACTTTCCGGTACGGTCCACCATAGGTACCGCATTGCCCTGCCTGTCGCGCAGAATGAGAGGTGCAATGCCAGCTGCTTTGGCAACACGGTCGTCGTCGGCACCAAAAGTTGGGGCAATATGAACAATACCAGTTCCGTCTTCGGTTGTTACATAGTCGCCTGCAATCACCCTAAAGGCATCGCCTTCGGGCTTTACCCAAGGAAAAAGTTGCTCGTAGCTAACACCAACAAGTTTTGCACCTGGGTACTCTGCAACAATGCGGTACGGTAATTTTTTATCGCCAATTTTGTAGTCACCAAAAGGTATTTCGGCATTTTCGGGGTTGAAATAGGCTCCCAATAGGTCTTTCGCCAGAATGAGCGTTATCTCTTCGCCGCTGTAGGGATTTATTGTATGAACCTTAACGTAGCTTATTTTTGGGCCCATGGCCAATGCCGTGTTCGAGGGAAGGGTCCATGGCGTGGTTGTCCATGCAAGTATGTATAAATCGTTGTTAATGTCGGTAAAAAGAAATTCCGATTTAGCGTTACGAGTTACCTTGAATTGGGCAACCACCGTGGTGTCCTTAACATCGCGGTAGCATCCGGGCTGGTTGAGTTCATGAGTGCTTAAACCGGTTCCTGCTGCGGGCGAAAATGGCTGGATGGTTTTACCTTTGTATAGCAAACCCTTGTTGTAAAGTTGCTTTAGAAGCCACCAAAGGGTTTCAATGTACCGATTATCGTATGTTATGTATGGATTATCCATATCGACCCAGTAACCCATTTTGTGGGTAAGGTCTTCCCATAGGTCGGTGTATTTCATTACCTCCTTGCGGCATTGGTTGTTGTATTCCTCAACCGAAATGGTTTTACCAATATCTTCTTTGGTTATGCCCAGCATTTTTTCAACGCCCAATTCAACCGGAAGACCATGGGTATCCCAACCCGCTTTACGGTGAACCAAATATCCCTGTTGGGTTTTGAAACGGCAAAAAATATCCTTAATGGTTCGAGCCATAACATGGTGAATTCCTGGAATACCGTTGGCCGAGGGGGGCCCTTCGTAAAACACGTAGGCAGGGCTATTTTTCCGAACCTCAATACTTTTTTTGAAAGTACTATTGGCCTCCCATGCCTTTAGCACATCCTTGTTAACCTGCGAAAGGTCTAACCCCTTGTATTCTTTAAACTTGCTTTTCATTTAAATGCAAAAAATTGAATTTTCCTAAAAAATCGCACAAAGATACATTACAGTTATTTAATACGCAATGTAACAAACCGATTTGGCCTGATGCAGATTAATTGTTTACTACATGACGAATTACAGACCTGGTTGAAAACGCCAGAAAGTATACAAAAAAGTTGAATGAGTGTGTTTTCAACAAAAAACGGCCCCATAAAGCCCTTTCATCTGTTTGGCCGCGCTTCAATATCGAAAATTAATAAGAAGTGCGTTATGCAACCCAGATTTACTAGGAGCTGCTTATGGGGCAGTTTTTTAAAAACTTAAACTAGCGCTATTAGCTTTCGCGGGTTATTTTATCTGCCTCTTCTTTCGCCTTATCTATTAGCGACTGGGCTTTGGCATCGGCTTCGCGAATTACCTTTTTTGCAGTTTCATCGCCCTCTTTACGAATTTGCTCGGCCGATTTCTTAGCGGCTTGCTGAACTAAGGGGTTCTTACCCTTGGCTTCATCCTCAACCTTTTTGGCTTTGGCATCGGCTTCGGCCCTCATTTTGGCTGCAAGGGCTTCGGCTTCCTTACGTATCGTTTCGGCCTGTTTTTCGGCATCGGCAATCAACTTGTCGGCCTCTTCGCGGGCTTTCTTTCGGGTCTCCCCCTTCGCCTTGTCGACCTGTTGAGTTACTACCTCCATAACCTGATCTTTAACCCCCTGTATTGCTTCGCCACCATCGAGTCCAACCTTTGGATCAGTGGCGGTTCCGTCCACTTTTAGGTTTACTTTAATCCGGTCGCTGGTTGCAAAATTCAGCCCTTTGGTCGCCGCAGCAGCTGAAACGGCGCTTAAAGCATCGGAGGCAGGCCCGAGTTTCGATTTTGGCACATCGAGTTTTATGCGAAAATCGATGGACTGCTCGAGGTTCATGGTGCCCCCGAAATTCATTTTCATATCGGCCACTTCGGTATCGAAGGGTTCAATGGTAACCACTCCGTCTTTCACAGTGAATCCGGCATCGAGGTTTTTCAATCGGGGGTTCCGGAAATCGTCGTTTTTGAGCAGATCGGCAGCTTTACCGAACACTTTGGAGTTTACAATGGCAATGTTTTGCGAATTAAAACGCCCTTTGGCGTTAACGGTCTTCAGAATGGGGCTCATGGCGGTGTCGAGCAGAGCATTCAGAGTCATTTTGGTAGAAATATTTCCGGTAAGGTTTTTCACTTGGGGTGCCAACTTTTCAAGCGAGCTGAATGCTCTAACAGCCGATGGAATATCGAAGTTGCGGATATCCATACTAAAATCGATGGCTGGTGCTTTAGGGTTTTGGGTATTGTATTCTCCGGTTAAAGCCAAGGTTCCCTGAAGCATACTCATATTCACATTGTTCATTTTTACGGCACCATTACGCACAATAACTTCGCCCTTCAGGTTGTCAATTTCCAGCTTGTCGAAGTGAATCTTGTTCAACTGCGAAGCCATTACAAAGTCGATGCTTTTGGGAACTTCTATTACGCTCAAGGGGACTGTATCCTGAGGTGTTTCAGGCTCGGGAGTTGCGTCGTTGGCCATAAATTCGTTCAGGTCAACGATTTTCGAGTACAAATTGAGTTTTCCTTTCAGAGTATCGTCTTTTAGGGCAAAGGGGATAAAGTTCTCTAGCCTTCCGTCCATACGTATATCGCTCTTGCCAATTTGAGCATCGAAATTGGCCAATTGTACGAAGCGAGGAGTAAAATTAAGAGTGGTTTCAATAATTTTCACCCCCTGTGGGAAATCGGCCCCAGAGTACTCAAAACCGGTAAGCTTTAAAAGGCCATCGGCCTTAAGCTTGTCGTACTGTTCCTCTTCAACGTACGACATGAGCCCACCGAACTCTAGGTTGCTCACAAGTACCCCCTTAATGGGGGTCTCTTCGAGCGGTATTACATCGGCTAAGGCATTAAAATCGATGGTACCCTTGATGGTGCCTTCGAATTGCATGTCGGTCATGGGTGTGCGAATGGCCAACGTGGCATCGAATGGGTTTCCGCCCAGTTCAAGGTGAAAGCGCGAAACATCCACAGTGGTTTTATCATCGTTTGCACCATCATAAAAAACCTTAGTGATAATGCCAACATTATCAACCGATTTGGGCAAATCGGGGTACTGAAAGCGAGCATTCTCTACCACTAGGTTCAGGGCTACGTTGGGTAGGGTTGTTTCAGTAACGGCCCCTTTCACCCAGCCATCGAGTTGCAGTTGCCCCGAGGTTTTGAGCCCAGCAAAATCGTTCATATAAATGGCGGGAACCAACGACAGCAACGTTTTAAAATCGGCACGGTTGGTGGCATAAGTTAGGTTCACCTCAATATCGTCGGTTGGCATACGCACCTCTCCATCGAATTTCAATTGTAGCTCGTTGAGCGAGAACACGTTTTGCTTAAAGGAGTAAACACTATTGGTGAGATTGGCAGCTATTTGAGCATCGAAACCCAAAGCGGCATCGCGCATGAAGCGGATACCATCCATGTAAAAATTGAATTTTTCAATGGTCGTGTTCAGGGTCAGTTCGGTTTGGTCGAGCCCCATATTGCCCGAAAGGGCAAAGTTAAGGTTCGAAATAATGGCCTTCATATTCGATTGCTCATCAACATAGCTGATGTGCGCATTTTTAATCTCGAACTTTTTCAGAGCCGCTTTAATGGTCGAGGGCTCCCCAGCAAATTCCTCTGAAGGTTCTTCGGGTGTAGGTTTCACCGAAGCAATAGCAATATCCCAGTTTAACTTACCTTCGGCATTTATTTTAGCCATCATTACTGGGCTGTCGAGCAATACCGATTTGACCACAATGTTTTCCATGGCAAAAACGGTTTTAATGTCCACCCTCACGCTAAACCCGCGGAAGGCTACCAGCGTATCGCCCTCAAACTCGTCAACTCCTACAATGCTAAGGTTTTTCAGACCAATGTAAACATCGGGGAACCCCTTAAGAATTGAAACGCTGAAGTCGGAAAAAGCGACCTTTGCTTTAACACTGGCATTAATTTCTTTCTTAGCCAGTTCGAGCAGCTGGGGTTTAAACACAATAGGTATAACAATGGCTGCACCTAAAATAAGCACAACGAGCGCCAAAATGGTAATAGCAAGCCACTTTAATAACTTTTTCATGTCAAACTGTAATAAAAGGGTTTGAACCAAAGATACTTTAAAAATTGAATTTTTTTAAGCTGGAAATTTATCCTTTTCTGCTATTATTCATTCATTTTCGACACAATATGCAAAAAGCGCAGCAGCGAGAGCGAAACCATGGGTAAAAAAACGGTTTGAAGGAAACGGAAGAACAGGTAGTTGAGCACATTGAAATGGATTAGGGCCGCCAACGCGCCAGTCAGAAGCAGATCGAGAGTCATGGCGAGGAAGCTTCCATAGCGAGAAAAGAGAATGTTCGGAAATTCGGGTTTATCTATTTGGTTTTTAAGATACCCAATGGAAGCATAAGCGCACAGGGTGAAAATTACTGGAGAAACAACGCCGAAAGCCAGAAGCATTACGGGCGATTTTACCAAATTGAAACTGTAAAGCGAGCCACCCAGAATGGTGAGAAGAAAATTAATAAAATAGGCCCGTTGCGAACCCACCAAATTGCTTCGCCAATGTAAAAAGAGGGAGTAATTCATTGTGCGTTTAAATTAGGCCGCCGTAGTTAAGTAGAATAGGTATCCAATGTAAATTAAAACAAAAGCAGCACCCTCCCTGCGGTCGATTTGGCGGCCAGGACCAGCTACCGCAAAAACGAAAAGTAGCACCGATGCCAGGCAGGTTAAAAATAAATCGATGTTAGCAGCAGAATGTAAAGGTAAAGGACTTATTATACTTGAAATTCCTAATATAAAGAAAACATTAAAAATGTTTGAGCCAACAACATTTCCAACAGCAATATCGGAGTTCCCTTTGTATGCAGCTACCACCGAAGTTGCAAGTTCGGGGAGCGAAGTTCCAATTGCCACCACGGTTAATCCAATAAGTGTATCGGAAACGCCCAGCATTCGCGAAATGGATACTGCTGCATCGACAATAAGCTTACCACCGCCAAATAATCCAATTATTCCAGCAACTATCATTGCTATGCTTAAACCAATGTGTCGCTGCTTCACTTCGGTTGCCGGAGCTAACGCATCGGCTTTGGCCGAACGGAAAGTGTAGTACAAAAAAATGACAAAAAAGCAAAGTAGCGTAAGCCCATCGGTGCGGGTAAGCACCGATTCGCTTGAACCATCGAGCAGCATGTCGTTGGCTGAAATGAAAAGCACCACAGCCGCAAGCAGGCTGAATGGAATTTCAACCCGAACGGTTTTACTCTGAACCCGCAAGGGTTTTACTATAGCCGCAATGCCCAGAATAAGAAAAACGTTGATGGTGTTGCTTCCTACAACATTTCCAATAGCCAACCCACTATTTCCCGAAGTAGAGGCTAGAATATTAACCATAAGTTCGGGTATAGAAGTACCAAAGGCGACCACGGTAAGCCCAATGGTGAGATGGGGCACTCCAAAACGAGCAGCAACCGAAGAGGCACCCTCAACCAACCAGTTGGCCGAGAAAATGAGGAGAGCCATACCTAACGTAATGAACAGAAAATCTAAAAGCATACTGCGAGTTTTATTTTGCAAAGATAGTTATAAGTTGATTGAGTTATTGAGTTAATGTAGACTGAAGACCGAAGAGATGTGGATTAAACGAACAACAATCAACAAACAACAGAACAATAGAACCGACCCTTCGGGAGCCTCAGGGCGAGCAACCATCAACGAGTCACAATCAACTCAGGGCAACGGAGCCTCAGGGCAAGTAACCATTAACAATCAACGAATCACTATCAACAAACCACCATCAACTATCAACGAACTACAGTCCCCCATCATTTAACATTCATAATTTCCATTCCGAAATCGATTGAAATCAGTAAAACTTAAAAAAAAACAGCTAAATGCATTTAATTAATTGTTATTTAGGTTTTTGGTTTGAAAAGGGGAATTGATACCAGCAAAAAAAATAGTGAAAAGTGGGATCCCCCTTTTTTATACCGAATAATTTTTTAACTTGTAAGGCCAATTTAAAAATGGAAATGCCTATGACATGAAGCGTAATAACCTTTAAACCGCAGGAACTGTTACCCTCCAGGAGGGGAATGGGACTAACCTAAAAACCAATTTACAAACTAAAACCTATAAATTATGAGAAAAACTTTATTAACCTTAACCGCTTATCTTGTTGCTGGTTGGGCATTCGCTCAGAAACCAACATTTGAAGCCACCAGCCCCTACCGGGAGCAGAAACCGGTTGAAAAAATTCACCCAGTTCCATTTATTAAGGGAACCAACATTGAGCCAATGGCTGAGCAGCTTAGCTTACCAGTTGTAGGTTCAAAGGCATGGACTACTCCTTACATTTTTGTTCAAGAATCGGATACCTACGTAGAGATTTCAGGAGGAACTGTTCATGGAACTACTACCAATGACGACCAAAGTTTCAATGCCATCAATATTGGATTTCCCTTTACATACAATGGCACTGAATATACCCAGGTAAGCATAAACAGCAATGGTTTTGCAGCGCTTGGTGCAACTGTTAGTTCTAGTTATACAGCGTTGAGTTCTGGAGCTACCAATAATGTTTTGTCTCCCTTAAACAGAGACTTAAACGCGCAAGCCGGTGCAGAATTAATGACTTTACTCGAAGGAGTAGCTCCTAATAGAATATTCACAATTCAGTGGAAGAACTATAGAAGTTACAGCACTTCATCAACCGGAGACAGCTATAATTTTCAAATTAAACTTTACGAAACTACAAATAGAATAGCATTTGTATATGGTCCATTTACAAAAGCCAGCACGGCTCAAACCGTACAGGTTGGTATACGAGGAGCGGTTGCTGCCGATTTCGTAAACAGAACTACCACAACCGATTGGGCTGCAACTACTGCTGGTACAGTAAACACAGCTACGTGTGCATTATCATCTACAGTTTTACCGGTTTCTGGCCTAAAATTTATATTCAGAGAGCCCTTTGCCGTTGATGCTCAAATAACTGCAATTCCCGCTCCCGCAAACGGTTTGGTTGGTAACTATAATGTTGTAGCTACCCTTAAGAATAGCGGTACCACTGAGATGACCGCTTGCGACATAAATTGGGACATTAATGGCACCGTTGGCACATACAACTGGACCGGAACCCTTGCTGCTGGAGCAACCGAGGATGTTACCATCCAAACGGGTTACGATTTTACAACAGCTGGCGATTACATTATTACCATTACTGCCAATATGGCTGGCGACGGGAATGCTGCTAACAATACATTTACCAAAGTAGCTTCTTTCTACCAACCTTATGCCGTTCCGGTAACCCAAAACTTCGATGGCGTAACAGTACCAGCATTACCAAATTTCTGGGGTCGCGAAACTACCTCTGTTAACTGGGTAACTGGTAATAGCGGAATAATTGGTGCAGTATCGGCTCCCAATTTCTTAGCGTTAAGTTACCATTCAATTTTGCCAAAAAACGACTGGGCGTTTACCCCCTACATGGCACTTGAAGCAGGTAAAATATACAAATTGGCATTCCATGTAAAAGCGCCAGGGTATTCCGGAGTTCCAGAAAAAATGAAAGTTCATTTGGGTACCGCTCAAGCTTCGGCTTCTATGGATGTTGAACCCATTTGGGACAACGACAATATGCTCATTGCCGCCTATACTGCTATGGAGGTTATGTTTACCGTTCCAACAACCGGAAACTATGTAATTGGCTTCCACGGGTATTCAGACCCCGATGTAAATTATATAGCTATTGACAACGTTGAAGTAACCGAGGTTATTCCAACCGACGTGGGTATTACCGCCATTACAGCACCAGCCAGCTCGTTCTATGCCGGTGCTGCGGATGTAATTGTAACCCTCAAAAACTTTGGTTCAAGTGAAGTTACCGATGTAAACATCGATTGGGACATTAACGGAACAACCGGATCGTACAACTGGACTGGTACCCTTGCTGGTGGAGCAACCACCAATGTAACGGTTACCAATTTCAACTTTGCTACTGCTGGCAATTATACCATTACCGTAGCTACCGATTTGGGTGGCGATGCCAATGCCGAAAACAATGCAACCACCAAGGTTGTAACCGCTTACGCACCCAAAACGGTTCCCTATTCAGAGAACTTCGACGGTGTTACAGCGCCTGCGCTGCCAGCACTTTGGAGCGTTGAGAATGGAAATGGCGACGCTAATGTTTGGGTTACTTCCACAGCATTCCCCAATAGTGCACCTAACTCAATGGCTCTAACCTATAATGTTTCTTTAGCCTCGAACGACTGGGCTTTTAGTCCATTAGTAGCTCTCGAAACGGGTAAAACCTATAAGCTTTCGTTCTACTATCGTGCAAGGTCCGCATCTTATGCAGAAAAATTAAAAGTGCATATTGGTACTGCAGCTGGTTCAGCCAATATGGAGGTAGATCCTTTGGTAGACCTAGGCACCCTTACCAATACTACCTATGTACTTTCTGAAACAACATTTACTGTTGAGGCTGATGGTAACTACTGCCTTGGATTCCATGGTTATAGCGATGCCAATATGTGGGCACTGTACTTCGATAATGTAAGTTTGGTAGAACTTTACAACAACGATGTTGAAGTTAAGTCGGTTATTGCTCCTGCATTTACCGGAGTCGATGTTCCTGTTGAATTGGGCGCAGTAGTTAACAACCCTGGCTTAAGCGAAAACACTTTCGATGTTACCGTAACCGTGTACGATGAAACCGACGCCGAGGTGTATACCAATACTGAAAGCGTTACTCTTGACGCAAGTCAACAATTAGCCGTTGCCTTAGGTGAGTGGATTCCCTCTGCTGTTGGATCTTTTAGTATTGAAGTAGAGGCCGAATTGGCAACCGACCAAAACATGTCGAACAACTTCGCAGATAAAGCTACCGATGTGGTTGAAGGTTTGCTTTGGGGCTGGAATATCGATGTTTCCGGAAGCACTTCGGGTATTGTTGCAACCAATCTTGGTGCCCTTGCCAATGGTTTAATTGAAACTGCCGACGACTTCATTCTACCAGCTGGTGAGTGGAAAATCGATAGTATTGCTACCAACGGATTTAAAACTGGAACAACCGACCCCACCAACTTTAAGGTTATAGTTTATGCAAATAACGCTGGTGCTCCTGGTGACGTGGTTTACGAAGCCATTGTACCCGTAACTGATCCTACCCATCAGCAGCTGGTTTTCGAAGAGCCACTGATACTTGAAGGTGGTCACTACTGGTTAGTTGTTGTAGGAAATTACCCAACTGCAAGCGAACTTACTGCTGGCCGTTGGAATTGGAAAACTATGACTCCTCTATTTTATGGCCAGGCCATGCTGCGCGACAACCCCAATGCGTTTAATGTTGGAGCAACCAACTGGACTGCATTAACTACACTAGGTGTTAATCAGGGATCTACCGATTTTTCAATTTGGGGCGTTCCATACGTAGCCTACGATGTAACCGTTGCAGTTAACCCTGCGGGAGCAGGTTTGGTTAACGGACAAGAAAACTGGAACCTCTATATTGAGGAGAACACCGAATTGGAACTCACAGCTTCTGCCAACGAAGGATTCCTATTTGAAAACTGGACCGATGGCGATGCTAATATCATGGGTGTTGACGCAACCCTCACACACACTGTTGTTGCTGACATTGAGATTTATGCCAACTTCCGCGGGGTTGTTTCGGCTACAATCGATCCAGCCTCGGGTACAACCGAACTCGAGAATCCAGATGACATGGTTACAGTTATTACCTGGAACGATGCTACAAGTGTTACATCAATTATTCTTCACGATCCTTCGGGCAACAGGGAACTTAATGAAGGCGATGAGTACGTAATTACCGATATCAATGGTGCTACCGCAGAGCTTACTTTGCTCACTTCGAATATTTTCAGTAAGAAGGGCGTAAAAGCAACAATTGATCTAGATTTCGAAATTTTCTTCGATTTGGGCGAGCCTGCAATCTATACCCTAACTCTCGACCTGGGTAGCAAAGTTTTGGTTCTGTTTAATGTTACCGATGCTACTACTGGCAACCCAATTGAGGATGCAACCATTACAATTGAAGGTGAAGAGTTTGGTTCGGGCGAATACATTTTCCTATATGAACCTGGAAATTACAATTACTCTGTTGCCCGCGATGGTTACTTCACTTTCACCGGTTCATTTGTTGTAGTTGATGATAATCTGACTATCGACGTTGCTCTAATTCCTGTACATTACGATGTAACTTTTGTAGTGGTTGACCAGGATAGCAATCCTATCGACGATGCTGTAATTCGGTTCAACGGTGTTACTGGCGATCCGGGTGAGTATGTATTTACTGTTTACGAACCCGGCAATTACTCGTACCTCATTTCGAAAGATGGTTACTACACGCTCAACGGCATTGCTACGGTTGTTGACCAGGATATTACTGTTGATATTACTTTGGTACTCATTACCTACACTGTAACCTTCAACGTAGTTGATGCTGAATCGAACCCCATTACCGATGCCGTTGTAACTTTCAACGGTACTGCGGCTCCTGCCGGATCGTATGTGTTCGCCAACCTGCTACCCGGCACCTACGGTTACGAAGTAGGTAAAGAGGGATATGTTGCTGTTACTGGAGATGTAACCATTACCAATGAAGACGTTACACTTCCCATAACCTTGAATCTGGTTGGCGTTAACACCAATACCTTCGCCAACTTTAGCGCATACCCCAACCCCTTCACCAACAGCATTAGCATTAGCAATCCTGCTGTTGTAAGCCGCATTGTGGTAGCCAATATAATTGGCCAAAACGTTCTCGATATAACCACCAATGGTGCAGGTAGCATTGAAACTGCTTCGTTGCCAGCAGGTGTTTACTTGGTAACCTTCGAGGCTGCCAACGGTGAGCGTCTGGTTCGTAAAATGGTTAAGAAGTAAATTAACCCTAACGATTTTTAAATCGTTAAGTAAGCATAGTAAGGGCGGCCGTTAGGCCGCCTTTGCTTTTTATACCTTTTATGACGGAGTTGAAAGAGAGGAACAGAAGAACAACGGAACAGAGAACCGACCCTTCGAGGGCCTCAGGGCAAGTAACTGACCCTTCGGAAGCCTCAGGGCGAGCAACCGACAACTGCCGACTGACCCCTTCGACCCTTCGAAAAACTCAGGGCATCGCAACTCAGTGTAAAATTGGGTTTTTGAGTTATTTGGTTAATAAGTTATTTGATGTTGGATGTTTTGATAACAGAAGACAGAAGCGGGAAGTCCTATACGGGAAGTCCGAGGTCCGAAGAGAACTGCCAACTGTAGACTGTAAACTGACCCTTCGGGAGCCTCAGGGCAGGCAACCGAAAACCGGCAACACTACTTAAGCTCCACAATAAAGCAATCGGGGTATAATTTTCGTGCTTTCTCCCGGAAGGTTTCCGCATCGCGTCGCGAACTGAAATGGCCAGCCATGAGTCGGTACACCTTGTCGCCATTGGCGAGCGTAGAGGTTTGCACTATCGCATCTTTTCGTAACGATGTTTTTAAATCTTCGGCAATACGAAGCACGTTGGCCAATTCGCGGTAGCTTCCAATTTGAACGGTGAAACCCTTTGCAGGAATTTTATCGATTTCAACCCTGAAAAGCTCGCTTTCGGGTTGTTTGCCTGTTTCGGCGGTTTGTTCTTTTATTGGAGCTTGTGCAGGAGGGGTTTGCAGGGGTTTCTCGTCGGTAACTTTAACGGGAATATTGGGTTTGGACTGGGGTTCTGTAGAGGCAATAGCGGGATTTGTAACTGGTTTTTGTGTAGTTACATTGGGCGGAGGCAGTACCAGTTCTCCCTTTTCGTCGAGCAATTCTATACGAACATCGGTTACTCCCTGCAACAGAAACCCTAGTTTTCCGGCAACCGATTGGCTTAAATCGATTATTCGGTTAGCAACAAACGGACCTCGATCGTTTACCCGCACAACAACGCTCTGGTTGTTGCTCAGATTGGTTACTTTAACCAAACTGCCAAAAGGCAGAGAAAGGTGCGCACAGGTAGCCTTTTGGTGGCTGTATCGTTCGCCCGATGCAGTAACTTGCCCTTCAAACTTGTCGGCATAGAACGAAGCTTTTCCCTCCTGAACAAATACGGTTTGTCCAGAAACCCATACTGCCAGAAATAGTAACGATACTGAGAATAGTGTTTTCATTGTTTTTCGCGAGTTATTCAACAAAAGGATTGGCCTTGGATTTTTTCCGGAGTGTAATTGCCTGTGGGTTAAATATTAAACTAACTCCAATGCCCTGCGATATTTGCTGCGATTGCCTAGGGTTGTTTGGGTATGTGTGCTTGTAAAGGTCGGCTAACCCGTAGTATAGGCGGTATTCAGCAATTAAGGAAATCGACGAGATGTTTACACCAAGCCCAGCTGAGCCAACCAAACCGTAATCGAACCGATTATCCTTCAGGATATTGAATTTATAGCTCGACAATTGGTAGCTACCTGTTTCGTTACTACCAACACTCGAACCCCAAAGGTAGGCCCCATAGCAACCCGCTTGAAACTGCGCCATGAACCTTTTGTTCTGGAACTTTACCTGCATGAATATTGGAATTTCAAGGTAGCTATTCTTGCGCTTAAACTGAACTGTATCGTTTATTGGAATTCGAAAGCCACGCTGCGAAAGGTTTATTTCGCCCTGGAAGCCAACGTATTTTAAATTGTAATGACGAATTAAAATGCCTGCATCGTATGTTCCGTAAAGCAACCGCTGGTCGAGTGATGGGTTGAAACTAACCCCCGAAACACTATAAGCCGAACGAATCCCGATATGGGTTTGCCCAAAAACAAATATTGGGCTTACAAGTAGTAGGATGAAAAGCGCACGCTTCATCGGGTTGCCAGCTTATCTTCTATCGACTGAACCTTGGAGCGAATGCGGTTGCTTTTCCCCTTTCGGATATCGATATTAACAGCAACATACACTCTTTCGTGTTCCGATTCAAGAACGCTATAGGCTTGGTTAATAACATTTAGGGCTTCTGCTAATGTTTCTGTTTCAACAAGAGTGCCCATGGCCGTAAGTTGGTTTTCGTAGCCTAACGAACGAACCCTTTCAACCACCTTGGAAACGTAGGGACTTGCGCTACCCGCTCGTTGGGTAGGAAACATGGCAAAATTCATTACTACGCTCATAGTTATTTATTAAGGTCATTAATATTAACGCTGAATTCGTACTCCCAGTTTCTGCGAACATTAATCTTTTTTCGGGAGCCTCCCTCCATAAAGTAATAAACGGGTTCGGGCTGAAGGCCCTTAAGGTAGTATCCAGTGTCCCACTTACCATTCTGGTTCAAATCGACAATAAAACGGAACGAGTAGGTTTCGGGGAAAATGTATCGAAAAATCAACATGCAATCGCTATTGGCAACTTGCCAATCTATAGTCTTTCCCCTGTCATTTATAAGTTCAACAATGACAGGGTGAGTTACAGCTTCAACCTTTAAACTGATGGTGCCAAACATTTCGGGGGCAACCCCAGCAAAGGAAATCTTAATTGTATCGTTCGTTAATCCATCAATCCCTTTGAAGGCATGAGGGAAAGCAATAATTGAGTAGCCCTTTTTATACTCCCATGGGTAAGCAATGGAGAATCTACGTGGGTTTATTGTATCGTTTTCCCAATTGTAGTTGGTAACAAGGGATGAGTCGGTTAGGGATTCAATTCTTATTTTATCGAGGTCAACATCTTTTAGCGGAACGTTAAAGGCTATTCCAATTTTTTCGAGAGGTGTAAGGCTGGTTCCCTTGCTGGGCGAGAGAGTGTAACCCAAACTAGGTTTTTTCTCGGGTTCATCTTCGTTTCTGCGTCTGCTTCTTCGGGATTCACCAGTTTCTCTTGGGGTGTAAACAAACCGCAATGTATCGGTTGTTGCAACTCTAAGCTGTAGGGAGTCGGTTTTAAAGTATTCAGCAACAAACGAAAGGGTATCGTTATTAAAAAGGCGGGGCTCAGTAATCCAGAAAGTAATAGAGTCGTTCTTGGTGTTACGCTCAGAAACAAACCAAGGAATGGTATCGTTAATGTCTAAAAGGGGCTTTAAAGTCAGCGGTTCTGGGTGGGGCCCTGAGAAAATGAAGGAGATTTTATGCCGACTGCTTCGGGTAAAATCAGTGAGGCGTAAAACCCGATTGTCTTCCTTAAAGGCTTTTAGCCTGGTAGGTTTTATCGTATGAACTGCATTTGAGTCTATTATAACTGTATGGGCACCTTTAACCGATAGGTTTTCGGGTTTTACGGTGTCGGGAGTAAAGGCAATCGACTCAGAAATCTGATCGAAAAGGTAGTTGCTGTTGCCATCGGTAAGACCAAATATTTTGTAGTTGGCAGCTTTCAGATTGCTCAATACAAAAGTGCCCTGCTTGCTGGTTTTGCTCACGTAAAGTGGCTTTTCGAGAAGTGGGACGGAATCGGTTATTTGGTTGTACAGCATTATTAGCATGCCCTCTACAGGTTCGAGAGTAAAAGCGTCCACCACTTTGCCCCTGAATTCAAGCGAATCGATAAAGGGACCGGTAGAAAAGGCAAACTCAAAACTATTAATCTTGTTGCCCTCGTTGTTATCGGCAATGGCATCGGCAAAGTAGAGAGTATAGGTTAAATTGGGTTCCAGCTCCTCTGCAAAAACCACCCCGAACCCCTTCCCTTTAATTCGAATTTCGGGCAATTGCTTTTGCGGAGGCGAGAGAACAAGTTTTTTTTGCAGGTCCTTCAATTGAATATACTCATTGAAGAACATGGAGAGTTTCTGTCCTTTAAAGTTAATAGCGTTGGGTTCGGGAATACTTCGAACCATTAAGGGGGCAATAGTGTCCTTGGGCCCACCTGTGGGGGCTACAATTTTTGCACACCTTGGCAACAAAAGCACAATTAGCAGTGCAACGGGAACTATGAAAACGAGTCGTTTCAATTCGAAACTGTTTAATAGGGTTGATGGGCAAAGGTACTAAACTTTATGCTAATAGGGTTAAGGTTTTGCCAAATAGCGAATGGCTTATGTATGCTGGTTTGCGATTCTTTAACGCGCACGGAGCCAAATAAAGGTATAGAAACCAATTATTCATGCTATCTTTGCATTGAGTCTGAATGTTTACTACTATTTATGCGCAAACAGTTGGTATTGGGAGCAATAGCTGCCGGAATTATATTAGTGGCAGTACTATTTATAGCAATTTTTGTTGGTTCTCCCCCCAAAACCGTTTCCGAACCCTTAAAAGCCATCCCACTCGATGCGGGAATGATTATTAAGGTTAACTCGCTTACCTCGTTAAGGGAGAACTTAAATAATTCTCCCCTTTGGAAAGAGCTTAAGAAGTTTGAGTCGCTAGCCCTAATCGATTCCCTTTTTTGGCAGGTTGACTCTATTACACAAAAGGAGGGAGGTATAGTTGCAATTCTCGATAAGGGTGAAATATTCTTATCGATGCACTTGGTTGGCAAAAACGAGCCCCACCTTTTAGTTACTAGCAAGTTAGGAAAAGGCATTAAACATACAGTTATAGAAACAGTTATTAAAAAGCATTTATTGGGCCTTTACCAAATAGATGAAAGAAATTACAATGGTGTTGTTGTAACTCTATTTGGCCGCAACGGCAAAACGAGCATCGAAATTGCTCATAATAAAGGGGTTTTTATGGTTAGCACCAGCCCCTTGCTTCTTGAGCGTGCACTAAAACAGCAAGGCAACCCTATTTCTCTTGTTACCGACAGGGCCTTTCTCGATGCGAAAAAAACAGCGGGCTCAAAAATTGATGCCAATATTTTTGTTGCCCATAAAAATTTTCCCTCCCTGTTTAGCGGTATTGTTTCACAGAACTATTCTAGGTCACTCAGCAATTTAAGCGATTTAGCCACATGGACCGAGTTAGATCTAATTGTAAAACCTAGCGCCCACTTTCTGAATGGGTTTACACAAGCACCCGACTCAACAAATGCCTATTTAAAATGGATGTCGAGGCAGAAGCCTGTTAACATGAGCATACCCGACATACTCCCGTCACAAACCGCCCTCTTTGCCTTTTTGGGAATTTCCAATATCGATTTGTACATGCAGGATTACCGTAGCTATCTCGACAGGCTTGGAAATCTTAGAAACTATAAGGATAAAAACAAGAGCATAGCTAAGCTAATGGGTGTGGAGCCCGTAAGTTTTTACTCTTCGTTTTTTAAAAACGAATTAGCGGTTGCCTATGTTCCTTTCTCTCAAACAATCCAAGAGAATTGGTTTACCATTGTTGGAACAAAGGGGAAAAGCACAACCCAAACGGAGATAGCGGGTTTGATAGAAGCTGTGGCCCAAAAAAATGGGGTACCTCTGCAATCGTTCGAGCGAACCTTTAAAATAGATAGAGACAAGCAAGTGAAGGTATACTCATTTCCTGTTGAGCAGCTTCATGCATCCCTTTTTGGAAGCCTGTTTCAACCCTGTAGCGACCAATTTTTTACCATTATCGATTCGTATATTGTGTTTGGGGCTTCACCCGAAGCCCTTAGCCAGTTTGTTTTGGCTCAAATTCGTAATACACGATTAGAGAATTCGCCCCATTTCAGAGATTTTATGCAGGTGTTGGCTCAGGAGTCGAACTTTACTCTTTACATAAACCCACAATTGTCGCAGTTTGCTCTCAGCCATTTTGTAAACCCAAAGTATGCAACCCAATTGCTGAAGGGCTTCGAACGGGCTACCGGAGTTGAAGGGATGGGCTTGCAATTAACGGGCGGCAAAGCAATGATATTTAATAACATATGCATTAAGTATGGTGAACAAGTTGCTTTACCAAACCAAAATGTAACACCCCAAACGTTATGGGAAACACAGCTCGATACAGTTATCAGGGGAAAACCCTCACTTGTACTAAATCACAACAGCCGTAATCGTGAGATTTTTGTTCAGGACTACAACAATAGCATTTACCTAATTAACGATGCTGGGCGCGTGCTTTGGAAGGTTCGGATTTCCGAACCAATTTTAGGCGAAGTGCAGCAGGTCGATTTGTATAAAAACGGAAAACTCCAGTTGCTTTTTGGAACCCAAACTGGAATACATGTTATCGACCGGAACGGTAAATACGTAGAGGGATTTCCAATAAAATTACCATCATTGGCAACCAGCCCCGTAGCTATTTTCGATTACGAAAAAAATCGCAACTACCGATTTTTTGTTGCTCTCGACGATCGCAGAATTGCAGCATACGAAAGAAGCGGAAAACCCCTTTCGGGGTGGGAGTTTGGACGAACTGAGCGGGTTGTTAGCAGACCTCTTCAGCACTTTAGAGTTGGGGCCCTCGATTATATTCTTGCTGCCGACGACAACAGAATCTATTTACTCGACAGGAGAGGTAAAGAACGGATAAAGCCCCTACGTCATTTTCCGCCCTCGCGCAATGGAAACATTGTACTCGAGGAAGCCTCAAACCGCACCCCACCCCGCTTCGTTACAACCGATTCGCTAGGAGTTGTTCGCTTTATTTATCTCGACGGAAGAGTCGATGAAAAGGTACTTACAAGCTTTTCATCGTCGCATTTCTTCGATTTTCAGGATGTGGATGGTGATGGGCAGAAAGATTTTATATTTCTCGATCGTAAGCAATTAAAGATTATAAACACCGATTCGAAAGAAATCTTTTCCAATTCATTCGCATCGGCACCAATACCATTGGTTATTTATTTCAATTTTGGTGGAAGAGACCGCAAGCTGGGGGTTGTAAATTCGGCTCAGGGACAAATATTTCTTATAAACAGCGATGGATCGAATTATAATAACTTCCCTTTGGTTGGTTACACCCCATTCAGCATTGGGCAGTTTAACTCAGCAAAAACCAAATTCAACCTAATTGTTGGTTCGAAAACGGGTTCAGTTTTTAATTATGCATTACAGTAAGAAAATTTTTATATATGGAAGGGTTTTTAAAGTTTGTTGTAATTGCAATTCTGGTAATTTATCTACTAGGCTTTATATTTAGGCTATTGCTTCGCTATTACATTAAACGCATGGCTAAACGTTTCGAAGGCTTTGCCAACCAAACACAAAGCAGGCCTGAAGGCGACATTACCGTCGATGAGCCGAGTAAGCTAAGAAAAAAGGTTGATAAAAACATGGGGGAATATGTTGACTACGAGGAGGTTTAATCGTTAAAATGACAAGTTAAAATTTATGTCGATACTGGTTGAAAATGTAACAAAGCTGTATGGCAGCCAAAAGGCGCTCGACAATGTTTCTCTGTCCATTCCTAGCCGACAGGTGGTTGGATTTCTGGGGCCTAACGGTGCAGGCAAGTCTACACTTATGAAGATTATTACGGGTTTTATTCCACCAACTCAGGGGAGAGTAGAGGTGAATGGAATATCGATTTTCAGCGATATTCCCGATTTCAGAAAGTTTGTGGGTTACCTCCCCGAGAATAATCCACTTTACCCCGACATGTATGTAAAAGAGTACCTTCATTTTGTTGCCAAAGTTTGTCAGATTGGCCGATATGCCAATGCAAGGATTAAAGAACTCATTGAACTCACGGGCATTGGTCATGAACAGAACAAAAAAGTAGGGCAATTATCGAAGGGATACAGGCAAAGGGTAGGTTTAGCGCAAGCACTGCTTAATCGACCTCAGGTTCTTATACTCGATGAGCCCACCAGCGGCCTCGACCCCAATCAAATTATCGAAATTCGGAACCTTATTACAGAGGTTGGCAAAGATAAAACGGTTATGCTCTCCACCCATATTATGCAGGAAGTGGAGGCAATGTGCCAGCGAGTTATTATTATTAACAGGGGCACCATTGTAGCCGATGGCTTAACACACGAATTATCGGCTATTAGCAGCACCAATGCTCTCGAAATTCAGGTTGAATACAACGAAGCGATCGATCCCACCGCATTCCAAAACCTAAACGAAGCAATAAAAGTTACCAACATTTCGGGGAACAAGTGGGCTATTCAAACAGCGGGTATAGATATTCGAAAACAACTATTCCAGCATGCTGTAACGAATGGTTACACTATTATAGGAATGCAATTAAAGCATCAGCAGCTGCAGGATGTATTCCAGCAGTTAACCATATCCTAAAGCCTTTTTGGGTAGTATAGCCAAATACATTATTTTTGCGACATAATTCATTAGCATGAGCTTTGTAGCGGGTATCGACATTGGTGGAACCAATACGGTAATAGGTATAGTAAATAGAAATGGTGACTGCATTGAGCAGACAACCCTACCTACCAGAATAGATGGGAGTTTTATCGACTATATTGAAAAGGTCACTCAGACCATTCTTCAACTTGTTGAGGGAAAAAATTTGCAGTTAAAGGGGATTGGGGTAGGTGCGCCAAACGGTTCCTACAACCTGGGGGCCATTGTCGATGCCCCCAACCTGGTTTGGAAAGGAATTCTTCCGGTTTGTAAGGAACTAAACGAAAGGCTCTACGTACCTACGGTTTTAACAAACGATGCCAACGCTGCAGCCATTGGCGAAATGCTTTTTGGAGCAGCGAAAGATTATAAGCACTTTCTTGTAATTACCCTTGGAACTGGCCTTGGCAGCGGAATTGTTATCGATGGGAAGCTGTTAGTTGGGCACGACGGTTTTGCCGGAGAACTCGGTCACACATCAGTTAAACCATGGGGCAGGCAATGTGGATGCGGAAAAAGGGGGTGCCTCGAAACCTATGTTTCAGCGCCGGGTATCCGTAGAACGGCATTTAAATTATTGGCCGACATCAATCAGCATAGCATTTTACGAACATACTCATACGAGCAGTTAACCGCAAAGTGTATTACACAGGCTGCACTTAAGGGCGACAGGGTAGCACGCGAAGCGTTTGAGTATACCGGAAAAATACTTGGGCAAAAGCTAGCCGATCTGGTGGCTCTTTTTAGCCCCCAAGCCATTTTCCTTTTTGGTGGTTTAAGCAATGCGGGCGATCTCATTTTTGAGCCAACCAAAAGGAATATGGAGGAGAATCTGTTCCCAATTTTTCGAAACAAGGTAAATATATTTCCTTCAGGACTGAAAGATGAAAATGCAGCGGTTTTGGGCGCAGCCGCTCTAATATGGAATGAAATTAGTGGAACTTAGCTGGGTTACTCCAAAATTCTCTCCCTACGGTCATTCGTTTTGTAAAGTTCGTAACGCCAAGCAACAAAATCAATAAGTTCGCCGTTGGCATTGTATATTTGCACTTGCCACAAACGACCATCGTTTCGATATGTGTACTCCTTCCTTTCCTGAACCAAACCGTTTTCCCCCATTAGAGCCACTTCAATCAATCTATCCTTGTTGTCGTATCGATATTTTTTAATGTAATTTTCCCGACGATTCCCATGTTTAACAATTCGAACATCCTCGCCAACCATTCTATTCAGCGAGTCGTACTGTGGCAATCGATGTAATGATAAAATCGAGTCAATGGGTACAAGTTTCTTACCCTTAACTTTGCGCTCAATTTCAACAGTGTTCGCATCGAATTTATGGGATGCTACGTAGCCGCGCTTACCTCTACTATCGAACACTTCTGTTTTTATGAGTTTGCCCGTTGGCTCAAACTTCAGAATATGATTTTGAAGCAAAAGTGTATCACCATTCGCAACACTTTTAAACGAAATCCGATTTATGTTGCCGGTGCTACTGTATCCGTACTCTTCAATCCTATATACGCCCGAATTATTCAGAAAGAATGTTTTCATTTTTACCTTGCCGGTAAAGAAATGCCACCTAATGTCCAGTGGATTCTGGGTTTTCCTATCCCAGAAAACTTCAGTATGCAGCCTACCTAACGAATCCGAAATATGCTGACTTAGGGTAAAGTAGCTAGTGGTTCGTTTACCGTCGTCAACTTTGTACCATGAGCTTACCGACACTCTATAAATATTTTGAGGTTTTACCTGGCCAACAACCTTTAACTGGGCAAGAAAAAAGAGTGTGAGCATGGCTAAAAAGGATGAAAAAGTACGAAGTGCTTTCATAGTAAAGAATTTGCGGAAGTAAAGGTCATAACGACTGTAAATTTAAAGAACTTCTCTATAGCAAATGCAATATTTTAATAATTTTGCATATATATTCTTCAGTTCGGTCAATGGTTAGGCAGTTTTAATCAGCTGCTCTTTGTATTTAGTCAAAAAATAAAGAAATGAAATGTGCATTTAATTACTTTTAGTATATTGCACGGTATATAATAAAAAAAGTTAATGGACATTCTTCGTATTGAAGGCACCAATGCTACTCCCAGGGTGGTTTTCGACCATAAAGTTCGAATGCTTGAAATAAGCGGATATTCGAGGCCAGAAAATGTTCGCGATTTTTATGCTCCCCTCTTACAATGGCTCGAAGATTTCAAGCAAAGCATATTGAGCAACTCTGTTGAGGGTGCAGAGCTGGAACCGATTACTTTCAAATTTAAGTTCATATACTTCAACAGTTCTTCGGCTAAATTTATTTACGATATTATTCTTTTGCTTAGCGATATGCAAAAGAACAAAATACCCTTAAAAATTTACTGGCATTTCGATGAGGATGACGATGAAATGCGTGAAGCAGGCGAGGAACTCTCCGACTTGGCCAATCTCCCTTTCTTCTTTATTGAGGTAACCCGCGATTAACGAATACAACTTTTTTAAAGTTAACTAAAATGAGAACGGGGTTGAAAGTTCAACCCCGTTCTCATTTTACTTATTAAAACAAAATGGGGCGATATTCACCCCATTTTGTTTAGAAACTATAGTCGAATCCAATAGCTATCACAGTAGCATCTCTATTAAATGTTGCCTGGTAGCCAGTAAATATTTTGGTTGTACTTTCATACATGGTTTTCATGAATCCTAGGTTTACACCAAGGTTTTCAAAAATCATGTAACGACCCCCTAAACCAATGGAATTGGTGCTAAGGCTATGGCTCAAATCCGATTGGTAATCGCCATTAACCCCTGTTTGTGTGCGAAGGTAACCAGCACTCACAAGAATATTATCGGTTATTTCATACTCAACACCAAAGGCAGCCTCCCAGAAGTTTCGGTTCATTAGAACATCGTTACCAACAGCACGCGTGCCTATTTTCTTTCCGTAATTGGCCGTCTTGTCGAAGTAGTAATGAAAACCTCCGGTAATGTTAAGTTTCTCCATGGGTCTAACTCCAAATCCAACCGAAAGCATTGATGGCATATCGTTAGCCGTTTTGGCACCATCGGGGTACATACCAACATCGTCCTTTTCGGTTTCGTTGGTCATGGTAATTTCAGTAAGATATTCGTATTTTACAGCAAGATTGAACACATCCTCGAAGTTAAGGTTAATTCCTACCACGGGAGCAATACCAAATCCCGACTGGGTTGCCTTCAGTTCCTTGTCGGCTGTTTGAGCAGCGTAACCGGCCATAATTGCCGAGTTGGTTGTGAAAACAGGAGTTGCTGCGGTAAGAATTGCAGAAGCGGCACCAACGGTTACATTGGCTGGGTTTTGACCTGCAGCCACAATTAATTGCTGTGTACCAGCAATTACATCAGCAGGTAAACCCGAAGCGGTTAGCAAAGTACTGGGATCACCGCCTCCAGTTAACCAAGGGTTCAAAGCATTGTTTAGAAGATTTGTAGCACCGGTTGCCCACCCGCTCAGGGTGGTCGATGCATCGGTAAAAAACTGGGGAGCAGATACCAATGTGCTGCCATTGTAGGCAGAACCAAATGCGGGTTGGTTTGGGTTAATTTGAATATCTTTCAGGTAACCTTCGTACGAGTTTTTGGCAGTAACAACACGGGCTCCCACGCTTACCGAAAGCATGTCGTTTATTGCATAAGCGGCATTGAGCTGGTATGCCCAGTTTAGTGACGTACCATCGAATTTTGCATTTACATTGTACTGTGTTGTAGGTATACCCGCAAGAGTTAAACTACTTGGAAGAACTGATACCCCATATTCAAAAGAGGGCAAACCAGCATCGAAACTAGCGCTTCCACCACCCCCAATGGGCATAACAGCCAAAGAGTAAGCTGCGCTACCCTTTTTGTAAGTGAAGTAAATAGATGGGAACAGGGGGGCAGCAACTTTCCCTTCAAATTCTTTCCGATTTAAGTTGGTGCATGAAATTTCACGAGTTTGAAAAATGGATTGGTTGTTAACCGACAGATGGAAACCATCCTTAAAAAAGGCTGTTCCGGCAGGGTTAAAATACACAGCGTCGAGCCCAAGTGAGGCATCACGAGCGGGCATACGAATAAACGATGCGCTCTGATTGGTATTGGTTACAATACCTCCACCCAAAAGCGTAATGGGAACCAAAAGGGCAACGAGAATTACAACTGACAATCTTTTCATAAAGTATAGTTTTTGGGTTTAAACAAAATTCTTAATAGAAAATATGAGCTAATATATAAATAATATGATGAATTTAAAGCTACAGTTCAATTAAATCTTTTACAAGCAATTTTTATTAATGTGAAAAACTCAACAGTCACATCTTAAAAGGATATTAAACAAAAGAAGCTTTGCAATTTAAACCAATTTGAAAAAATAGTGTTTATATGTTGAGACCGTTTAAACCTTTTTAGGCATTCGTTCTCAAATTTCAGGTTGGTTTTTGGTTTTATATTAAAACGTGCTAAACCCTAACGGGAATAGCGATGAGCAGAAAGCCTTTGAGAAAAGAGGTAATTTGCTTTTTCATGGTTCTTTTAAGGTTTCCACTGCCGGCTTTTGCTGGCAGTGGTTTTTTTGGGGATTTTTGAAACAAAATGCGGCTAATAACGAATAATATAGAACACCAACCAACCCAATCAAATGCCATGAAAACAGATTTCATCTGTCCAGAGTGCCATGGATTTATGAGCGTGGACAATAGGATTGTTTTTACCATAAAAGGGAAAAACAATAAAATGGGGATTCTCTTCTTAAGCCCCATTCTTGGCGACTATACGTATTCGAGCAACCCTTCCTTTAAAATTAGCCCAGGAGAAAAGGTTGAGTTTCACTGTCCCATTTGTCATGCCGACCTTTCGGTAGCAGGAAGCGATACTTTAGCAAGGGTTGTTATGATGGAAGAGGAGCGTTACGAGTATTACATTGTTTTTTCAAAAAAAGAGGGCGAGCGGTGCACCTACAAACTGTCGGAAAAGGAAGTAGAACATTTTGGCGATCATGCTCACGCTTATGTCGATTTTGTGGCGGCTAGTTTTCTGAAATAACAATTAAATAGACAGACCATACTGCCTCATTTTATTGTATAAGGTTTTTCGATCGATGTTGAGCAGCTTGGCAGCTTTGCTTTTGTTAAAGCGAACCCTTTCGAGTGTTGAAACGATTAGTTCCTGCTCTGCCTTTTCTTTTAAATCTTTCAGATTATCAACACTCTGTATAGAGTTTATTACAGAACTACCATTGGTTTTATACAGAACAATCTCCACGGGTAGGCTCTTTATACTAATGAAATTTCCCTGCTCAACAAGCACTGCTCTGCGAATTACATTCCGAAGCTCCCTGATATTGCCGGGCCACGAATAGCCCTGAAAAGCCTCCTTTACATGGGGGTCGAAGCCCGAGATCTTTTTATTCAGTTCACCATTTGCTAAATCTAAAAAATGCTTAGCAAAAAGATCTAAATCGGCTAATCTTTCACGAAGCGGGGCAACGGTAATTGTGAACTCGTTGAGCCTATGGTACAAGTCCTCGCGGAATGCACCGGAACGAACAGCTTGTTTTAGGTCATCGTTAGTGGCAGCAATAATTCGAACATCTACATGTACCTCTTTGCTGCTCCCAATTCGTTTTATTTTCCTTTCCTGAATGGCCCGAAGCAGGTTTACCTGTACCTCATAGGAAAGGTTCCCAATTTCATCGAGGAACATAGTTCCACCATTTGCTACCTCAAACTGCCCCACTTTATCGGAAATGGCACCTGTGAAAGAGCCCTTAATATGCCCAAAAAATTCACTGAGCGCCAAATCTTTCGAAAGGGCTCCGCAGTCGATAGCCACAAAGGGCTTGCTTTTTCTTTGGCTTTCGGCGTGAATGCGACGGGCAACATACTCTTTACCTGTGCCGCTATCGCCTTGGATAATAACCGACAGATTGGTAGGGGCTACCAGGGAAATATAGTTTTTAACCTGCAGGGCATCGTCGCTAACGCCCTGTATGAACTGCGATTTGGAGCTATCGACCTTATGGGTTATTCGAGCCTCAACATCCCCACTACTCTGAGCGGCAAGAAGGTTGTTGATGGTCAAAAGAATTTCGTCAGGGTTGATGGGTTTGGCAACATAATCGAAAGCACCCATTTTTATTGTACTTACTGCCACTCGAATGTCGGCGTATCCTGTCATAATAATTATGCCTGTAGATGGTTTTACCGATTTAATCTCTTTCAGAAGATCGAGGCCCGTTTTATCGGGTAGCCTATAGTCTGAAAGTACCACATCGAAATGGGATGACTTGAAAACCCTAATTGCTTCATCAAACGAGAATGCTTCTTGTACAGCATGCCCTTTTCGTGTAAGGAACGATTTGAGCATAATGCAAAAGGTGGAGTCGTCGTCGACTACAAGAATATTTGCCATTTTGGCCAAGCAATTAAATTAATTTCCCGTTGGCTAAATTAATAGTTAAAATGTTTCCGACAAAATAGACTAACCGTCAAATTTAAAAAAAACTAGTTTTTTAAAGGGTTGGCTCCACCCAATCGCCATTGGCTTTAATTAGCGAAATGAGGTCATCAAGAGCTTCGCTTTCAGGAATATTTCTCTTAACTACTTCGCGCCCTCTGTAAAGTGAAATCTTTCCGGGACCAGCCCCCACATATCCGTAATGTGCATCGGCCATTTCACCTGGCCCGTTTACAATGCAACCCATTACACCAATCTTTAATCCCTTTAAATGCGAGGTTCTGGCTTTGATGGCCTTTAGCGTATCGGTTAGGTTAAATAGTGTTCTGCCACAGCCTGGGCACGAAATGAATTCGGTTTTTGTAACCCTTGCCCCTGCCGCCTGAAGTATGGCAAAACCAGTCGATACGGATTGTTGGGCAGACATGTGACTTCCACTCAGCATAATGCCATCGGCAATTCCATCGATAAAGAAAGAGCCAAGAAGGGTTGCCGATTGCAATTGGAATTCTTCTTTATTGAGTAATTGGCTTTGGAGCGAGAGAATAATTGAATTGCTATAACCCAACTGGTTCATTCGAAAAATTGCCCTACGTGCCGAATACACATGGTCTAGCGTATCAATACGAATTATTATCACTGCAGTCTCAAGGATCTTTCCTGAATTTGCAAACAAATTAAGAATATCGGCCGGGGAGGTATGTATAAAGCCTGTTTTAAAAGTGATACTTTTAAAATCGTTACTAATACTATATTTACAAAGAGAATTTGACCCAATTAACGGGAGATTTTGTGCAGAAGGGAGGTTGTCAAAAGAGCCATCACCTGTCAGAATGTAATCGGCTCCCGAATCGGTGCGGTGCCATTCTTTCGAATTTACATTATATTGCCAACCAATGCTTTCCATGGTTTCCATGTCGACAACTATATGCTGAGAAAGGTTAGCAACAACTGCAAACCTTGATTCCCCACCAATACCCATTATATCTTCACTTTGCCTCCGGCTGTAAGAAAAGGGATTGAAAATGGGAGGTATCTCTTCGTTTGAATTCTCAAAAGTGCCCGAATCAATCAAATCAACTAATTGCTTTGCAACTGGTATTTCATTTTCGGGCTCTTCGGTTAGGGAAACCCTTATGGTATCGCCAATCCCATCGACCAGTAGTGTGCCAATGCCCACTGCCGATTTAATTCGGCCATCCTCACCCTCGCCAGCTTCGGTTACTCCCAAATGAATGGGGTAGTCCATTTCTTCCTCATCCATTTTTTTAACAAGCAATCGTGTGGCCTGCACCATAATTCGTGTGCTGCTTGCTTTCATGCTAACTACAATGCTGTGAAAGCCATGTTTCTGACAAATTCCTAAAAACTCCATAGCCGACTGGGCCATGCCTTCAGGAGTGTCGCCGTAGCGACTCATTATTCTATTTGACAAGGAACCATGGTTTACTCCAATTCGAATGGCAACGCCATTCATTTTACAAACTTCGAGAAGGGGTAAAAAACGCTGCTCCACTCGGTCCAATTCCTTTTTGTACTGGTGGTCGGTGATGTTACCAGCTTCATCCGTCGAATTCGAATCGGCAAAGTTTCCGGGATTGATTCGAACCTTATCAACATATTTTGCTGCAGCTAATGCCGCATTCGGGTTGAAATGAATATCGGCAATAAGTGGAACGCTATACCCTTTTTCTTTTAAAAAAGCTTTTATGAGAGCCATCGATTCGGCCTCGCGAACCCCTTGCGCGGTAATGCGCACATAGTGTGCCCCTGCGTTAGCAATGCGTATTGACTGGTAGCTGGTTGCTTCAATATCATTAGTATTGGTGGTAGTCATCGACTGCAACCGAATGGGGCAATTGCCCCCAAGGGCAACATTCCCAATAGTTACTTCGCGCGATACTCGCCGTACATAACCTGTAGTTCGAATTATGCTATTGCTTCCCTTGTTTGACATGCTGAAAAAGTATAATAGTGCAAATTAAGAGTTAAAAAGGGGCATTAGCAACCGGTTTTAAAAAAATAATGTTGAACATTTAATGTTGGGCAATTTAAAAAAACATTAAGTTTGCTTAGCAACGCTTTGTAAATGTTTCAATTCAGCATAATTTAGCACAAATGCCATTATAATCATGAAGCATATAGTTGTACCCATCGATTTCTCGAAGGAATCGCTAAATGGATTAAGGTTGGCCCTTATTTTTGCGAAGCGGTTCGACAGCACCGTACAAATGGTTTATGTTCAAAAGTATCCTACCGAACTGGGTCGTGTGGGATTTACCGAAGAGCATAAAAAGGCGACAGCACAATTCAAGAAGATTGTTGCCGACTACTCCAAAAAACTTATGCCCCCCGACAGGCTTTCTTACATTGTGAAGAAAGGAAAGGTATTTCGCGAGGTTGTTAATCAGGCTCAAGCTTTTGAAAATGGATGTATAATTTGTTCAACCCATGGAGCATCGGGGTTTGAAGAACTTTTTATTGGCAGCAATGCGTTCAAAATTATTTCAGCAACCGACCTGCCCGTAATAACCATTAGGCATGGGTCGGTGGTTCGCGATATAAAGAGCATCGTTTTACCAATCGACTCTACCACCGACACTCGGCAGAAGGTTCCTCTTACGGTTGATGTTGCTCATGCCTTTGGGGCTAAAGTTTACCTTCTGGGGGTTTCTGTAGCAGGCAGCAGCGAATCAGAAAGCAAGGTTGCAGCCTATACCAAGCAGGTGGCCGATTTTTTGAAGGATAAAAAGGTCGATTACTCAATAAAAACAGCATCAAGCGACAATATCACCGACACAACAATTGATTACGCAATTGAGCATAAAGCCGACTTAATTAGTATTATGACCGAGCAGGATGAGGCCTTGGCCAACTTTGTGCTGGGCAGCTATGCACAGCAAATGCTTAATAAATCGCCAATTCCTGTACTTAGTGTAACACCACGAGAACTATTTATAATGGGAAGCTTCAGAACCTTTGGGGCTCCATATTAAGTATAATTTAAAATTTAAAGGGCCGTTAGTTTAATTTCTAGCGGCCATTTTATTGGATGCCAATTTCAATTAGTAGCTATTGGGGTCCTCCCCTTCAACCTTTCGAACGTTTTTAGCTACATCCTGACCCCGTTCGTTTTTGTCAATTGTGAACTCAACTAAATCGCCATTCTTAATGTCATTAAAGTCGCCTTCAATTACATCGAGGTGGTGGAAGAATAGGTTGTTGGGTGGATACTGGATAAATCCGTAGCCACTACTCATGTTGAGCGTTCTGCCCTGTAAATACTCTAATTCTTCGTCGGGGGCTTCTGGTCGTTTTGCAGTAGTGTATTCGGGAATTGAGAAAAGGTTGTTGATAAGAGGATTATTCGATTTTATTCCTGCGTTAATCATATCGTGCATGGCAACCGGATAGGTAACCTCGCGAATGAGATCCTGAGAAGTTCGTGTTACCACTTCCCTACCCATGTCGTCGGTATAAGTAAAGTCCCAGCTCAACACCATAACCTTAGTTCCCAGCGAGTTGAGTTTCCGTATTAATGGTACGTAATCGCCATCGGATGTAATGAGGACAAGCACATTAAATCGTTTGTAAAAAGACTGCTCAAAAGCTTCGAGAGCGAGCCATACATCAATTCCTTTTTCCTCTTTCTTTCCGCTACGATTCCGAATGGGAAGGTAATGGGTTATCACCCCTTCGGACATAAGGATATCGTCGAATACGCGATCGTTATAGAGCTGATTGCCTCGTTGGCTAGCTTCCTGTGCGCTAATACGGCCCCGGAAATAGTGAGCTTCAATAACTTGACAGTAGCGAACATTCACCTCGTCTTCTTTGGCCACCATATTCCTAATGAGCTCGTGCAGTCCGGCAATATTAATTCTGCGCTGCCTAGGGTGAAAGTAATTGTAGTAGTTGCTAACGTGAAGAAAATAGTTTCCATCGTAAAAAACGCCTATACGGCGTAAATCCTTACTTGCGGGCATATTAAAATAATTTTTAGTTTTTAAATAACTCTAGCTCTCTGTGGTACTTTGCCTGCTATAACCTTCTTTTGAATATAGGTTTTACATGGTATGGCAAATATACTGCAATTTTCACTACAAGAACAAATCCAACGGGAGTTTTGTTTGGGAAGGTGATATAAATAACTAAAAACGAGCTAAAATGAATAAATGGAGTTGCCCAAGCTAAGAAGGACAACCCCATTTAGTTTAAACATAAATCCTATAGGTTGAACTCTTTTTTAAGCACATCAACGTAATCGAGTTTCTCCCATGTAAAGAACTCCACTTCCTTTTCATAGGCATTACCATTTCCGCCCATATGCACCTTCGCTTTGAAGTAGTCGCGACCAAAATGGCCATATGCAGCGGTTTCTTCGAATATAGGGTTTTTGAGCCCGAAGCGTTTCACAATGGCTGCTGGTCGCATATCGAATACCTTTTGAACCTTCTGAGCAATTTCTCCATCGGTGAGCGCTACCTTTGATGTTCCGAAGGTATTAACAAAGAGGCCAACGGGCTGCGCAACGCCAATAGCATATGCAACTTGAATGAGCACTTCGTTGGCTATGCCCGCTGCTACCATATTTTTTGCAATGTGTCGGGCAGCATAGGCTGCTGAACGATCAACTTTCGAAGAGTCCTTTCCCGAGAAGGCACCACCGCCGTGTGCACCCTTTCCGCCGTATGTGTCGACTATAATTTTTCTGCCTGTAAGGCCAGTGTCGCCATGGGGGCCCCCAATTACGAACTTTCCGGTTGGGTTTACATGCAAAACGAAGTCGTTTTTGAATAGCTTTTGAACCCGTTCGGTGAAGCGAGATTTTGCCCTAGGAATTAAAATGGTTTTGACATCGGTACGAATTTTCTCGAGCATTTTAGCATCATTGCTATCGAATTCGTCGTGCTGAGTCGAAACCACAATGGTATGGATTCGGAGTGGTTGGTTGTTGTCGTCGTACTCGAGGGTTACTTGCGATTTGGCATCGGGGCGAAGGTAAGTCATTTCCTTGCCCTCGCGGCGAATTTTAGCAAGTTCCATGAGTAGAACATGTGAAAGCACCAATGCCAAGGGCATATAATCGTCGGTTTCGCGACTGGCGTAGCCAAACATCATACCCTGATCGCCTGCACCCTGCTCTTCCTCCAACTCACGCTCAACCCCACGGTTAATGTCGGGCGACTGTTCGTGAATGGTTGAAATAACGCCGCACGACTCGGAATCGAACCGGTACTCCTGCTTGGTGTACCCAATGCGTTTTATTACCCTACGGGCGATTTCCTGCACATCTACATATCCTTTGGTTTTAACTTCGCCGCTTAATACAACCAGACCAGTTGTAACCAGGGTTTCGCAGGCTACCTTCGAATCGGGGTCTTGCCTTAGGAATTCGTCGAGTAGCGCATCAGAAATTTGGTCGGCTACCTTGTCGGGGTGCCCTTCCGAAACGCTTTCAGATGTAAATAGATATCCCATTTTCTTTAAAATTTATGGATTACTTAAAAGGTGGGAAGGTTTGCTAGATTGGCTGGAAAACACTGCTTTAGCATTTTTTACCGTGGTTGCAATCAATCAAATCTTTCCACATGAAATTGTAGTACAAAGGTAATAGAAATAATTTGGGTTTATTCAAATAACCAAAAATTTAAATCAAATTCCAGCACGGAAGAAATTCAATAGAAATTCTTAAAGCCCAAAATTGTAACCTATTGTAATGCCCACAGGCCATGGTTCCGTTTCAAATTTAATGCTAGGATCATTTTTAACGGCATTAATCTCGTCCTTATAGGCTTTGGAGCGTAAAGGAACAATAATTCCAAGCGTGTAATAATTATTGGGGTTGCGAGTAGCTTTAATCTCAAGAGAAAATGACAAACTAGGGCCGTATTAGGTTTTGTTGTATCGTTCAGCTCCTTTTATTACAATTACGCTATTATAACTATACATTGCGCCAATGTAAGGACAGACTTTTTTATCGGGGGCAAGGCGAAGCGGAATGCCTCCGTTGAATCCAACCTATAGCATGTTGTAGCCTGCGCCAACAAAAAGTGCAATTGTTTTTGAGGGGAAGAAAGTAAATATTCCACCTATTCCACCAAAATCCGTACCTGCACCCAAGCCCATACTGGCGCTAGCGGGTTTAATATCGATTTGCTCCTGAGCATTTAGAATAATTTGTTGATTTACAATTAAAAGAAGGGCTAATGGTAACAATTTTCTCATGGTTTAATTTTTTTATGGATTAATAACTGCAGGGAAAGTTATTGTTTGTGATCTAATCCGCACTTTTTATAAATTAATTATCTGGCCTTTTACAATTCCATAAACGATGATGAACCCCCCAAATTTTTTCTACGTGCTATTGCGCTAATCAGCCTCAGCATAAACACAATTAATATCTACTCCCAAACTCAACGAATCGATTCTTTAAATCGAATTGTTGAATGGGGAATATAGACAATCAGTTAAACGCCCTAAGCCAATTAACCGAAGAATTCTTATATTCAAACCAGTCACAAGCAAAAGCGCTGGCGCTACGGCAGCTTTCTATGTCGAAATCTAACAGTAAACTCAAATGGAAGGCCGATGCATTGGGGAATCTGGGTACCCTATACTTTACACAGGGGGTAATCGATAGTGCAGAAATTTATTATCAGCAAGCTTACAACACCTTAATCGGAACCGACGATGAATTGAATGTTGCAGTTATGCGAGTCAACCTAAGTTCTGCTCAGCGTCTCAACGGTAGGCTCGATTTGGCAATAGCCAATCTTCAGAAATCATTAGATTGCTTCAGGCAAATGAACGATGATTCGCGAATTGCTCAGGTGCTATCGAATATTGGAACAGCCCACAACGAAATGGGCAATCTCGATAAATTCTTTGAATACTCCCGGCAGGCACTTGAAATTCAGGAGCGAATAGGTAGTAAAAGGCCCAAGGGTATTACCCTTATTAACCTTAGCTTAGGAATGAGCGCTCAGAGAAGGTTTACCGAAGCAGTTAAAGGTTTTTCGAGAACTCGACGAACCTTTTGTCCTTGGTTCGGTGTTAGTTCGAACAGCAGGAGCCATGTTGAGTTCAGACGATGACAGTAGGGTTGCGCCCTATCTGCGCGAAGCGTTAGCAATAGCCAATAGCATTGGCAACAACCATCTGAAGGAAGAGTGTTTCAGGCTTGATGCCAATTATAACCTAAAATACAGTAAGTTTAAGGAGGCTAAGGAAGCTGCCTTCAAAGCGCTTGCCTTTACCGACACAACCAACAAGTCAAACCTTCGATATCTGTACGACTTGTTAGCTACGGCATCAATCCAAACAAACGATAAGGACAATGCTTTACTATATTTCAATAAATACGTGATTGTGACTAAGGAGTCCGTTTCCGAGGAGTGGGTAAGCAAAATTTCTGAAATGGAGGTAAAGTATGAAACCGAGAAGAAAGCATTAAAAATTGAAAGTCTCGAAAGCCAAAATCGGATTCAAACTCACCTGAACTATGCACTAGGCCTTGTATTCGTTCTTATGATTACATCGGCACTTTTTATAATGCGTTCTATAAGAAACGAACGTAAAATGGCACAGCAAAAAATCATTCAACTCGAAAAGAAAAGCAACTTATAGCTACACAGGCTATTCTCGATGGCGAAACCATGGAGTGCTCGCGATTGGCATGCGACCTGCACGATGGGCTTGGTGGCATGCTATGGGTTGTTAAGCATTCGCTTTTCAATGTAAAAGAGGGGCTTATTACATCTACCGAGGGCATGGAGCGTTTCGATAGGGCCATTCTGCAGCTCGACCAATCGATTGGTGAACTGCGAAACTTTGCCCACAACCCTATGCCCGAATCGCTTATTAAGGAGGGAATTCAGGTTGCCTTATCCGATTTTACCGATGGGTTACCCAACGTTCAGTCGCACTTTTATGGCAAACTCGAACGAGTTGACACCAAACTAGAGGTTGTTGTTTACCGCATTGCTCACGAACTCATATTCAACGCCATTAAGCATTCGAATGCTCAGGCAATTAATCTTCAGGTTGTTCAGTCGGAAAAAAACCTCACCCTTACTGTAGCCGATAATGGCATAGGGTTTAATCTTGCAGAAATAGAACATAATAAGGGAATGGGTCTCAGCAACGTAAATCAAAGGGTTACTTCTTTCGGTGGCCGTATCGACATTGTGACTTCACCAAATAATGGCTGCGAAGTTACTGTAGAATTCGATTTAGTATAGGTAAGAATATATTTAGCCCACCGGGCTTTTTTAATATTTCGCTATCTTCGTGGCAAAATAGCTTAAAATGAGGCAAGCCATAGTTATTCTGCTGTTCGCATTGGGTTTATCTATTACTTCCTACTCGCAGAGCGTATACCAACATGTTCGTAATACTGGTGTTTACGAGTTCCTCGACGAGCTAGCCAACGAAGGCATTATTGAACTGAATGGATCGGTAAAGCCCCTCTCGCGAATGCAAATAAGCCAATTTTTATCAACAGCTAATAAGTATCGAGAAGGGTTGAATCAACGTCAGCTGGGTGAGTTGGATTTCTATTTGAAAGACTTTGGGAAGGAACTCAACGCAACACGCAATTTCAAGCGTCGTTTCGATGCTATGTATTATAAGGATTCGCTCTTTACTGCAACACTAAACCCAATTGGGGGAGGTATTTCGTTCTATAACGATAGTGCTTTTGCCTATCGAAGATGGGTTGGGGCCGAGGGCTGGGGATATATTGGTAGCAACTTTGGATTCTATGCAAGTTTACGCGACAATGCAGAAAACAGAAGCATGTCGTCGCCCATTTTTTTAACGCAAATGCAAGGGGGGGGCTACAAACCCTCAGGCAAAGGTGGCGAATTTAGCGACATGCGTGGAGGCTTAACATGGACATGGAACTGGGGAAGTATTGGTATTATTAAGGATAATATAGAGTGGGGAAGTGGCTACAACGGCACCAATATTCTATATAGCCGAGCCCCCTCGTTTACCATGCTCAAATTACGTTTGCACCCCGCCAGCTGGTTCGAATTGGATTATATTCACGGATGGCTCGTTTCTCAGGTAATCGATTCGTCTCAGTCATATTCGTACGCAGGAAGAACCCGTAGGGTTTTTCGACCCAAGTACATAGCAGCCAACTTTTTCACTTTCAAACCATGGAAAAGTTTCAACGTATCGTTGGGAAACTCCATAGTTTACTCCGACATGGATGTGCATCCGGCATACTTAACTCCCTTGTTCTTTTATAAGTCAGTCGATCACCATTTGAACGGAATGTCGAATATTACCGGACAGAATTCCCAAATGTTTTTCGACCTTTCGGTGCGGAGCATTAAGCATACTCACTTATACATTACCCTATTTCTCGATGAACTTTCGATGAAGAATATGTTCGATCCGCAGAAGCACAGTAACTTCTTTAGCTTAAAAACGGGGTTCAGACTAAGTAACTTTCCAATATCAAACCTTAGCCTAACCGCCGAATATACCCGTACCAATCCCCAAACATACGAGCACATTATTGAGACAACAACATTTACAAGCAATCGTTTCAATTTGGGCCATTACCTGAGGGAGAATTCTCAGGAGTTTTTCGTTTCATTGCAATATAGGCCTTACAAAACCCTTAAAATTGAAAGCTCCTATGCTCTTGCTCAGAAAGGTCCCATTCTTGCCAACAACCAAACCGGACGACTTGGCCTTAAGTTTCTCGAAACCGTTGTATGGGGGGCCAATACTTTTGAACTGAAAGGGATATGGCAGTTTATTAACGATGGATATTTGAGTTTTTCTGGCCAATATGGAGCCATTAGCGGTGACAGAACGTATACGCCCTCTCACCTATGGGGGAACCAGTTAACATTCGTTTTTGGTCTCTCGTATGGATTATAGCAATTGAAAAATGCCTCGATTGGATAGAGTTGTTAAACTTATTTTCGATTGGATTTTGGCGGTATTGCTAATAACAATCCTCTTACCTTTCCTTGTAATTATTTTTTTTATTGCATACTCATTAATAGGAGAAAATCCCCTTTTCCGCCAGGTTCGAATTGGAATGCACAGAAAACCGTTTGTACTATATAAAATTCGAACCATGTCGAAAGCCGAAGGGGTAACGCAGCATGCCTTCTTTCATTACCTTCGAAAAACCCATATCGACGAACTATTGCAGCTTTTTAATGTGCTTGAGGGTAGCATGTCGTTAGTTGGCCCCCGCCCTCATATTCCCGAACAGGTGGATAGGTACGAGGAATGGCAATTGCAAAGATTAAGTGTTAAACCAGGAATAACCGGTCTTCGACAGGTACGTGCCCATTCCCAAAAATTAAAGTTTAACGATAAAATTGAGGACGACATTGAGTATATTGATAATTGGTCGTTAAAAGAGGATTTTAAAATTTTACTCACGACTATTAGTATTTTTTTTAGAACGATTTCTCGTTACTAAATGCGAACTAATTCCAATTTTATGCACAGAAAGGAACTAACAATCAGATTAATAACACTAATGCTTATACTCCTGGGTGGCATTAATTCCCAAGCGCAAGAGCGCTTTTGGGTAGTGTTTAGCAATAAAAGTGGTAGCACCCTGAATTCGGCCGATTTTCACCCAGCTGTTTTTGAGCGAATCAGTAATCGGAATGGTAGTTCTAACGATTCAACCGATTTTCCTCTTTGTGGGAGTTACATTGAGAGGGTAATGGCCATTACCAACAACCTGGGGCACCACAGTCGGTGGTTCAATGCCATAGCCGTAAAGGCAACCCACAAGCAGGTAAATGCCTTGAGAAAACTTTCATTTGTTGAGGACGTAATTCCAATTCGGGGCGAATTTTTTGTGACAAAATACAAGCAATTGAATCAAAAGAGCGCCGAGCCCGAAGATCTCAGAGCGCGACAAGTGGCTCGATTCAATGCCGAGGTTTTTCGCTCCAATGGCATAAACGGCAAGGGGGTGCGCATTGCCATTTTCGATGCAGGTTTCCCCGGAGTGGATAGTCATCAGGCCTTCGAGCACATTCGCAGGAACAACAAAATTTTAGCCACTTACGACTTTACCCGAAATAAAGCCAATGTTTATCGAGGAAACCAACACGGAACCATGGTTTTGGCATGTATAGCAGGGCTTTACAATGGTAAACCCATGGGGCTTGCAACCGAGGCAGAATTCATGTTAGCCATTACCGAAGTGGGAAGGGAACCCTTTTCTGAGGAAGAGAATTGGCTCGCTGCACTAGAATGGGCTCATAGGAATGGTGCACAAATTGTAAACTCATCTCTGGGATACACCTACCATCGTTACTACCCCGAGCAAATGGATGGTAGAAGCACGTTCATATCTCGTGCTGCTGCCAAAGCAGCAAATAAGGGAATTTTAGTTGTTAATGCTGCAGGAAATGAGGGCGATAGCCGTTGGGAGGTAATTGGTGCACCCGCCGATGCCGATTCAATTCTTACTGTTGGTGGCGTTTCGCCATACGACCACTTACACATCAGTTTTGCATCGTATGGTCCAACCGTCGATGGGAGGTTGAAACCAAATGTTTCAGCATTTGGTACAGCGCTGGTAGCTAACAAAAAAGGGGGCTATTCGTCGGCTTCGGGCACATCGTTCGCTTCGCCTCTCACTGCAGGTTTTGCAGCATGCGCATTACAAGCAACGCCCGGAGTTTCGGCTCGTGAGTTGCTAACGCTCATTGAGCGTTCGGGCGATTTGTACCCTTACTTCGATTATGCCCATGGCTATGGTGTGCCACAGGCCAATCAATTCATGTCGCAACCCGACACAATCTCCATACCCGAAATCATTTCCTTTAGCGATAGCGGTGATGCTATGCGTGTTTGGATAAATAATTTTGAATCGGCTAAGCTTACAGGTTACAATACTACTCACATGTTTTGGCATATTCGAAAACCCAATGGCATCTTAGCAGAATATGGCGTTATAAGGGTATACCAAGCCCAAGCATTTAGTTACAGCTACAATTCATTACAAATTGAAAAAGGGCAAGGATTCACGCTCTGGGTAAATTATTTAGGTAGAACGTACTCAGTTAATCTTTAATATGTAAGTGAATGATACGAAAGTTAATAATTCTGCTCCTGCTACCCACTGCAGTTTTAGGACAAACCGAAATAATGCATAAAACTCCCCGAAACTACCAGGAAACCCCAAATTGGGGACCAAACAGGGCACACCACGTGCAGGGTTTAATTGGGTTGGGGTTGTTTATGCCATTTGGAGTTTCGGCCCGCGACTTTAAGGTAGGCACTTCAACCGATTTTCATTTGGGCGCTGTGTACCGCTACAGAGTATCGAAATTCTTTAACCTTGGCGCAGGTCTTTACCTTTCTTCTTTCCAAATTGAATTGAACGATAGTGGTATGGTCAAGGGCTGGGATGGCGAAGTGCATAAAAAGGGGCAATTGCTTAGCTATACCCTAACATTGAAACCTCTCATTCGCTTGAACCTTTTACCTAAAAGGGGCGATTATTTGGGCACTTACCTAGATTTTGGCGGCTTTGGAAGTTGGGGGTTTCTCCCCACCACCTCTTTTACCGATAAGGTAGGAGGACAAAAACTAATGCTCCGTTCTATTAATGACAAGCAACACGAAAGTTTTTACTATGGAGCAATGGCTGCAGTGGGTCGCGATTGGTTTCGACTTGAAGCAAACTATTACCTGTCGGATTGGTTAAAGGGCCCGGCGAACTTCAATCTACCAAAATATTCTGTTTCGGTATTTTTTGGCTTTTAGTTAACCTTGTGCTTATTTATTCCCCGGCCATTCGAGTATAATTTGAGCAATATTATTGGCATGGCTGCCAATGGTGCGGAATACCGATACCAACTCGAGGTGGGTTTTGGAGCTGGTTAACGACTTGTCAACGTCCTTATTCAGTCGTCCAAAATGCTGTCGCTCAATTTCGCGACCGAACTCCTTAAAATCCTCGTACTTCTTAAAGGCCTTTTTGGCCTTTTCGAGGTTCCGCTCGGTGAAAACGGCAATGGCACGCTTCAGTTGCTTTTGGGTTAGCAGGTGGAACTCTTTCAGCTCCATTTTACCCTCAGGCGAAAACTCATAACCCGATTGCAGCCACCATTTGGCTCGTTCGGTTAGGTTTTTCGACACCAGATCGGCAATTTGCTCCAGCTCCTTTACGGCGTACATAACCTGAATGGCCTCCTGGGTTTCGCGGTCGGTGGTGTCCTGCTTGGTAATTTTGAGAATATACTGGTTAATTTGATCGCGTAGGTAATCGACATTGTGCTCGCGGTCTTCAATTCGGTTGAGTGGCGTTTTATCGAGCGAAATAAAGGGAACAATAATCTCGTCTACCATTTCCTGCACAATATCGCAAAGGCCCATTACCTCTTGCTTTGAAACTTTAAGCGCAACCTAGGGGGTTGAAATGAGCGATTGGTCGAGGTATTTTACCGAGTACTTCGATTTCTTTTCGGGAAGCGGCGGCAGAATATAGTCGATAAGCTTGGCGTACAAATTTGTAAACGGCAAAACGGCAAGGGTTATGAGCACGTTGAAAATGGGGTGCGCATTGGCAACCTGACGGGGCAGGTTGGTGGCAATTCCAAGTTCCTCCGAAAAAATATCGGGGGTAAAGTAACGAACCAAATCGACAAAGGGCGAGATGAAACCCGCCAGCAGCAATATGCCAATAAACTTGAACATGGTGTAGCCCATGGCAACCTTCTGCGATTCGCGGCTGTCATCGATACCCGCAATAATTCCGGTAACCGAAGTGACCAGATTGGCTCCCATCATCAACGGAACTGATGCTTCGAGCGAAATAAGCCCCTGCGATGCCAGTGTTAGCATTATACCAATAAAGGCGGAGCTACTTTGAATGAGTGCGGTGAATAGCGCTCCGGCCAAAATACCTAGGATAGGCTGCTTGAGGGTTGCCAGCAAATCGACAAACGGATAGTAAGTCCGAAGCGGGCTCATGGCTTCACCCATGATGTGCATTCCGTAGAAAAGAATGCCGAAACCCAGCAGGGCTTCGCCAGTGAACCGAAGCGATTCGCGCTTGGAGTATGTGTTAAAAAGAAACCCGAGAGCAACTATAAGCAACGAGTAGTCGGCAATGCGGAACGAAATGAGCTGAACCGTAATGGTTGTGCCAATGGCCGCACCAAAAACCATCCCAATGGTTTGCTTAAACCGTACTAACCCCGATTGCACAAAACCCATGAGAATTACCACCGTTGCGCTGCTGCTCTGGGTTACCATGGTAACAAAGGCGCCGAAGCCAGTTGCGTAAAAACGGTTTTTCGAAAGTTTTCCCGGTACAAACCGAATACGTTCCCCTGCGCTGTGCTTAAAGCCACTGCTCATAAGTTTAATTCCCATAAGGAAAAGAGCCAAGCCGCCCAGCAGCCCCACAACCAGCATGGTAACCCAGTTGGTTTTTCGGGCGTAGATAGTGAAAAGCACAAAGGAGTCGGCCTCGGAGGTTACAACACGTGCCGAAATTTGGTACTCCCCAACCCCAGTGCCCATGGTAAAATAGCATAGTGCAACCCCTGTGCTATGGGTTGTGGCAACAGGAGGTATAACTTCGTATTGCCAGCTGCCATCGGGCATTTGAGCCATTTCGAAGTAAACGGTTGCCCCCTCAACGGGTTCGCCACGTTTGTTGGTTACAATAACCCTAAAGGGTTTCGAAAGTGGTTTCAGAATAGCCTGGTGCTACCGATCACCCGAGATTCTGTAGGCTCGTTCGCCACCAAATTTTTCAATTTTGTACTTGGGAAGGTTAAAGGTTGCAGTGTCCGGTAATGCTTTTTCTGCTGCAAAGGCAGAAAAGCTAAAAAGTATAACCGAAATGGTTGCTAATACTCTTTTCATACTCAATTTGGACGAGCAAAACCAAAGGTAAAAAAGATTAACCAAAATGAACAGAATTCGAGGCTGCTAAAATTATTATTCTCTTTAACAAGCGATATTCTCTGGCAGAACATTAAAACCCCCAAAAAAGTACGCTATCCTGCTATTTCCCAGTCGAAACCATCCTTGCGGTCATTTACCGTTACACCAAGTTTAGTGAGTTCGTTGCGAATGGCATCGGAAGCCGCAAAATCCTTTTTAGCCTTTGCCTCCATGCGCATATTCAGCATCATTTCAATTAGTTTGCTGGTTAGTTCGGCCTGCTTGCCTCCATCGGTTTGCTCGTCGGTAAGGCCCAGAATATCGAAAACAATTTGGCGAAAATCTTTTGTTAGCGCAGCTAAATCGTTGGCGGTAAGTGTTACCTTTCCTTCGGCAGCTGAGTTAATGTTTCGAACCCAGTCGAACAGAACCGCAATGGCAATCGGGCTGTTCAGGTCGTCGTTAAGCGCTTCGTACGCACGGGTTGCAAGGTCGGTTACAGCTACGGTCGATTTATCGGAAGGCTTAATGCGATTAAGCATTCGGTTGGCTGCCATAAGCCGTTGCAAACCCTTCTCGGCTGCTTGTAGCGCCCCGTTCGAAAAATCGAGGGTGCTGCGGTAATGGGCTTGAAGTATGAAGAAGCGTATGGTCATTGGGCTGTAAGCCTGTTCGAGCATTTTATGGTTTCCGGTAAACAGCTCCTCGAGGGTAATGAAATTGCCGAGCGACTTACCCATTTTCTGACCGTTAATGGTAATCATATTGTTGTGCATCCAGTAGCGAACGGCCTCTTTTCCATTTCCTGCAACGCTTTGAGCAATTTCGCACTCGTGATGCGGAAACAGCAAGTCCATTCCCCCGCCATGTATATCGAAGGGTTCGCCTAGGTACTTGGTGCTCATGGCCGAGCACTCGAGGTGCCAACCAGGAAAACCTTCGCTCCAGGGCGATGGCCAGCGCATAATGTGCTCGGGTGCAGCCTTTTTCCAAAGGGCAAAGTCGACGCTGTTGCGTTTCTCGTCCTGTCCATCGAGCGCACGGGTATTCGAAACCATGTCGTTGAGAATACGCCCCGACAGTTTGCCATAGTTATGCTGTGCATTGTACTTTAGCACATCGAAGTATATGGAACCATTGCTTTCGTAGGCAAAGCCGTTGGCAAGAATCTTTTTAACAAGTTCAATTTGTTCAATAATATGTCCCGAAGCACGTGGTTCGATACTTGGCGGCAAGGTGTTTAGCTGGTTCATGGCATCGTGGTAACGAATGGTGTAGTGCTGCGCCACCTCCATGGGTTCAACCTGTTCAACCCGAGCTTTCTTAGCAATTTTATCCTCACCTTCGTCGGCATCGTTCTCGAGGTGCCCCACATCGGTGACGTTGCGAACGTAACGAACCCTGTACTCCAAATGCTTAAGGTAGCGGAATAGCAGGTCGAAAGTAATTGCCGGACGGGCGTGGCCCAAATGCGGGTCGCCGTATACCGTTGGCCCGCAAACGTACAGGCCTACAAAGGGGGGGGTTATGGGTTGAAAAACTTCTTTGGTTCGCTTAAGGGTATTGTATAATTGTAAAGCCATATTCGAACTTGAATTAATTAAGCGTAACAAAGATAATCCCTTTTCGAATAATTTGCTGAAATAACCACCAACCTAAAAAGTATAAAAAGCAGGGCGATACAAAACACCTATCTTCAATAATCCATCCTAACGGTTAGGTGTTATATAAAAATATTATTCCAGTGGCACTCAAGTTTCTTAGAAAGAATCTATATTATTGAGCCATTGGTTTTTGGTGTGGTAATTGATTATATTGGTATTGTTCGTCTTAGGCATAAGCACTTTAATGGAGTTTGTAAAACCATTTTGAAAATAATCCGTTCAATTGTTGGTATAATTAACAGAATAGCCATAAATTGATAGGGTTAATTCAAAACGCAAATATTTGAATTATGAAAATCTCTCTACTTTTAAAGCATTCGAAACTAGGTTTCTTGGCTTTTATCTTTACTTTTTCGAGTTTCTTGGCTCAGGCTCAAAAGGAAAAGCTTCAAACAGCTTTTATATTTCAGTTAACACGGCTTATTGAGTGGTGCCCAGCGGGCAAACAAGGAAACTTTGTCATTGGGGTTCTCGGCGATTCACCGGCTCTAATGGCTGAACTGGGAGCCCTAAACGGACGTAAAGTGGTTGGCCAAGGAATAGAAGTTAAAGTTTTCAGCAGCGTTGCCGAAATAACTAGTTGTAATATGCTTTTTATCCCTAATAATCGATCGGGCGATTTGAAAGCGGTAGTTGGGAAAATTGGCAACAATTGCACTCTAATTATTAGCGACAAGTCGGGAGCAGCCAATCAGGGAGCCGGAATCAGTTTTGTATTCCTCGACGACCAGTCAAAAATTCAGTACGAAATTAACAGAAACTACATGAGCAAGTATTCGCTCAACGTAAATGAACAACTATTTAAATTGGCACGCGAAGTTTACTAAAACATACAATTATGGAAGTAAAATTTTCCTTATCTAAAAAACTTTTGCTTGGCTTCGGCTTTGTAATAGGTCTATTTGTTATTATGTCGGTAATAACGTTTATTATTCTTAGCCAATACGATCGAGTAAATCGAGGTTTAGCCGAGCAGAATACCCCTTCGGTTAACAAGCTAACCGAAATGAAAAATCTAGTTACCGAATCGAAACTTCTTATTAAAAACTGGGTTTATATTGACAAACTACCGGGGACTGAGGATAAGAAGCGGCTCGAGAACCTTCACAGCACCCTTTACCCCAGTTTAATAGCCTCTATAAGGCCATTAGCCGAAAAGTGGAGTGCCGAGGAGAAGGAACTGCTCGATGAAGTGAACCAGATTATTGTATCCAAAATTTTTCCCGACCACAAGCACGTAATGAGCATTTTAAACTCGTTCGATAGTTACAATGAGTTTATGACCCTTGCCGAAGCACAAGATTTGGTCGATGCTGAGGGATCAATTATGATAACAACCGACGAGGCGCTTGCTAAAATCACTCAGATTGTCGATAAGCAGCAGCAAGAAGCGCTCGATGCGTATTCGAGAATTGAATCGTCTACATCGTTCTTCAGAATTTTTGTAACTATAGGTGGACTAGTTGTTCTTGTTGTTGGTATTATTATAGCCTTCTTTTTAACAACAGCTATTAAACAGGCCATAACGAGCGCATCAACCGCCATTTCGAAACTTTCGAATGGCGATTTAACCTACGATTTTGAGGTAAAGGGTACCGGTGAGATTGCCCAACTATTGTTCGACCTCAAAGAAATGATGTCGCGTCTTCGCGAAATTGTCGAATCAATTACTACCGGTTCTGTATCTATTGCCAATGCTGGCAACGATCTCAACCATATTGCCCAGCAAATTGCACAGGGAGCCTCCACTCAGGCAAGTAATGCAGAGGAAGTATCAGCCTCCATGGAGGAAATGGTAGCAAATATTCAGCAAAACACCGAGAATTCGAGCAATACCAATAAAATATCCGATAAGTTGGCGGTAGATATCGAAAAGATTGGAGGAGCCTCCGAAAAGAGCATGGATTCAATTCGAAAAATTGCCGACCGTATTAACATTGTTAACGATATTGCCTTTCAAACTAACCTACTTGCACTTAACGCTGCTGTTGAAGCAGCTAGGGCAGGTGAGCACGGTAAAGGTTTTGCTGTTGTGGCTGCAGAGGTTCGCAAATTAGCCGAACGCAGCAAGGTAGCAGCCGACGAAATATTTGTTTTAGCCAAAGAGAGCGTTTCGAATACGGAGTCTTCTGTCGATTTAATCCGAAATATTATTCCAGAAATAAAGCGTACCTCAGTATTAATACAGGAGATTACTGCAGGTAGTTTGGAGCAAACCAACGGAGCAGAGCAAATTAATAATGCAATTCAGCAGCTCAATGGCATTACTCAGCAGAACGCAGCCAATGCCGATATTTTAGTTAACAGTTCCGAAAAGTTAAGTAATGAAGCCGATAAGTTACGCAACAATATTGGTTTCTTTAAAATTGACATGAAGGTAAAGGGGAATAAAAAGGAAGTTTTGAAGAAAGAAATCCGACCTACTCCTTCTATTAGGCCAACCACTTCGATTGAGCAAACCAAAAAGGTTCCGAATATGGTTAAACCGAAAACTAAACCAGGAGGTATAAACCTGAACCTAGGTGAACCACTGCCAGGAAAGGATGATGGAGATTACGAAAAGTTTTAAAAAAGAAAGGGGCAACAGCAAAGTTGCCCCTTTCTTTTTCTATTTCAACTACATTTTATAGTTCTTAACAACCTCTTCGGCAAACCGATCAATGGTTCTCGAGTCGGTGGCCCCGTAAAAGTCGTAGTAGTACTCAATCAGGTACTTCTTAATATCAGGGTCGGCCATTTTTTGCCTTTTAAGTATGGGGATTATAGTGTAAAACTCCTTTTTAAGTTCTTCCTTGTCCACAAATACAAGAGTGAAACGGGTAATTTCTTGACTGCTTCTCGATGTTTTTTCGAATTGGTAAACTGCTAGGTTAGAAATTTCATTTCCACTTATTGTTCCAGCGCTGCTAGAGGTTAGCTTGTCCTTTTCTAAAATAAGGCTTTGTTCGGCAAAGCCAATTTTCTTTTGAACGGGTTTATTGTCGACTTTGTAATAGAAAACAATAAACTTTTCGTCGGAAAGTGGGTAGTTTTTTGGGCTAACCGGAATGTCGATAGAGTTACCAATAATCGAAAATTTGTCGTTGCCAAAGTATTGTTTAAGGTCAGAAATTTCCTTTTCGGAAGGATCGAAACGAATAAGCATTAAACTACGCATTTTGGTGGGTTTGGCAGTTTCCTTTGCGGTTTTGGTTAGCATAGGCTGCTCTGCGGTGTGATCGCCTTCCTGAAGTTTAATTTGGAATCGAATCATATTGTCGCCAATAGCAATGGCGTAACTGTCCATACTTTCAAAAAGTAGTTGGTCTTCAGCGCTTATGGCATCACCAGCCAAAAGTTCTTTCCCTGTTTTCAAATTTGTTATTTTCCCTTGCACCCTTGTTACGTTGAAAAGGCTTTGAGCCTGAACGGTGCAACCAAAAAGTAACAGGCAAACAGCAAATAATTTAATTGTTTTCATGGCCTCAAGTATTTTACTTTTTCAGTGATTTCCTCTATACAACTCTTGTACCAAAAGTAAGCATATTTGCCAAACGAAGAAGAACTAAGCCAAACAAAGTAATTAACCAATTGATTCTTTTACTTTTTGCGATTGGGAATTGAAAACAAGATTGTATGAATCGATAGTCCATTGGTGAATTAGCTTATCTGGTATCACTCCCGTTAAATCGATAGTATTCCAGTGCAGCTTGCTCATATGGTAACCTGGACTAACCTCAGAATATGGTTCGCGAAGTTCAATGGCTTTTTCGGGTTCGCATTTTAAATTAACGCTCAAGGGACCATCGAGGTTGGTAAGGGCAAACATTTTACCACCAGCGTTAAAAACCAAGGTAACGTCGTCGAACAGAAAGCTCTCGGGAGCACCGGGAAGATTCAAGCAGAAGGAACGTAGTTCTTCAATATTCATTTACAGGAGAGTTGGGTAAAAGGCATCGGGGATATGTTCTATTTCAAACTTTCCATTCTGTACAACAATGCTTATTATATCGAACTGCACTTCGCAGTTCATATTGAACCTATCCATATAGGCTTCGGTGGTTTCAATTATGGTTTTTTGCTTTCGCCGGGTTACCGCCTCCTTAGGTTCTTCCCAAAAATCGCCAAAGCGAGTTTTAACCTCAATAACGCAAAGCATGTTTTGGTTCATAGCCACAATGTCGAGTTCCTTTTTTCCGAACCGCCAATTAGTATGGAGAATGCTGTACCCTTTCGATTTTAAAAATGCAATGGCCATTTCTTCGCCCTTTCGGCCTAAGCCTGCCGGTTTTTCCCTTGGCGAGTTGTTCATACTAGGGCAGTTTTTGAATTTTTAAATTGAACCGATTGGGGCCGAAAAGTTGAGAATGCAATTTTCGGTAGAAATACTAAGCAATGCATTACGCCCCAGAATTAGCGGATAATTATCGCCAATGTGCCCGGCAGGGAAGTTGAAGCACACAGGGAAATCGAACTCACTCACAGCATCGAGAATAATTTCGTATGCCGACCGACCAAAGGGCACTGTATTGTCGTGCATGTCGTTCATTTGGCCAACCACCAAACCGGCAATACCGGCAAGTTTTCCGCTATATTTCAGGTTCATCATCATACGATCGACGTGGTAGAGGTACTCGTCGAGGTCTTCAATGAACAGAATTTTGTTTTCAGTTGTCATGTCTGCACTGGTTCGGGCTAGGCTGTATAAAATCGAAAGGTTCCCGCCAACCACCTCTCCCTCGCATTTACCAATTCTGTTCAACGGGTGGGAAGGGATGTTGTAGCTGGGAGTAATTCCGAGTAGGGTTTGACGAAGCAAATCGGTAGATTGATTTGCAACCCCATTTTCAGGGAAGTTGAATGGCATTGTGGAGTGGATGGTTTCCACCAAATACCACGAGTTTAAAATGCTATGTAGTACAGTTATATCGCTGTAACCGGCAATCCATTTGGGGTTACGCTGCAATGCCCTTAGATTAATTTTATCGAGCAACCGAATGGTACCGTAGCCACCGCGGGCACACAGAATCGCTTTAATTTCAGGGTTCTCAATCATATTCTGCAAATCACTAGCCCGTTCGGGATCGGTTCCAGAGAATTGATTGTACGAACCGAAAAGGTTCTTTCCTAATACAACATTAAAACCCCAACCCTTAATCATGCTAATTGCTGGTTCAATTTCGTGAGGGGAAACCTTGCGGGCGGGAGCCACAATTCCCACTGAATCACCAGCACGAAGAAACGGAGGAGCTATAAGTTCCATAATTAATTGGGCAAATTGTAATATATTTGCAAGGCAAACTAAGAAACATAACGCTAATATAGCTTTTAATAGCTCAATAGCATTCCCAATAAATCGAATTTTTGAGTTAAATCGCACAGCAATACATGAACAACTTTAAACGATACCTCATTACATCGGCGCTACCCTATGCCAACGGCCCTGTGCATATTGGCCATTTAGCTGGTGTTTATATTCCATCCGACATATACACCCGATACCTGCGACTGAAGGGAATCGATGTGGTTTCCATTTGTGGCTCCGACGAGCACGGAGTGCCCATTACCATTAAGGCCCGTCAGGAAGGCGTTTCGCCTCAGGATGTGGTTGACAAGTACCACGCAATTATTAAAAAGTCGTTCGAGGACTTTGGAATCGCTTTCGACATATATTCGCGCACAAGTTCAACGGTGCACCACCAAACCTCTTCGGAATTCTTCCGAAAATTATACGATGCTGGGCAGTTTATCGAGAAAACCACCGAGCAGTACTACGACCCCGAGATTAACCACTTTTTAGCCGACAGGTACATTACCGGAACCTGCCCGCATTGCAGCAACGAGCGTGCATACGGCGATCAGTGCGAGAAATGTGGAACAAGTTTGAATGCAACCGACCTTATCAACCCAAAATCGGTTTTAAGTGGTGCAAAGCCTGTTCTGAAGGATACAAAACACTGGTTTTTACCGCTCGACGCTTACCAAGGTTTTCTCGAAAAGTGGATTTTGCATGACCATATGGAGTGGAAAGCCAATGTATACGGCCAGTGCAAAAGTTGGCTCGACCAGGGATTGCAACCACGCGCCGTAAGCCGCGACCTCGACTGGGGTGTACCCGTTCCTGTTGAGGGTGCCGAGGGCAAGGTGCTTTACGTTTGGTTCGATGCTCCCATTGGGTACATTTCGGCAACAAAGGAGCTAACCCCCGATTGGGAAAAGTACTGGAAGGACAAGGAAACAAGACTTATACATTTTATAGGAAAGGATAATATTGTTTTCCACTGTATTGTTTTCCCTGCCATGCTAAAGGCCGAAGGGTCGTACATTCTACCCGAAAACGTTCCTGCTAACGAGTTTCTGAACCTCGAAGGCGATAAAATTTCTACCTCACGCAACTGGGCTGTATGGCTTCACGAGTATTTACAAGAATTTGAGGGGAAACAGGATGTTCTGCGCTACGTGCTTACCGCCAATATGCCCGAAACAAAGGATAACGATTTTACCTGGAAGGACTTTCAGGCACGTAACAACAATGAGCTGGTTGCCATTCTGGGCAATTTTGTGAACAGGGCACTGGTTCTTACGCAAAAATATTTCGACGGAAAAGTACCTGCTTTAGGTGAACTTACCGACTTCGATAAGGAAACGTTGGGAGAGCTTCCCAAGTTCAAACGGGCTGTTGAGGAAAACCTCGAAGTTTTCCGCTTCCGCGATGCGCTTCGCGAGGCCATGAATATTGCCCGCTTAGGCAATAAGTATTTGGCCGACACCGAACCTTGGAAGTTGTACAAGGATAAACCTCAGCGCGTTGCAACCATTCTCAACATTGCCATCGAAATTTGCGCCAACCTTTCAATTGTTATTGAGCCCTTCCTTCCGTTTACGGCCACCAAACTTCGTTCAATGCTGAATACCGATTCGCTCGGGTGGGAGAGGGCCAGCGAGATTGGACTAATTGCCGAAGGGCATAATTTGGGCAAAGCCGAGCTACTTTTCGACAAAGTTGAGGACGCAACCATTGAAGAGCAGCTGGCAAAACTCAAAGCCACAAAGGAGGCCAACGAGAGCAAGCAACGGAAGGTAACCCCACAGAAAGAGAATGTAACGTACGAAGGGTTTTCGACCATGGACATACGTACTGCAACCGTATTGGAAGCCGATCGGGTTCCTAAAACGCAAAAACTTTTAAAACTCCATATCGATACAGGAATCGACCGCCGCACCATTGTTTCGGGAATAGCCGAATACTATACGCCCGAGGAGATGGTTGGGAAGCAGGTTGTAATGCTTGCCAACCTCGAGCCTCGAAAAATTAAAGGAATTGAATCGAAAGGGATGATTCTAATGGTGCAGGATGCCAATGGCAAATTGGTTCTGGTTCAACCCCAAACCACTGTTGCCAACGGTTCGGAAGTAAAGTAGAACTTTATTAATTCGCCAAAACTCAAGGTTTGCATAGTTGCTATACCTTGAGTTTTTTTAATAATATAGTGGTATGAAACGACTTGTAGTCCTCACCGGAGCGGGCATTAGCGCCGAAAGTGGCATTCGAACCTTTCGCGATATGGGCGGTTTGTGGGAAGAGTACGATGTAATGGAAGTGGCTAGCCCTGAAGCATGGGAAACCAACCCCGAACTGGTTACCCGTTTTTATAACGAGCGCCGAAAGCAGCTGCTGAATGTAAAACCCAACGAGGGGCATATGGCCTTAGCCAGAGCAGAAGAGCATTTCGATGTTCGAATAGTAACGCAAAATGTAGACGATTTGCACGAGCGGGCAGGTAGTTCGAAAGTGCTCCATTTGCATGGCGAACTGAAAAAAGCTCGCAGCACGGGCGATCCGTCGTACATTGTTGAAGTAAACGGGTGGGAACTGAAACGAACCGACAGATGCCCTAAAGGGCATACTTTGCGCCCGCATATTGTTTGGTTTGGCGAGGCGGTGCCTGCCATATCGGATGCTGTTCAAATTGTTAAAACCGCCGATATACTTGCCGTTGTCGGAACTTCGCTAAACGTTTATCCGGCAGCCGGACTAATAGACTATGCTCCCCGTAGTGCAAAAATTTTCCTCATCGACCCCAACGATGTTAACGTACCAAACTATAAAAACATAACATTTATAAAAAAGCCTGCTTCCATTGGCGTGCCCGAAATGCTTGAAAGAATAATTGAAGTTATTTAAAAAAAACTTCAGCAGTATTATAGATAACGATAAATTTTATTAGCCACATTCGTTAAACGATTGTTTATACATTAATATTTTCCCTTCACCAAAAAACGCAAATAATATTTGCTTTCGATTGCCTTTTTAGTTAAATTGTTTGTTTTTAATGAAATCGCTTACCAAAACGGAAACCATATGAGAAAGTTTACTTTTTCCCTTTTGTTGCTTGCAAGCACATTGGCGGTAGCTCAGGCACCACAAGGATTTAACTACCAAACCGTTGTTCGCAATGCAACCGGAGAGGTTATTGCAAACCAAAATGTGAAGTTTATGGTTCGCATTACCGACATTACTGGCGGAACTATTTTTTATTCCGAACCCCATGTATTAACTACTAACAGCGTTGGTCTTATCAATTTTATAGTGGGTGACGGCACAACCCTCGTTGGCGAATTCGAACAGATTCCTTGGTCGGAGGGGAATCTTTATTTAGATATTTTCTTGGACCCAACTGGTGGCAACGAATTCGTTTTTATGGGGTCTTCACCCCTTCAATCCGTGCCCTATGCCCTATTTGCAGCATCGGGTAATGAGGGACCTCAAGGCGAAGTTGGACCACAAGGCCCTCCGGGCCCACTTGTTCCGGGTACAAATGGTCAAACATTGCGTCACAACGGAACCGATTGGGTTTCGAATAGTATCCTTTTCAACAGTGGAACCAATGTTGGTGTTGGAACAACTACTCCTCCTGCACGATTTACGGTTTCAGGAAACTTGGCAAATCCAACCATACCCTCAGCCACCTCGAGTGCCATATTGCGTATAGGAAATGTTAGCTACCCACAGGAAGGAATTGACATTGGACACATGTCTGGAAGTCCTTACTCAGGTTGGATTCAGGTTGGCTACAATGGAGTAGCAGAACCATTATCGCTCCAACCATTAGGAGGTAGCCTAGGTATAGGAACAATTGCTCCCACACAAACCTTAGATGTAAATGGGTTGGTTAGAATTAGGGGAGGAAGTCCGGGCACTGGTAAAATACTAACTTCTGCTGCCGATGGAACGGCTTCGTGGCAAACGCCACCACAGGGAAGCAACTGGACGGTTTCGGGGCAAGATATTTACCGTTTAACAGGAAATGTAGGTGTAGGTACCGTAAGCCCTACGGCTAAGTTCGATGTGGCTGGTGGCGACCCTACCGAAGAACAGCCCATTTTTGCAGTTCGCAATAACGATGGTCAAATTGTTTTTGCTGTGTACCAGAGCGGTGTTCGTGTTTATGTCGATGATGCGGTTGGAAAGAGCAGCCGTGGTGGGTTTGCAGTGGGTGGTTTAGTTGACCAAACCAAAGCGAGCCAGGAATACTTCAGGTTAACACCCGATAGCGTTCGGATATTCATACGCGAAGGTGCAAATAAAAGCAGCCGGGGTGGCTTTGCTGTAGGAACATTGGTTGATCAAACCAAAACTGGAGCAACCGACCTGTTCTATGTTAGCCGTGATAGCGCCCGTATTTATTTCGACGATTCTCCTGCTAAAAGCAGTAGGGGTGGATTTGCGGTTGGAGGGCTTGTTGACCAAACCAAAAGCAGCTCCAGCTTCATGTTCATTACCCCTGAAAACTATCTAATTGGGCAGCAAGCCGGTGCAAACCTAACTACAGGCGGTGTTTACAATTCTTTTTTGGGTTATCAGGCTGGTTTAAGTACCACAATTGGTAAAAGCAATATTTTTGTTGGATTTAAATCGGGTTATAGCAATTTGGGTGGAACAGGAAATTTGGGATCGTATAACTTCTTTGCAGGAAACGAAAGCGGATATGCTAACACTACTTGGATGGGGTAATATTTTTATGGGTTACCGTAGCGGTTATTTGAATACCACAGGGATACAGAATGTGTTTATTGGCCACGAAAGCGGTTACAACAATACCGTGGCAAACTTCAACACCTTTTTAGGATACCAAAGTGGCTTTAGCAACACTTCGGGTACTTACAATGTTTACATTGGATATCAGAGCGGCTACCTGGCATCAACTGCCCAGTTCAATACCTATTTGGGTTTTCAAAGCGGATACTCCACTACAACCGGAAGCAGCAACGTATTCATTGGCGACTATTCTGGACGAACTAATAATATTGGTTCTGGAAATGCTTTTGTGGGTCAGTACAGCGGATACCTTAACACCACTGGAAATTACAATACTTTTTTGGGCACCAATGCAGGCTACAGCAATACAACTGCTAGTTTTAATGCTTTTATCGGGTACGACGCTGGCCGATTGAATACAACCGGTGCCAACAACGTATTTATGGGTTACCAGGCGGGTCAGGGAAATACAATAGGGGGGAATAACCTTTTTATGGGTTACCGAAGCGGGTACAGCAATTTGGGGGGTAACTTCAATGTATTCTTGGGCTACGAAGCGGGTTATAGTAATACAACCAATGGGAACAACAACGTTTTTTTGGGATACACAGCCGGTAGAGCAAATACTACAGGAGCAAATAACGTTTTTATGGGAAATGAAAGCGGACGTACCAACACCACAGGTGATAATAACGTATTCCTCGGAAATTTAGCGGGTTATACAAACAATGCAAGTAATAACGTATTCCTTGGAAACGAAGCAGGACGCTACAACACTTTGGGTACCAGTAATGCTTTTATGGGTTATTTTGCGGGATGGGCCAATACAACTGGTAGCAATAACGTTTTTATAGGTAATGAAGGTGGACGCTCAAACACTACTGGAGCGAACAACGTATTCCTTGGAAACTTGGCAGGCTATACAAACACTACGGGAGGGTGGAATACCTTTATTGGGTTTGAGGCAGGATATAAAAATAATACCAACTACAATTTGTTTATTGGTTATCAGGCAGGACGCGAAAACACTAGTGGAACTTTTAATACCTATTTGGGTTACCAAAGCGGATATTCCAATACAACGGGCTACGAAAACGCTTTTATTGGCTATCAAACGGGCTATTCAAATTCAACCGGTTTTAGAAATGTATTTTTAGGTTGGAAAGCGGGTCAACTTAATACAACTGGAAACTACAATATCTTTGTTGGTCGTGAAGCAGGAATGTCCAATACTACAGGAACTAGCAATGTTTATGTAGGCGAGTCAAGCGGTCAAAGCAATGTTGATGGAACCGGAAATACTTTTATTGGAAAATCAACAGGAGGAAATCAAACCACAGGGGGGTACAATGTTTATGTTGGAGGACAGGCGGCTATTTACAAAACTAGCGGGACTGGCAATATACATGTTGGGTGGCACTCTGGAGCATATTCGCAGGGTGATTACAATGTGCTAATCGGATATTCTGCTGGTATTTCTCAAATTGGCTCTGGTAACGTTTTTATTGGCAAGCAGGCAGGTCAAAATGCTACTGGCTGGGCCAACAGGCTATTAATTGAAAATTCAACAAACCAAACAAATCCATTAATTTATGGAGAATTTGACAACGATAGGATTGCTATTAATGCCGCAGATCCAACCCAAACTCTCGATGTTAATGGAAATGCTCGTTTCAGAAGCATAGGTTCTGGAGCCTATTCGGGGGTATTGAACAGAATGAGCGATGGAACTCTTACCACTGCCACTTCGGATGTTCGAATGAAGGAGAATATAAACACACTTAACGGAAGCTTAAATGCAATGCTTAAGCTTCGTGGGGTTAACTTTACATGGAAAACCGAACCGGCGATGGGCAAGCGAATAGGTTTTATTGCACAAGAGGTTGAAACTATTCTTCCGGAGTTAGTCTTTACCAATGAAGTTGATGGTTTTAAGGGTGTTCAGTATTCCGAAATGACAGCTGTTTTGGTTGAAGCCATTAAGGAGCAGCAGGCAATCATTAACGAGCTGAAGCTAAAAGTGGATGCTCTTTCCAAGGAGAATGTGAAGTTAACCGACTCGTCGAAAGAGCTGGAAGTCTTGAAAGCGGAGGTTAATAGAATTAAAGAGTTACTCCGATTGGTAACTGAGAAATAAAGAAACGGGGCGAAAGCCCCGTTTCTTTATTGTACTAATAACCAGGCAGATTCTTTAGGGTTTCCATGCCTAAGGCGACCCAATTCCTTCAGGGCTTCTTTACGGTCGGCAAACTTACCTCGAGATACTCTGTAATTTCCTTTCCCTTCAATTATTTCGGGGGTAATGCCAGCTGCTTCCACCCTTTTTGCAAAACGCTGAGCGTTTTCCATGCTATTGAAACTACCGATAATTATATAGTAGAATTTAACCTCAGCGGCTTCCTGTTGTACGGGAGATGATTCTTTTATAGGCTCCACGTTACTCAAGCTGTCGGCCAAAGGCATTAGAGCATCATTTTCAGTAGGTTCTTTTTTAAAATCAATGGGAGCACTGCTTTCAGTTTTTGGTTTGGTGGTTTTGGCAAAAAGGTCACCTTCCCAGAATCGAAGTGGTGGTAAAAGGTAGGCAGCAAGCGCAAACAAACCTACTATAAGCAGAAGAATAAAAATAACTAGAATGCTCCTGTTGGTTTTCTTAGTAATTGATTTTGCTTGGTTACTTGGTTTCTTTTTATTCTGTTTGGGCTCTACAGAAACGTTTTTTAAACCGAGGGTTTCAGTGGCTTGCTGCTCAGAAGTATAGGGAATGAGTATTATGTTCGATTTATTATCCTTTTTTAGAATGCCTATACCACGAAGTGAAACTTCGTTGCCCAAATCAAGGTCGCCTTTTAGTGATAAAATGAATTTCGATACTATGGCTTTGGCCTCCGAAGGATTTATGCCCTTTGACTCAACAAGGTGTTTTTCAATAGCCTCGTCGTCAAATGTTCGTGAGGTATCGAATGCAATTTCCTGCCTTGGGGGTTCAAATGTTTTGCCATCGGAAGAGAGCTTTGCCGGGTGGTATTTCTGAATAACCGAGCCAACCCCAGGCAGACTCACATAGTTATTACTGGCAAGTATTTCAATAATTATTTGTTTAATATCCACGATTCGCTAGTTTTTGCAAAGTTAGTTAAAAGAGAAAAGTATAGTACAGCCCTATTGCTTTTTTTCTAACCTCTGCCTACTTTTAGGGACTGGGTTAAGGGCTACCTTAGAACTATCAATTATGGGTTCGAACGAAATATTTATCGAGAAAACCTCGGCATGCTTAGCCCACTCTCCTGTTTGTGGCTCATGGTGTAATATAGCCCCTGTTAGGTGCGTAATGCTGGTGTCTGAAATACTATTTTCAATTTTAATGGTTCGCGTAATCCCATCTTTAGAAAGATTTTCAATCCGTTTATTAAAGTAGGTACTATCATTCTTGAGGTTGAAAGCAAAAATAACCTTTGGCTCCACCGACTCGTCGTTTGGAAGTACACGAAGGCATACTTTTAGAGTGTACTTTCCGGGTTTGCGGGATGGTATTCGGAAGCCAATGGTATCGGATTTTGCATCAGTAGGAAATATCCATTTATCCTTGCCAACCCAAAGATTCTGAAGGCTATCGGTTTTAACGGCATTCAGTTTCGCATTGAGTTCAGTTTCCAATTTTGAAAGATCGGCAATGGCTTTATCGATAATTTGGTCGAAAAGCGCTGGGTTCTTAGTGTAGAAAACAATGGAACTATCGAACTGAACCGATGTGTATCCCATCGAAGTGTAGATATGTGCGTAGTAGTCGATGCTATCGCGGTTAAAGAGCGAGATATCGTTTGGTGCAGTAAGAGTCAGAGCATCGGACAGGAAAATTTTTGTTACAATAGTAACCATATCCTTTTCGGGGATTATTGCGTTTTTCTTGCAACCAACCATTAGGGAGGTTACCACTAAAACCAACGTTAACCTTTTCATTCTATTTTTCAATTTCTTACAAAAATAAACGCTACCCCAATAGGATAGCGTTTAAAAGAGTTAAAGTTTTTTTACTTCAATTTATCGAATAGGAAGGCCACCATAATTTCGTGCGATCCGAACTGATGGCTCCGTATGCTACCAAAACTAAAGTCGAATGAGTATCCAAACTGGTAGCGGTTGTCGTAGGTCATGCCCACAACCAGGGCCGCACCATCGGCCCAGCGAAGCGATAGCCCTCCGAAAAACTGCCGACGGTACGTGAATTTTGCGTTAAAGTCCACAGTTACAGGCGAGCCAAACATGTACTTAACAATTGCCGATGGTTCAAAGTCGAGGTCGCGGTTTAATGGGAAAATGTAACCACCACTTAGCATTAGGTGCTGTTTAAGTCGGTTAATTCCAACCCGTTGGTCAACAAATTTAATCCGCTGTCCAAACAGTTGATGCGCTGAAATGCCAGCAAACCAATAGGTTGTATAAAACATGAAGCCAATTGAAGCATCGGGGGTAAAAACCGATGATGAATTACGGAACAGTGCGGGGTCGGGGGTGGTTGTTTGGGCATCACCCAAATCAAATTTCGACCCATCGATGCTAAATAGCAATCCGCCAAGCGAAATACCTCCCGACGCACGTATATCCTGGGTTAACTGCCTGTTGTAGGCATAGGTTCCACTAAAACCTAAACGGCTTGTAGGGCCAGTAATATCGCTAAACAGATACCCGCCAAAACCCATATCGAGTCGGTTGTGTGGACCATAGGCACTAATACTGTAGGTTTGGGGAGCATCGGTTAATCCTACCCACTGCCAGCGATTGTTCGACCGAATTTGGTAGTAGTTGTATATACCAGCAACTGCTGGGTTGGTTATGTAGTTGTTTAGCATGTACTGAGTAAACTGGGGCAACTGTTGCGCTTTCAAATCGCAATTCAAGCCTGCTAAAACAACTATCGATACAATTAAAATCCTTTTCATGGTTATGGGATTATATATCGTTATACTTTCAATTCGTTATCGAACAATGGTTATTGAACCCGAAACCGGTTTCCAACCAACAGAATTGCCTCCAACATTGTATTTAACTACGTAGTAGTATGTTCCAACGGGGTAAGGCGTTCCTCGGGAGTTATTACCATCCCAGCCTCGATGAGCCTCAGACCCTTTGCCCTCCCAAATGGCATAACCCCATCGGTTGTATACAATAATTTCCAGCTCGGGGAACAGGCCAGCGTAAGGAACTGTCCAGCGGTCGTTTATCCCATCGCCGTTAGGCGTAAATACGTTGGGAATAACAATTTTATTCAGAATTCTGGCTTTAAGTTCGAGCGAATCAACGCAGCCATATACGTCTTCAACAAAGGTTTTTATTGGGATATACTTTTCGTTTCTACCTGTACTTGGGTTGAAAATGGTACCAGTAAGGTAAGGCTCATAAAAACCAGTAAGGTATGTCATGATTGGGTTGTACTGATTTGCCGCTTCGAAGAACAAGCTTGGAGTCCAGAGGTACGAATAAATTCCTGGGGTTTGTACCGAAACTTCCACATCGTACTGTGTATCGGCAAGTACTGAAATTACAGTTGGGTCGCCAAATAGGTTGTCGGTTTGTATAAACGGGTGTGTATCGGGGTTTATGAATGGCCTAATTGGAGGATATACATTAATCGTATCGAGGGCTTGCTCCAGGCAACCAACAGTGCTTATTACGTCTACCCTATGTACAATTTGGCTTTGCTGTAGGTTAGGGATTGAGTATACAATGCCCGAATGTACTGAGGTATTGGGGTCGTTACCCGATAGGTTGTACCAATCAATGGTTGGCGACGAGCCAATTGAACCCGCCAATACTACAAGAGTTAAATTGGCGGTTGCATCGTAACAGTAATTCAACTGATCTTTTACAACATCAACAGCAAAAGCATTTTCCAATGTGTAAGGTACAGTAAAAATAGCATTGTCAACGCATCCTTTTTCATCGGTAACAACGGCCTCGTAACCCCCGGATTGCAAGTTGGATAATGACCATACGTTGTTAAAGTCGTTGCCTAAACTTGGCCAGCGAATTTGAAAGTCGTTTCCTGTTGGAAGACTAAAAGTTCCATTACCACCAGTTACATTGGTTATTTGGATGCCTCCAACATCGCCAAATGGTGCTATACGGCAGTTAGCTACAGTAAATGTCCATTCGTATTCTATTGGATCTGGCCCTGGAATTACAATGGTTTCAGATGCAACACAGCCTTGGCTGTCGGTAACCTCGAGCGTATAGGTTCCAGGAGTAGGTAATATAAGGTTGCTTGTGAACTGATCAAGCAAGGTTGTACCTCGTAGCCACTGGAATGTATACTCGGGTGTGCCGCCAGTAACCTCCATTTCGAACTCAGGAAGCGGGGTGGAATAATGGCAATCAAATTCCGGAAGACTAGTAGTAATAGGTGTAATAACTATTTGGTCGGGTTCTGCAAGCGTAACCATATTGTTGCCACTTTCAAATGGGAACTGGCAGCCGTTTGCATCTTCAATTAACAGGTAGTATGTGCCTGCAGCCAGATTGTTGAATACTCCCGAACCATTGGAAATTACTCCGCTTGGCCCATCAATTGAGTAAACTAATGGTTCAGCACCACCCGAAGCAAGCATCGAAATGTAGCCCGAATTATTCTGGTAACAGGTAAGGTCGAAGTAGGTTAGGCTTTCAAGCGTCATTGATGCAGGAGCAGTTATTATTACTTCATCGGGAATCACAAATTGGCAACCATTGGCATCGGATATTGTAAAGTTGTAAGTGCCGGCTCCTAAAGGTTGTGCTACAAAGCCACGTGAACTGCCTCCGGTCCATGAAATATCATAACCATCGGCAAACGGGGTTCCACCTGATATATCGAATATTACGAAACCGGTTTCAGCGCCGAAGCAACCGGGATTTTCAACATCTATAACATTAGCTGCAATGTCGGCAGGTTCTAGTATCTCAATTTGGTTTTGAATAATGTTACCGCCACTAGTTACAGTTACAATGTAAATACCCGGGCCTAGTACCCTTTCGCTTTCCGACAGGCCTCCGTTGGTAATTTCTATACCTCCATCTACCCAGAAAAGAGTTAAGGTTACTGGTGGAACCACTCCCTGCAATTCAACATTAATCCAACCATTGCTCGAGCCAAAGCAGGTAATGTGATGCGGGGTAAGGGTAACTGTAATTCCAGTTAAACGAATGTTGGTAATGGTTACAGAGCATGAATTGGCATCGGAAATCACTACCTCATAAACACCCGAAGGCAAACCAGTAAACAAGCCTGTTGCATTTGATGTGTTTGCTGGTAGCAGTGTATAGGTATAAGGTGCTGTACCTCCATGTGCAGTAACGGAAATGCTACCATCGCTTGCCGTATGACTGGTAGGATGTATAACAATGGGTTGGTCGTAGGTAATGGCTGAGGGTTCGACTACATCGATAGTTGTAACAAACTGACACATATTGCCATCGGTTACGGTTAGAGTATAGCTGCCTGCCCAAAGACCGGTGTATACTCCTAAGCCTGCAGGAGTTATGGGAAGTCCGTTAATATCCTCAAGAACATAAGCGTATGGCGGGGTTCCCCCTGTACCCTCAACAATAATGCTGCCGTTATTGGTCCCGCCCTGCAGTGTATTGCAGCTGGGCGAAACTACAATTGGAGCAAGGATGTTCAATTGAAGGGGTTCCGTAATATCAACAAATATCGTTGCATCGAGTCCGCCTGAGTCCATAATGTAAGCAGTATACATGCCGGGTTGTAAGTTGCTCAAAGAGGTTTGATTGGCAAAACCAGGCAATGGTCCCGAAGGCCCTGTCCATGAAACGGTATACGGAGCCGTACCACTATTTATGGTAATGTCAATTGTACCATCGTTTGCTCCGTTGCAGGAAATATTTGTCGAAACCACTGTAATATTTAGGCCTGCAAGTACAATTAGGCGAGTTGTTTCTTCACAACTGTTTTCATCGGATATAACAACCCAGTAGGTTCCGTTCGTGAGGTTTTCGAACAACCCATTGGTATTACTAGTAACTAAACCGAGGGTGTTTTCCCAAAGCGTAAAGGTTAGTTGACCCGTACCTCCAAAACCTTCAACCAGAATAGTTCCGTTTGCTGCTCCCGTAGGGTTTTCAGGGGCTTCAACCAGAATATTATAGGTTATTTGAGCGGGGCCACCCACACTTACAGGCGAAGCCTGTGGACAGTTGGCATCGTCGTTAACAACCACTACATAATTGTTTGGGGTAAGGTTTGTAAACACATTGGTTAGGAATGTGGTTGCTCCGCCATCTATTGAATAGGTTAAAGTGCCGGTTCCTCCCGAAGCAATAATCTCAATGCTTCCGTTGGTACTGCCAAAGCAACCCGTAGCATCGGTAATAATAATATTGTCAATCGATATTGTACTTGGCGAGGTAAGTGTAATAGGTAGGGTTGTAACAGGTCCGCACCCATTCTGGTCGGTAACTTGAACTGTGTAGGTACCACCTCCTAGGTTTGTAAACAGGCCGGTTGTATTGTTGGCCCCTCCTGGCTGTAGTGTGTAAGTGAGCGTTCCGGTTCCACCACTGGCTACAACCGTAATTGTACCGTAATTACTACATGTTGGATCGGTAAAACTGCTAGAGACTATGCTAATTGGTAAAGGTTCGTCAATAAAAATATTTTCAGTTACCATACAGTTTTTAGCATCAACAACAGTTACTGAATGCCATCCAGCGGATACATTATTGAAAATATTCGAAGTTTGCCACGAGCCCGATCCGTCGAGTTCATACAATTTAGGAGTAGAGGATGAGAATGTTCCACCTGTAGAGGTAGCAATAATGCGACCATTGGTGCTTCCATTACACGAAACATCGAAGCCCTGAAGGCTAAGGGTTAGCTCATCGGGTTCGAAAATATTAACTGTTTGAGAAGCAGACAAGCATCCGTTGGCATCGCGAACCATAACGGTATAATCGCCACCGCTCAACCCAGTAACCGGATTATCGCTCGTAAATGTCGTTCCGCCATCAATTGAGAACATGAAAGGAGCGGTGCCACCAGATGTGACATTAAAGAAGATTTGTCCTGTTCCATTGCCTGGACCCCCGTAGCAATCCATGTCGGTTTTAAAGGCTGAGAAAATGATTGGTGCTGGGTTGCTTATGGTAAAGTTGCTGGTGTTTACGGGTCCGCAACCATTAGCATCGTCAACCGATACATAGTAAGTTCCTGCAGCAATTCCAGTAAACTGAACAGGGTCGATGTTGGCAGAGACAATTGAGGCTCCAACCTGAGCACCCATGTTGGTAAATAGAGTATAAGTATAGGATAGGGTGCCACCAGATGCTTGGATTGTTACTGTGGCGTCGGACTGCCCTATACAACTTGGGTTTTGAATGATTGGTGCACCTATGGCTAAGGGCGAAGGAACAATAAGGGTAAGTAAGCCTGAAGTTACCGAAGGGCAAGTGGGGTAGTTGGCATCGCGAATTTCAACCTCATAATCAATGGCACCTCCAAGTCCATTAAAATCGAACCAGTTGCCTTCAGCAACGCCTGTAGCATTGGCAATGGGAACACCCCCTTGGTATAGAATAATTGAATAAGGTGCTGTTCCTCCTGTTCCCATGGCACTAATTCGGCCATCGTTCCCAGAGAAAGAGCAGCTAACATTGGTAACGTTTGTTGAAAGAACAAGTGCTGTAGGGTTAATAATGCTGAATGGGCCAGCAGTAACAGGACCGCAATTATTGGCATCTACAACATTTACTGTATAAATACCCTCGGCAAGTCCAGTAAACAGGCCATTGTCAAATTGGGAGTACATAGGGTTGCCACTTTCGAAAAGAATGTACTGAATGGGGCCAGTTCCTCCCGTTGTGGTTACGGTTATGGTTCCATCGTTGCTGTTGAAACAGGTTATTTGGGTAAACGATGAACCAGTAATTAGAAGTTGAGCAGGCTCGGTTATTGTGAAGGGTCCTGCAATAACAGGGCCACAGCTATTATCATCGGTAACTTCAACTGAATAGGTTTCTTGGGTTAATCCTGTAAATGTTCCGATAGTGTTAGTTGAAACAACTACGTTCAAACTATTTTTCAGGACATAACTAAGGGTGCCTGTTCCACCACTAGCGGTAACGGTAATGCTACCACTTCCGCCAAAGCATAAAATGTCCGTAAAACCTTGGCTGGTTATTGAAATTGCTGGTGGGTCGTTAACTACAAGTGTGCTTCCAAACAGTGAGCAACCGCTCGCATCGCGTACAAGAACGGGGTAATTACCTGCTGAAAGTCCTGTATATAAACCAGTAACACTTGTAAACGGGGCTGTTCCAGTAATGCTATACTCATAGGGTGCTACACCACCAGAAGCAGCTAGGGTAATGGTTCCATCGGTTAATCCATTACAAGTAATGTCCGTTACAGTTTGAGTGGTTAGAACTAATGCCGGAGGTTGTGTTATCACAACATCCTGTTGTAGAATACAATTATTTGCATCGCGCACTCGGATAACATGAGTGTTTGCAGTTAAATCGGTAAACGAACCAGTGGTCTGGTAGGCCCCACCATTAATCGAGTACTGCAGTACACCAGTTCCTCCCGATGCGGTTACTGTTATGGTACCATTGGCACCGCCAAAACAGGTAACGTTGGTTGTTTCTAAGTTATCTATTACAATTGCAGGTGGTCCGGTGATATTTACAATTTGATTAACCTCGCAACCATTAGCATCGCGAACGGTAACAGTATACACATTAACTCCTAGGTTGGTGAAAGTTCTAGGTACAGCAAACCAAGTGGCTCCGCCATCAATGCTTACCTGCTTAATTCCAGTCCCGCCCAGCACGTTTTGTACTCTAAAGCTACCATTAGTATTATACCAGCAGCCTGTAACATGGGTTATGCCTACAATGTCGAATGTTATAGGTGAAGGTTGATTTATATATACAGGGTTGCCATTATTTGCTGTTTCAATACACCCTTGCGAATCGCGTACCCTTATATAGTAGGGGTTCGTTGGCCCGCCCGGGAGGTTATTAAATACTATGGCTGTTCCCCATATGGGAGGATCGTAAATAGAATATTCGTAACCGCTACCTGACCCACCGCTTACATTCGAAATGGTAATACGTCCCTCATTGGCTCCGTTACATGAAGTAATGGGGTCGATACTGAAACTGAAGGCAATGGCAGGAGGGTTGGTAAATACAACCTGAACTGGCCAGCCGGTTTCGCAGCCGTTGGCATCGCGTACAAAAACATCGTAACCACCTTCACCAACGGTGAATACATTGCTTGCCTGAAAGGTACCAAAGGGGAATGGTCCGTCGATTGAATACTGGTAAGCAGGCGTACCGCCTGTTGCATTTACGGTTATAGTACCATCGTTGTAGCCGTTACAGGTAATATCTGTTACATCAATACCGGTTATTATCAGTTCGGCTGGCTGAGTTATTGTAATACCCGTTTGTTCTGCCGAGGGGCATCCGTTATTGTCGGTAACAACAACCCTATAGTTTGTACCTGCGCCCAAGCCACTAAACAGCGCTGGAGCAGGATGAACCGGATTTTGGCTTCCTAACAGAGTTGCCCCATTATATAGGGTATAAGTGTAATTAGGTGTTCCACCTCCTGCTGTAACCTGAATTGAACCATTAGTGTCGCCAAAACACTGATCGACATGCGAAACAACAACACTTGCAATGGAAATAGCTGCTGGTTGGGTAATGGTCACAGGAACATTAAAAGTACAAAGGTTAGCATCGCGGATGGTTATAGTATAATGGCCTCCAGCAAGTCCACTGAATGTGCCCGATGCTCCGAAGGTTCCTCCATCAATACTGAATTGGTAGGGCAAAGTTCCACCACTACCCGTTACTGTTACCGAACCGTTGCTATCGCCAAAGCACAGAACATTTGTTTGGCTTGCGATTGAACCTGTAAGGCCTGTTGCGGGTTGGGTAATTGTAACGGGTAAGTTAAAAGTACATAGGTTGGCATCGCGAATGGTAATATTGTAGGTACCTGCTGAAAGGTTAGTGAATGATCCCGAAGCCTGATATGCTCCTCCATCAAAACTATATTGGTATGGAGAAGTACCGTCAGTACCGGTAACCGAAACCTCACCATCATTCCCTCCAAAACAGGAAACATTAATTTGGCTTAAAATGCTTCCTCCTAAGCTGGCAGCAGGTTGAGTTATTGTAACTGGCACATTGAAGGTACATAAATTGGCATCGCGAACTGTAACAGTATGTGGGCCTGCGGCCAAACCTGAGAAAGTACCAGATGCCTGATATGCTCCACCATTCAGGCTGTATTGATAGCCAGGAGTTCCGCCACTCCCTGAAACGGTAACAGATCCATCGTTTCCACCAAAGCACGAAACATTAGTTTGGCTTGTTATTGAACCGCCTACAGCTGTAGCCGGTTGAGTTATTGTAACGGGGAATGTAAATACGCAAAGGTTGGCATCTCTTACACGAGCAGTAAAAGTTCCAGCCGCTAAACCATTAAATGTGGGGGATGCCTGGTATGCACTAGCTCCGAATCGGTAGGTGTAAGGGGGTGTGCCACCACTTCCCGAAAGGGTAACCGAACCGGTGCTCGCTCCTCGACAAAGCACATGTGTAATGCTGGCAACCGAACCACTTACTGCAGAAGCAGGCTGGGTAATTGTAACGGGAACGTTAAATGTACAAAGGCCAGCATCGCGAACAGTAACGGTATGAGGCCCTGCGGCCAAACCGGTAAAGGTGCCCGAAGCCTGATAGGCACCTCCATTTAAACTATACTGGTAAGGAGACGTGCCACCGCTTCCGCTAACGGTAACCGAACCGGTACTGCCACCAAAGCAGGCAACGTTGGTTTGGCTGGTTATTGTTCCGCTTACACCTGTAGCAGGTTGAGTTATTGTTACTGGAACATTGAAGGTACACAAATTGGCATCGCG
>CAYZNN010000002.1:0-86093 GCA_964479665.1 uncultured Rikenellaceae bacterium | reverse complement strand
TAGCAGGTTGAGTTATTGTTACTGGAACATTGAAGGTACACAAATTGGCATCGCGCACGGTTACGGTGTAACCACCTGCAGTGAGACCCGAGAAAGTTCCCGAAGCCTGATAGGGCCCTCCGTTAATACTATACTGGTAATTTGGGGTTCCACCACTTCCATCAACTGTAACAGATCCATTGTTTCCACCCAAGCACGAAACATTAGTTTGGCTTGTTATCGAACCGCTTAATGCGCTTGCAGGCTGAGTTATTGTAATAGGTACATTGAAGGTGCACAAATTGGCATCGCGAACGGTAACGGTATAAGGACCAGCAGATAAACCAGAAAATGTGCCAGAAACCTGATATGCTCCTCCATTGAGACTGTATTGGTAACCAGGAGTTCCTCCGCCACCAGAAACAGTAACTGACCCATCGCTGCCGCCAAAGCACGAAACGTTAGTTTGGCTGGTTACTGAACCACTTACAGCGCTAGCGGGTTGGGTAATATTTACCGGAACATCAACTGTACACAGGTTGGCGTCTCTAACCGTAACAGAATGGTTACCTGCAGGTAATCCACTGAAAGTGCCTGAGGTTTGGAAAGAACCACTGTTTAAACTGTATTCGTATCCCGGTGTTCCATTATTACCGGCTACAGTAACCGAACCAGTACTTTCACCAAAACAAAGCACGTTGGTTTGACTCGTAATTGTTCCGCCAATAGCACTTGCTGGCTGGGTAATTGTAACAGGCACATTAAATGTACACAAATTGGCATCGCGAACAGTTACGGTATGAGGACCTGCTGCTAACCCAGAGAATGTGCCAGAAGCCTGATAGGTTCCCCCATTTAAACTATATTGGTAAGGCGGTGTACCCGAACTACCCAGAACGGTAACCGAACCTGTACTTTGTCCAAAGCATAGCACGTTGGTTTGGCTAGTGATTGAGCCAGCTAATGCGGCCGCAGGTTGGGTAATATTAACCGGAACGCTAAAAGTACAACCATTGATATTTCTAACAGTAACGGTATATGGTCCGGCACTAAGCCCCGAGAAGGTTCCCGATGCCTGATAGGCACCAGCATTCAGTCGATACTCGAAAGGGGCTCCATCGCCGCTGCCGGTAACAGTAACCGATCCATCGCTGCCACCAAAGCACGAAACATTGGTTTGACTGGTAATTGAACCAGAGGGCAGATTGTACACAGTAACGGTAGCGCTCGATTCGACAGAGCCGCAAACCCCAGCGGGGTCATTTGTTCTTAGAATTAGCGTAACATCGGTTCCCGCTTCCGAAGCGTGAGGGGTGTATGTTGCATTTAGGTCATTCCTGTTTGGCATAAAGGTACCTGCACCATCAATCCATTCGGCAGTTGAGGCAGAACCTCCAATTGAACCATTGAGAGCAACGCCAACACCCGAGCAGGTGAAATATGGTCCTCCCGCATTGGCAGTTGCCGGCAGATAGAATGTTATATCAACCGTGGCAATTGAAGAACAAATAACATTAGTTTCTGTCCATGTGAAGGTATATGTACCATAAGCAGTAACCGAAACATTTGTTTTTGGATCGGTATCGTCGGTAAAACTTGCTGTACCAGGTCCCGAATAGGTCCATTGTCCGTTGCCTACCGAAGGGGTCGCATCAAGCGTATATGATAGACCGCATATATCACTATTGCTGCCAGCATTTGCAACGGGCTGAGCATAAACATTAATGTTTGTAGTTTGATTTGCTGTACAGTTTTTCGAGTCTGATACAGTATAGGTTATTGAATAAGCATTGGGTGTACTATTTGTAAATGTAGGGTTAACAATATTGGGGAAGTCGAGCGAAGCTGCTCCAACTCCCGACCAGGCATGTAAGTAGCCACCATTACCTCCTGCAGGGTTACCATTCAGACCAAGCGAAACGGACTGGCAAGTTTGGGCGGGACTAGGTAGAATGTTTACTGTTAACAATGCCGGTTGCCCTACAGAGCGAAGGGTCACCTCGGGGTCATCGGGATCGCCGGCAGCATGGTTGGCTGTAAGAACATGTCCTCCTGCCTGAAGGCCCGTAATAACATAGGTTGTGCTATTGGTTGTAGCCAAACCGCTGTAACCTAAAACTAAATGTTGCCATGTAATGGTGTAGGGTGGAGTTCCACCCGACAGATTAATGGTAATTGTACCATTGTTGAAGACCCCGTTCGTTTCTCTACAGTCTACGGGAGTTGATGATGTTGATACAATATGAAATTGTGCATACAATTGGGGCCTAGCGAAAGCTAAAAGCGCCACAGCAAATGTTAACCGTAAAATTAACTTCATAATATGTCGGTTTTTTCGGTTTTATTTCGGGCTAATTGGGTTGTTGATAACTTTTTAAAAAATCACACAAGAAAAAATATCAAAATAAAAAGCGAAAGTATAAATATTTTTTGTTCACACAAAAACAATAGCCGTAAAATAAGCGACTTACGCTGGTTTGAGCATTAATATTCGAATTAAAAAACAAAACACGGAACTACAAAACACAGACAATCAGCATTATACTAAAACATGTAGTATTATTTACTTACTTTACATTTTTACGTACGAACTAGTGTTTTGTTAGTTTAAATCCATGTAGGTTAACGTTTTTGAACCCAACACACGAATTTTAAGTACTTAAATTTAAAAAGTATTATTTCTTTAAAAGAAACTCTAAACCAATTACATGCCAAAAAACGAAATAGCCACATACATAAGCAAGTAGAAATTGAATAGTAGTAAAACCGACCGATTTCGGGCTTTTCAACGACTTGTTGTTTTATATCTATCATTACAAATTTTAAAAAGTTAAATTTTTGCTAAAGTATAACCTCTTCAAGCCAAATGTTAATATTACGGTCCTATAATACTATAAAAATCAGGGCTGAGGCCAGTCATAATAATGCATTTATAATCTCAGCCTTAGTTGCTGAGCCTCTCGAAGTAGAGGCTGGGGTAACAATGCGTAAGTATTTGATGGACTTTAGCCTGCTTGAATTAGATGAGTTGTGATTCGCTTATCGAACAACAATAAATTATATTTGTGAATATTTATATGCAATGGAAATTATCAGTTTACAAAACCCAAAGGTTAAGGAAGTTAATAAGTTACAACAGAGTTCCCGCTACCGAAAAGAGCAGGGTCTTTACGTTTTGGAGGGTGTAAGGGAGTTTTCTTTGGCGCAAAAATCGGGGTATAGGCCTCACATGGTTTTTATCTGCTCTCAAATCTATTTAGATGACCCCAATTACCCAATCTATTTATCAAACGTTTCGGTTGGTAACCTTTTTCATGTTTCGCCCGAGGTTTACAAGAAAATAGCATATCGGGAGGGTGTTGAAGGGATAGTGGGGGTTTTCCACATGAAACGGTTTGACTTGGAAAGCATTGCTTTTACAAGCAACCCGCTTTTTTTAGTTCTTGAAAAGGTAGAAAAACCGGGCAACCTGGGCGCCATATTCCGAACTGCCGATGCGGCAGGCGTAAGTGCTGTATTTCTCTGCGATATGGCCTGCGATCCATACAATCCTAATGCAATCCGATCGTCGCTAGGCTGCATTTTTACTGTACCTTGGCTGCAGGTTTCTAACAACGATCTTCTGCATTGGTTTAAAAATAAGTCCATTAATGTAGTTTCATCCACGCCCGGGGCTCAGAAATTGCACTTTCAAGCCAACCTAAACCAGCCTTGTGCCATTGTTATGGGTGCCGAGGATAAGGGCCTAAGCCCTTTTTGGCTTACAAATGCACATGAAACACTTGTTATTCCCATGCAGGGTGAAATTGATTCGCTGAATGTTTCTGTAGCAACGGCTATACTCTTGTTTGAGGCTTTGCGGCAACGCTTAGAGGCACGTTTGCATTAGTAAGCCCAATAAGGCATTGTGTTAGCCCTATGCTTGCACGGTATCGGTTTTTTTCTACATTTGCAAAAAAAAGGGAATGGTACTCCTTTACAACATAGGCATTGGGCTTTACTATCTTCTGGTTCTGATTATTTCGCCCTTTAAACGAAAGGCTAAACAGTGGATTGAGGGTCGAAATAATTGGCAAGCTAACCTTAAAGCATCCATTAGTCCCAATTATCCCGTTGCTTGGTTTCATTGCGCTTCGCTGGGGGAGTTCGAGCAGGGTCGGCCGCTAATTGAGGCTTATCGGGAGAGCCACCCGGGGCACAGAATCCTTCTTACTTTTTTTTCACCATCGGGCTACGAGGTTCGAAAAAACTATTCGGGGGCCGATTACGTATTCTACCTCCCATTGGATACTCCCTGGAATGCAAAAAAATTCCTTGCCATTGTAAATCCTGTAATTGCCGTTTTTGTTAAGTACGAGTTTTGGCACCACCACTTAAGACAATTAAAGCGAAACAAGATTCCAACTTTCGTAATATCGGCCATTTTCAGGCCAAATCAGGTTTTTTTCAAATGGTATGGGGCATGGTACCGAAAGGTTCTCTTCGGCTTTAATCACATCTTTGTTCAAAACGAAATTTCAGTATCGCTGCTCCAAAAAATAGGCATTAGCAATGCAACCGTAGCGGGCGATACTCGGTTCGACAGGGTTTTTGCCAATGCGCAAAAAGCAGAGGAGCTTCCCGTTCTCGAATCTTTCTGTGGCAACAGCAATGTAATAGTTGCAGGCAGCACTTGGCCTAAGGACGATGAATTACTAATTGAATACATTAAAAGCGCCCCTGAGAACCTAAAGCTAATTTTGGTCCCCCACGAAATAGACCCAAAGCAAATAGAAGCATTTGAACAGCTGGTTGGAGTAAGTACCCTTCGGTATACAAGAGGGAACAAAAATGTAGAGAGCGCCAAAATTATAATAATCGACATGGTAGGGATTTTGGCTGCGGCATACCGTTATGCAACCATAGCCTACGTTGGTGGAGGTTTTGGTGTTGGAATTCACAATACCCTTGAGCCAGCTACGTATGGAATTCCTGTGCTGTTTGGGCCAAACCATCGGAAGTTCAACGAGGCAACAGAACTAATAGAAGTTGGGGCTGGGTTTTCGGTATCGAATGCTGCCGAGTTTCGGATGGTGGTTTCGAACTTGCTCAATAACGAAGAGCAGTATAAAAGTTCCTGTAAGGCAGCAAAAACCTATATTACCGACCATGTTGGTGCTACCAATAGAATTCTGGAAGAGCTAATTCCGTTGAAGAAGTAATGTGTAAACAAGAGATTACATGCAATCGTCCCCGAGTTATTAACAATTTGTTAATGTTTTTATGGAAGCAAGTTAGCAGCCTGTAAATATTTTTGTGCATATTTGATGTTCCTAAAACCGTAAACTATGAAGAAAAATCTGAAAAGTTTGTTTTTAACCCTGTTTTTTGCCCTTGGTGGCATGTACATATACGGGCAGGGTGTTACTACTGCAGCCATTACTGGCCGTGTAGTTAATGAAAAGGGGGAGCCCGTTCCCTTTGCAATTATCATGGCTTTGCACGAGCCTAGCGGTTCAACCTACGGAACCACTACGCTCGACAACGGATCATTTGTACTTATGGGGCTTAGGGTTGGCGGCCCTTATACCGTTCGCGCATCGTTTTTAGGCTATGAGCCTATTGAGCAAAAAAACGTATTTCTTGCTTTGGGTGCAACCGAAGAATTCCGGTTCGTTTTAAGAGAATCGGCTACCGAACTAGAAGAGGTGGTAGTGGTTGGTGCCCGCGATTTTGTGTTCAACTCAAATCGAACAGGCGCTTCATCGAACTTTGGTCAGGAAGCGCTGCAAACCATGCCAACAATTTCAAGAAGGATAACCGATATAACCCGACTGACTCCCATGTCCAAAGGGTCGTCGTTTGCTGGGGTAGATAACCGATTGAACAATATTACAGTTGACGGTTCGTACTTCAACAACTCATTTGGTTTAGCCGGTCAACCAGGCGATCGTACAGGAGTTTCGCCCATCTCTCTCGATGCAATTGAGCAGATCACAGTAAATATTGCTCCTTACGATGTACGTCAGGGGAACTTTGTGGGTGCTGGAGTAAATACTGTAACCAAAAGCGGAACCAACGAATTTAAGGGAACGTTCTATTATTTATATAGAAATGAGGATATGGTTGGAACCAAGGCCGGTGCATTTGACTTTAAGCCTGGGGCATTTAACTATAACCAGCTTGGCTTGAGTTTTGGCGGTCCTATTATTAAAAATAAATTGTTTTTCTTCGGATCTTTTGAGAGGGAAAGATTAACAGAACCTGGTACAACATTCAGGGCCAACCAGGGAGGCGAAACAGTAGAAGGCAATGTTACAAGGGTTTTAGCTTCCGATTTGGACGCTTTAAGCTCATATTTGAAAACAAATTTCCAATATGAAACAGGCCCCTACGAAGGATATGACCATCACACCGATGCTGATAAGTTCCTTATCAAGTTCGACTATAACATCAACGATAAGAATAAATTAAGTTTTAGAGTGAATTTCCTCAATTCAGAAACTGATGTGCTTTTGAGCAATAGTAGTTCTTTGGGATTTGGTACTAGACGCACCAACTTAAATGGACTAAACTTCCAAAATTCTAACTATTCCATATTTGAGAATATTCGATCCTATATTGGTGAGTTAAACTCGCGCATATCCAATACAATGGCCAATAACCTAATTGTAGGTTATACATACCATAATGAGGATAGAGGCTCAAAAGGTTCGATGTTCCCATTTGTCGATATTCTTAACGGAGGTAGTGTGTATACTTCATTTGGCTTTGAACCATTTACTCCTAGCAATAGGTTGAACTATTCAAGTATTCAAGTTCAGAATAACTTTACAATTTTCAAACAGAACCATACTTTTACTTTTGGAGTTAGCGGAGAGATTTATGAGTCGGAGAACGTTTTCTACCCTGGTTCGCAGAGTGTTTATGTGTATAACTCACTGGCCGATTTCTATACTGATGCGAATGATTTTATTGCTAATCCTAATCGTACCGTTTCTCCAATTACTTTAAGAAGGTTTCAAGTTCGCTACATGAATCAGCCAGGCAAGTCAGAGCCTGTACAGCCATTAAAAGTATACTATGTAGGAGCTTATGCACAGGATGAATGGAAAGTTCTTTCCAATTTAAGAGTTACTCTAGGCTTGCGAGTTGATGTCCCATTCTTCGAAGAAACAGGATACTTCAACCCCAATGTACCTGCTATGAACTTCAGAGATGAATCCGGGCAAACCGTAAAGTATTCAACCGATAAGATGCCCGATCCAAATCCACTGTTCTCACCAAGAGTTGGATTTAATTGGGATGTTTTTGGCGATAAGAAAACTCAAGTGCGCGGAGGTACTGGTATCTTTACAGGTCGTCCCGCTTATGTTTGGATTTCAAATCAAATCGGAAACAATGGTGTTATGACAGGTTTCGAGCGTCTTGATAATACTACTGCTCGTCCTTTCCATCCTAATATTGATCAGTATAAACCAACTGTTACTCAAGTTCAAGTTGCACCAACTTATGAGTTGGCCTTAACCGATCGTAACTTCCGCTTCCCACAGGTTTGGCGTTCTAATTTGGGGATTGACCAAAAACTACCCGTTTTTGGTTTAATTGCAAGCGTTGAGGCTCTTTATGGACGTGATTTTAATGGCTTGTACTATATTAACGCCAATCTTCCTGCTGCACAAACTCAGTTTAATGGTGTTGACAATAGACCACGTTATACAAGTACCAAAATTAACGCAGCTGTTGATAACGCTGTTGTTTTAAAGAACCAGAACGAAGGTTATTCCTACAATATTTCTGCTTCACTTGAAAAGCCTTTCAAGGATGGATTAACAGCAAAGGTTGCATATAGTTACGGCGTTGCAAAAAACACCATTGACCCAGGAAGCATAGCCTTTGGTTCTTGGATTAACAATCAGCACGCCGGAAACCCCAACCGACCCGGGTTAGGCTTTTCAGCAACAAGCCCAGGCCATAGAATAATAGCTTCAGTTTCTTATCGTAAAGAGTACTTCTCGTTTGGTGCAACCCAAGTAGGATTGTTCTGGGAGATGACCAACGCAGGAAACCGTTCCTACGTTGTTAGTGGGGACTTGAATGGCGATGGTGGATTTTCTAATGACCTTATTTACGTTCCAAATGATGTAACCGAGATGAATTTTGCTCAGTACACTTGGAACAATAATACACCAAATGACCCCACCGACGATATTACCTTTACTTCTGTTCAGCAGGCCGAAGCATGGGATGCATACATTAAGCAGGATCCCTACCTAAGCAAAAACAGAGGCAAGTATGTTGAGCGGAATGCAATGTTCCTTCCTATGTACAATCGGGCCGACTTTAGTTTTGTACAGGAAGTATTCGTAAAAGCTGGTGGAATGCGCAATGCACTTCAATTCAGGGTTGATATTTTAAACATAGGCAACCTTATTAATAAGGATTGGGGTATTGCCCAACAGGTTATTAACGAAAGGCCACTGATTAGAGTGAACCCTATTACCACTGTTGGCGACCCATTAAACGGGGTGGCAAGATATAACCTTGCGCACATAAACGGTCAGCTTGTTAATACAACATTCCAAAAAACAGCAAATGTAAGCGACGTTTACCGCATTCAGTTAGGTGTTCGCTACATCTTTAACTAAACAATTTCTAAGTCGATTTTTTAAGGGGCCTTATGGCCCCTTTTTCTTTTTTTGTGCTGATAACCAGACCTTTTTTGTTTACGTACTGAACAACAAGATGTTTTGCAATGCGCAGAAAAACAATAACATACACTGTTAATAACTTTGCCCATTTGTTAATTGTTACCCCAATTTTTGTTTGGAACAAAAAGTTAAGGTTGCCTACCTTGCAATAACTTTTCGTTTGAAGCGGAAAGTTTTTATTTGCCTTTTTACCAGCATGTTAAAAAAATGTAAAGCGAAAATAATACAATTTCAAAGAAATGGATCAGCAAATCAAAGTAATGCAAGCACATCAAACAACACAAAAAGTCAAAACCTATTCGTTCGAGGAGGCCATGGCAGCATCGGTAGCCTATTTTAAGGGCGACGAAATGGCAGCTAAAGTGTGGGTTAGCAAGTATGCCCTTAAGGATTCGTGGGGCAATATTTACGAAGTGTCTCCCGATGACATGCACAAGCGCTTGGCTCGCGAGATTGCCCGCATAGAGAAAAAGTACCCCAACCCCATGAGCGAAGAGGAGATTTATGGACTTCTGAGTGAGTTTAAGTACATTGTACCCCAGGGTGGGCCCATGACCGGAATAGGGAACCAATACCAAATTGCTAGCCTTTCTAACTGCTTTGTAATTGGGTCGAAGGGCAATGCCGATTCGTACGGCGGAATTATGAAGGTTGATGAGGAGCAAGTGCAGCTTATGAAACGCAGGGGGGGAGTTGGCCACGACCTCTCGCACATTCGTCCTAAAGGGAGCCCAGTACTCAATAGCGCCCTCACTTCAACCGGAGTTGTACCCTTTATGGAGCGTTACTCCAACTCCACCCGCGAAGTTGCTCAGGACGGACGCCGAGGTGCCCTTATGCTTTCCATTTCGATTAAGCACCCCGATGCCGAAAAGTTTATCGATGCCAAAATGGAAGCAGGTAAGGTAACAGGGGCCAACGTATCAGTTAAAATCGACGATGAGTTTATGCGCTCAATAATCGATGGAAAACCGTACCGCCAGCAGTACCCTGTTGAATCGGCAAGCCCAAAGTACACACAGGAAGCCGATGCAAAAGCTATTTGGAATAAAATTATACACAACGCATGGAAATCGGCTGAGCCCGGAGTGCTATTTTGGGATACCATTATTCGTGAGTCTGTGCCCGATTGTTACTCCGATTTGGGCTTCCGAACCGTATCGACCAATCCTTGCGGAGAAATTCCGCTTTGCCCATACGACAGCTGCCGCCTTTTAGCTTTAAACCTATACAGCTATGTTGAAAAGCCATTCACCCCAGAGGCAAAATTCAACTTTAAGCTCTTTAGCGAACATTGTAGGGCAGCGCAGCGTATGATGGACGATATAATTGACCTCGAGTTAGAAAAAATAGATGCCATTCAGACAAAGATTGACAACGACCCCGAAGACGAAGAAATAAAGGCCGTAGAACGCACACTTTGGAGTAAAATCCGTCAAAAAGCAATTCAGGGAAGGCGCACAGGCATTGGCATTACCGCCGAAGGTGATATGCTGGCTGCGCTTGGGCTACGCTATGGTTCCGACATTGCAACCGACTTTGCCGAAGAAGTGCAAAAAACGCTGGCCCTAGAAGCATACCGTTCATCGACCTTTTTGGCTGCCGAACGAGGACCCTTCCCAATTTATGATGCGCAGCGCGAGAAAAACAACCCCTTTATTAATAGATTAAAGGCGGAAGATGAGGAGCTATATAACAATATGGTTAAGTATGGCCGCAGAAATATTGCCCTTCTAACCATAGCACCCACCGGAACAACCAGTTTAATGACCCAAACAACCTCGGGTATTGAACCCGTATTTTTACCCGTTTACAAGCGTAGACGCAAGGTGAATCCCAACGATAAGAACGTGAAAATTAGTTTCACCGATCAGGTTGGCGATGCTTGGGAAGAATTCAATGTGTTCCATCACAAGTTTATAACATGGCTCGAAGTGAATGGTTATAATGCCAGTGAGTTAAAAACACTAAGCGACGAGGAAGTTCAGAAGCTAGTTGAAAAATCGCCCTACTATAAAGCTACCTCCAACGATGTTGATTGGGTTAGCAAAGTAAAAATGCAGGGAGTGGTTCAAAAATGGGTCGATCACTCCATTAGCGTTACAGTTAATCTTCCTACCGATACTACAGAGGAAATGGTAGCCAAAGTATATCAAACCGCATGGGAGAGTGGATGTAAAGGATGTACCGTGTACCGCGAGGGTTCGCGCGATGGCGTTTTGGTATCCATTGGAAAAGGGAACGATAAGGACGAAACCGAGGAGGACCGCCCAGCAAAACGCCCCGAGGTGCTCGATTGTGAGATCATTCGCTTTAAAAATAACCATGAAAATTGGGTGGCCTTTGTAGGTTTATTCAATGGAAAACCCTACGAAATTTTTACGGGGCTCTCTGAGGACGATGTTCTTCCAATTCCCAAGTCCGTTACATCGGGGCGTATTTTGAAGGTTAGAGATTCCAACGGAAGCCGTTACGATTTCCAATATATCGACAAGTACGGATACACCAATACCATTGGTGGTCTTTCGCACATGTTCAACAAAGAATTTTGGAATTATGCTAAGTTGATATCGGGAGTATTAAGAAATGGGATGCCAATTACCGATGTTGTAAATTTAATAGGTTCGCTTCGTCTCGATAACGAAACCATTAACACTTGGAATGCGGGTGTTGAAAGGGCGCTTCGTAAATACATTCCAAATGGAACCAAAGCCAAAATAGGTAAAAAATGCACCGAATGCGGATCGGAATCTTTAATTTACCAAGAGGGTTGCCTTATTTGCACCAGTTGCGGAAACTCAAAGTGCGGATAATTCCACTTTACGAATTCAAAAAAGCCCTGCATCGTTTTGCTGGGCTTTTTGTTTAATCGAAGTTAACAAATTCGAAACCATTTCCTGTATGTGCAAGGAATCGCTTAAGGTCGTTGATTGATATTACCAAGGAGGCAGTATTGAGATTTGGATGGAAGCTAATTCGTTCATAATTTAGCAGCGTGCGGTCAATAAACAGGTATACATGCTTTTGCGGGTCGTTAACAACACCGAAAACCGAAACCGAGCCAGGTTGTAAGCCCAGAAACTTTTGCATTCGTTCTGCCGAGGCAAATGTAAGTTTACCCTGCTTGAGCCGCTGCTCAAGAAATCGGATATTGAGTTGCTTCTGATAATGGAATATAACTAGGTAGTGCCGATTCCCTTTATGATTTCGAAAAAAGAGATTTTTACAATGTGCCGCATCAATGTCGGCCCAGTAACGTGAGGCATCTTCAACTGTTGGAACCGGAGGATGCTCGTAATAATCGAAAGGAATTGCTAACTCGGAAAGGGTTTGGTAAACCTTTGGATCGCCCCTCAATTGGCCCATTTAAGAAAATTACAATTTAACACCAATCAGAACCACATCGTCAATGCGCGATGAATCGCCATGCCATTCCAAAAGCGTTCGATGCAGTTTATCTCGCTGCTCTGCCATTGGTAATTTATGAATGCTCAGAAGCAGTTCTTTAAGATTTTTAACCATGAACTTCCTTTGATCGGGACCACCAAACTGATCCTGATAACCGTCGGAGAAGGTGTAAACTACATCGCCAGGCATGTACTCCATTACATGGTTTGTAAATGGTACATCGCAACGGAGGTGAATACCAATGGGCATTTTATCGCCTTTAATTTGAATAACTTCGTTATTGCGAATTACAACCAATGGATTATTGGCACCGGCAAATTCAATAGTTCTTAGTTGCGTATCAATTACGTAAAGGGCAATGTCCATTCCATCCTTGTTTTCACCGGACCTTCCAGTTTGGTGAAGGGAAGTTATAATGAAGGAACGTAATTGGTCGAGAATTTCTGAAGCAGTAATTTTCTCGTTACGCGAAATAATTTGGTTCAAAAGCCCCATTCCCAACATGCTCATAAAGCCTCCGGGAACACCGTGACCGGTACAATCGGCAGCAGCACATATTTTACGGGTACCAATTTGTGTAAACCAGTAAAAGTCGCCACTTACAATGTCGCGGGGCAGGAAGAGGATGAAGAAATCGTCGAAAATGTTTTTAATGGTTTCGTCGGGGGTGAGCAACGCATTTTGAATACGGCTAGCGTAGGTAATGCTACTCTTTATCTCTTCGTTCTGTTCAAAAATTTTATCGCGTTGTATTTCGAGTTCCTCATTCTGCTTTTCAATTTCTTCTTTCTGAGCAACTACCTCAGCGGTACGCTGACGAACAAGCTCCTCTAATCGCTCCTTTTCAGCAATGAGTCGCCGAGTGTTCCACTTCACTATGAACCAAATAAAGCCGACCAGAAACAGAACATAGGAAATATATGCAATAATGCTTCGGAACCATGGGGGGCTGATAGAAAAGCGATATTCGGCAACATAGCTCTCGGTTCCGAATACATTCCGAGCTTTCACTTTAAAGGTATAATTGCCCTCAGAAAGGTTGGTGTAAATTGGGCGGGGTTCTGCGCTCCATCGGCTCCACTCCTTATCGTTTCCCTCCAGAATGTATGAGTACTCTATAGCCGATTCATTTTCGAAGAAAGTTGAAGCCACTTCGAAAGTAAAACTATTGAAACGGTAAGGAAACTTATATACCTGTTCTTGGGGCTGGGTTATGGAAACTATCGTTTTTCCGCTCGGGAGTTCATTTACAAAACTTCCGTGGAATACAATGGAATCGCCTTTTGTAGACACCTTTCGGATAAGAGCATGAAATGGTTCGGAATAATCTCTTACAATATCTGGGTTGTAACTGTATAGTTCTGTAGAAACACCATACCAAATCATTCCATTGGGCTCTGCATAAATTGCATCGGAAGCAAATGTGGGAAATGCCCTGAAAGGAGTGCTAACAATGTCGTACGAACCATCGGGTTTGCGAACGAACTTTTCGAGCCAAAATTTTTTATTGTCTTGAAATACAATTAAGAAACCATCGGGAGTTTCGAAAAATTTGCTGATACCCTTGCTCTTAAGCCTTTCGGGTAGGCTTGGCAAGTTATAGGGTTCAAAAAAGTTGCTATCGTAATTGAATTTGTAAAGCCCATAAGTGGTCCCAAAAATTGTTTCTTCGCCAATTTTAAAAACCGACAGGTTTGTAAGCGAAGGCAAGCCGTGATTGGTATCGTAATTTGTTACAACAGTGTCGGTTTGGGTAAAAAGAACTTTCTGAATACCATGAACCTTTGTGGTTAGCCAAAGGTTTCCCCGTTTGTCTTGAGCCATATGGCGAACCTCTGAGCGAAGTTCGGATGGCTTTACCCTCTTCTTTTCTAGCCAGCCGGTGGTTGATTTTTCCATGTAAAACAGACCAGTAGCCCCAACGTAAAGCCTTTTGGAATCGTTTGGTAACTGTAAAAACTTATAGCAAATAAGATTTTCTTGCGCATAAATTCCCTTTAATGCTGGTGTTATTTCAAATACATGATCGCCAGAGGCCATCAATCTTTCTTTTCCAGTATGGGGGTCTTTAAAAACTTGAAATGACCAAGTAGTGGAATTGATTTCGGGTATTTGTTTGAAATATGCAAGTCCATTTCTATCATAATCCTGATAGTATACGCCAGCCATTGTGGCCAAGAATAATCGACCATTAAATCGGATAATGTCGAGAATTTGTCCTCTTACCCCCGAAGATTCATTAAATCTTCGAATGGGCGAATGGATGTCGGCCTTGGCAATACCCTTATTCAGGCACATCCAAAGAGGAGCGGAACCAGAAAAGGAAGGACGCTGATAGAGGTAGGTTACCATTTCGTCCATCAGGCCGTTTTCGGCATTTATAATTTCAATGGGGTTGCCATTTTGAGTAACACGCGATAAGGAGTAGAAACTATTCAGTACGCGCCCCAATGCTAGTGTGCTGTCGTTAAGCAGTACACTGTGGTAAGGTAAACCTTCTTTGTTCATCTTACCTAAAAAGGAGTTAGGTGAATCAACTTGTCGGCTCTCACCTGTTGATGGGTTGTATGCAAAGAACCCATTACCAGTAACAACAAGAATATTATTTTTTGCAATTGGAACGATGCTATATATAATTTTATCTTTAAAAAAACCTTGTTCCGGTAGGTCTGCCAACCGTTCTTGTTCAAGTTTCTTTAACCCAGCTGTTCGTAAATTGAGATAAAGGTTGTTATTTACTTTATGCGAAAAGAACAACCTCAATTCTCTGGGAATGTTAATCGTCTTGATGGCTTGTCCGTTGTAAACAAAAAGATTGAGAAAGGTTTGGAAATACACTTTTTGTTCTATCGCATAGGTTTTCCAAATTTCACCATACCTGCCAACCGAATCGGTAATTAAGTGCGATAAGCTTTCGTAATGGAGGTTGCCCTGTAGGTCGGGTTTCAGGTAACCAAAATCGCCAACAGTACCCACGTAAACAGTACCAAGTGGGTCAACCGCCATGGAACGCACCGAGCGCGACTCGGGAATGAGTATTTTACGGAACGATTTACCATCGAACTCGAGGACGTAGCCCTCCTGATTTCCAAAGTACATGATACCCCTGTGGTCCTGTACGGCGCACCAGTTTTGGTCGGCAAAATCGTAATCGACCGGATCAAAGTTTTTAATTATGGGAATTCCCTTCTCGTTTATTTGTGCAAACGAGGTAATGCGGGTCAATGCCAGTATTGCAACGAGAAAAAGGGATCTTTTAAAAAACATTGAGTTACAGAATTATTCCTACTAATGCATAAAATTAATTTTTTTCTCGAAACCAACGGTAAAAAAGTAAATAAATTAACATTAAATAATGTTCGGCAAAAAAATTCTTCAATTCATTTAGTACCCCGAAGCCTGCCCATCCTTTCGCGATTCCGATGCGCCATAGTATACCCCATTTGCAGCATCGAACATAATAGCCTGATAGCCACCATAGCCACCCAAATCCCACTGAACCCTATGCCCTTTCTGAAGGAGTTGGCGAACAATCTCCCAACCAAAACCTTCCTCGAGCAGAACTACTCCTCCGTTAGTCATTCGCTCGCCAGTAGGTTCAGAGGATCCCTCGTGTTGAACTCGTGGGGCATCGCCTGCTTCCTGCAGGTTCATACGAAAGTCGATTAGGTTAATTACTATTTGGGCGTGACCCTGGGGTTGCATGGCACCTCCCATAACTCCGAAACTCACATAGGGAGCACCATCTTTGGTTATAAAACCGGGAATAATTGTGTGGAATGGTCGCTTGCCTGGAGCGTAAGTATTTAAGTAGCCCTCCTCAAGATTGAAAGATTCGCCCCGATCTTGAAGCACAAAACCTAACCCGTAGGGTGTCATTCCTGAGCCCATGCCCCTGTAGTTGCTCTGAATTAGCGAAACCATATTACCATCTTTATCGGCAACTGTAAGGTAAATGGTACTGGGGGCGTCCATTGATCCGGGTTCAAAGGTGCGTGCTGCCCTGTTGGGGTCAATTAAGTTTCGCCTTTCAGCAGCATATTCTTTCGAAATGAGCCTTTCTAAAGGAACCTTTTCAATTTGCATATCGGCATAGTAGTGAGCTCTGTCTTCGAAGGCAAGTTTTTTTGCTTCGATAAAATGGTGGAGGTACTCAGCACTTCCGAACCCCATACTCTTAACATCAAAACCCTCTAAAATGTTTAGGATCTGGAGAGCAGCAATGCCTTGCCCGTTGGGAGGGAGTTCCCAAACATCGTAGCCACGGTAATTGGTTGAAACCGGGGATACCCATTCAGAACGATGTGATGCAAGGTCGTCATAACTGAGAAAACCACCCTGATCTTTTATGTACTTTTCAATGGTTCGGGCAATGTCGCCCTTGTAAAAGGCATCGCGCCCTCCTTTGGCAATTTTCTCGTAGGTATTAGCAAGGCTTGGGTTACGGAATATTTCTCCTTTAGCTGGCATCTTACCATTAGGCATGAAAGTCTCCTTGAAATTTGGGTACTGACCGAGAACCCTAACCGAGCGTTCCATGTAATAAGCAATTAGCTCAGAAACCGGAAAACCTTCGCGAGCATAGTATATAGCGGGTTCGAGAATTAGGTTCATGGGAATTTTCCCAAATCGCTTGTGCATTTCGAACCACCCGTCCACAGTTCCGGGTACCGTTACGGGCAATGGACCATACGAAGGAATTTTTTTCATCTCCCGTTGCTTGAAGTAATCGATAGTGAGCGCCCTAGGAGAACGCCCGCTGGCATTGAGCCCGTATAACTTTTTCGTTTTGGCATCCCAAATTATGGCAAAAAGATCGCCTCCAATTCCGCAGCCCGTTGGCTCAACAAGGCCCAGCATGGCGTTAGCTGCAATGGCTGCATCGATGGCATTGCCCCCCTTTTTAAGAATATCAATGGCCACCTGCGTTGCCAGGGGTTGACTGGTGGCTGCCATGCCGTTTCGCGCAATTACTTCGGAACGGGTAGCAAAGGGTTTTCCAGTTATTCTATCCTGCGCAACCATTGAGATTGTTGAAATAAAAAGAAGAAAAAATATTGTATTCGTTCTCATAATGATGGTTTTTATTCTGAGACAATTTAAGGAATCCATAGTTTATACCAAGTACTTAAAATTGAAATTTTAAAACAGAGATTTGAAAGCTATCTTTGTGCACCCAAAAATCAATAGTATGTCCAAAAGAATTCGTGTTCGCTTTGCTCCAAGTCCAACTGGGCCGCTGCATATAGGTGGTGTACGCACCGCCCTTTTTAACTACTTTTTTGCCCGCCAGCATGGGGGCGATTTCATTCTTCGAATTGAGGATACCGACTCACAGCGATTTGTTCCGGGAGCCGAAGAGTACATTAACGAAGCGCTTAACTGGTGCGGGATTAGGATTGACGAGGGAGTTGTTGAGGGAGGACCCCATGCGCCCTACAGGCAAAGCCAACGGAAGGCCATTTATAGGCAGTACGCCGAGAAACTGGTGGCTTCGGGAAATGCCTACTACGCTTTCGACACTCCGAGCGAATTGGATGCTTTACGTGCCGAAGCAGAAGCCCATGGAGATATGTTTACATATGGCCACGCCATACGAAACAGGATGAAAACTTCGATAGCAATGGGCGATGCTGAAACGCAAAGGCTTATTGAGGCAGGCGAGCAATGGGTAATTCGTTTCAAAATGCCCGAAAACGAGGAGGTAAAAATGCACGACCTTATTAGGGGCGCTGTGGTGGTAAATACATCAACCCTCGATGATAAAGTACTTTTTAAAAGTGCCGACATGCTGCCTACTTACCACTTGGCCAATATTACCGACGATTATTTGATGGAAATCAGCCATGTAATTAGAGGAGAGGAGTGGCTCCCTTCGCTCCCGCTGCATGTTCTTTTGTACCGGGCACTTGGATGGGCCGATTGTATGCCCCAGTTTGCACACCTACCACTTCTGCTCAAACCCACAGGGAACGGGAAACTTAGCAAACGAGATGGTGATAAAATGGGATTTCCGGTATTTCCTCTGGAATGGAAATCGGCCGAAGGCGAAATATCGAGAGGATACCGCGAGGATGGTTATATCCCCGATGCCTTTGTAAACTTATTGGCACTACTGGGGTGGAATCCAGGAACCGAGCAGGAGGTAATGAGCATGAATGAACTTATTGCCCAGTTTTCGTTGGAACGGGTTAATAAGAGTGGTGCTCGCTTTGACCCCGAGAAGGCCAAATGGTTCAACCACCAGTACTTAATAAAAAAATCGAATGCCGAATTGGCCAATGAGTTCATGTTGGTGCTAAAGCAGAAAGGGATTGAACCCAATTTTGCAAGGGAAGAAAAAGTGATAGGGCTGGTAAAGGAGCGTCTCAACTTTACCCACGAAGTTTGGAATCAGGCTTCATTCTTCTATTCGACTCCAAATATTTACGACGAAGCTACGGTGAAGAAGCACTGGAAGGATGATTCGCCTGTAATGCTAACAGAGGTTACTGATTTCTTTAGGGCTATTGAGGAGTTTAATGCACCTCAAATAGACGAAAAGCTTAAAGCGTTCATTAACGAAAAGGGGTTCGGAATGGGAAGAGTAATGAACACAATGCGTTTGGCACTGGTTGGCGAATCGAAAGGGCCTGGAATTGCTGATATTGCTGAAGTGCTTGGCAAGAATGAGGTGATAGCCAGACTTGAAAGGGCAATTGAAACAATTAAATAGAATTTGAAAGGGGCTAAGGCCCCTTTTCTCTTATACCGAATCTTCAATGTCCCAACTGCAAGCTACTACCCTTTCTGTATCGTTATAAGTTTTACTATTGAATTCGCGAATAAGCTGCATCACCCTTTGCGCTAGTTCGTCGGTTTTAACCTGTAATATTACTCCTGAATTATAACCTGGCCAAACTGGGTTGTTAAGCCGGTGTAAGCCCATAGCGTTTTTAGCTGTCATTTTTTCAATGGTTTGGTAGTCGGTTACCCCTTCATTTTCTATTGATTGCAACAGCATTTCGAAAACGCTTACATTGCAGGTACAGTAAATCATTTTCATAGTTCAATACTTTTGTTCTTTGGTGCCCTTTGGTGAAGAGTTGCGTACATTGTGGGCACAACAAACAGGGTAATTAGGGTTGAAACCAATAATCCACCTATCATTGTTATCCCAAGGGGTTGGTAGGCTTCGCGCCCCATGGCATTGCTCAGGGCAAGGGGAAGCATTCCCAAAATGGTAGTAAGGCTAGTCATAAGAACCGGTCGTAATCGACTTCGACCCGCTTCGGCAATGGCTTCGAGCAGCGAAAAGTCCCTTTTACGAAGCAAATTGGTATAGTTCACAAGTATAATTCCGTTGTTTACAACAATTCCTAAAAGCATTATTACTCCCACAAAGGTTGTAACGCTAAGCGTTATACCTGTTATTTTAAAAGCCCACACGACTCCGATGAGGGTGAGAGGAATAGCAAACATAATGATAAAGGGATCTTTAAAGGATTCGAACTGGCCGGCCATTACCATATAAACAAGCGCAATGCCTAAAAAGAAGATGAGGTATAGGTCGGCAAAAGATTGCCCCTGTTCCGATGTTTGGCCTGCCAGAACTACTTCGGTACCCAAAGGTGGTGAGATCCCTTTTAAAATCTCTTTAGCCTCTGCAACGCCTTCGCCCAGAGAAATTCCGTTTAGTTCGGCCATTACTCTAACCATACGTTCCTGAGCAAACCTGTCGATTTGGAGCGAACCGGAGCCAATATTAACCTTGGCAACAGCACCAAGCGGAACCTGCTGACCGAACAGATTGGTAAGCTGAAGCTGCTTAATGTTTTCGATTTCTGAAACGAAAAGGGGGTTGACCCTTACCATTATGGCAAACTCATCGCCATCCTCCTTAATACCGCTGGCCATAGTTCCATAAATGCTTTGCCTTACCTGTATGCCTATCATGGCGGTATTGAGACCCATGGTTGAAGCTTTCTGCCTGTCGATTTGAATCTGAATTTCCTGCTTACCCTTATCAACCGTGTTAACCACATCGGTGAAGCGGGGGTTTTGCTGCAGAACTTGGGTAATACTATCGGCTAATGCATTCAGAACTGAATAGTTGGGGCCCGAAATGTTGAATTCGATGGGTCTCTTATTGCCCGTAATTGCTTGTGAGTAAATACTTCCGCCCACTACATTGAAGCTAACAATTTCTGGAATTTGAGACAGGTGCGTTCGAAGGTCGCTGGCAATTTTTTTGGCCGAGCGTTTTCGCTCGTTTGGTTTAACTAAATGGGCAAAAATGCTCGATATATTTTTACCCTCCCTGAACCCAGCAGAGGAGAGCATTCCGTCTTCGGTTTGGCCAGTAATTGATGCAATGCTCCCGGGAACTATTTCAGGAACCTCCTGTTCCATAATCTCCATTACCACCTTAGCTACGCTGTCGGTTTTAGCCGCCGAAGAGCCCATTTCGGTTTCTATCACAGCAATTACATCGCCCGCATCGAAATCGGGAATGTAGTCGGTACCAATATTTTTACCCACCCAAAGGCAATAGATAAATATGGCAAGGGCTATGAGTAGCGTTACAGTTTTATGGGTAATGGTCCATCCCAAAGCCTTTTTGTATGAACCTTCGAGACCAACAAACAGTATTTCGCTAGCTCGGTATGCCCAAAATCTTTGGCGCTCAGCACCCTTGGTTCGGGCCTTCAGAAGTTTTGAAGAGGCCAACGGAGTAAGGGTTAGAGCCGTAAAGAGCGATGCAATGAGCGTTACCGATGTAAGTATAGCCAATTGCTTGAACATAATTCCAACCAGACCGCCCATGAACACCATGGGAACAAACACCATTAGGGTTGTTAGGGTCGATGCAGTAATGGCCTGGCCCATTTCGCCGGTTCCGAATATTGATGCCTGCTTAGGTTTAGAACCTTTTTCGATATGCTGTGTAATGTTTTCAAGAACAACAATTGAATTGTCGACCACCATTCCGAGGGCAATGACCAGCGACATAAGGCTGAATATATTTATGGTCCACCCAATAACATACATGAGAATAAATGCTGTTATAAGCGAGAATGGAATAGTAAAAAATATAATTAAACTCAGCCGCCACTCACGAAGAAACGCAAAAACGATTAGAACAACAAAAACCAGCGCATACCAAAGCGATTGCGAAAGGCTTCCGATGCTTTCGGTAATAACTTCATCGGTGTTCAGAACTTCATCAATACGGACATCGGCGGGTAAGTTTGACTTCAATTCCCGAACTTTTTGTCGTACCGCATTGGTTACTTCGAGCGAATTGGTTCCGCTCTGCCGCTGAACCATAATGGCCACTCCCTCGCCATGCATAGTTCGGGAGTACTCATCGCGGTGCTTGAAACCGTCGGTTATGTTTGCTACATCGCCAAGAGCAATAGTTCTATTATTGAAACTAGCTATAGCAATGCTACGTAAAGTTTCCAAGTCCGATATGTCGCCTGGTATACGTACGGCAAAATCGCTGGTGCCTACCCTAATATTCCCTCCGGGAATTGTAATATTCTCGCCCTTAAGTATGGTAGCGATTTGGTCAATATTTATTCCATACGATTTTAGCTTGAGCGGATCGATATCGATTTGTATTTCGCGCTTAGGGGTGGCCAGTATCATAACCGACCCTACTCCCGGAATTTTACGAATGGGACTAGCAATTCCGTGGTCGATAATTTTATCGAGGCCTGGGTAGCTTTCCTGAGCCGATACACCATAAATTAAAACGGGAAGTAATGAGGAGTTTATTTTGAAAATAACGGGATTATTTGCGCTGGAAGGGAGGCTATTCTTGGCTAATTCAATCAGGTCGCGAGCATTTCCAGCGGCCGATTCAACATTTGAGCCCCAATCGAATTGAAGCGAAATGAACGAAACGTTCTCTTTGGATTGGGAGCTGATTTCCTTCAGGTTTTCGGTACTTCCCAGAACCGCCTCGAGCGGTTTTGTTACCTGAGTTTCCACTTCGGTAGCCGATGCTCCGGGGTAAATAGTAATTACGGTAAGCGTGGGCAGTTCCATTTCGGGCATCAGGTCAATGGGCAATCGGGTAAGCGAAACCAAACCCAATAGCAGTGTTGCTACAAATAGCATGGCAAAAGCTACAGGACGATTTACGGATGCGCGCGGGAGAAGCATGGTTTTCTAGTTGTTTTGGAGTTAGGAGTTATCGGTTCTCAGTTGTCGGTTACTTGCCCTGAGGCCCCCGAAGGGTCGGTTACTTGCCCTGAGGCTCTCGAAGGGTCAGTTCAGTTATTCTATGGTTCAGCTATTCAGTTGTTCGATGATATTTGTTCGTTAATAGTTGATAGTTGTATGTTGCATGCACATATCTTCAGGCTACAGTTGGCAGTTAGCATTTTGGGCACTGAGCTGCGTTGCCCTGAGTTTATCGAAGGGTCGAAGCGCAGACTTCCAACTTCGGGCTTCTGATTTCAAAAACTAAATTACATGCTTTGCCTGCCGAAGAGTTGGTTGTCAATTATTCAACATTTCTCATTCAACATTTCTATTAACAATGTCCACTACTTGCCCTTCGGAAACACGCGTTTTGCCATCGGATATTACTACCGCACCAGCAGCAATTCCTTTAACAGCAACCATGTCGTTTATGGTATATTTTCGTTCCACCTGCAACCTACTTACTTTGCTATTTTGCACAGTATATACATAGTCGTTGCCTGTTCCGGCCATTCGGGAAATGCTACTAATGGGAACAAAAATTTGTTTTTGTTCGGGCAGGTAAACGTTAACCCTTGTAAACATGCCTGGTTTTAAAGTATTGTTTGGATTTGCAATGACCACTTCGGCGGTTGTACTTCGCGAAATTGTGGAGAGTATAGGCTTTATAGAATTTATTTTCCCCGATAACTCTATGCCCCCAAGGGCATCGGGCAGAAGCGTAACTTTAAGTCCCGTACGGATATGAAGCAACTCCTTTTCGTTAACATCGAATTTTACCTTAACCGGGTCGAGCTGCATTAGCCGGACTACTCCCGAGCGCATGGAGTAGCCTGGGTCGAGGCCGGGGTTGAGGAAGAACACCTCACCCTCTTCCATCATTCGCTCCACAATAACACCCGAAAACGGAGCATAGATTCGAGTATTTTTTCGAACCATTTCGGCTTTTGCCTTCGATGCTTCGTACTTGGCCCTAATGTGGTCGTACTCCATTTCACTTGTGCTCCCTTTTTCGCGAAGTCGCGATATACGCTCGTGGTCTTTTTTCAAAGTTTCGTATTCAATCTGTGCCTGGGTTAGCATTTCGTCAGAAAGTTCAACTATTAGGCTTCCTTCCTTAACAAATTGGCCCTCATTAAAGAATATTTTTTCAACCTTGCCGGGTAATGAAGCGCCTAAGTTGGCCTCGCGGTTGGCAAACACGGTTCCCGAGAAAACCATAGTTGGTGAGTACATGCGCTCTTGGGCAGTTACAACAACCACCTTTGTTATGTTTTCTTCAGGTAGTAATTTTGTTTCCTGCTTTTGGCTACAGCCAACTATCAGAATAAAAAGCGGAATTGTGTATTTGAAACTCATAGTTATTGTGCATTAAATTTCTTCAGAACTTAATTTCTTAACGGAGGATTCCCGAAGCCTTCTTCAGGTTGGTATAACTAAGCCTTTGCTCCATTCGGGCATCAATTAGGTCGCTCCAGGCACTTTGCCAAAGCGCTTGCGCTTCGAGCAGATCGGTTGTTTTGGCCATTCCAACATTGAATGAGTTGGTAACAACCCTCAAATTTTCCTCTGCCAGAGTCAGATTCGCGATAGCCATATCAACTTTCTTCGAAGCTTCACCTACTAAAAAAACCGACTGCTGCACCTGTAGGCTAATTAATTCCTGTGTTTCTGCTAATTTCAGCCGGGCAGCAGTAAGTTCGTGATTTGCGGCCCGAAGAGTATGGGCCTTATCGTTCCAATGGAATATAGGAATATTTATGGCAATCCCAACGCTCCAATCGGCACCAAATTCCTTTGCAAATCCGTTATAGGGATTCGGATTCATTGTCATGTAGTTAGCAACCAAACCCATATCGGGGAGATATCGCGAACGCATAAGTTTAACACCCGATTGGGCCAAGTATACAGTTTGTTCCAGCGCTGCTAACTCCATGCGTTTAGCCAAGGCGCTATCGGCAAAAGCAAAAAGTGGAAGAGGCTCAATGTCGTTAGTAAGGCTATCGGTAAGAACAATACTTGAACTTAGCGAAAGGCCAGTAATTTGGCAAAGCGCCATGCGTGAAAGGGTAAGGCCATTTTGAGCCTTCAGAAGATTGTATTTGGCTTCGTTGGTTTTTACCTGCACCCTCAGTAATTCGTTACGAATTATGATTCCCTCCGCGTGAAGATTTTCGAGATCGGTGCTAAGTTTTTCGAGAAGTTGAATGTAGGTTTTAACCATTCCTATTTTCTCCTGTAAAGTAACCATGCGCCAGTATGCCTCTTCGGTTTTATATAGAATTTCGCTTTGCTCCATTTTGTGGTTGGCCTGCGCTATGGCATTTCCGTACTTGGCCATATTGTACATTTCACGTATTTTTCCCCCAGCGTATATTGGCTGAGTTAGGGTGATCCCGCCCATGAAAACATTCTTCTGTCCAAGCTCGAATTGGTCCTTAGGAATCCAGCTATAATTATTGAAAACCGGATTCCCGTTGTTGTCAGTTATAGGCTGACCAGTAAGTGGGTTTAGTGCAAACGTATTGGCAAAAACTTGTGGGTCGAAGTAGGGATTAGGGCTTCCATCGGGCAGGGTTGGGGAAAGAATGGTGTTATTGAGCCCTCCCGAGTTTTGGTCAATTGCTGCAAAGGGTACTACTGGCAGAAAGGCATCGCTCTGAAGCAATTGGAACTTTTTGTTTGTTCGAGTATACATGCCGTTGGCATTGAAACTTGGAAGAAACCTGGTGCGTGCTGATTTTACCAGTGCGCTAGTTGCTCCAACCTGTTCGGCGGCAATTCGAATGCAGTAATTATGGTCAAGGGCAAGTTTCTTGCAGTCGTCGAGCGAAAGTTGCTGAGCATTGGAGGCAAAATTGCCAAGAATAATTATTAAGAATAGTGCAAAACGTTTCATTGGCATGTATTATTTCTTAACCACAATACCATAGAAGAGAATATCGAGAAGGTCGTCGATTACACCTTCCAATTTGTCGGCCTTGGGACTGTTAACCAGCAAAGGCACTTCAATGCCCTTCATGGCGGTAAGAATGGCAATGGCCGACAGGTCGATATCCTTTACAAAAAAGGTTCCGCTATCCATTCCTTCTTTCAAAAGGCCCCTAATAATTGCCATTTCTTCGTTATCGTATCGTTTTCGAACCCTTTCGGCCAACTCAATGTTGCTAAAGTCATTGTCCTTTATCACTGCGTAATAATTGACTAGTTGCTGTACGGCAGCCATACGGGTTTTTGTGTAGGCCCTTGCTTTTTCAATGGGACCTAACGACGAGTTCAGAACCTGATTCACCTTTACCCGAAGCTCATCCGCTTCGCGGTCAACTACTGCCTGAAAAATTTCCTCTTTACTTTTAAAATAGTAGTAAATAGAACTTTTACCCTTTCTCAGAGCCTGTGCAATATCGTCGACTGTAGTTTTTTTAAAGCCAAAGCGGGCAAATATGTCCGAAGCAATACTAACTATAGAATTGCGCATTTCGTCCTGCGCTCCAGTGGTGTTGTTTTTTTCGTTATCCATTTCGACCGTTCGACTAAAAGACTTAAACGGTCGAAAGATACAGCCAAGGCGATTCAAAATCCAAATTTTTATATCAAAAAATGATAATTATCTTATAATGAGGACCTAGTAATGGAGAATTCAATGATCCATTTTATCGATAGATATTAATGTACCTTAAATGACATAGAGCATATTTTTAGTAATTGGAAAAAAATTACTTTTGTTGTCCCTTTTCTTGCAAATGTTTTCCAAAATACATGAATTAGAAAACTAAACAATTAGCTAACAATATGAAGAATATTCTAGTAGTAGGCGCCGGAGGTCAAATAGGTTCGGAACTTATACCCCATCTAAGGGGAATATACGGCCAAGCAAATGTTGTGGCATCCGACATAAATTGCTGTACATGCAAGCAACTTGGTGAAGACGGCCCCCTAGAGGAGTTCGACGCTTTAGATGTAAATCGATTTGCCGAAGTAGTTAAGAAATACCGGATTGATACCATATACAACATGGTAGCCTTGCTATCGGCAACCGGTGAAAAGAATCCGCAGTTGGCTTGGCGCATTAACATGGGAGCACTCATGAACTCGCTCGAAATTGCGCGCGAAAACGGATGTGCAGTTTTTACTCCCAGTTCCATTGGAGCCTTTGGACCATCGACCCCCCCCGACAATACTCCACAGGACACGGTAATGCGTCCTACTACCATATACGGAATTTGCAAGGTTACTGGCGAAATGCTGAGCGACTACTACTCATTAAAATACGGAGTCGACACCCGCAGCGTTCGTTTCCCTGGAATCATTTCAAACGTTACTTTACCCGGTGGAGGAACAACCGATTATGCCGTTGAAATTTACTATGCGGCTATTAAGGAAAAGCGATTTACATGCCCACTACCTGCTGGCTCGTTCCTCGATATGATGTACATGCCCGATGCGCTCGATGCTTGTGTTCAGCTTATGGAAGCCGACCCCAAAAAATTATTGCATCGCAATAGTTTTAATGTTACTGCAATGAGTTTCGATCCTGAAATAATATTGAAAGCTATACAGAAACGGATTCCAGAGTTTAAAATGGACTACAATGTTGATCCTATTAAAAAGGCTATTGCAGCATCGTGGCCCAACTCAATGGACGACAGCTGCGCACGCGCAGAGTGGGGCTGGAGTCCAAAGTGGAATTTGGAATCAATGACCGACGATATGCTGAAAGTAATTGGCCAAAAGCATAAAAAGGGATTGATATAGATTATTTTAACGATGACTAAAGCCGACTTTTTCATGAAAAAAAGTCGGCTTTTCTGTTTAAATATTTTACCTTTATTCCCAAACGCTAATTAATTATTATGGAATTAGGTTATTGTAAGTTGTTCCTAAAGTGGGCTCTGGTATTTTTCCTCTTTTTCTTTTTTAACTCGTGTAACCAGGTTAAAACCAGAAAGGAAGCCTTCGAAGGCATCGCTGCCGATACAGCAGCTTTAGTTAATTGTATTGTAAATGCTGAAAAAGTAAGTGGTTTTAATCCCGACTCAGCCATAAAATGTTACCAATTAATTTTTGAACAACTGACAAATATCCCCCAAAGTTATTCAGACACATGCTACTGGAGGCAATGGTTAACCCTGAAATGGGCCACAGTTCATCAGGGAATTGCTGCTGCCCTAACCACCAAAGGCGAGCATCAATTGGCCTTAGAGGCCATTGAAAAAGGAATTGAAAGGCTTGAGCAACCCGATGCAGATACTTGCATGGATTTAAGTACAATGAAAACGAGGCTACTAAATTCAAAAAGTATAGTTTATAAGAAACAGGGAAATTATCTGGGTGCCATTGAAATTTTTAGAGGTTTACTACAACAGGCTGAGGAAAGGCAAAGCATTGGCGATCAGGCTATTTATTTAACCAATATAGCCAACATTTATCAAGAAATGAATGAGCATACGCTCGCCATTGAATATTTAGAAAAAGCACATAAGTTTCACCAATTGGTTGGAAACCAAAGGGGTATTGCTGCTTGCAAAATTACATTGGGCAATATTAATAATACAATTGGCAATTACGGCATTGCTCGAAATTACTACATGGAGGCAATTGCGGATTTAGAAAAAATGGGGTTATTAGCACCCATTGGTCTTATACAGTCGAATTTGGGAGTAATAGAAAAACGAGAAGGAAACTATGCTGCAGCGCGCCAATACTATGGCAGAGCCCTCGAAAACCTTACCAGACTAAGTAACAGAAATGGAATGGCCATGGTTTGGGGCAATATTGCCGATTTGGCAAATGAAACCAAAAACTATAATGAAGCAATAAAGTATGCACAACTGCAACTCGAAGAGGCCAAAAAAACATCGAATTTAATCAACCAAAGGTATGCCCATAAGCATTTATACAAAGCATACAAAGCATTAGGTAAAAGCAATGAAGCATTGGCATTTTTTGAGGAGTTTGTTAGTATGGAAGATAGCATTGCTTCAACTGAGAAACGGAATGAAGTTTCGAGGCTTGAGTCAGTGTATCAGGATGCCAAGAAAAAGCAGCAAATACAGCACCTCGAGGAAACCTCAGCACTTCTTTTGGAAAAGAATAGGCAGAATAAAATTTTATTCATAATTATAATTGCATTTGCAATAGCCATTGCTGCAGCTACTTTTTTTTGGGTACGGGCTAGCAAGGCTGATGCACAGCGGAAAGCGATTGATTTGGAGCAGCGCTTGCTGCGTTTACAAATGAATCCCCATTTCTTCTTCAATGTATTAACCTCAATACATGCAATGGCAATTAGGGGCGATATGCAGCAGGCTTCGGATGCTTTAATGGGGTTTGCCCGCCTAACCCGTTTAATTCTCGAAAGTTCCCGCGAGGAGCTTATACCCATTTCGCAAGAAATTGAAATTTGCGAAAGGTATGCCATGCTCCAATCTATCCGTTTTCCTCATCGGTTCAGCTTTAGTGTGCATATTGAACCTACTGATGCTGCTGAAAAGTACCTTATTCCGCCAATGTTGCTTCAACCTTTTGTTGAGAATGCCATTGAGCACGCATTCCCGAACCATGCAAATGGTAATATAAAACTTTCAATTACCCGCAGTAATGAGTCGCTAATATGCATGATCGACGATAATGGAGTTGGAATGAAAAGCGCCCAACCAAACGAAAAAGGGAAGCACCAATCGCTGGCCATACATATTACACGCGAAAGGCTTTCGAATCTTAAAATGAAATACAAACGAAATGCGCAACTATCTATTCAAAGTCCTATAAAAAGCAATGGAGAAACAAGGATTTTAATAGAAATTCCATGCATTAACAATGAGCAGTAATTATAAAATACCAGCTGTAATTATCGACGATCAGCCTTCTTGCATCGAATCGTTATCGCACGAATTATTGGCATTGCCCAATGTTGAACTCGTTGGTACGGCAGCATCGGTAAGTCAGGCTATAGATGTTATTAATCAATTAAAACCCCAACTGGTATTTCTCGATGTTGACCTTGGCAACGGAACAGGTTTTGATGTGCTGAAGCACTTTCCACAGCCTCAGTTCAGAGTGGTTTTTGTAACAGCTTTCGACCATTATGCTTTAAAAGCGTTCCGCTTCTCAGCGGTCGATTACCTTTTAAAGCCTGCTAATCGTTTCGACCTCATAGAGGCTGTTGAAAAGGTTAGAGCCCTTAATTTGCAGCAATACGAAACTATAATCTCAACCCTCGCATCTAACTTGAAAGAAAAGGAGAAGCGAATTATTGTTCGTACCAGCGACGATGTACATTTGCTAGCAATCGAAAGCATATCTCATATTGAGGGCGATGGAGCATACTCTCACATACATTGTGCCGGTCGAAAACGGATAACTGTATCGCAAAGTTTAAAGCATTTCGAAGATACTCTTTCAGAATATGGTTTTTTCCGATGCCACCAGAGCCATATGGTAAATTTTATTTACGTTGAAAGTTTTAAAAAGGCCGAGGGAGGGTACTTAATTTTAAAGGATGGAGTTCAGGTGCCGGTTTCGCACCGTAAGCGCGATGCGCTTATGGAATTGTTTAAGAAAATGTAGCAAAAACCGACCTAAAATTAAACGAATTTAAAAAATTCTTTTACGCTTTTAAGAAGCAATTAAACAGCGTTTAATTCCAGTTTCTTCCTATTCCCAAACTCAATATTTTTAACCTAAAATTCTTGCATTTCAGGCTTAGGGGCCCAAAGCCTTGTGCAATAGTTGGTGCAAATCTCTTTTGTATACGCATGGGACTTTGCATCCATAAGTAATAACCCTAAACTTTCAAATCGATGAAAATTAAAGTAATTCAATTACACTTCGTTCTACTGTTTGTACTTCCATTTGCGATCGAAGTTTCCGGTCAGGAAGTAAAGTCCATTCAAAGTCCAGATAGTAAGTATTCTATTCTTCTCCCAAATAATTGGGTTGGGGACTATTCTAAGAACGCCCTTGTTGGGATGCTCTTTAGCTACGATTCATTGCATTTTGAGAAAAGGATAGCTATTTCTACTAGTGCTTCGGTTGCTCTTTCGCTCAATGAAGCCTACAGAACTACCATGCGTGGAATTAAAAACGATAAAGGAAATAAAATTGAAACAGAGGGAAGTGATCATATTAACGGAGAGGAGACAAAGTGGGCATATATTCCTTTTTAGGAAAGGGAGGTAGAGTGAAAGTTAAAATTTATGTAATACAAAAGAATCGAACCAACTTTTCAATTCAGGCTATCCTTCCCTTAGAACAGTTCGATAGAATAATTAAGACCTTCGCTATTGATTAATCTAAAATTTTCATTATGAAAGCAAACAGATTTTTATGTATCATTTCCGCAATTATTTATATTGCACTTTTTGTAAACCCAGCCTTAGAAAGCAACCCTGTTATTAGTAGCGAAAACGGAGAGTATCCTATATCAAAGTTCTCACTTTCAGTTAATCCTCTGGGCTTTATTCAGTTTGGACCATTTATTAACGTAGAATTTGGAATTAATAGCAATTTGGTTTTCAACACACATGTTCGCATTCCCTCTGCTGGAGTTGTTTCTTACATCGTACATGAAGTTGGAGATGATGACAGCATGTCTGGTTTTGCTGTAGGTGGTGGGTTAATCTACTTTGCTGGGAGCAAGCAAAGTTAACCCTATGTTGGGTTCTTAGCTGAGTATGATAGAACCAACAAAGTTTTCGAGGTAGGTGAAGATTGGGAAACGGCAGAAAGGGACAATATTGGCGTTTTTCTTTTTAATGCAGGCTATAGGTTTCGGTTTGAAAATGGTTTTTATATCAATACCGGAGCATTCCTTGGAACAGCATTCCCAAGCTGGGAGAGCAAGTACACAAATTCAAGTTATTATGTTTATGGGCCTCGTGTTAAATCGGGTACCGATATGGTTCCTTTCGGAATGCTCGAAATGACAATAGGAATTGAATTTTGAGTATTACATATACCATACTTAAAAATTTATGCAACGAAAGTAAAATGCACATGAACGAATTTCAATGAAGCAATTAGCCAACCATCGGGTTGGCTAATTTTATATTGAGTTAATGCCAAATCGAATGACGTATAGAAGCCGTTTGAAGTACATTTTATCCCCTCTTTTATTGGGCTGCTTTTTATTAGCAAGTATACTATACTTTGGTAGTGGAAAAACTCAGGAAAATGCTCCTTTTGTATTTGAGGTAAGCGAGAAATGGATAGGAATGACAGGGAGTGGGACCGATAGGTACAAAGTTGAAATCAATCGAAGTGTCAAACAGAAGTGCCAATTATTCATTTCTAATCTTTCCAACCTAGGAGTTCAGGTACTTGCAGTTGAAAACCAAGGCAAAATAAGTATTGATACCCAGCAATTAGTAATCGATCGGGCTAAGTATAATATTGCTGGTGAAGGAACATACAACGAAGGTAATTTGAGCCTTAATTATTGGCTAACTGCTGACAGGGTATTATTTCATTCGGTTTGTTATGGGAGCAGAATTCGGTAGTATTCCACCTTTACGGAATTTGAACAAATGCCAAGGGGCAAGTAAAACTTTGATAATCATCTTAAAGTTCATTTTTTGTTACTGTTTTTTTGGATTTATTATCATAAACACCTTAAATTTATTTACCTTTTTTTCCATTTTTATTTCACGCTCTCTGCCTCTTCTTTTTTACCCTCTCTTTGGTTAAACCAACTAAAACTATATGCCATGAAAAGAATTGTTTCTTCTCTGCTCTTTCTGGTGCTAGGGAGCGTATTGCTAGCCCAGCCCCCTCAGGGCTTCACCTACCAGGCAGCGGTGCGCAGCGCCAGCGGCGAGGTGCTCGCCAACCAGACGGTATCGTTCCGCCTGAGCCTCACCAATGCCAGCGGCTCGGAGGTATACTACGCCGAGACGCAGAGCCTCACCACCACCCCTCAGGGGGTAGCCAACTTGGTAATAGGCAATGGCATTCCCGCACAGGGCAGCCTGCAGGGCATACCCTGGTCGGGCGGTGGTGTGACGCTGCGGGTTGAGATCGACCCCTCCGGGGGTAGTGCATACGTCCCCATGGGGAGCCAGCTGCTGCAGCCCGTTCCCTACGCGCTGTTCGCTGTGAGCGGGAACGAGGGGCCGCAGGGTCCTGTTGGTCCTGCTGGTGCGCAGGGCGAACCGGGACCCCAAGGCCCCCAGGGAGAGGTTGGTCCGCAGGGTCCCGCAGGGCCTCTGGTTGGCGGAACTGCTGGTCAAACCCTAGTTCATAGCGGTGCCGAATGGCAAGCCACCAGCAGCATCCATCTGGCGGGGAGCAATGTAGGGGTGGGCACATCAACGCCCCAGAGCCGGCTCGATGTGTCGGGGGGCGACCCCACTGAGGAGCAGCCCATCTTCGCGGTGCGCAACAACGAGGGGCAGCTGGTGTTCGCAGTGTACCAATCGGGCGTGCGGGTATACGTAGACGATGCCCCGAACCGTAGCAGTCGCGGAGGCTTTGCCGTAGGCGGTTTGATTGACCAAACCAAGGAAAGCCAGGAGTATTTCCGAATTACACCCGATAGCGTAAGGGTGCTGCTGCGCGAAAGTGGAACCAAGAGCAGCCGGGGAGGCTTTGCTGTTGGAACGCTCATCGACCAGACCAAGGGTACGGCAAGCGAGTTGCTTTACATTGGTCGCGACAGCGCGCGCATTTACATCGACCTCGACAGCACCAAGAGCTCGCGGGGGGGATTTGCTGTAGGAACGCTAATCGACCAGACCAAGGGAGCAGGTCCCGACCTGCTACGGGTAACTCGCGATAGCACCCGGGTGTACGTTAACACCGAAGGTGCCAAGAGCAGCCGTGGAGGATTTGCAGTTGGAGGACTAATCGATCAAACCAAAGGCACCAGTACCTCTTTTATGCACCTTACGCCTGAGAACTACTTTATTGGGCACGAGAGCGGTATGAGTGTTGGACTCGATGGAATTTACAATTCCACACTGGGATATCAAACAGGTAAAGCGCTCACGAGCGGCCAATGGAACACCTTCGTTGGTCATCAGTCGGGGTTATTTACGGCCAGCGGGAGCAGTAATGCTTTTTTAGGTTACCGGAGTGGCTATAGCACCACCACTGGATCTGGAAACCTGTTTCTGGGTACAGAGAGTGGTTACGCCAATACCAGCGGTAGCTATAATACATTTGTAGGTATTGAGTCTGGTAAATCGGGAACAACTGCTGAGGGCAATACTTTTCTAGGAAGTTTTACGGGAACGGATGTAACCAGCGGATCGTTTAACAGTTTTGTAGGATACGAAGCCGGAAGGAGTTCGACAACAGGCGGGACCAACGTATTTATGGGTTATCGAACCGGTTACTCAAACACCAGTGGCGTTAACAATGTTTTTGTTGGTAACCAAGCTGGCTATACCAACACCACGGGGGGTGCTAACGTGTTCTTAGGATATTTAGCTGGTTACACCAATAATGCCAACAACAATGTATTTCTTGGCACCGAATCGGGTCGTTATAATAGCACGGGAGCTAGCAACGCTTTTATGGGGTATTATGCAGGCCGAGCCAATACTTCAGGTGCCAATAATGTGTTCATTGGCAACCAGAGCGGGCAAGCCAACACAATTGCGAGCAGCAACGTATTCATAGGCAATCGGGCTGGTTACAACAATACAACAGGGGCCTCCAACGTTTTTCTTGGCAATTTGGCGGGGTATCTGAATTCTACAGGGGGTAGCAACGTAATACTAGGGGACCAGTCGGGCTATCGCACAACTTCCTCTTTCAATGCCTTCATAGGTTTTCAGGCGGGTTACGAAAATACCTCTGGAGAGTACAATACATTCTTTGGTTATCAGGCAGGGCGAGGGCATACAACCAACAGGCTTACTGGTTCGAATAATGTGTTTATTGGCTACCAGTCAGGACTAACAACATCTACAGGAACGAGAAACGTCTTTATTGGTTATAGAGCTGGTTATTCAAACGTTGGTGGCACTTATCCAGAGGATGGGAGCAGTAATGTATTTATTGGCAATGAGAGTGGATACTCAAACACTACGGGGTATGCAAATGTTTTTATCGGACTAAGTGCTGGGCGATCAAATAACTCTGGGGATGCTAATACTGCAATTGGCTTTCAGGCTTTAAATTACAACACTACAGGCTCTAACAATACTGCAGTTGGCCGAGTAGCACTTATCAATAATACTTCTGGTATTCGTAATGTTGCTGTAGGCAATTATTCACTTTACGCTAACACCACTGGAACTTACAATACAGCCGTTGGACAGCAAGCATTTTCAAGCGGAGCCGGGTACACAAATTCAACAGCATTGGGATATGGAACAGGAATTTCTGGAAGTAATATGGTTCGAATTGGTAACTCGTCAGTAACTAGCATTGGAGGTATTGTAGGGTGGACCAATTTGAAAAAGGGCAGCGAAATGCGCAATGCTAAGGATAATGTACCTGGCTTGTCCTTTATTCTGAAACTTAGACCTGTAACGTACTATTTAGACATGGATCGTATTGCGGCCAATAGCAATACCCCCGATTCACTTCGTTTACGCGATGCTGAAGCTATTGCAGCAAACATTCTTCAAACGGGCTTTGTTCCTGAGGAGGTTGATGAAGCTGCCTCGAAAACAGGATACTCCTTCAGTGGAATCGATAAAAATGAAAACGGTATAGTAGGCCTGCGCTATGCAGACTTCACCGTTCCCCTTGTTAAGGCCGTTCAGGAGTTAAGCAAAAAGGTTGAGGAGCAGGATGTAGAAATATTGGAACTCAGAAAAGTTAAAACTGAGAACGATGAGCTGAAGGCCCGTTTGGAAAAATTGGAAAAGTTAATATACCATCAAAACAGGTAAGAGCACTTATAGGATTTAAAAAAGCCATAAACAGGAACAAGATTTATGGCTTTTTTTAATTGATTTTTTTGAGAAATGCCTTAAATTGTATTTTTCTTTTTCAAAATCAGAATTATACAATTTGAATTGTATAACCCGTAAACCAACTATACCATGAGAAAAATTTTACTTTTTGGGCTCTTTATTGCAATTGCAATGGCACTAGTAGCCCAGCCACCTCAAGGTTTCACCTACCAGGCCGTGGTGCGCAGCGCCAGCGGCGAGGTGCTGGCCAGCCAGAACGTTTGGCTGCGCCTGGGCATCATCGATGCGGGGGGCACCACCCTGTACTTCGCCGAAACGCACGAGGTAACCACCACGGACCAGGGTATCGTGAACGTTGCCATGGGCGAGGGCACACCCGCTTACGGATCCTTTGCCAACATCCCATGGAGCCAGGGGGGCCTACAGTTGCAGGTAGAGATCGACCCCACCGGAGGGGGATTGAATTACACCCTCATGGGCGCCACGCCCCTGCGGGCGGTTCCCTACGCCCTGCATGCGCCGGCGAGCGGCGAGGTAGTAAGCCCGCCCGAGGCTACCGATGAGGCGCCCATCTTTGTGGTGCGCAACCGGGAGGGCCTCATCGTGTTCGCGGTGTACCAGGATGGTGTGCGGGCTTACGTGAACGACCAGGAGAGCCGCAGCAGCCGCGGGGGCTTCGCGGTGGGCACGCTGGTCGACCAGACCAAGGGCTCCGACCCGCTGCTGTACATCGGTCGCGACAGCGCGCGCATCTACATCGATACGGAGGCAACCAAGAGCAGCCGGGGCGGATTTGCCGTGGGCACGCTCATCGACCAGACCAAGGGCTCGGGCTCCGACCTGCTGCTGGTCACCCGCGACAGCACCCGGGTGTACGTGAATACCGAGGGAACCAAGAGCAGCCGGGGCGGCTTTGCAGTAGGCGGACTGATTGACCAGACCAAGAAAGGAGAGAACGCCTCCTTTATGCTGTTAACCCCCGAAAACTATCTGATAGGCCACGAAGCAGGTAGTTTCATTACGCAAGGGCTTTATAATTCCTTCTTTGGTTACCAAGCCGGAAAGTATAATACCGAAGGGAATAACAATATTTTTATTGGATACAAGTCGGGGTATAATAACATTGGGCAGAATGGAGTTGAGTATGGCCATATCAATCTCTTTGCGGGCAACGAGAGCGGATACACCAATACAACAGGCTGGGGAAACATATTTTTAGGCAATAGGAGTGGATATTCGAACTCGTCAGGGTCTGCAAATATTTTTTTGGGAGTTCAGGCAGGGCAGAGCAATACCTCCGGAATAAACAATGTTTTCATTGGTTACCAAAGCGGAGTTTTCAACTCGGTTGGTAATAGAAATGTATTTATTGGAAACCTATCGGGATGGAGCAATTTAAATGGTGGTCAGAACGTAATGATAGGCGATGGCGCTGGTTATGGTAATACGTTCGGTAATAACAATGTTTTTTTAGGCTTTGTAAGCGGATCGAGCAATACGAGCGGGAGCAATAATGTTTTTTTGGGCCTTGCCTCGGGTAAGGAAAATACCATTGGTAACAATAATGTTTTTATTGGAAACGCTAGCGGTCAGAATAATACTACAGGCAGCTGGAACACCTTTTTAGGTTACCAGTCGGGGTTAAGTAACAACGCTGACTACAACACGTTCATTGGTTATCAGGTTGGGGCGAGTAATTCTACAGGATCTTCGAACGTATTTATGGGCTACAATGCAGGGCTTAACAACACTATTGGCTGGGGCAACCTGTTTATAGGTACCAATTGTGGCAAAGAAAACATTACCGGTAGTTCCAATATATTTCTTGGAAACCAAAGTGGAATGTATAACCAGCATGGCGTATACAACGTATTTATTGGAAATAATGCAGGAGTAAACAATAATGGCATTGAGGGTGAAAACAATGGTTCGTTCAATGTTTTTTTAGGTAACAACAGCGGAATGCTAAATACCATAGGAACATCCAATGTATTTATTGGCAATGGAAGCGGAAGTGGTAATACCGAAGGGTCCGAGAACATATTCATGGGAACCAATGCGGGGCAAAACAATACTGTTGGAAATTACAACCTATTCCTCGGCGCTAGCGTTGGAAACTCAAATACAAGCGGTACAAACAATATTTTTATGGGGTTTATGGCCGGACAAATGAATACCGTTGGACTCGATAACGTTTATATAGGACAGCATGCAGGTTTCTTTAATAGCGAGGGTAGCCATAATGTGGCAATTGGTAAGTTTGCAGGTTCAACTATGCTTGGCGATTTTAATACAATAATTGGAGTTCAAGCCGGAACATTTAATTCAGGTTCAAGAAATGTATTGATTGGTGCATTTGCCAATTTGCCTGAGGACTCAAACGATAAACTGATAATTAGTAATAAACCCACAATTTCCCCACTAATTGCCGGCGATTTTCAGCAGGAAACCTTAACATTGAATGCACAGGTTACGGTGCGTGACCTCATGGTAATTAAGCCCCGAGAGACGGCTCCTGAAAATCCTGAAGAGGGAACAGTATATTTCGATAACCCCACCAAAAAGCTGATGGTATGGGATGGAACCACCTGGCAGGCCTGCTGGTAGTTCCCAGGGCTGAATGTTGATAAGTTGCAGTTCTAATAGCGTAGCCTAAAAGTTAAAGTCGCTACATTTGCACTTCAAACTGCAAAAAGTGATTGATCAACTGACCATCGATAGAATTATGGCGGCTGCCGACGTGGTGGAGGTGGTTAAGGATTTTGTGTCGCTCAAGAAACGAGGAACCAACTACATTGGGCTTTGCCCATTTCATAACGAAAAAACCCCATCGTTCAACGTCAGCCCTTCGAAGGGAATTTTTAAATGCTTTGGTTGCGGTAAAGCCGGAAATGCCGTTGGCTTTGTAATGGAGCACGAGCAACTTGGCTACGTGGAGGCGCTAAAATTTTTGGCCCGCAAGTACAACATTGAGGTAGAGGAGCGCCAACTTACCAACGACGAGCTTCGCCTCCGCAACGAGCGCGAAAGCCTCATGGTGGTTCTTGCGTGGGTCCAGAAGTACTTTTCAACCCAGCTACAAAAGCATGCCGAAGGCAAAGGTATCGGCCTGGCTTACCTATATGAAAGGGGTTTGCGCGACGACACCATCGAAAAGTTCGAACTCGGTTACTGCCTCGAACAGCGCGATGCCATGACACAGGCTGCTTTAAAAGCGGGTTATAGAATAGAGTTCCTCACCAAATCGGGGCTTACCATTGTTCGCGACGACGGTGAACCCTTCGACCGTTTTCAGGGGCGCGTTATGTTCCCAATTCATTCGCTTAGCGGGCGCGTTATAGCCTTTGGTGGTCGGATAATGAAGGCCGACAAGAAACTGGCCAAGTACGTGAACAGCCCCGAAACCGATGTGTACCACAAAAGCAACGTACTTTACGGGCTGTTTCAGGCAAAAAAGGCTATAACACAAGAAAACAAATGCTACCTGGTTGAGGGCTATACCGATGTTATATCCCTTCATCAGTCGGGAGTTGAGAATGTGGTTGCCAGTTCGGGCACTGCGCTAACCCCCAACCAAATTCGACTCATTAAACGCTTCACACCCAATGTTACAGTTCTATACGATGGCGATGCCGCTGGCATAAAAGCATCGCTTCGGGGAATCGACCTCATTCTGGAGGAGGGCCTCAATGTGAAGGTGGTACTTCTTCCCGAGGGAGAAGACCCCGATAGCTATGCACGTTCGCACGGGGCAGCAGAAGTGCTTCGCTACATTGCCGAAAACGAAACCGATTTCATTCACTTTAAAACCAACCTGCTTCTTGCCGATGATCAAAAAGATCCCATTCAGAAAGCCAATCTGATATCGGATATTGTGCGAAGCATCTCGGTCATTCCCGATCCCGTTACCCGCGAAGTATACATAAAGGAGTGCACCCGTCTTATGAAGGTCGACGAAGCCCTCATATACTCCGAGGTGGCTAAAAAGCGGCGAGAACAGTTCGAAAAGGGTACCTTTCAGCCAAGCCAATATAAACCCACCGAACATCGGCAGCAAACCCCCATTATTCCAAGTTACGTCGATAGGGTATACTGCGAAGAGGAAGAAAAAGACCTTCTTTACTTTTTGCTTAAACATGGCAGCGAAATACTATTCGAGCAAACCGAAGAGTCGAATGCCATTAGGGTAAGTGAGTTTATTATAAGCGAGCTGCAGGCCGACGATTTGGAGTTTAGGAACCTTGTGTACAAACGAATATTCGATGAGTACAGCAACCTACTGGCTAGCCACGGAGAGGTCCATAGTAGGTTCTTTGTAAACCATCCCGAGAAGGAGGTAAGCCAGCTGGCAATAAACATGCTCACTTCGCAGCATCAACTGAGCCGTATTTGGACCAAGCACCATGCTTCGGCACCCAACGAAGAGGATATACTGAAAGAGAGCATCCCCAAGTCGGTTCTGGTTTATAAGAATAAGGTAATAAATATTGCCCAACGAAACCTTGAGAAGGAATTGGAGGCTATCAGTTCTGAAACCCACCACGACGATTACATGGCGCTTGTACACCAAATAACAGAAATCCGAAAGGTAGGCACCCTCCTGTCTAAGCAAATTGGGCGCACCATTCCATAGTAAGTAGCATAACCTTAACTTTTTTTAATCTTAAGGTGGGCGAATTAATAAGCATAATCGAATTATTTGCAACACTTTTTTTGTAATTTAGCCGAGCAATTTAGCCCTAACTTGTACAAAAATTAACCAAATTAAATAGCAAAGCCATGAACAGAATACAGCGAAACTATTGGGTTTTAATCATTTTATTTGCTTCAATACTCGTTACCAGTTGTGGTGGCGGAGGCAAGCAGGCTAGCGAACCTTCCGACGTGGAAGGGAAGGAGGCCGCTTTTAAAAGCATTACCAATTACCCTATTCCCACAGCCTTTGAGGTAACCCGAATGCTCAATAACGCAGGAGCCAGCTACATTATTAGCTTAAACAACCCTGCCGAAAATATCGACAAGTACTTTACCCTCAAAAGTAAAGCCCTGAATTTGGGTGTGTACGGAGCCAACCTCAGCTATGCCAGCACCTACCAAATGAAACAAGAAACCATGAAGTACATGGAGGTTGCCAAGCGCCTTATTGAGGATTTGCAAATCACCTCGAACTTCAATCTTACCTTCTACAACCGCATCAACAGCAACCTCGACAATAAGGATTCACTTATTAACATTATTACCCAATCTTTTTACGATTCCTATAACTTTCTTGTTAACAACGGTAAGGACAATGTGTCGCTCCTGGTAATGACAGGTAGCTGGGTTGAGGGTCTATATATAACCAGTCAGATTGCTTTAATAGCTAAGGACAATAATGATTTTCTTAAAATAATGGCCATGCAGAAGGAGCCGTTAGACATTCTTTTTGAACTTATGCAAAAGAATGCAGAAGATCCTCTGGTATCTGAAACAATTAAGCAGCTAGAGCCTCTACATACACTATATTCCGGAGTAAACGGAGAGATTCTTACTAAGGAGCAGTATGAAAAAATCAATGCTTCTGTAACCGAAATTCGCGAAGTAATTATTAAAGGATAGTAATAATAAACAACCTCTAAAAGGTCCGAATTCGAAGGAGTTCGGACCTTTTTCATTTATTGAAACGGCAATTACAATAAATGTTTTATTATTTTTATAGCGCTATACCAATACAACCTCAAAAATGAGTGAATCGGCTCTTAATGCATTGGTTCAACTGTTTGCTCTTGTAGCAAATGCGTCGGGGACTAATAGCCTTCGCAATGCCTTTCTCGATTCGCTTCTTAGCCACCATTTAAGTCCCAGGCTGCACGAAACATACCGTAAACAGTACCAGCAATACTGTACTTTCTTTGCATCCGACCTACCCAAGCACCAAGATTCGAACTACAATTCGACCATACAGAACTACACCCAGAAAGTTTGCAACGACATTAGAAAGGAAATTTCTATGTCGGATAGGCTTTGGGTTATAGTAAGGTTTCTCGAGTTTGTAAAGTCCGACAATCGGGTTACTCCTCAGGAGGAGAGCATTATGGAAGCTATTTTTAATGGCTTTGCCATAATTCCCCAGGAAGCACAGAACTTAAAAAAATTTATAATAAACCGGAACTGCGAAGGGGTATCGCCAGAAAAGATGGTTGTTGTAGGCAATGAATTAAACCTTGGTAACCATACCATCGCAAATGAGTCCAAACGCATTATCAATAATGGTATCGATGGACGCCTATCGTTTCTTTTTGTCGATTCGGCAGGGTACTTCATTACCTGCTACTCAGGCAATACCCTTCTTTATCTCGATGGTTCACCCATTACAAGCGAGCAATTTGCCCTGTTTAGCATAGGTAGCGTTATTAGGGGAGCCAATATCGAACCCTTATACTTCAGCAACCTTTCGTCGCTTTTTAATGTTGGCAGTTCAAATGGCATTGTTTTTTCAGCTAACAACATTCAATTCCAGTTCCGTAATAGCAATAATGGAATTCGTAAATTCTTGTTCGCCGAAAAGGCTGGTCAACTTATTGCTGTTATGGGAGGTAGTGGGGTTGGCAAATCGACCCTAATGAACATACTTACTGGAAAAATCAAACCCAACGAGGGTGTGGTTACTATTAACGGACATGATATTCATGCCAATAAGCATGTTGTTCAGGGTATTATTGGTTATGTTCCACAGGACGACCTACTATTCGAAAACCTGACGGTTTATCAGAATTTATTCTACAATGCAAGGCTCTGCTTTGGAAATTATTCCAAAAGCCAACTGAACGAAACAGTTACGCGAGTTTTACACGATTTAGACCTCTGGGATATTCGTGACCTCAAAGTGGGCTCCCCCCTTAATAAAATGATTTCGGGGGGACAAAGAAAGCGGCTCAACTTTGGCCTCGAATTCATGCGCGAACCCAGCATTCTGTTTGTCGATGAACCAACCAGTGGCCTATCGTCGAGCGACTCGCTTATGATAATGAAACTTCTGAAGCAGCAAGCAAATAATGGGAGGTTGATAATAATAAACATTCACCAGCCCTCGGCAAAAGTATTTCGACTTCTCGATAAAATTTGGGTGCTCGACAAGGGTGGCTTCCCGGTATATGCCGGAAATCCGGTCGATGGTATTGTCTATTTCAAGTCGCTTAGCATGCAGGTCGATGTAACCGAAAGTGGCTGCCCTCAGTGCGGAATTATTAATCCCGATGAGATATTAGAATTGGTAGAAGCTAAGGAAATTGACGATAACGGAAGAATTACATCCAATCGGAAACGGCAACCTGCCGATTGGTATAATACATACTTAAGCAAAATACAGAGCCCCCTTCCAATAGATAATTCTCGCCGTGAACTACCCAAGAGCAGTTTCAATATACCCCATGTTCACGAGCAATTCAGGGTTTTTGGGATCAGAAACTTCCTTTCAAAAATTGCCAACAAGCAGTATGTGCTGCTCAACATTCTAGAAGCGCCTATTCTTGCTTTTATTCTTGCATTCTTTTCGAAGCACACCCCTGGCACCGAGTACGTATTTGCCGACAACAAGAACCTGCCCGCATTTCTGCTCATGAGTATAATTGTGGCGCTATTCATTGGTCTTACTGTAAGCGCGGAGGAAATTATTAGCGACAAAAAAATACTGGAAAGGGAATCGTTTCTGAACCTTAGCCGATTTAGCTATTTAAACTCCAAGGTATTTTACCTTTTCGGACTGTCGGCATTCCAAATGTTACTTTTTGTTATGGTAGGAAACTGGGTTCTCGAAATAAATGGCATGTTCTTCAGTTTTTGGCTAATTCTTTTTACTACCGCTTGCTTTGCCAATTTGGTTGGGTTAAATTTAAGTGCCGGGCTAAGTTCAGTAGTCGCCATATACATTTCAATACCATTGGTGCTTGTTCCCCAAATCCTTCTTAGCGGAACTATTGTACCGTTCGACAATCTTCACCCATCTCTCACCCGAAAAGTTTATGTTCCCATTGTTGGCGACCTTATGGCATCGCGTTGGGCCTACGAAGCGTTAGCGGTAGAGCAGTACAAAAACAATCCGTTCGAGAAGCATTTTTTCGATTTTGAGCAGGTTTCGAGCCAAGCCAATTTCCGAACCTCTTTCCTTATTCCCCGTCTTCAAACAGCCATCGACGAATCGTCCAGAGCTCTCGAGCTTAAGAACCCCGACATACAGAGAGTAGACCGGAACGTAAGGTTGCTGAAAAGAGAACTTGAAAAGATAGCTCAATACGATAGTTTACCTCCCTTCGAGTTTTTAAATAATTTGAAAGTCGATTCTTACAATAATGAAATGGCAGAGGAGCTAAGTGCGTACCTCATTTTCGTTCGTATGCAGTTTGTTGCCCGAAATAATAGGGCAAGGGAGCAACGAGACAGCGTTTATAACACCTTGGTTGATAAGCATGGTAGCGATGTGGTTTTTCGATTGAAAATGCAAAACCACAACAAGGCCTTGGGTACATGGGTACTTAACACCAACGATGTAACCAAGTTTCTTGAAACGGAAGACGAAATTATTCCCAAATACGAAGCAGTATTCATGATTCCTTCGCACAACTGGGGACGTGCCCATTTTTATGCACCATACAAAAAATTCAATGGCCAAAATGTATACACACTCTGGTTCAATCTGGCAGTGCTTTGGCTAGGAATAGTTGCACTATTCGTTACGCTTCAATTTAACCTATTGGGTCGATTAATCGATCGCCTTGAAATAACTAAAATTCGTTTTGTTTTAAAGCGAGAAGAACGAAGATTATCCGCACTTGCTAATCGATAGGCGGATTCCAATTGCTATTTATAATGGAGTATACCAGCAGGTTTTTTACCTGTCGGTTTTTGTAAACCGCTTTTTCGAGTCGAGCAGTGAGCGAAAAACCAACTTTTTCTAAAACCCTTCCCGAGGCCTCATTGCCCTCAAAAACCTTGGCATAAAGCCGTAGGAGATTATATTTTTCAAAGGCTTCCTTAACCATACAGGCTAATGCTTTTGTAATAATGCCTTTGATTTGGAAGTCGGGACCAATCCAATAACCTACTTCACCGCTATACTTAAACACATCGTCTTTCATATGCATTCCAATGGCTCCTATGGCCTTGCCTTGCACTTCAATAGCGTATATGGTATTGCTTGAACCTTGGGCCATTTGAATGAAATCCTCTGCATTTCCAATGGTATATGGGTATGGGAAAACATCTTTTAGGTTTACCCACGATTCGAAGTGATTTGCATGGTATGCAATAGATGTTGCATCCGAAGCATCGAACTTTCGTAAAATGAAGGAAGGAGTTTGCAAACTACTGGTAGGTTATTGTGCGAGTTATTCGGTGCTCAATCTTTTTGTTTCTAATTTTATCGTTACTGCCTAGAGAAACCTGAAAGGTTTCTTTGGTAATCCAATTACCATCGGAATCGTAGCGGTATTCGTAGTAGTAGGCCTGATCGCCCTTGACTGCGTTGTTAAGGGTTTCAAGCATTACATCGCCCTTGTCGTTGTATTTTCTTCGAAGGGTAGAGAAATTGTAGGGTTTTCTTTCGTCCCTTCGGTAGTTCCACGTTCCAAAAAACTGTCCGTTAGCCCTATGAACCATAACCTTAATCATATTCGACGATTCGATGTACACCAGCTGCTCAGTGAATATGTGAGCCTTGCGAGCATCGAATACCTTAACCGTAGCAATTCGGTTAAGCGAATCGGTTGCTAATATGGCCCATTGGAATAGTTTGCCATTCTTTTCAACAGTTATAGCCGAGGGCAAATGGGTTGCCCCGTCGTACTCAATCCGAATGGTTTCGTCCTGCCACCCCACCATGTTGGCAAAGTATCTGTGCTGTTTAAGGGTTAAGAGAGTACCGTTTAGGTATTCCCATCGTATTTCGCGTGTTTTTCCACCTGTGTTGCCGTAATGAATTTCCGATATAATGTTTCCTTGCGCATTGAAGAGTTTTTCGGTTTTATGGGGCAACGGATTAACGCCCTTTAAAACCAACTCGTAGTTTTCCTCAATTTTAACGAAATTTCTCCCCTTGCTAGGCTCATACGTTGCTCCCAGAAAGTAACCAACAAATGGCTGTGCAAAGGGAACCAATGTGGTGAAAACTAGGAAAAGGACGATACCAATTCTCTTTGTGGGCATAACCAGTTCAAAATTTTGAAGTCACGAGCATTTTAACCCAATACAAATATAGTCAAATCTTTTTCACTCACCCTTTCGCTTTTCTACTTGTACTCAAATACACTTTTAATTTTGTAATATTAATCGAATTGAATATTTATTAACTTTGTTTAAAATCACTCAGACATGAAAAAAAATATTTATGCTTTAATAATTGCCCCCATCATTTTCTTTTCATCGTGCGACGAGGGGAAGTTAAATTTTTTTACGGTCGATCAGGATATGGAATTTGGCCGCCAGCTCGATTCGGCAATTATGGCCAACCCAATTGAGTACCCCTTACTCAGCGAATCGGAATATCCTCAGGCCTACTCAAAGCTTCGCAGCATTCGAAATGCATTAATCCAAACAGGTCATTTGCGTTATGGTAACACTTTTGAGTGGAAAGTAAAAATTATTCGCGACGACAATGTGCTCAATGCATTTGCTGCACCCGGAGGGTACATGTATTTCTATACGGGGCTCATAAAGTTTCTCGATAACGAAGCGCAGTTTGCGGGGGTAATGGCTCATGAAATGGCACACGCCGATCGGCGGCACTCAACTGAAATGCTAACAAAGCAGTACGGCTTAAGCCTGCTTGTTTCAATATTATTAGGCGAGAACCCAACCATGCTCGAAGAAATTCTGGGTCAACTGGCACTTGGAGGAACCCTTCTGAAGTACAGCCGCGATAACGAGTACGAAGCCGACGAGTACGCAGTTAAGTACCTGTATGACACCAACTACCATGCAAGGGAGCTTGCTGGATTTTTCGAAAAAATGCATGGTTCACCGCAACCACCTGAGTTCCTTAGCACTCACCCGTCGCCTGAGAATCGCATCCAAAAAATTGAGGAAGCATGGCAACTTTTGGGTGGGAGAATCGGTCAGTTATACGTTACAGAATACCAGCAATTTAAAAATAGTTTACCCTAGCTGCTTCTGTTGGAGCACCCTAAACTGACAAATAACTTTAAAAGGCCCCAAGGGCCTTTTTTGTTTGTGTACGGTAAAAATTGAGATTACAGTTTAACTAAAAGAAAAGAGCCCCAAAAAAACCTGAGGCTCATGAGGTTGGTACTTAGGTTTGTTTAGGGTTGCTAAATTGGAATAAAATTGAAGGTGTAGCCCAGCATGTCTGATATTTCCTCTCCCGACTCTAGTATTTCATCATCGCCCTCTTCGTAGTACCAGTTAACCTCAACCTTATTCCCCTTCGACATGAATTTCATAAACTCTAGCAGAATATCGAGCAGGAACTTGGAAGATGCAGAGTTGAAATAGGTCATTTTAATATTTATGGCAAGTAGGCTCTTTTCGAAACTTGTATTTTTGCTTAGCACAAGGTCGTTGTAATCTTCCATCCACTTGAGGATGGGTTTATAAAACCCAATAACATTCTCGGGGCGAGAAAATCCAGAGATTTCAAAGGTGCTGTTTTCAGGATCGAATAACACTTTGGGTGTAAAGTCAGTGGGTTCGATGTATAGTATGTCCATACAGGCACTTATTTAGGGTCGTTGGTGATAAGCACATTTAGGGTATAAAACGAGTAGCCCTCCCCAATGGGTTCAAAAGTAAACTTTAATTTATTTTCAGAAGCCTTAGCAATATTAATAATTCCTAACCCTGCCCCCCCTTTGGGCGAAACATTTCCACTGAGTATTGTGAATTTATATAAATCTTTTAGCCCAACCCTATCGAGTGAATTAACCTTTTCAAGTTTCTGTTGAAGAGGAGGGATTTTTGTAGACTTAAGAGAATTCGATGCGGAGAGACTAAAAACGTTGTTATGAAGGTGCAATGAGAACTTAGGGCCGTGTTCAGAATCGTTTGGGATTAAATCCTGATGCTTATAAATATTTTCCAAACTTTCAACCATAGCTGAGTAGAGTTTCTTTTTAACAGTAATACTCATGCCGTGCTTGTCAACGTATGACGACATTCGGTTAAGTAAAAACCCAATCTCTTCGTAACTCAAAGGCCCAGAGTGGCTTAAAATAGTATTGCTTTCAGACACGATGTAATACCTGTTTGTGTTTGTTCAACCCTGCTACACTTCGGCAGTATGCCTCATAACTTTCGAAAGCAAGGAAAATCAATACAAAAATATTTTATTTTTTTGAATAGCAAGGATTATTAGCAAAAAAATAAAATATTTTTGTATTGATTTTTGTTACATGAACATAACAACAAGGAGAGCAATCCGAACGATTGCTCTCCCTTGTTTATATTGACATTGCGCATTGGTTATCGAACTATGGTCATTTCATCTACCAAATGTTTTGCGCCAGCAAATTTATCGACAATAAAAAGCACGTACCGAATATCGACGCTAATAGTGCGTTGGAATTCGGGTTCGAAAATGATATCGCCACTCATGGCTTCCCAGTTTCCATCGAAAGCACAGCCAATTAAGTGTCCTTTGGCATTTAGTACAGGGCTTCCCGAATTTCCTCCGGTAATATCGTTGTTCGAAAGGAATGCTACTGGCAGTTCGCCATTTTTCATTGCATAAGGGCCAAAATCTTTGCGATTATAAAGTTCCTTAAGCTTATCAGGAACCACAAACTCCCAGTTATTTGGGTCTTCTTTTTCCATTACTCCCTTGAGGGTTGTGTAATACCTGTAATGCACAGCATCCTTTGGGTAGTAGTCGAGTACTTGCCCGTAAGTGAAACGGATTGTACCATTGGCATCGGGATACATGGCTTTGCCCTGATTTTTTTCGAGCAAACCTGCTACAAACTGTCTGTGACCCTTTTGGAACTGGAGGTTTAATGGGGTCAGTTGTTCCATTATTTTTGATGCTTTAGCATTGGCCGATATTGCGGTACGATATGCCCAATCGTTGTAGAGCGTAAGGGTATCGGGGTTTTGAAGGTATGCCCAGAGTTTAAGCGAGTCGGTGAAAATGCTGGTTTTAAAAACTTCTCCCATGAAAGCATCCATGTTATTGCCAAACTTGGCATTTATTTCAGCAAATATTTCAGGATGATACTTGGAGTCAACATTCTTAACAAATAATTGAAACATGGCTGCTGATGCTTTCTGGTCGGTTGGTGCATTATAATTTTTGTAAAAGTCGCGAGCCGCAGCCCTAACCTGCTCTGTTCTGCGCGAAATGGTAGCCTCCTTACCCTCCCTAAGAGCACTGTAGTACCCTTCGAGCCGGCCAGCAAACGAAATTAATTCGGCGCCCCGGAGAATTGTTTCGCTCATGTACTCAATGGCATTTCTCAAATCGGCACGGCCCTCAACCGATGTTTTTATTAGGTCAAGCGCATTTCCATAATTTTCTTTTCGCAGATTGTTGGCTAAAACCCAATTGGTAAAGTTGGCTTGCCAAGCCTGCTTGCTGTCTTTTACTTTAAGTTGCTTCAACGCTTGGTTCTGACCAATTGAATACTTCCAGTAGTTTGAACTACTAGCGTATTTGCTGGCATACTTAATGCGAACAGCATCGTCGGCAAGCATGTCTTCCAGCAGTATTTCCTGCCTTATGCCCCTTATGTATGCCCTGTTGGCATTGGTTATACTTTCGGTTTCATTCACCTCCCACGAGGTCATATACCTTTGGGTGGTACCGGGGTATCCCATTATCATGGCAAAGTCGCCCTTCTCAATTCCTTTTAGCGAAATGGGCAGGTGGTGCTTGGGTTTGTAGGGAACATTGTTGGGAGAGTAGTCGGCAGGTTTGTTGTCGGCGTTTGCATACACCCTAAAAATGGCAAAATCACCAGTGTGGCGGGGCCACATCCAGTTGTCGGTATCGGCACCAAATTTACCAATTGATGATGGGGGAGCACCTACCAAGCGAACATCGGTAAAAATCTCGTTTACAAATAGGAAAAACTGGTTGCCACCAAAGAATGGACGCACAAAAGCGGTAAAATGGGTTCCTTCAATTGCTCTATTCGAAAGGGAATCGGAAACTCTACGAATGGCCATATTGCGAACATCCTCCTCCATTTTATCGCTCAGTGCAGATATAACTTTAGACGTAACATCTTCAATCCGTACCAGAAAGGTTACGCTTAGGCCTGGGGAAGGAATCTCCTCTTCGCGAGTCATAGCCCAGAAACCATTTTTCAGGTAGTCGTTAGCGGTGGTGCTATGCTGCTGAATTACACCGTAACCACAATGGTGGTTGGTAAGTAAGAGGCCCTGGCTCGAAATGATTTCGCCTGTGCAACCACGTCCAAAACGTACAATGGCATCCTTAATGCTGCTCTTGTTGAAACTGTATATTTCATCTGCAGTAATTTTAAGGCCCTTGGCCTTCATGTCTTTCAAATTGTTCTGTTTAATGTAGGGCAAAAGCCACATTCCCTCATCTGCGGAGGCCGCAAGGGTAACAAACAGAACGAAACCGGTAATGATTAGTTTTAAGTGCTTCATTGCTTGGTATTTGTTTGTTGTTTGGTTTGTAGTTTAAAGTAGATTCGATTTTTGAAAGTTGCTTTAGTTTAATGAAAAGGAGTATCTTATTTTTATAAACTAAAAGGTTTACTTATTGTTAGTTCAAATAAAGATTAAGTAAATTTGCCGCAATATATCAGAAAAAAACAAAACATGCCAGCTAGCATTGAAGATATTGCAGGACTTGGCAGGGAGATTAAGCACCCTGAGCATGGAACCGACCTAATTTCGTTGGGCATGGTTCACGACATAGCCACAACCGACCTGGAGGTTTCTTTTACCCTTAAATTACTGAAAGCCAACGATCCATTTGCTACGTCGCTTAAAAAAGCTTACGAAAAGGCCATTCGGGCCAAACTTGGGGAAACAATAAACATCCAGATTAAAATTCAGGCACCAACACCCAGTTCTAAAGAATCGCCCTACAAAACACAGGCTTCGGTGAGCCGGGTGAAAAATATTATTGCTGTTTCGTCGGGCAAAGGGGGCGTGGGCAAATCGACAATTGCTGTTAATTTGGCAGTTGCGGTTGCCAAAACGGGAGCAAAAGTAGGACTAATCGATGCCGATATTTTCGGGCCATCAGTTCCCAAAATGCTTGGCATGGAACAGTCGAGGCCTGCAATGATCAAAGAAGGCGACCTCGAACTAATTGAGCCAGTTGAAAACTTTGGGGTGAAACACCTCTCCATTGGCTTTTTTGTGAGCCCTACCGATGCGTTGGTTTGGCGGGGCCCAATGGCAACCAATGCGCTAAAGCAGCTGATACACCAGGGAGCATGGGGCGAGCTCGACTATCTATTTATCGATTTGCCCCCGGGAACAAGCGATATTCACTTAACCCTGGTTCAGGAAGTGGCAGTTACAGGCGCTATAATTATCAGCACACCTCAGGAAGTTGCACTTGCCGACGCAATTAAAGGTATAAGTATGTTCACTGGTAAAACCGTCAATGTACCCGTATTGGGACTGGTAGAAAATATGGCTTGGTTCTCCCCAGAGGAGCTACCCAACAACCGATACTACATATTTGGCAAGGAGGGTTGTAGAAAACTGGCCGACCGCATGCGGCTCCCATTGTTGGGCCAAATACCCATAATTATGGGGATTAGGGAGGGGGCCGACAATGGGTTGCCCGCTGCATCTCAGGATAGCCCAATGGCCCAATGGTTTGACAAATTAGCCCAAGCGGTAATGGGTGAGGTTGCCCAAAGGAATAGTTCGACACCGCCAACCGAAAAAGTACAAATAGTTAAATAGAATTTTAAGTATAAACTTCAAATTACAAAATGATTATGAAAAGCAAAGAGGAAATTACGCTAGGAGTTGGACAATCCATTGAAACCATTCGCCCATACCTTCAGAACGATGGCGGTGATATTTCGTTGGTTGAAGTTACCGATGACAATGTTGTAAAGGTTAAACTACACGGAGCCTGTGGCAGCTGTCCGTATAGCATAATGACCCTTAAAAATGGGGTTGAACAAGCCATTAAACGCAATGTGCCCGAAATTAAGGAGGTTGTAGCTATAAATTTGAATATGTAAATTTGCTTGCAATTCAATTTTTAAAAAACGCCGTGTGTTGCATGGCGTTTTTTATTGGTTTTTTCTATAGTTTTTTACTCTACACAAGCTATTAGGTTGTCAATAATTGCAAGCCACTTAAATACTAATTCTCAAATTCTGTCAAAAGTTGCAATTTCCTACGGTTAAATAGCATAAAATAATTGACATGGAGAGTTAATTTGGGTAAATTGGCATTACAAACCTAAAACCCACTATACCATGAAAAAGATTATTCTAACCGTATTTTGCACAATCCAGTTCTTTTTTGTGTTGTCGCAACAACCCATAACGCTACGCTTTATTCGACCTTCGAAACTTGTAGGTGCAGCATCAAAAATTTATTTAAAAGTTCAGAACGAAGAAATTAGCCTTTCAAATGGATCATCGTCAACAATTACAGTTGTACCCGATTACACTCGACCGCTTGAGATACAAGAAAAACAAACCGGGCCCTTCGCAACCAAGTACTTAACCAAGTACTCGTTAAGGCCACGCCCTAATGAAACCTACGAGTTTCAGGTGGGATTTGGTATGGTAGGCATAAACGTTGAACTCAGAAGCGGACAGCAAGCCGCGCCTGGCGAAACATTCGAAACCAACACAACTGAACAAGATTCTGCCTATTGGAATGCCCACCTAAGGGCTAGTGCAAAAACTGGAGGCATTGCTTATACTGCCGAGAAGGATGATCCGTCGGAGGCGCTCAGACAAAAATGGATACAACAAGGGGGTAAAATTAAATCTTCTTCTCAGGAACTAACAGGAATGTATTTCCGAATGGACATTGATGACTATGGGATACTCAATGGGTATGGGGGAGGTATTTCCATGCACGAAAATTTTTACAAATTGAAAGTTCCCGAATACAAACCCGGAACAAGCATGTGGAGCAGTTTTACAATGGGCTATGGTTTCGATTGGCTACTTTCATCATACAACTACACTATAGAGCAAACGGGGTTTTCAATGAACACAAAAAGCTTTTCGAGTAACATTATGTTGATTTGAAATTTTGGTTGGACACTTGGGATTGGCCAGTATAAATCGAAGGATACATGGAAGGGAGTAGCTTTGCTTATGAAATACAGACCAACGCTGAACGGCACAACAACAGTTAGTACAATCGAAACCAGATCTTCAACGCCATATATACCCAACTCGAAAACCTCGGATACCAACTCCGATTTCAACTTTAACCTTGTTGGTTTTGGGTTCGACTTTCAGTTCTCAAACTATGTTTCTACAATGGAACGATTGGCTCCTAAGCCAACAATGAAACTTTCGTTTTTCTTTTTGCCCCCAATCGGCAAAAGCCCACTGTTTGTTTCAGTGAGCCTTGGTTACCTAATTTATAAATCGCGCGAATAGATTCTCTACTCTAGGTATGTGTATCCGTACAATCCCGAACGATAGTTGGCTAGGAATTCCTTTCCCTCTTCGGTCGAAATTTTCCCCATTTTTACGGCTGCCGTTACCCAGGTTTCAACGGTTCGAACTAACTTTTTGGAGTTGTACTGAACATATTCAAGCACCTCGGCAACCGATTCGCCATCGATAATTTGGTCAATTGAGTAGCCGTTTTTATCAACAGAAACGTGAACGGCATTGGTGTCGCCAAATAGATTGTGGAGATCGCCCAGAATTTCCTGATATGCTCCAACCAGGAAAACCCCAATGTAGTAAGGCTCGCGGGGTTTTGGAGAATGTACCGGGAGATAGTATGAGAAATTACGGGTTGAAATAAAATTATCAATCTTGCCATCGGAATCGCAAGTAATGTCCTGAATAGTAGCAGAACGCTCAGGTTTCTCATCGAGGCGCTGCAGCGGAATGATAGGAAAAATTTGGTCGATGGCCCATGCATCGGGCAGCGATTGGAACAGCGAAAAATTGCAGAAATACTTATCGGCCAATAGTTTTGGTAGCACCCTGAGTTCATCGGGAATGTGCTTCATTTCGCTGGTCATGCCATGAATTTCCCGCGCTATGCTCCAGAAGAGGCGTTCAACCTGTGCGCGGGTCTTCAGGTCGAGCAACCCTAAGCTGAAACGATCGAGCGCCTCTTCACGAATCTGTTGCGCATCGTGCCAAGTTTCGAGCATACGGGGCTGGTTAAGGGTATCCCAAAGCGAGTATAGTTCGCGAACCAATTCGTGGTCGTTGGGGGTAACCTCCTCCTCTTCGCCAAAGGTTGGCAGGGTTGCAGTTTCGAGAACCTCGAAAACCAGCACCGAGTGGTGTGCCGTAAGCGACCGGCCCGATTCGGTAATGATATTGGGATGCGGAAAGCCATTCTTGTCGGCCGCATCAACTACAGCCGAAACGGCATCGTTTACATACTCCTGAATGCTGTAGTTTACGCTGCTGCCGCTATCGGCAGAACGGGTACCGTCGTAATCGACCCCCAATCCACCGCCAATGTCGAAGAATTCGATATTGAAACCCATTTTGCAAAGTTGAACGTAAAACTGCGAAGCTTCGCGAAGGGCAATTTTAATGCGTCGAATTTTGGTTACCTGGCTCCCCACATGGAAGTGAACCAGCTTTAGGCAGTCGACCAGCTTGTTTTTTTCGAGATAATCGAGTGCCTCCAGCACTTCGCTCGAGGAGAGGCCAAACTTACTCACGTCGCCCCCCGAGTCTTCCCACTTCCCACTTCCCGAACTGGCCAACTTAATTCGAATGCCAATATTGGGTTTCACTCTGAGCCGCTTGGCTATTTTGGTAATGAGCTTAAGTTCATTCAGTTTTTCAACTACAAGATATATGCGGCTACCCATTTTTTGGGCAAGTAGGGCCAGTTCAATGTAATCCTCGTCTTTATATCCGTTACAAACAATTATCGAGTCGTTATCGGTGTTTATGGCAATTACAGCATGCAGCTCGGGCTTTGATCCGGCTTCGAGGCCAATATTAAATTTTCGGCCATGGCTTACAATTTCTTCAACAACCGGGCGCATTTGGTTCACCTTTATGGGATAAACCACGTAGTTTTGGGCCTTATACTTGTACTCATCAGCGGCTACCATAAAGCAACTCGACATTTTCTCAATTCGGCTATCGAGTATGTCGGGGAAACGAATGAGCATGGGGGTACTCACATCGCGTAGCTGAAGTTCATCTACCAATTCCTTAAGGTCAATGGCTACACCGTCCTTACGGGGAGTTACCTGAACGTTGCCATTATCGTTTATTGAGAAGTAGTTGATGCCCCAGCCATTTATGTTGTAAAGCTCGGCCGAATCTTCAATGCGCCATTTTCTCATGATCGGTCGTTTTAGTCGAATTAAGAATTAATACAAACTGCTGCTAAACAGGCATTTTAATTGCTATTGCTGCAGGGCTACAAACCTACAAGTTTTTTGTAAAATATTGAACCTTTACAGCATAAAAACGAGCATTTTTTATTGTTTATTTATTTGAGGGAATGCTTTTGCCCCAATGCATGATAAATAGTGCGAAACAGGCTTTACAAGAATACTCCTTTGGCTAGGCGATACGAAAAGTTTAAATGCTTAAAGTGTACGCTTTTTTGTTCTTTTATTCGTTATTTAGCTAAACCAATTGTTTTTCATTTTGCGAGGCCTATTTTGCTTACTTTTCTTTTTTCTATTTGGTTTGGTTGTGATAGCCCAACCTGGTAGCAACCTGAGGCAAAGGGAGGTTATTGTTACAGGCAGAACTATTAGTATCGATTCCCTGAGCATCATTCCCAGTTCGGTGGTTGCCTTCGATGCTAACGGACGCAGCATTGATTTAGAATTACTGAATTTGAACTATGTTAGAGCCACCCTTTGTCCAAGGCCCCCTTACCTTTCCCTGGGCGACACAATACGTATTACTTACCGCACATTTCCAATTCGATTTGAGCAAACATATGGTTTGCGAAACTATAGCGAGAGCCTTTCGCCCGATACGCTTTTGGGCAGGGAGCGTCCCCGAAGCATTCGGGATTCTGAAAGGGGTTCGGTGTTTGGCGATGGCATTCGTTCGTCGGGGTCGTTTAACCGAGGCATTAGTTTTGGCAACAATCAGAGCCTCTCAGTTCGTTCGGGAATGAACATTCAACTTAGCGGGGAACTGGCACCCAATCTATTTATTGAAGGTGCCATATCCGATCGCGATATCCCCCTGCAACCCTCGGGGAATACGGTTAAGTTTCAGGAGTTCGACCGCATTTACCTAAAGGTTTATAGTAAGCAATTCGCTGTTAGGGCAGGCGACATAGAGGTATCCAGCACACAGCCTACTTCTCCCCTGCGTTTTGCTCGGAATGTGCAGGGGATGGCATACAATACTCATTTTGCTAGCGCTGGGCTTTCCGATAGCGTTATGTTAGAGGTAGCTGCTTCGGTACCCAAGGGGAAATACACTCGCAACACCATACGTCCGCAAAGCGGAAATCAGGGGCCTTACCGACTTGTAGGTGCAAATAGCGAAACATTTATAATAATTATTGCGGGCTCAGAGCGAGTATATGTCGATGGTAATTTGGTTCGCAGAGGCGAAATTAATGAGTATACCGTTGACTACAATACTGCCGAAATCACCTTCACCTCACTACTACCCATTACGCAAAGTAGCCGCATTGTGGTTGAGTTCGAATATACCGAACGGAGCTATGCCCGTTACATCACCAATGCCAATGTTTTGGGGCGAAAGGGTGTGTGGCGGTGGGGTATTGGGGCTTTTTCTGAAAGGGACTCGCGTAACCAACCATTCGATCAGCAACTTACCGATGAGCAGAAAACTTATTTGGCATCCATTGGCGATGATGTTTCGAATGCGTATGTGCCCCAAATCGACTCGGTTGGGTTTACGCCAAACATCCCGCTGTATGAACGAATTGATACTTTGGTGGGGGCAACGGTATACACATTCTATCGGCATTCAATCAACGCACAATCGGCTGTGTATCGAGTATTGTTTTCCAATGTAGGACAAGGTAAGGGCAACTATGTTCCAAATTTTGCTTCGGCCAATGGCCGAACTTTTAGGTGGGTTGCACCGGTTGGAGGAGTACCGCAGGGTAGCTTTGAGCCCGTGAAGCGATTGATTGCTCCCCGTAAGCAGCAAATGGCCACTGCTTCGCTAGGGAGACAAACAATAGAGGGTTCAGGTTTCAACCTTTCGGGAGCAATAAGCAGGTACGACCCAAATACTTTCTCGGCGCTGGATTCCAACAACGATTTGGGTTACAATTTCATGGGCGACTTCCTTCAAAACCTCACACTTTCGGATACCACCAGAACCCTCACTATTGGTGGCAGCCTGCTGCTCTCTTCGTCAAACTTTGTATTGGTAGACCGGATTAGGCCCATTGAGTTTGAGCGAGAATGGGCAATCGATAAACCTTTGCTTGGCAATGGTGAAACGCATGCTGGAGTTTGGGTAAATTACAGCAAAAAGGGAGCAAGTAACACCAGATTAATGGCTGAGAACCTTCGTGCTCAAGGCGATTACAATGGATACCATGGGGCGCTTAACGGAACACTAATTCGAAATAAAATGCATTTGCATTATGGTGCTTCGCTTCTCAGCGCATCCGATTCGGCCACGAGGCGCTCATTAACGAGGGGAAATATTAATACTTCTCGCTCTTTTGGTCCTGTGAAATTGGGAATAGGTGGGGAACTAGAGCAACTGCAAATTAAGGCAGATACTACTCAGGGGCATCTTGAGGGCAGCCACCTTTGGTATCTTGCTCGCATTTTAGTTTCAACTCCCGATACCCTCGCAGAAAGAGTTATGATAACCTACACCATTCGGAACGATTTGGGTTATAAGCACACAACCCTTGTTCCAAGGGAGCAAACACAAGTGCTCATGCTGAAGGTTGCCAGCGAAAGACCCAGAACGGGAATTGTCAATTTTCATATTGGAGTAAATAGGTATAAACCCAATGCAGGGTGGCGGCCGAATGCCAAACCCGAAGAAAACTATTTGGGACGAATTGAGTATTCAAACCAAATAAAGGGCAACTTCATTACCTATGCTACCGCCTACGATTTGGCGTCGGGGTTGGAAGTTAGCACCGAGTACTACTACATTGAGGTGCCCGCAGGGCAGGGGGTGTACGCATGGAACGACTACAATGGCAACGGCCAGCAGGAGCTCAATGAGTTTGAAATAGCCAACTTTCCTGACGAAGCAAGGTTTGTTCGCGTAAACTTTCCGGGGAATAAGAATATTCGAGTTAAAACTACTGCCTTCAGCTTTCGTTTTGCCATTTTGCCCAAAGCAATAATTGAAACCCAAAAGGGTTGGTTAGGTTCATTAGCCCGATTCTCCAACCAAACTTCTTATATTATTAATCAGAGAAATCGCTTTAGCGATTTATTACAGTATGCCAACCCCTTTGCAGGTTCGGCCAACGACACTCTGGTAACCCAATCGATGCAGCAGTTTCGTAATTCTTTGGCACTAAACAGGGGTGCCCGCAAATGGGGAATAGAACATATTTATACTCATTCGGGAGGTTCGCAATTACAAGCAAACGGATTTGAGTACAGGAGTAGTAAAGCCCATCGCCTATCGGGTTGGGCCGAACTGTTCCCAAGTTATTCCCTTGTTTTTGAGGCTATTCATAGTACCACATCGTCGGTTTCGCAGTACTTTCCGAGCCGAAATTTTAGGGTGAATACCTATTCCCCATCATTAGCTCTCCGCTATGGCGGAACCGATGAGGTGTCGGCCGAATTGGGTTTCGAATGGCGAAATTCAACTGCTGATGCAATGGGCGAACATGCCAATGCATTCACCTATTTTATTAAGACGAGTTTGTCGCCCTCTCCAAGTTTCATTTTCAATTTAAATGCCTCTCTCATTTCAAGCAATTTCAAAGGCGCAGCCAACACACCCATTGGGTACGAAATGCTTCGGGGGTTTCTGCCAGGGGTAAATGCAACCTGGGAACTTTTGGTTCGAAGAAGGCTCTCCAAAACGTTCGAATTGGAAACAGGTTACTTTGGTAGGTACCTAGGCAATAGTAGGGTGGTACACACAGGCTCCATGCAGGTTAGAGCGCTTTTCTAAGATCCATTTTTTTAGACCAATTGGGCTCTTTCGAATTAAATTTGTAATATTGTTGCCCTCAAAGCACAGGTTTTATTTTGTTTAGTATAATATTAAAGCCTTTTTTTGGTTCTACTTTCACGTTGGCCCATTTTAAAATGAATATTAAATCCAGAAATTCACATATAGCACTTATCGCTCTATTGCTTCTCCTTTTTGGCAATGCCTGTTCAACCAAAAAGAACACAGTGGCAACACGAACCTTTCATTACATTACCTCAAAATACAACTATTTTTTCAACGCCAACCAGAGCTATAAGAATGCCGAACTGCGAGCCAACGAGCAGTTTACATACAATTACACAGCCCAATTGCCTGTGCTTTTGGTTGGTAAGCCACAAGTTACTAGCTTGGTTGGTGGCGATATGGATAGGGCAGTTAATAAATGCACCGACCTTATTAGGCTTCATTCTATTACCGTAAAACCAGAGCGTAAAAGGGGCGCTATGACCTCCAAGGAGAAAGAGTTTTACAACCAGAATGAATACGTTTTGTGGGCACGCGAAGCATGGCTTCTAATTGGGAAAGCCAGAGTTTGGAAAGGTGCCTTCCCCGAGGCGGCTCAAACTTTCGAGTACATTCTGCTACAGTTTCCCAATACCCCTATATGGTTCGAATCGCAGGTTTGGTTAGCTCGAATTAGTATCATTAATTCCGATTTTGTGGATGCTGCCGATAGGCTTCGCGACCTGAGCAACAACAGAAAGTACCCCAAAGGGAAGCATTATGCCCATCTTCTGAATTCTACTTGGGCAGAGTACTACCAGCGTTTGAACCAAACCGACAAAATGGTTCCTCATTTAAAAAAATCGCTCGAAACAGCACCCGACAAGCAGCACCGAATAAGGTACACCTTCCTTTTGGCGCAAGTACAGCAGCAAAATGGCAACTATGCTGAGGCTTCCAAGTTATTTTCGAAAGTTCTTCGTATGAGCCCCGTTTACGAACTCAACTTTAATGCCCGTTTGCAACTTGCATCCATTAATGCCCGAAACGGCAAAAGTAAGGATTTGAAGCGCCAGCTGGTTCGTATGACTCGCGATGAGAAGAACCGAGATTACCTCGACCAAATATACTTCACTCTAGCAGGTATAGAACGAGGCGAAGGTAATATGGACGGAGCAATTGAGTATTACAAACTTTCAGCACAAAAGAGTATAAACAATAGCAACCAGAAAGGTCTATCGTACCTTGCTTTGGCCGATTACTATTTTGCCAAGCCCAATTATCAGTTAGCCCAATCCTACTACGACAGTTCGTATAATGCTCTCGACGACACCCATCCGGAGTATTTGGAGCTCGAGGTGAAAACCAAAAACCTAAACAGGTTGGTTGAGAACCTGAATATTATTCAATTAGAGGACAGCCTTCAGCGTGTAGCCAAAATGCCATTTCGCGAACGCGACAACCTTATTGCTCAGCTCATAGCAAAAGTACGCACCGAAGAGCAGAAAGCCCGAGAGGCGGAAGAGGAGGATCGGAATCGGTTTAACCAGTTTCAGCAGAACCAAATGAATAGGGTAAGTGACCAGCAGCAAGGAACGGGCTGGTATTTTTACAACCAATCTACTCTTAGTTATGGCCAGGCTGAATTTCGTATGCGATGGGGTCAGCGTAGGCTCGAAGATAACTGGAGAAGGAAAAATAAGCGTACAATGCTAACCGAGGATCCATCCGTAAACCCGGTTGCCCAAACCGATACCACAGGTATGCCTCGTAAAGTAATTGATAACAAATCGCGCGAGTTCTATTTACAGGACCTGCCCACAACCGATTCTCTTCTCACGGTTTCCAACCAGCGAATAGAGAGGGCCATGCTACAGGTTGCCGAGGTATACGAGAAGCAACTTAAGGATTATAATGAGGCCATTAATGCCTTCGAACGATTTGTGTTGCGCTTCCCTAAAAGCGGTTACGCTCCCGAAGTTTATTTTTCCATATACCAGTTGGCAAACCAGCAGGCGAAGGTTTCGGTAGCCGAACGGAATAAGCAAACCCTTATTGCGAGCTTCCCTCAGAGCCGTCAGGCGCTCATGCTTACTAACCCCAATTTCCTTGAGGAGTTGGCCCAGCGCCAGAGGGAACAGGAACTTTTCTACCAAAAAACATTTGAACTTTTTAGCTCAAACAAATGCATCGAAGCTCTTGAGCAAGCCAAAAAGGGAATTGAGCAGTACAAGGGAAGCGATATTGTACCCAAGTTGCACCTAATATCGGCGCTATGTACAGGGAAAATGGGTAGTCTTAGTGCATATCGCGATGCCTTAGCCCAAGTGGGCAGATTATTTCCAGGAACCCCCGAGGCAGCAACTGCAAACGAATACCTTGCACTATTAAGGGAAAGAGAACTTCAACTGGCTCAGGTTGTAACCATTTCCGAATCCCAAACTGTTGGTACGGAAAACAGTACCAAAGAAAAGTATTCACAACCCGAGGGAGAGCACCTTTTTGTAGTGGTTATACCTAAGCGGTCTCCCATTAATCAGTTGAAATTTAATGTTATTTCGTTCAATGTTGATTACTTCCTGCTTATCAACCTCAATGTTTCTAACCGTGAGTTGAACGAAAATTTCGACATCATTTTAGTTGAAGGCTTTAAAGAGCAGGATGAGGCATGGCAATATTACACCAAAGCCATTGCTGAAAAGGAACTCATGGGTTCTCTGAATTCTTCCGATTATTCGCTCTTTATCATTAGCCGTAAAAACTTCCAAACTCTCACTGAAGACAAGTCTGTGGCCGATTATCTTAGGTTTTTCCGCGCCACCTACCAATAGTTTTACCTATTTTAACTTATTGGCATGCGCGTGCCACACGAAAACATGCTAATTTGCGTTGACTTATTTGAATTGCTAAACGATGATGAAAGTAACTATTCTCTGGGTCGACGATGAGATTGACCTGCTTCGACCCCACATAATATACCTCGAGCAAAAAGGATACACGCTTGTAACCGCAACTAATGGCAATGACGCCATCGATTTGGTGTCGAAAAATCAGTTCGATTTGGTACTTCTCGACGAGAATATGCCGGGTATTTCGGGCCTTCAAGCCCTTGGTCGAATAAAGGAACTTCGGCCATCGCTACCGGTTGTTATGATAACCAAGAGCGAGGAGGAAAATATAATGGACCAGGCGGTAGGTGCAAAAATCGACGACTACCTCATTAAACCGGTAAATCCCAATCAAATACTGCTTTCTATTAAGAAGCACGTTCACAACCTGCGGTTGGTTACCGAAAAAACCACTGCAGCTTACCGCACTGCTTTTGGTGAAATGGGTGCCCAAATTTCTACGGCCCGAACCCTAGAGGAGTGGATGGCCATTTACCGAAACCTCTCCCAGTGGCGGCTTCAACTGAACGACACCTCCGATCCCGGGTTGAGCGAGGTTTTTGCCATGCAAATGGCCGAAGCCAATACAAATTTTAGCAAATTCATAAAGTTGCGGTACCCCGAATGGATGAGACCCAATTCGGCCGAAAAACCAACCATGTCGCACAATCTGTTTCGGAACTTTCTGTTCCCCCTTGTCGACTCAGGCAAGCCAGTTGTGCTAGTAGTAGTCGACAATCTACGTTTCGACCAATGGAAGGCTCTTGAAGGGATGCTAACGCCCTTCTGGCGTGTAGACAGGGAAATCATGTACTGTTCAATTCTGCCTACAGCAACCCAATATGCGCGAAATGCCCTGTTCTCGGGGCTAATGCCTGCCGATATATTTAAGCTTCACCCCGATTACTGGATTTTCGATGAAGATGAGGACGGAAAAAATCTTTTCGAGGAGGAATTACTTACTCGTCAGCTGCAGCGACTGGGTAAAAAGTATAAACTTCACTACGAAAAGGGAAGCACCCTCAAGGGTAAGTCGTCGCTAAGGAACGACCCTAAGCAGGCACTCAACAATCAGCTCAATGTGGTAGTTTACAATTTTATCGATATCATTTCGCACGCTCGAACCGAGATGGAAATGATGCGTCAACTTGCCTCCGACGAAGCGGCATACCTTTCGCTTACCAAAAGTTGGTTCAAACATTCCGATCTCTATGCCATTTTAAAGGAGCTGGCCGCACAGGGTGTTCGGCTTGTTATTACTACTGACCATGGTTCAACGAGGGTTCAAAATCCTGTTAAGGTAGTAGGAGATAGGGCTACATCTACCAATCTTAGGTATAAATTGGGTAAAAGTTTAAACTACAACCCTAAAGAGGTTTTGGAAGTTAGAAAACCTGAAGAGTTTCATCTTCCTAAACCCAATGTAAGTTCTTCGTACATATTCGCATTGGGCAACGACTTTTTTGCATACCCCAATAATTTCAACCATTTTGTAAAATACTACCGCGATACTTTGCAGCATGGTGGCGTATCGCTCGAAGAGATGTTGGTTCCTTACATCGAGCTTTCGCCCATAGGTTAGCAATAAAACCCATTTCGCACTATATTTGTGCAATGAAACAATTCATAATCCCTTCAATTTCGGCAATCCATAGCATTGCTGAGGAAGTTCTGGCCTGCATACCTAAAAATTCCACGGTTTGCCTTTATGGTGCCATGGGCGCGGGTAAAACAACCCTTATTAAAGCGCTTTGCAGCCACCTAGGGGTTACCGACACGGTTGTGAGTCCCACCTTTGCATTGGTTAATGAGTATAGTACCCCTGAAGGAGAAACGGTATACCATTTCGATTTTTACCGAATAAATAAAATTGAGGAGGTATTCGACTTCGGTTATGAGGAGTACTTTTACCGTAGCGAAGGCTTGTGCTTTATTGAATGGCCCGAACTGGTTGAGGAACTTCTCCCCATGCAGGGCGTTGTTAAACTTTATCTTTCGGTTCTAGCCGATGGATCGCGTTTAGTTGAGCTGAAATAGCAGCTCCGTTTCAAAAAAAGTTGTAATTTAGCCCAGGCCTCGCAGAAACATTTCAGTTTTTTTATTGCGAAGCTTTTAAAAGTAATGGCAATCAGTACTCAACAATGAAACGTTTTTCTGCAAGCCAGCCCTTTCCCTTCGAGAAGGGATTGATGCCCCAGGAGGAAATGCTCGAAGTGGTTAAGCAGAACCGTCAGCTGGTAATTGGAATCCCCAAAGAGAGCACCACAACAGAAAGCCGTATTCCACTTACACCCGAGGCTGTAGAATTGCTGGTTAGCCATGGGCATCAGATTGTTATTCAGCGCGAAGCAGGGCACCTAGCCAATTATACCGATACGGAGTACAGCGAAAGGGGAGGAACCATTGTTGAAACAGCACAGGAAGTTTACAAAAGTCAGATAATATTAAAAGTATCGCCACTTCTGTCTTTCGAAGTCGACATGTTATCTGAGAATCAAGTGGTAATATCTACCCTCCACCTTACAAATACTACAGGCCAACAAATTCGAAACCTTATACAAAAAAGGGTAACCGCTATAGCCTACGATGGTATTAGCGACCGAGAAGGACTATACCCTCTGGTAAACGCAATGAATACCATTGCCGGGAGCACTTCAGTTCTAGTAGCGGCCGAGTACCTGAGCAACGTAAATAGGGGCAAAGGTGTTATGCTGGGGGGCGTTGCAGGTATTACCCCAACCGAAGTTGTAATTCTGGGAGCAGGAACCGCAGCCGAATTTGCTGCTCGGGCAGCCCTTGGACTAGGTGCTAGCGTTAAGGTTGTCGACGATTCGGCCAAGCGACTTATCGATTTGCAAAACATTTTGGGGCAGAGGCTTTATACATCCATTTTTCACAAGCAGGTGCTGGAGCGTATTTTTAAAACGGCCGATGTAGTTATTGGAACAATTTCGCCCGAGGAATTTAACGGTAAACACATTGTTTCCGAAGAGTTGGTAATGCTCATGAAGAAGGGCTCAATTGTAATTGATTTGTGCATCGATAAGGGAGGCTGTTTCGAAACTTCGGAGTGCAGAGACCATACCAACCCTTCGTTCAGCAAGCATGGGGTTATTCATTACTGTGTACCCAATATTACCTCGAGGGTTGCTCGAACTTCGTCAATAGCCATGAGCAATGTTTTTGCTCCATTGCTTATTGAAATTGGGCATTCGGGAAGTATTAAGCAGCACTTAAAGGACGACTCCGGACTGAGGAATGGCGTTTTTATTTACAATGGCATTCTAACCAATAGTTACTTGGGTAATCTCTACAATATCCCTTCGCGCGATATTAACCTGCTTATGGCCGCCTTTTAAATTTACGATGTATAGTAAACGGTTTGCGTCCTGTGCTATCAGAATTATGCACAACGGTTTATTTTTTATCCATCCTTATTAACCAATTTAACTTTAACCACATAAAAGTTTTCAAGAATCAGCAAGTTCCCTTCCGATCTTGGGTTCTTACGTTCTTCCTATTCTCATTTCTTGGGGCATCGGCTCAAGGGGTGTTAAAGATACATCAGTATCAATTACCTAACGGCTTAACCGTTATTCTGAACGAGGACCACTCCACTCCGGAGGTTTTTGGTTTGGTTGTAGTTAAGGCAGGTGGAAAAACGACCCAGTCGATGCAACAGGGTTGGCTCATTACATGGAACATATGCTCTTTAAAGGCACTCAAACTCTTGAAACAACCAGCCGGGAAAAGGAGAAACCGCATCTCGACAGTATTATGGAACTTTACGACCAGTCAGGAGCAATCTCCAACCTTATTGAAAGGGAAAAAATTCAAATTGAAATTATTAAAGAGTCGCTTGCGGCAAACGAATACGTTACTCCCAATGAATTGAGCGACCTGATTAACTCAATGGGAGGATCACACTTTACCCACTCCCAGCCGTTGTATGCCATTTTAAAAAGACACAGATGCGAACATTGAAACTTATTATGATCATTTTTTTAGGATTGACAGTCTCTTGTGTGAATAATACGAACAATGAGAAGACTATAACAAAGACGGAAAGTGTAGATACGTTAAAAGTTGTAGATAATCCATACTATAATTCAGCTTACTGCGAGATAGTATCAATGCTGGATAATGAAATCCCAATGGATCATAAAAGAGCAGTATTTTTATTAGAATGGGCATATTCACAAGGGACTTTAGACTACAATGCCTTTTGTTCCGAGATTGCTGAGATTTCTGTTAAACTCAAACAATTCGTAAAAGAAAAAGGCGTTGAGCAATATAAGACTTCTGGAAACTTTGCCCTCTTTGAGTTTTTCACAAAACCAAATTCAATGAACGGGAATAAACCGTTCACTTACGATTTTGAGGATTTTAACGGACAAAAGGATTATCAGAAAAACTTTTGTAACAAAACTACTCGAAACACACAAAGGACAATGCCGTTCACTACCGATTCTTTATAAGATATTAGCGGAAGAAACAAAAACAGAAGCATTTCTTGCTTTTGCCCCAAATCATCTTTACATAAAGCATTTGGGCGAAGACAATAAATGGGTAAATGTTGAGCTTACAAATGGACACTTTGCATCGGATGCGTATATAATTTCATCAATGGGAATTTCAGCCGAAGCGATAAGAAACAGGATTTACATGGATGCTTTGGACTTGCGCCAAAGTATTGCTTATTGCCTGACTGAGTTATCAATGGGTTTTTTAAGGCATCTACTCTTGGAATAATCAATGATAAAGGCTGACAATTGCCAGCCTTTATGACCATTCCTGTCGGTCAGGATATTCCTGACAGGTTGCTCCTCGGCAGGGCCTGTTTCCGCTTACCTGACAAACAAATTTATTCAAACTTAAAATAGCATTTGAAATTGTATAAAAATAAAAAGCCTGAAAAATGACCATTAGAACAAATCGTCTAAAAAAAACCTGATTTTTGTCCATTATGCCAAAAAATACATTCCCATAGCTTGGCCTCATATTACTCAATAGTTGAATTCTGATGTTTAAATTTTCTAAAAGGCTAGTTATTGTTCTATAAAAATTTGTATCTTGTATTGAATGGAAAATGTATTGAGCCTTTCAATTCAATAAACTTAAGAGTACGAACTGAACATGAAAGGAGCATTAAAATTACTCGAAAACAGCAGCTCCAAGGGATTTCACGAGCTGTCCATTATAATTCGAATTAGTCAGAGCATTATTAAGTCGTTCGATTACGATCATGTACTTCAAGTCATCAGCAATGGTATGTCGGAGCTCCTCGACATTGAATCGGCAGCAATTTATATTCTCGAAAACGAACAACAGTTGAGGCTGGGAGCCACCACTCCGCCCCTTAACCCCAACATGCCTGAAAGTTTAAGAATGGCCCAACTGTCCGATCATCCTCATATATACCTCTCTTTAAGCCAACTGAAACCTATTGTAATTGAAGATACACTTAATGCATCATTATCCCCTTCGGAGAAAGTAGTTGTTGAACTCCGCAACCTTCGCACCCTAGTATTCTTACCATTTGTTCAGGAAGGCAAGGCTCTTGGTGCTCTTATTCTAGGAACCTGCAATCGCATTCGCACCTTCACATCGCATGAGTTGGAATTGGGCCAAACCGTTGCCAACCAACTCGCTACGGCTATTCAAAACGCTAGGCTTCATAGAGACCTAAATGATTACAAAAACAATCTTGAACAGCTTGTGAAGGTTCGTACCACACGAGCTTGAATCGGCTTTCGAAGAACTCAAATCTATAAATGAAGAACTTGAGAGCAAAAACGCTCTGGTTATGCAACAGAAGGAAGAACTTGAGGCGACCCTCCATAATTTAAGCACCATGCAGATTAAACTGTTCGAATCTGAAAAAATGGCTTCCCTGGGGATTTTAACGGCGGGCATTGCTCACGAAATAAATAACCCTTTGAACTACATTATGGGCTCATATCAAGGGCTTGAATTATATCTTAATCAGTCGGCTCCTGAACACTACGAAAAGGTTTCGGTTCTATTAAACAGTATGAAAGTGGGCATCGATAGGGCTTCGTCAATTGTTCGGAGCTTAAATCTGTTCAGCAGAGACAGCAAAAATAGCAGCGAGGATTGCGAGCTACATACCATTATAAACAACTGCCTGCTAATGCTTCAATACCAGTACAAAGACCGAATTGGAATTACAAAGAAATGGGCAAGTAGAATCATAATTGTGAAAGGCAATGCTGGCAAGTTGCATCAGGCATTTACCAACATTCTGGTAAACGCTATTCAGTCCATTGATAATGAGGGAGTAATAGAAATAAATACTGAGCTGAACCACCAAGTAGTTACTATTGCAATATCCGATAGTGGATGTGGAATTCCCAAAGAGAACCTACCCCGAATAACTGAGCCCTTTTTTACCACAAAAGCTCCTCAAAAAGGCACTGGTTTAGGTCTATCGATAACCTACAACATTATTTCCGACCATAACGGCAAACTCGAGTTCGAATCCGGGAAAGGCATTGGGACCAAGGTTCTAATAACACTTCCAGTAAGCCATTCGGAATAAAAGAGCATGTTACTAGGTGCCACTTGGTTCTATGTAAAAAACGATTATTTTTGTACCATTGATACTAGAAACTAACTGACAACCCCAAAGCCATGATTCGATTACTTATTATCCTTGCCATTTCAGCTTCATTATTTGGTTGTAACCCAAAACCAAATAATCAGCCAACCAACTTATTGCAGGAGAATCTGGTGCTTGCAACCATTTGGTATCAAAGCTCCCCAGAAGCAAGGGCACTTTATTTTCAGGGTTTTAACATTGCCAAGGAGCGAGTTATAGAATATAAAAGAATGAAAAGCGATAAGCCCAAGGCGGTAGTGGTAGACCTCGATGAAACCATGATTGACAATAGCCCTTTTCAGGGGCGAATGATTGAAACTGGCAGCCCATTTACCATTGAACTTTGGGATGAATGGGTAAACAAGCAGGAAGCAAATGCGACTCCTGGGGCCGTTGAATTTACTCAGTTTTGCCAAGCAATTGCTGTTGAAGTTATTTACCTAAGCAACAGAACCGTTAGCCAGCTCGATGCTACCATTGCAAATATGAAAAAACTCGGATTTGCTTTTCTCGAGCCCACCAATTTCTACCTGAAGGAAACAACAAGCCAGAAAGAGCCCCGCAGGCTCGAAGTGTCCGAGAAATTCGATATTATATTACTCCTTGGCGACAACCTCAACGACTTTGCTGAGTGTTTCGAGAAAAGGGAATCCGATTGGGGCCATTCGGTTACTGAGCAATTCCGCGAGGAGTTTGGACGAAGGTTCATAGTATTCCCTAATCCCCTGTATGGTGAATGGGAAAAGAATGTTTATGGAAACCAAAGAGTAACTGAAGAGCGATTAAAATTCAAAATGAGGCGTGAAGCTATAAAATCATTTTAATCAATCCCTTTTTGCCCCTGCTCATGTTTTTTTTGCAGTTCGGCAAAAAAACCTACTTTTTGAATTATCGGCATTAATTTCATATATTTTTGGCGATATGTAAACTAGCCTTAAATGCTTGCCGAATTGCCTTTAAATATTGTAATTCATAGTTCTACCACGCTGCCTACCAATTACTTGTTTGGTGCATGTAAGTTCTTTATCCCCACTAATAGTTTTTTTCTCTCAACTTCGGTTATTAATAATTCCTCAATACAATTTGCTGCTGTTGCAGCTATTTTTTTGTTGCTTTTGGTAGCAGTTACGCTGCTAATTTTTAATCGTATTAAAACACAAGCCCAAATAAAGTCGCTCCGGAAGGTTAACGAAGAACTTATTTGTACCAATTCGCACCTAGAGAGCATTTTAGCTTCTCGTTCGGCTGAAATCAGAGAGATTTCAAAAAAAGCTATCGAAGGCGAACGCCTAAAATCGGCATTCATTAGCAATATGAGCCACGAAGTTCGAACTCCGCTGAATGGGATAATGGGCTTTAGCCGTTTGCTATATGATGACTCTCTGTCGCCCAAGGTTCGAAAAAGCTACCTCGATATTATTGAACGACGAAGCCAGAGCCTGCTCAGGCTTCTGAACGATATCTTAAATATTTCAGCTTTCGAAGCCGGAAAATTAGAAATAAAACCCACCGCCTGCAACGTAAACTTGCTTTTAAACGACCTTTATTCGTACTTTACCTCCGATAGTTTCGAATTCCGTCATCCCCACGTTCAGGTAAAGGTAACTCAGGCACTGCCCGATAGCCGAGCCATTACAATAACCGACGGCAACCGGCTCGAACAGGTGCTAACCAACCTGGTTGAAAATGCCTTCAAATATACGCCTAACGGTAGTGTTGAGTTTGGGTATAAACTAAATGAGCAAACGTTACTCTTCTTTGTAAGCGATACTGGTATTGGAATACACCAAAAGGACTCCAAAAAAGTGTTCGAACGGTTTTCGAAAATTTCAACTCCGCTCGACAAGACCATTAGTTCCGGAGCAGGCCTCGGATTGTATATTGCCAAAATGCTGGTTGAGCTTCTTAATGGCGAAATATGGTTCGAAAGCCAACCCGACAAGGGCTCCACTTTCTTTTTTAGCATACCCTACATACCCCAAAAGGTTTCAAGTATTAAGCATATTTCTCGTTCCATGGTAGCTACCAATATACTTAATCTGAACGAAAAGGTTATTCTGGTTGTTGAAGACGACCTGATTAGTTTTCAGCTCATTGAGAACCTACTCGAGCCTACTGGCGCAAAAATTATTCATGTAAAAAATGGAGAGGATGCCCTTGAAATTGCGCTAATAACTCCCCATATCGATTTGGTACTAATGGATATGCAGCTACCCTTTTTAAGTGGTTACGAAGTAACCCCGTTAATCAAAAAGGAGCGCCCCTCTTTGCCTATTGTTGCACAAACAGCGCATGCAATGGAGGATGATAGAAGGAAGTGCCTTAGTGTAGGATGCGACGATTACATTCCTAAACCCATCGATCCCGACGACTTTATGCTAATTATTGGGAAACATCTTCTGAACGAAACCACTGTTAGCAGCTAAGCCCATGCGTGGGGCATTGTGGTACAAATTGTTGCCTCAATTCCCATATTATCAAACTGAAATCCTTTTCGGCACCCCTCCTACTATCGTTATTAACAGTACAAATGGAGAGCCCCGCTCCATTGGAATTGCCTTTGGCATAGCTTTGGATTTCGTTACAAATTGGAATCAAACAACTTAAAAAATAAAAAAATGAAAAGGATACTATTTGTGCTTGTTGTTGCCATTCTGGCATTTGCATGCAAGGAAAAGGAACGGAAGCAAATTGAACTATTAACCCAAGAGGTTGAGGACCTAAAAAAGCAAGGACTAGAAAAAGACTCTGCCATCAATGAATTCTTTAAGGTACTAAACGAAATTGAAACCAACCTTTCGGTTATTAAGGAGAAGGAGAAGGTAATTACACGGGCTTCGGGTTTGGGCACCGAAATGAACGACGATGCTCGCACTCGTATTAACGAAGATATTGCAATGATTAACGAACTTATGGAGAAGAATCGGAAATCGATGCGGTACCTTAATAAGCAACTTAAAGAGTCGAACCTAAAGATTACCGAACTTCAGGAGCGTATCGATCAAACCATGGCCAAAATTGAGGAGCGCGATCAGGAGATTGCTGAGCTGAAGGATAAACTGGCCAAATTGAACTTCAATATCGAAGTACTTAACGCAACAGTCGATTCGCTAACTACCGAAAAAATTGCTTTAACCCAAGTGGTCGATGCTAAAACGGCCCAACTGAATACCGCATGGTTTGCCTTTGGAACAAAGAAAGAGCTTATTGACAATAAGGTAATTGATAAAACCGGAGGTTTTCTGGGCTTGGGCAAAACTACTAAACTGAAACCGGATTTCAACGAGGGCTATTTCACAAAAATTGACATTACAAAAACCACCTCAATGCCAATTTTTGCCAAGAAAACAACCCTCATCACTACCCATCCGGCAGAATCGTACAAATTGGTTGTAAACGAGCAAGGAATTACCGAAAAAATTGAGATTCTTGATCCCAGTAAGTTCTGGGGTGCTTCGAAATATTTGGTGCTCCAAATAGAGCAATAAAAAATTGGCATTTGCTTATAAAAACTCCTAGCCGGTGGCTAGGAGTTTTTTTTTACTCGTAATTAATTTGTAAAATTGAACCATACAATGGCAAAATGGTTTCTCAGCAAATTGAATTGGCCAAGCCCTTTAAAATTAAGCCCAAGGTTCTGTGGGGCTTCTCATTGCTGCTAATTCTGGTATTGGCTACCATACCGGTAACCTACTGGGGTGTTATTGAACTTGCCCAAACCCGGAAAAATCTGACGGGCCCCAGCCAAAAACTGATGCTCCTCAACTCAACGCTCACGTTAATATACCAATCGGAAAGCAGCATTCGAGCATACACGTTAAGCCAAGACGAAAAACTGCTCAAACAGTACATTGAGTCGCTAGCAAATGTTAATTCCAATGTCGATTCGTTGAGCCAGCTGGTTGCTAACGATTCAACCCAGCGCAAACGGGTACAACAGATTAAACAATTATTGGCAAGGAAAAAGCTGGTTTTAGGAGATCTCATAACGCTAAAGCAATCCGATTGGTCGAGCGAGTTTTATGCAATGGCTATGAAGGAGATAGAACGACTAGAGAAGGATTCGGTTCTCCGCGATGCAGTGATAATTAAAACCACAACCACAAAAACATCGAAGCGTGACACCGTTGTGAAACGAACCCCCAGAGAAGCACCTGGCTTCTTTAGTCGTCTTAAGGGTTGGTTCACTGGTGGGACAAGTGGCGACACAACCATTACCCTTTTACAGGTTGAAGAACGAATAAAAATTGACACCCTCCGACATTCGTGGGTGCCTACCGACAGCCTTCTGAGAGATGTACTCGGAATACTGAATCAAATTCGAATTCGGCAGGATGAAACCCTAATCAAACTTAGCACAAAGGAACTTGAGCTGCTTCGTACCGACCTGAGATTAATTGACCAGATACGCGCCATTGTTTCGTTGTTGGAGGCGGAAGAGTTGAACGACAATTTTGTTCGTGCGCAAAATGCCCAACGGGTTGTGGGCCAATCGACCATTCTTATAATTTCCCTCGGAGCATTGGCATTACTCATATCAATGCTGTTCGTAATTCTCATTCTTAGGGCCGTAAAACGAAGCGATTTTTACAGGAAGCAGCTTGTTGAAGCGAACCAATATGCCGACAAACTATTGCATGCCAAGGAAGAATTTCTTGCCAATATGAGCCATGAAATTCGCAGTCCGCTTACCTCCGTTATTGGTTTTGCTCAACTTCTTGCCAAAACTTCACTCGATGAAAACCAGAAAAGCCATGTTGAATCGATTGCCCTTTCTTCGGAGCACCTGCTCGATATTGTGAACGACCTATTAGACCTTTCGAAAATTGATGGTGGCTTCCTTAAACTCGATCAAACACCCTTCTATCCCTATAAGGTAGCCCAAGAAACCATTGCTTTGTTTGCCGCAAGGGCAAACGAAAAGGGGCTAAGCCTCAACTTTATTGAAACAAATAGCTCCTCAAAGTTGGTTGTTTTGGGCGACTCCTATAGGTTGAAGCAAATGCTAATAAACCTCATAGGTAATGCAATAAAGTTTACTCAGAAGGGAGGAGTTACTATTACCGTAGGTTCCACTGAATCTGATAGCAACAACCTGCTTTTAACATTTGAAATTGCTGATACAGGGATTGGCATTGATAACGATAGAATAAACGAACTATTTGAGCGATTCGTTCAGGCCGACCGGGGCATTACACGCAAGTATGGCGGCACCGGACTGGGATTGGCAATTGTTAAAAAACTTGCCACCCTTCACGGCGGATCAATTTCAGCCACGAGCACACCTAGTAAAGGTTCGAACTTCACTCTTACCCTTCCCTACACTATTAGCCAAGTGGAACCCGATATTTCTCTACAGCATATTGGCATAACGCCATCGCTACCCCAAACCATTGAAATACTTGTAGTTGATGACGACCCCCTCATTCGCCAGCTTCTGGTGCAGCTGATTAACCATCTGGGGGCATCGGTACATGCTGTGGAATCGCCAACTGAGGCTTTAACCTTAATAAAAGAAGGCAACTTCAGAGTAATTCTTTCCGATATTCATATGCCCATTATGAGCGGGTTCGATTTTATAAATGAAGTAAAGAAGTTAAACCTATCCAACCAACCCTTGTCCATTGCCATAACAGCCGATAATGTGGGCGAAGACACCACACCCTATACAAATGCAGGCTTTGAAGGAGTAGTAACCAAACCTTTCAACGAATTCTCGCTTTATTCAGCTATTGCTAAGGTATTGAACCTTGAACAGCCCCTTAATTTTGGAGAAACAACAATGGGACCAAATCATTCACAACACTTTAGCCTTACCGATATTGAACGCTTCTGCGAAAACGACCCTGTAGCGCTTGCCAAGGTAATAGAATCAATAATTATAGGTACTGAAAAAGGGTTGGATCAGCTTGAATCACTAGCAAGTAACGAAGATTGGGATGGTTTTTTAGCGGTCACTCATCGCCTCAAATCCACTTTTGGTCAAATAAAGGCTACCGAACTGCTGAATATTATAACCCAAGCCGAGGGGGCTGCCACAATACATGAAATTGCGCTAGTTGAAGAACTAATTGGTAAATTAAAATCCCAATTTACACCCATTAGTATCACCCTAATAGACTTTATAAAAAAGCAATAAATACGGGCAATTCTAGCTGTATTGTTTGGCTATTGAGCAGAATACTGAAAATGTACCATTTTGGGGTGAATTGGAAAAAACCATTAATTTTGTTTAGCACTAGTGTATGCCAGCTAAACACTCAAAAAAACGATTAATATGATTTGTAATGGATGGCTTTGCAATCGGAATTGATTTGATGTATAGTACAGAAAAAGGCAAGATTGGCGATGGGGATTGGTCAGACCCCTTCAATATCAATGGGGGTTGGTCTTTTCGGAAAATATTACATTGGTTCTGGCAACTTTAAACCCTTTGCTCAAGCAAACCTCGGGTTCATGTCCATGTCTGAGGGTGACGACGATGACGATAAATATAGTAGTTTAGCATTTGGCGGGGTTCTTGGTGCCGCCTACTTCCTCAACGAAAACATTGCCCTCGAATTTGGTTTGGGCTACATTATGGCCAATATGAAGAATAAAGCTGACGAGAAGGAAGTTATGAAAGGAGGAGACTTCGGCTTCAAAATGGGATTCTCAATCAATTTTTAATTTTTTTGCTACATGGGTAAGTTACTTTTTAGTTTTACACAGCTCCGGAAACGTTCCCCTTTGCATCCAATATAAAAAGCAACCCATGGAGAAGCAAACTTGGCAACTAAAAAGCCCGTTAAAATTGAAAAACTAAACCATTTAACCGCTTGCACATCAAATAGTCAAAATTAAATGAATGAAATATTACCCCCTTGCTTTTGCTCTTGCCCTCTTAATAGGCTGTACAAGTTCAAAAAGAACCAAAACATTTCGCAATGCTACCTGGCAGAACCCAACAATAAGTTGCCAAATTCCACTAAATACAATTGAAATTGTAGCCGATTATGGCACCCCCTACGAAGCGGATATTGTTAACCTTCAAAAGTTTTGTGCAACAGCTCATAACCATTTTGCGCAAAGCAACATTAGCGTATCGCTAGCGGAAGCTATTTACAATTGGGTTGAACAATCGGGTTTTAACCTCAATGAGCCGATGGGGCTTCCCGATCCCGACGAACCCAATATAAATGCTCCAAAGGATTATAAAAATAAAATTATGCTGAAACATAAGGACGGCAATCTGTACGAAATTTTCTTTGTTAAGATTGGTTGTGGCAAAACCTATTTTTACGGAAGTTTTAGTTATACTAGCCCCAATTCTCCATTTAATCTTGTGCCCATTGAGGTTTGGCGCGCCATAGCCCCCTGCTAAAAGTAAATAAACAAAAACAACCTATAACCTTAACCCCAAAAAACATTATGAACCGCTTACTATCACTGCTACTTTTGCTTTCAATTGGTATGGCCGAAGGCTATACACAGCCTTTACCTCAAAACTCTCTCGATATAACAGCAAGAGAACGAAAACTAAGAGAACTTGCCAACGAGTTAAAAATTACAACACAACAGAATAGAGAAAAAGCCCACCAAATGGCAGCTGAGAAAGGTTGGGTAATTTTTGATGTAAGCGAAACGGGCCAAATTATTTCGCTCGAAGGGGTAGATGAAGGAGGCCAACCCATATACTATACAACTTTATATAATACCCAAGCCGCTGCTACCATTGGTACCAATCACCTTTGGCCGGGAGGCCTTTTAGGCCTAAGTCTCAGTGGTTCATCGAATGCCATGACCGGTAAGTTGGGTATATGGGATGGTGGAAAAGTAAGGGATACGCATCAGGAGCTTGCTGGCAGAATTGTTTTTGGCGACAATGCTGTTTCGCTCAGCGACCATGCCACGCACGTTTCGGGAACTATGGTTGCTTCGGGAGTTAGCTCCTTGGCAAAAGGAATGTCGTTCGGAACACAGCAATTAAAGGCCTGGGATTTTAGCAACGATGCTGCCGAAATAGCTAGTGCTGCATCGAACCTTTTGGTTTCAAATCACTCATACGGCTCCATTTCGGGTTGGCGTTACAATTCGGCACGGGCAGGTACGGCATCCGATCCTTACTGGGAGTGGTGGGGCGATCCGGATATAAGCACTTTTGAGGATTACAAATTTGGGGTTTACAACTCGGCTACCCAGTATTGGGATCAAATTGCGTATAATGCACCTTACTACCTAATTGTAAAATCGGCAGGGAACAACAGAAATAGCAACGGTCCATCTGTTGGACAACCCTACTGGCAGCGAACCTCTTCAGGTTCCTGGCTGCTCATTCCATCGCGAGCAAGCGGTGCCGTATCAAGTAACAACACATACGACATTGTGCCCACCAATGGCAATGCTAAAAACATTCTTACAGTTGGTGCCGTAAATCCCATTCCAAATGGTTACCGCCAAATTTCCGATGTAATTATCTCGTCCTTCAGCAGCTGGGGTCCCACTGACGATGGTCGAATAAAACCCGATATTGTTGCAAATGGGGTAAACCTGATTTCTTCGGTGGCAACTGGCGATGCCAACTACTCGAATATGAGTGGCACATCCATGTCGGCGCCCAACGCATCGGGATCAATATTTCTGCTGCAGGAGCATTTCCATAACCTCAATGGTTCTTTTATGCTGAGCTCTACACTTAAAGGGCTGGTTTGCCATACTGCCGATGAGGCAGGCAATATGGGTCCCGATTACATTTACGGTTGGGGGCTCATAAACATGTCGCGTGCTGCCAGCGTTATCAGCAATTCAAACGGAACCCATTTGATTGAAGAGATCTCCCTGCAAAATAATCAAACCATTGTTCGCGAGGTCATTGCTTCGGGAAATGGTCCGCTGGTAGTTACCATTTGTTGGACCGACCCTCAGGGGACACCCATACCCTACGGTGTTGCAGCCCTAAACAATAGAACCCCCATGCTGGTGAACGATTTAGACCTAAGGGTAAACAACGGCATTGATGTATTTCAACCTTGGATTCTCAATGTTGAAAATCCTTCGGCTCCTGCTTCTAAGGGCGATAACTATTTAGACAATATTGAGCAGGTAGTAATTGAAGATCCTGTGCCCGGAAAAACCTATACAATTACCATTAGCCATAAGGGCACCTTTGCCTCCAACCAAGTCCTCTCGTTAATTGCCAGCGGGGTTGGTGGTACCCCCTTATGCATTTCCTCTGCGACAAGCAACGCCAATTCGCGTATCGATCGTTTTGTATTTAATACCATCGATAACCTAACAAATACGGGTTGTCATACATACCGCGATTTCACCCATTTAAAGGCATCTATTTCTGTAGGACAAACCCTTCCTTTCAGCCTTACCATTGGCACTTGTGGAGGCGAAGTGAACAGGATTGCCAAGATATTTTTCGATTGGAACTCCAACGGTACCTTTGAGCCCAACGAGCTCGCTGCCACTTCGGGTGTTATTTCTACAAGCGGAATTTTTTCGGGCTACATCACCATTCCAGAGAGTGCTACACCCAACCATTTTGGGATTATGCGCATAGTGCTGGTTGAAACCAACAATGCCAGCGACGTAACGCCTTGCGGAACCTATGGAAATGGTGAAACCCAAGATTATCTGGTTCAATTCACAAGTGCGAGCATCGATTTAGGCTTAACCTCTTTCGTGCACCCAACGGCGAATGCCTGCATTTCCGAGAATCAGATTATTGAAGTAACCTTCGAAAACATGGGGAACTCAACTATAACAAGCATTAATTTTGTTGCCGAAGTTTTTGAAAATGGAGAACCTGCTGGAGCGTATAATGAAACCATTTCTACAACTTTGGCTCCATACCAAACATCTTCATTCCGATTTGCAAATACGTTTGCTACGCAACCCAATTCTTCGTACACAGTGTTATGCTCAGCTCTCGTTTCGGGAGACTCACGAACCGCTAATAACGCCCTTGAAATGATCTTCGATTCGAATGCTGCCGAAATAACCAATGCCACAGCTGCCCTTTGCGAAGGCAGCTCATTAGTACTGCTAAAGGCAAATGCCGAGGGGACAATATACTGGTACGATGCCCCTAGTAATGGTAATGTAATAGGAATTGGAAGCAGCGTAAACACCACGGTTGTTCCTTCGAACAGTAAATACTATGTTGGTGTAAACACCCTAAAAGCAACCGTTGGTCCTGCTAATAAGGATTCGCAACCATGGACTAGCGGTACCTATGCGCAAGCTACAGCACACCCAATTATTACAACGCATATTCCTTTGGTAATAAGGTCGGCTAGGCTTTATGTTGGCTGGCCAGGGGTAGTAACCTTTTGGATTGAAGAAGCCAACACAGGCTATATTGTTTCGTTAACCAATATTAGAGTTTCAGCTACCCGAAACCCTGCAAGTAGTTCGACAAGTGCTCCAAACGATCCGAGCGACCCGGGGGCCGAATACCAACTCAATCTGTCTATACCCACTCCGGGAACCTACCGCATAAGAGTATCGTACTCCGAGGGAGCTACACTGTACCGTAACAATGCTAACTCTTCCAATCCCTACCCATACAGCGTTTCGGATGTAATTTCGATTAACACAGCTAGCGCAACTGGCGATGCCAACTCGTATTATTACTGGTTATACAACATGAAGGTTGAAAATATGGGTTGCAAAAGTGCAATAATGGAAATTCCCCTGCAAGAGATTGAAAATCCTGTGGTAAGTATAGCAGTTACCCATGAAAACGGTAGTGCCATTCTCGATGCTGGAAATGCTGGTAGTTCGTTCACTTGGAATACAGGCTCCACCAACCAAACTATTACAGTTAGCCAATCGGGTAGCTACACGGTAACAGTAACCAACCCTTGGGGTTGTTCTGACCAGGGTTCAGTTCAGGTAACCATTACCGATATTTCTCCAGTTGTTGACTTGCCAGTATCTGTTTATCCCAATCCGGCTAGTAGTATAATTCACATTGAAGGGGATATGATGGTGAAGTTTGAAATATTCAGTATCATAGGAACAAAAGTGATGCATGGCGCAGAATGGAAAAAGAAGCATTCCATTGATATTTCGAAACTACCTAAAGCCACTTACATTATACGAATTACTGGAATAAACAGTAGCGAAGCTAAAATGTATAGAATAGTTGTAAACTAATGCCTGACAATAATAAAAGATGAGGGGGCGAATGCCCCCTCATCTTTTATTATACTGAACAACTCTACTGCCCTGAAATTTTAGCCCAAGTGTCCTTTAACGTTGCTGTTCGGTTAAATACTAGGTGCTGGGGTGTGCTGTCGTAATCGACACTGAAATATCCTAGCCGTTCAAATTGGAATTTGTCCTGTGGCTTAGCCTGCGCTAATGAAGGTTCAAGGTACCCTTGGGTTACAATAAGCGAATTGGGATTCACAAAATCTTTCCAGTCGGCACCTTCGGGAACATCGTCGGGGTCTTCGTTGCTAAAAAGCCTATCGAACAGTCTAATCTCTGCTTTGGCTGCATGCTGTGCCGAAACCCAATGAATGGTTCCCTGAACTTTTCGCCCATCGGGCGAGGTACCGCCTTTAGATGCTGGGTCGTAGGTGCAGTGAAGTTCAATTACATTCCCCTGATGGTCTTTTACTACCCCGTTGCATTTTATGAAATAGGCGTAACGAAGACGAACTTCCTGGTCTGGCGCCAAACGGAAAAACTTTTTGGGAGGATTCTCCATAAAATCGTCTTGCTCAATGTACAATTCGCGTGAAAAAGGGATGTTCCGTTTTCCTGCTAACTCATCCTCGGGGTTGTTAATGGCCTCGAGCAATTCGCTTTGACCCTCAGGGTAATTGGTAATAATTACTTTTAACGGTTTTAAAACTGCCATGCGGCGTTCGGCCCGCTTGTTTAAATCCTCACGTAGGCAGAATTCCAGTAGCGAAAGATCAATTACGTTGTCGCGTTTGGCAACCCCCACCTTTTCGGCAAAATAACGGATGGCTTCGGGGGTATAGCCTCTTCGGCGTAAGCCGCAAATGGTAGGCATTCGTGGGTCGTCCCATCCCATAACCATTTTTTCCTGCACCAGTTGCAGCAGTTTACGCTTGCTCATTACAGTATAGGTCATATTGAGCCTTGCAAACTCGTATTGGTGCGATGGGAATATTTCCAACTTTTCTATGAACCAGTCGTAAAGAGGCCTGTGCACATCGAATTCGAGAGTACAAATGGAGTGTGTAATCTTCTCAAGAGAATCGGATTGGCCATGGGCATAGTCGTACATGGGGTAAATACACCAGTTGTCGCCCGTGCGGTGGTGGTGGGCATGAATGATGCGGTAAAGAATGGGGTCGCGCATGAGCATATTGGGGTGTCCCATATCAATTTTAGCACGGAGTACACGGCTCCCATCGGGGAATTCACCAGAACGCATTCGGCGGAACAAATCGAGGTTTTCGTTCAATGGTCGGTTGCGGAAGGGGCTCACCTTTCCGGGTTGGGTAACAGTGCCTCTATTCAGGCGAATCTCTTCCTGGGTCTGATCGTCAACATAGGCAAGTCCCATTTCAATGAGTTTTTCTGCCCACAGGTACAGCTGCTCAAAGTAGTCGGAAGCATACAATTCCTGATCCCATTCAAACCCCAACCAGCGCACATCTTCCTTTATCGAATCAACATATTCAACATCCTCCTTTGTAGGGTTGGTGTCGTCGAATCGGAGGTTGGTTTTACCCCCATACTTTTGTGCCAATCCAAAATTTAAACAAATGGACTTGGCATGGCCAATATGCAAGTAGCCATTGGGTTCGGGAGGGAAGCGGGTTAGCACCCGACCATCGTGTTTCCCCGATTTTATATCGTCCTCAATGATTTCCTCCAAAAAGTTCCGGGGATTGCCCAGAACATCCAAATTGTTGTTACGGCTAGTCATATTCAGCTGGTAAATTTATGGAACAAAAAACGAAGGACAAATTTACACTATTTTACCAATTGATTGTTCCCCTTTAATGCAATAGCTAGTTTATTATAATTGCAAAATGGCTAAATTTGAAGTAAATTTATTTGTAAAAAACAACCCCTAACACCTTTAGCCTTGAGAAATTTAATTGAAATTGAGAATATGGCGTTTTACTCCAATCATGGATGCTACCGTGAAGAAAAAGTGGTGGGGAACCATTTTATTGTTAATCTTCGCATGGAAACTTCCGACCACAAAGCCGAACAATCCGATAACATTAAAGATGCACTGAACTACCAAATTGCTTACGAAGAGGTTAAAAAGGAGATGATGGTACCCTCGCATCTGCTCGAACATGTTGGAAAGCGAATACTTGACAGGTTGTTCACCAACCTGCCTCTACTCGATTCTGCATCCGTAAAGGTTTCGAAACTCAATCCCCCCATGGGAGGAAAAATTGGCAGGGTAAGCGTTACGCTAACAAAAAACAGGAGCGAGTGGGAGAAATAATTATACGCAAATGCCCACGTTGTGGGGTCCTGTTCGATTGTTACTGCAAATCGAAAACCCAGTGTTGGTGTTTCAGCCTTCAGTTCGATACCAATACGCTCAATCGAATTGCCCAGAACTACCAAGGTTGCCTTTGTCCTGAATGTCTGGCCACATTTAAAGATTTTATTTATGCCGATTCAAATTCAACCACCTAATATTTCAAATTTGGGGACATGCTATTGCTATCAATATTTTTTTAATATCTTTGCATCCCATAAATATGGTCTCGTGGCCGAGTGGCTAGGCAGAGGTCTGCAAAACCTCGTACAGCGGTTCGATTCCGCTCGAGACCTCGAAAAAGAGGACAAGCCGTTCGGTTTGTCCTCTTTTATTCTAATTATTTTAAAAAGCGTTAGTTTTTTTAATAAACTGTTGCTTTGAGCCTAAAATTGGTTTATTTTTATATGTTCAATTGAATGGTTGAGCTTTTTTAAATTTCGAGTGTTTAAAATATAAAGTTTAAATACGGGACCCATGAAAAAATTTACCCTTCTCTCCCTGCTTCTTCTTGGGGCTTTCCTGGTTAAGGCCCAAACAACTGTTTTAGAGGTTGTTGCCCCTGCAGGCAGCTATTTCTGGAACCAAACTGCCGGAATTTCTGTTAGTTGGACCCTAGGTGAACCAGTAACCGCAACATTTATAAACGAAAGTGCGGGTATTATGCTCACACAAGGCTTTCAACAGGGAAACCTTTTGGGGACCACTGTACCCGAGAACCCTCTGGGCACATTCAGCATTCAAATGTACCCCAATCCTGCCAAGTCGGAAACCAACATTAAAGTTACATTACCTTCGTTAGCAAGGGTTAGCATTATCGTTTTCGACATAACCGGACGGAACGTAATTATGGAGACTTTTGAACCCTCTTCTACTGAGCACACCTTCAGTTTAAATGTATCGAGCCTGAAGTCGGGAATTTATTTGGTTAGGGTTAATGCCGGTGGAAAGCAGCAAAAGGTTATGAAACTTATTAAGGAATAAATTTTTTCATTCCTTCAAAAAAAGAGAAGCCCCCGTTCTTTCAAATGGGGGCTTCTCTTTTGGTTTTCTTATTTTGAGAATAGTGTCTCTTCCTTAATCATTACTATTTTCCCATGCCGCTGAAGGTTCTCGGGTCCATATGTTTCGTGTCGCCAACAAGGGCAATTACATAGGGTTGGGTTTGGAGGCGTTTTTGGTGAAATTTATATATTTCTTCCCATTCTATCTGGTTATACTGAGGCAACTTCATGCTTGTGGGGTCTATAGAGAATCCTTTAAGTTTCCACTCCTCTACTTTCATACTCATATTCCGGAAACTAGGCCGTTCGGTTTGAGCCGAAAGCACCAGGTAGTCTCTTATCATCGAAATTCTTTCGGCTTTTTGGGGCATTTGCTTAATTAAACCATCGAAAGTTTCAATTGCGATCAGGGTCTTGTCGCCCTAAGTAGCAAGGTTTTCAGCTTCAATGGTTTTCTGCCCAATAATTTTGGGAACAAGCAGTACCAGCGTAGCACCGTGGTCGAGATAAGGCAGCTGAATAGCTTGTGCTGTTAATACCTTACCCTCAATGGTTAGCCTATCGAGCAATCCGGTTTAAGTGCGGTTATTAAGTATTTGCATGCACACCTGCATTGCAGCATAATCAGAATCGGCGAAGTTGGCGATCTGAAACCCAATATACCAATTTTAATTGGGCTTAAACGGGCCTTAACAAACTCCCGCCCATTGAAGGGTTGCTCGTTCCAAACCTTTCTTTCGGGCAACTGCCCTGCGGGTAATTGGCCAAACTTTTCCTCAATAAATGGGAGTATTATATCGTGCTCTGGGAAAAGCAATTCAATGCAACTACCGCAAAAATTGCTAATAGGTTTAATCTTCTCATGCTGTTTTTTTTATTTTTTTCTGTGATAAATAAATGTATCGTCAATTGGAAGAACATCTTTTAAGTTTAGCCTTAATGTATTATTGCCATTTGAGAATTCATAGATGTATCTATCCCAAAATTCAATCCCATTGGGCGCTGAACCCATAAAAATAAAAAGCGATGAATCGTTCATCCAGTATTTAGACACCCATACATATTCATTTTCCTCATATCGAAAATACCTCAGAACACTATCAGGAAGATACTCATAGTAGCCGAGAATTGGTAATAATGGCTCAATATCATCAGGCCAATTTCCACCTGCAACAAGTTCCCATTTACCAAGAATTAACTTTTGGGGATCAGTTTCAAATGGTTCCTTTTTACAACTTTGTGAAAAAAGAATGACACTGAAAATCAAAACCAGTGCTTTCATATGCCTTAATTATTTCGGGTTAATATTACATCTGTATCATTTTCAACATGTTTGCTAACGGCTGGGGGTGTGGCAAGTGTGGGAGAGCGTGTTACGTTTTCGTCCCCCGACGAAAACGCCCGGGCAGGCGAAACCGCTCCGAAGTTCCCATGTCAACCCACATTGGCTACATCCCTTGTTAGCAAACGTTATTCAATCACGACTTTTAAATTTTTTCCTAAACCTGCTTCAACAATTTTTCGGAAAGTTGACATTTCCAAGTCCGTTTTATTATTTTCAAGTCGAGAGATATAAAACCTTGATGTTCCACTTCTTTGGGCTAATTGGGCTTGTGTCATACCTGCTTTTAGTCTAGCGGTTCTTATTAGACTTCCAAATCTTGGTTTTGCAACAATTTTTACTTCTTGGCTTAAGTTAAACAGAACATCTGCACCGATTTCGTAAGGGTGGATTTGAGCTTCACCGTTTTCATTTTTTACCTTAATCTCAATGTTCGACCAGGAAAGAGTGAAGTTTCTTAAAGTTACCTTTTTAAATTCTTTTGGGTCTAGCAATGGATATTCTATATCGGTTTCAAGTATGTTCCAATCGTTAAAAATTTTCTGAAAGTCGAGCATTCTACTTTCACCGTTATTAAACATACACTGTATTTGAAAGCCTTGCACTTTCTCGATTTTGATAATTCTAGGTATTTTAATTTTTTGTCTCATAGCCTTGGATTTAATTGTTTAAAAACTTTCATCAAGTAATTCTTGTTTTTCATAGCCCAATCTGTCACCTTCTTTCTTTGCTTTTTTGGAACGTAACCAACGTAGGTCTTTAGCGTTTCAACTTCAATAAGTTCTTCGTATTCAGCGAAGAGTGTGTGGAAATGCGGTGGTAGATGTTCCCTTGAATAAATGTCAATTTTTATTGAGTCTATGATTTTTATTGTCGGCATCTTATTGTCTAGTTAGACAACAAAGATAACAAGTTCTTTAATCAAAGTCAACTTTCTAAACTTTTTTTTCTTGTTGAATATATTCCTGTCAGGAAGTCAAAACGGCTATAAAAATTTCTAGTTGCAGGTTTAGGGAATGATGTCTAGTCCTAAAATATGGCTACAGGTTAAACATTAATTTAAACTAGTTTCAAAAACCATATTTGGGGTTTTGTAATTCAAAGATAAGTGTATTCTTTTTGTGTTATAAATTTTAATTGCATTTTTTGTTGCTTTTTTGGCATGGTCGGTGCTAAAGAAGCATTGATCTAAATAAAATTCATCCTTCAAAATACCGTTCACTCGCTCCGCTATTGCATTCTCATAACAATGATTATCCTCGGTCATGCTGATGGCTATTTGTTTTCGTTTTAACTCATTTACATATTGATTACTGCAATATTGTATTCCTCTATCGGAGTGATGTATTAAACCCTTCGCCGGTCGGGCTTGCTGCAGAGCTTTCTGGAGAGCTCGCATACAGCCCGACAGCTCTAGTGTGTCGCTCACATCATAACCAACTATCTTTCTCGAGTACAAGTCAGTGATAAGTGCCAAATAACAAAAGCCTTTTACTGTTCTGATATAAGTTATGTCGCTTACCCATACTTGATTGGAATGGGTTATTGCAAGGTCTTTTATCAGATTGCAATACTTATAAAAGCGATGATAAGAGTTCGTTGTCTTACAACTCGCTTTCTTGGGGCATATGAGCAATTGTTTTGATCGTAATATATCAAAGAGTTTATCGCGACCTACCTTTATTCCTCTGTCTTGAAAAATTGGCTGTAAATACTCATAAAGTTTGCGTGTACCTACTCGTGGCTGATCTTTTCGCTCGTGTATCACAAGCTCAACTACATATTGTGTCTCTTGCTTACGTTTATGCTCTCTGCGACGATACTTATATAAAGCATCACGCTTTAAATCATAACACGCGCACACTTGTGATATACTTATATGACCAGACCTAGAGATCGTTTTCATTAACGATGCGTGTTTAACTTTTTTTTTAACTCTGCCACTGTCTTATAACCGTGCAATTCGGCTATCGCCTCTAAATATGAATCACTTACTAGTTGTTCCAAATCTTTCTTTAACAACAGTTTCTTTAATTGCTCTATTTCTTTTTGTAGAGCTTTTACCTTAGTAATCTCGTCTTGATTTTCTATCATAATACGTGTGTTCATTAAGTCCTGTCGGTCATACTTCTTTATCCACTCATTGACCGTACTGGACTGTAGTCCATAAATACGTGATAACTCCTGCTTGGAGTATTTGCCCGTGCTAAGTTCCGATAAAATCTTTAACTTAAAACTTTCGCTGTAACGTCTGGTTACATGTTCATTTTTATACATAATCTACATCATTTTGTGTAGACATTTTTTAGGACGAGGCACAACCGCTAACGGCTGGGGGTGTGACCAGTTTGAGGGCGCGGGGCTGGGATTTATCCCCCGTTAAGAAGCTCCCTGCGGGCCGACCCGC
>CAYZNN010000001.1:0-188628 GCA_964479665.1 uncultured Rikenellaceae bacterium | reverse complement strand
AAAAAGCTAATCTATAGCCACCTTTCTACCTATGCAAAATTTAAACAGGCTCTAAGTATTTAGTTGGTTTATAATTATTTGCTTAAAGGTTTTGTAATTTTATTTACTACAGAATCAAGTTTAGAGGATGATTTCTGTATAAGTGAATCAAGTTTTATTACCTTCTCATGTTCTTTATCGATAAGTGAATCGAGAGTTAAAACTTTATCGACCTCTTGGTTTAGCAATGAGTCTAATGTTTCCGTTTTTTTTAGTAGCTGATCTATCTTCTCGTCAACTTTTCTGCTTACATCGTTGCAAGAAAAAAATGTAATTGAAAAAAATGCGAGCAAGATGCTTAATTTCAAAAACTTTCTCATAATTGTGTTTTTTTTGTTTCTCTAAAATAATGAATTTATTGAATATAGTTATACGTTATACATTTCTTTATTATTTTGGGTAACGGCTGTGGGTGAGTTTTGAATGGCCATTGGCTTGGCCGAACTTGCCAAGGAACGGCTCGATTGGAACGGTTAGCTTTTTAGCTCAAAACCGAACGTGCGAAGAATATTCAAATCCCGAGGCTGAGCAAGAGTTTAATCCATCCATCGTTAATAAAAATTGATTATTGTTTAATAAGCAATTTATTTTTTAACGGATTATTATTACTGTCGAATATTTTTAACAATGAATATCCCAGATTTTAATTCTTTTAAATCTAATGTAACTCTACCCTGCTTGTTAATAAAATATGTTAAGAATGTTCTTCCTGAAATATCTGTAATTGTGATTCTAGCAAAATTTATTAATAAACCATTATGAGTATCATTATTCATAGCTAAACTTCCCATGCCAAGTATTATAAACGGATGCAACCATTATTCTATTGAAAAGGTTTTCTCCAAAATACCTTCGATTGGCTTTATAGCAAATTTCATCCAAATAATTTTGTAGGTAAATGTCTTTGATATTGTGGTGTATGCCGAGTAGATTCCTTTTTGTGTTTGATGTCATTGTATGTACCCATGGCAAAACCTTTGAAGCATCCTGTGGGGTACTACCTTGCTAACATTCTTATTTACTACGCGCTTTAGTTGGTTAAATCCTCGCCAGCCATCTGTTTTACTGTTGTTTCAGGAAGAATCTTTTCTTCAGTTTCTTTATTCATAGTCTCTGCTGAAGAATCAGGTATTACTACCATTCTGACATATCTAAAAGCCGGTGGTTTACTGTGTTTTTCGGGACGGCCACGCTTAGTTTCTATTTTGGACATTACCAAAGCTTTGCTTTGTGTTTGGCTACCCCAACCGCGTTTTAGGGTATCGTTGCTGCCTTTTTCACTATGAGTCTTATAGAAGGCAGCATCTAATTCTATTACACCACCAAGCATATACTTGCGGTCACGTTGACCCATAGCAGCTCTTAACTTATGCAACATTGCCCAAATGGGCTCATACCGCTTATGGCCTAACTGCCGTTTTAGTTCAAGTGCAGATATGCCTTTTTTAGTCATAGTCAAAAAGTAGATGGCATAAATCCAGTATTGATATGGAAGTTTTGAAAATTCCATAACTGTACCGCTTCTTAAAATTGTTCTCGAACCGCATTTTTTACAATCAAAAGCATCAACACCGGTATTCCAATAGTGTTCGGTATGACCACATTTGCGACATACAATACCTTCCTCTTCTCTAAATGATTTTACCAGCGCTTTGCAACTTTCTTCATCTGGATAAAGTTGTACAAATTCTATAAAGTTCATATATATTGGGTTTGATGGCCCAAAAACAACAAATTAGTTGTAATTACGGACACTCGTATAAATGTATATCTCTCTCATGCAAAAATCACATATGCAATTGAAACCTTTCTGGTTAAACCGCAAGGGTTTAGGGGTATAATTTTATTAATCAGAATCTTGGTAGTTTTGGTAGGGTGTGCCAAATTATGGGGTTAACTGAACCGAGCGGTCTCCCTGACTATAAACTCTTTTAGTGTGGTGGGTTTTTTACCCGTTAAATTTTGGTAAAAATTTGAAATTTTTGGTGCCTTCTGTAGCCTAGGCAAAAAGTGCAGCAGTAGCATAACTATAATTTGCTTCGTGGGCATGCCTTGCTGCCTCTTTATACGGTAAAATCTAAACGGGTTCACACTTACATACTTTACAGGGTTTGCTAGCACCTGGTTCATTAAAGTTGCTACGGTACAAAAGTTCTCGTTTTCGTATCCGGTTACTTCTATGGCTTGGTTCCTATAATCGGAAAATTTATCGATAACCAATGCGCACGCTTCGGCAATATTATTAATATCCACCCAGTTAAACAGCCCCTTTCCTGCGGGTAGTATAATCTGTCGGGTTTCCTTAAGATCGGACAGCAGTGTGGTTGTTAGGTTCTGCATAAAATAGCTGGGGCGAATAAAAATGTAGCTGAATTGGTAGGCTTCAATCAGCTTTTCAATTTTGCTGTGTGGTATTATGCTGCTCTTTTCGGCCCCCTGCACCGAAAGAAACACGACCTCGGCTATCTGGCACCGTTTCATGCTCTCCATAAGTGGCATAAAATACCTTTCAACATCGGAAATATGGGGCGGCCGAAGCAAAAATACGCACTCTATTCCGATTAAGGCGGTCTGGAATGTTTCGGGGTTCTCAAAGTCGAATTCAACAAATTCTACTTTATCAAATCCTATGGTATTTTTAGCTTTTGCTACGTTTCGCACGCCTGCAACAACACGGGTATGGGTTTCCAACTCAACCAGGTAGCGTATAACCTCTAACCCAACATTGCCTGTTGCTCCGGTTACTAAAACTCTTTTCATTCTAAACTATGCTACAAAATATTTGCTTCGGGGCTATAGGTTCAGCGGACTTTGTATCGGAAAAATTATTGCACATTTCCTATCTACTTGCACCCAGCTTCCTGAGGCCATATTAATGGCTTAATGCCAATTTACCTCAATAAATCGATCAATTGCCGTTTAAAACTTTCGGCTTTCAATAGGTAGTACATTTGCCAGTACAAACTCCAGAAAATACAGGCCATATAAACTAATTGCAGCAATGGATCGTATGTTTTTGCCAAATTCAGAAATATTAATGTGCAAAAAACAAAAGCAATAAAATTCATAATCATACTCTTTTTAATGCTCATTGAAAAGGGCCACGATAAAAAATTCCATGTTTTAAGCCTGTCATTTATCCTTATTCTGTCGGGTTCATTCAGGTCGATAATTATTTGAAGCGAAAAATCGAGCTCCACCACAACGGTATTACCGCTCTCACTAAACGTATAGCCGAATTTTTGCAAATGGTTTACAATTTTTTCTTTGCTCATATTTATTGTTTTTAAATTTACGCTTGCCCGCTACCTTCGGATTTCGAATACCTTATACCCCTTGGGGGGTAAATGGGAAATTTCAATCTCCCTTACCGCCGAGAGGGGTGGCCCCTGCCGGCACTGCTCGTAAAAGGTTAGCAATATTTCGGTATCGGCTTCTGCCTCGACATAAACCGAGCCATCGGGGCGGTTCTGCACAAAACCCCGTATATTGAGTGCCAAAGCCTTCTGCAGCACGTAGTAGCGGAAGCCTACGCCCTGCACCCTGCCCGTTATTTTAAGCGACCATGTTTGCATGCTGCAATTGGTGGGCTAAATTCCTGCAATATCAATGGGGTTGACCTGCAGCGGCAACCGTACGGTAAAGGTTGAACCCTCGCCGGGTACGCTGGTAACATCGATGGTTCCCTTGTACATATCCACAATTCGCTTTACAATACTAAGGCCCAAACCGCTTCCCGAAACGCTCTTGGTGCTGGAGTACTGTATGCGCGAAAACTCCCTGAAAAGTTTAGGAATATCGGCAGCCTCAATACCAAAGCCGGTATCGGAAATGGCCATATGCAGCTCGGTGGGTGTATTAAACAGTTTGCAGATTACCCTACCACCGCACTTGTTGTACTTAACGGCATTGGATACCAGGTTATTGAAAACAATCTCCATCTCTTCGGCATCGCCGTAAAAGGGTTCGGTAAGGTTATTCTCTAAAACCAGCGCAACATCGCGCTGCACGGCCAGCGGCATCATGGTGTCGAGTGCCGATTTTGCCACAAGTGCCAAATCCAGCTCCATAATTTCGCGTTTCTTCTTACCCGATTCAATTCGGGTTAGGTCGAGCAGGTCCATAATTAGCGTGCGCATGGCCTTAATTCGCGAAAGCGAACGGTCAATCATATCGGTATAATTACCAATGCTGTCGCCTGCCTGCTTCTCCTGCATAATTTGTAGGTAACCCTCAATGGCATTCAGGGGCGCTTTCAACTCGTGCGAAAGCACCGTGAGGAACTGGAAACGTACCTGCTTGCCCTCCTTATGAAGCTTTTTGGTCATACGGCGCAGAAAATAGTGCTTGGCAATATTCTCCATCGACGATTTGAGCTCCTGCGGGGTAAAGGGCTTGGGAACAAAATCGTACGCGCCAATATTGGTTGCTTTTACAGCCAGTTCCAACGAGGCGTACGAGGTGATCATAACCACCAGAATGTCGAGCTGGTTATTGTTAATGTACTCCAGTACCTCCACACCCTGCATGCCCGGCAACTTATTGTCGAGCAGAATGATGGCAGGTGGAGTTGAGTTTATAATATCGAGTGCCTCCTCGCCCGTTGCGGCTTCTATTATGTTGAATTGAATGTCGTCGTCCATGAAGGGATAGCTAACCGAGAAGTTGCGAAGGATTCGCGCTACTCCCGACCGGATTCCAGGTTCATCGTCGACAACAAGTATATCGAGCGTTTCCATGCTACAGCTTTAAAAGTTTGGCAATTTCTTTTTGCAGTTGCTCGGGGCGAATGCCCTTCTCGAGGTACAAGTCGGCACGAATCCACTTACGCTCCTCCTCGGAACTGATTCCGAACGACAGGCCCGTTTCGGCCGATACGGCCGTGGCCAAAATAATGGGCACTTCGGGGTACAACCGCTTCATTTTGTAGCAAAGAATGAACCCGCTATCCTCGTTCTCCATCATCAGGTCGATGATGGCCAAGTCGGGCTTAAGGGTTTGCATCAGCTGCTCAGCCTCCTTCTGCCCGTCGGCACTTACAACCTTGTAGCCAAATCGTTCCAGCTGAAACTTCATTTGAAACAGGTAATCGGAGTCGTCGTCGACCAGCAGTATGGTTCTCTGATTTTTCATGACTATTTCTATTCTTAATTCATATTTTCAATACATCTACTCTTCAACCTTTTCAACATTCCGGGGAATTATAATGCGAATATTGGTACCCGTAGGCCCCTTGGTCTTGTCGGTATTCGACTCAACCTCAATGCGCCCCTTGTGCATTTTAACAATTCCGTAGGTTGTTGCCAAACCCAAGCCGGTTCCCTTGCCAATACCCTTGGTGGTAAAGAAGGGCGTGTACAGTTTGTCCATATGTTCCTCTGGAATTCCAATACCCGTATCCTTAACGGCAAAAACTATTTCTGCATTCACCTCGTCCACCTCCACAGTTAGGGTTCCCCCGTTGGGCATGGCTTCAATGGCATTCTTATTTAAGTTGGTTAAAACCTGCATCATTTGCTCGTAGTCGAGCACGGCCATTCGGTTAGCAACCCTGCATACAACTGATGTTGTAATGTTTTTAGGCACCACCACCGATGAAATGCTATCCTCAGCCAACTTCTGCATATCAATTTCCTCGACCCGAACCTGGTTTTTGCGGGCAAAATTGAGCAGTCCACTCACAATCTTCTTGCAGCGCTCTGCCTGCGAAGCTATTAGCTCAATATCCTGCTTTATGGGATCGTCGGATTTGCACTCATCGAGCAGAATATTGCTATACATGAGCACAACGCCCAGAGGATTGTTGAGTTCGTGGGCAATGCCCGCCGAAAGTTGCCCCATATGCGCCAACTTCTCAGAATGCTTTAATGCCTGTTGTACCTTGGCCAACTGCTCGTTGGAAATGGCCAAATCTTTAATGGAGTCGTGCAGTTCCTCTATGGTATAGGGAAGGCACATTTCCACTTCGGCCAAACCCTCAACAATGGCCACTGCATGCTCGTAGCAGGTATCGTAACCACAGGCACCGCAATTCAGGTGGTCGCGGTTGGTAATTTTCCCCATGGAAGCGAGTACTCGGGCCACCTCATCCTCTTTGGGTTTGAGTTTGCGCTTGTCCGACGGCTCGAAGGATTGCGTAAGATCAATATTTTTAAAATCTTCGAAGTTCCTATGCCAATCGGTATGGTTTTCGTCCCTCATTCTGCTCAGTACATACGACGAAATGTAGGTTTGCTTCTCGAAACGGCGCCCGCCCGAACTCATACCCGGACCCGAAATGCAGCCTTTGCAGCAGAGCAATTCCAAATTCTGATTCTTCAAATTGCCCTCTTCGAACTCCTTTATGGCTTCCTGAAAACCTATGCGGCCTTCGGCCACAATTACGTTCCCTTCGAGCAGGTCGTCGCAAATATTAACGGTTTGAATTAGCCCACGGCTAATGGGGAATACGGCACCCTTTCCGGCCTTTGGCGAATCGAAATCCGAGGGTTGAACCGTATCGGGGGTATGCCCCGAGTTTTCGAACATGGCGCGGAGTTCCCTGAAGGTAAGGCCAAAATCGACCTCGGGCGATTCGTCCTTTTTGGCAATGCAGGGTCCCACAAACACAATTTTCACATCGGTGCCTAGCAACTTTTTTACCACGCGGCTCATGGCCACCATGGGCGATACAATGGGCGCCAGGTTTTTCACCAAATCGGGGTGGTAAAAACGTATGTAGTTCACAATCGATGGGCAATCCGACGAAATATATCCTCTGTTGTCGCGGCTTTCAAGCAGCTTCTTGTACTCGTTAGCTACCAGGTCGGCGCCAAAACCCACTTCAAATACATAATCGAAACCAATGGCCCGCATCATTCCCACAAACCGATGGTAATCGGTAATTTCCGAAAATTCGGCCGGGAAACTGGGCGCTACAATGGCTGCCACCCGTTCCTTCGACTGCAAAAGGGCCTTTACTTCGGTACGTGTAATTAGAAAAACTTTGGCGTCCTGACTGCAAACCTTTATGCAGTTTCCACAGCCAATGCAGCGTTCGGTAATTACCTCAGCCTGTCCATTCATAATTTTAATGGCCTTTGCAGGGCATTCGCGCACACAGGTGTAGCAAACCCTGCAGAGTTCCTTTATGGTATAAACCAGCTGCTTATGTTCCTCCTTCAATGCCATTTTCAACCCCTCCTTCTGTTACTCAACGGATTTTCCCTTGTTGTATTTAACGTGAAGTATCTTTTTTGCCTTATCGCTCCCGGGGGCTTGCAGGTGGTTTTGGTACAAATCGAGTAGCTGCGAATTTCTATGGGCAAACTTAACCGACTCGGAATCGTCGATTTCGTAGAGGGCCTTTGCTCTTGCCTTCACATCCTTGTCGGTACTTCCAAAGGGTTGCCCTCCGCCATTTACGCATCCTCCGGGGCAGGCCATTACCTCAACAAAGTGGGCAACACTTTTCCCTTCCTGTATGCTGGTCATTAATTTGTGAATTTCAGTTAGCCCGCTGGCTAAAACTACGTTAAGATTCTCCTTACCAACTTTCAGTTTTACCTCCTTAATTCCCGAAACCGAACGCAACTCGGGTATTTTGGCCGATGCAATATCTTTACCAGTTCGCAAATAATGAAGGGTACGCAGAATGCCTTCGGTTGCACCACCCGATGTGCCAAACATTTTCGCTGCCGAACTACGAACGCCAAAGGGCGAATCGGCTTGCTGCGGTTCAATATTATCCATATCAATTCCGTATAGCCTAATCATTCGAACCAATTCGCGGGCAGAGAGCACCGCATCCACATCGGAGAGACCACGGGTTGTCATTTCAACACGCTGAGCTTCGTTCTTCTTGGCTAAGCATGGCATTATTGCCACTGAGAATATGGCTCCGGGGTTCAGTTTCTGCTCCCCTGCAAATACCGATTTAATTACGGCTCCCATCATTTGCTGGGGCGATTTAACGGTGGATAGGTTAGGTAACAACGATGGGTAAAATTGCTCCACAAAACGCACCCATGCCGGACAGCAACTTGAAAGTACCGGGAAACCATTCCCTTCGTTAAGCCTTTGGTTTAACTCATGGGCTGTTTCCATTATGGTCAAATCGGCTCCAAACGAGGTGTCGAAAACAAATTTGAAACCCATTTTTCTCAGGGCCGAAACTATTAACCCGTTTACATCCTTTCCGGGTTTCAGCCCAAACTCCTCGGCCAGTGAAACGGTAACCGATGGGGCATACTGCGCAATGGCCATTAACGATTTGTTGTTGAGGGCATCCTGTACCTCGTTGATATTGGTACGCTCGTGCAGCGCACCCGTTGGGCAAACCATTACGCATTGGCCACAGGCAATGCAGGTTGAAAAGTTGAGATCGCGATTCAGGGTAGCCCCCACAAGCGTTCGGGCACCACGGTTTATGAACTCGAGGGTTGAAACCGATTGAATTTCGTCGCAAACCCTAATGCAGCGACCGCAAAGTATGCACTTGGCCGGATTGCGAACCACTCCGGGGCTCGAAAGGTCGAGTTTATGCCTAATTTTGCGACCCGAAATTCGACGCTCACGAATGTTGAAATCGACGGCCAAATTCTGCAGTTCGCAGTCGCCATTGCGCTCGCAGTAAAGGCAATCGTCGGGGTGATTACTTAAAAGTAGTTCGAGCAGGGTTTTGCGGGCTTTCACAACACGGGGCGAATGGGTAATAATTCGCATGCCCTCCTCAACCTGGTTTGAGCATGCAGTAACCAAATTGGGTTTTCCCTCCACTTCAACCACACAAATACGGCATGCGCCCGTGGGGGCAAGCCCCTTCATGCTGCAAAGGGTGGGTACTTTTATTCCATTCTTATAAAGCGAAGCCAGAATGGTATCGCCCCTGCGAACCTGAATATTTTTACCATTAACCTCTATGATGAATGTCATAGTCCTTCGGTTTGTCTATTTGAAAAATACAGCCCCAAACTTGCAGGTGGTTTCACATACTCCGCAACCAATGCACTTATCCTCAACCACAAAGTATGGCGAACGCGGAGTTCCAATAATTGCATTGGTTGGGCATTTTTTAGCGCAGGCCGAACAGCCGGTGCACTTTTCAATATCGATATAAAAAGTTCTGAGGTTTCTGCAAACGCTGGCTGAGCACTTACGGTCGAAAATATGCTCTTCAAATTCGCTCCTAAAAGCCATAAGGGTGCTAAGCACCGGATTGGGAGCGGTTTGTCCCAACCCGCAAAGGGAAGTGTCGCGCATTACCTCGGCCAAACTTTCGAGGTGAATTACCCCCTTAAAGCGCTCCAGAGTATTATGTCCCTCATCGGTCATAGGCCTGCGAGTTATTCCATCGAGAATCTCGAGCATTCGGCGGGAACCCTCACGGCAGGGAATGCACTTTCCGCAACTTTCGTGCTTCACAAAGTTCATGAAGTACTTCACCAAATCGATCATGCATACCGTATCGTCGAGAACCGTAATGCCCCCCGAACCCATGGCAAGGCCTTCGGCCTTCAGGGTTTCGAAATCGATGGGTGTGCTCATTTTATCCAATACGGCACAACCTCCCGATGGGCCACCCATTTGTACTGCTTTCAACTTTCGGCCCTGCTGAACGCCTTGCGCCAATTCAACAATACTCGAAATGCTGGTACCCAAGGGCACTTCAACTAGGCAGGTTATATTCACCTTCCCCGAAACCGAAAAGAGCTTGGTGCCCTTAGATTTTTCGGTACCAATAGTTGCGAAGCGTTCGGCGCCTTTGCTAAGAATTAACGGAACGTTGGCAACCGTTTCTACATTATTTATAACCGTGGGCTTCCCGAACAAGCCGCTTTGGGTTGGAAAAGGTGGTTTAATGGTGGGCATACCCCTTTTCCCTTCGAGGCTTTTTATTAGTGCAGTTTCTTCGCCACATACGTAGGCTCCTGGCCCCTTTCTCAACGAAATATCGAGGCTAAAACCGCTATCGAAAATGTTATACCCCAGTAAACCAGCACTGTAGGCTTGCTTAATAGCTGTTTCGAGCCTTTCAACGGTTAATGCGTAGCGGTTACGGGTATATAAAAAGGCTTTGCTTGCTCCAATAGCATAGGCCGAAATGGCAATACCCTCCACAACAAGGTGGGGCAAACTCTCCATAAGCATTCTATGCATAAAAGCTCCGGGGTCGCTCTCATCGGCATTGCAAACAAAGTATTTCTGATTGGCCGTTTCGGCCAGAGCCATTTTCCATTTGGTTCCCGTTGGGAAGCCACCACCTCCCCGACCCCTTAATCCGCTCAGATCAATGGTATCGCAAACCTGTTCGAGGGTTAGTCGGTTAATCGCATTATAAAAAGCGCTGTAGCCGCCATGGGCCATATACTCCTCAATGCTGGTAGGGCAAATCTGTCCCGACAGCTCAAGAATTTCGCGCTTTTGTCCTTTAAAAAATGAAATTTCATCGAGAAACGGAACGCCGGTCCATGGCTGGTGTAGGGAATTTCTATACTGACCAATGGCATTATCGGCAGGCAGAAAATTGTTCAGAATGCCGTCGAGCAGAAATGAAACATTGCCGGGCTTAACATGCCGAAATGCCACCCGCGATTTACCCGGAATCTGAACCTCAACAATGGGTTCGAATGAGCATAGGCCATTGCTGCCAATTTCTATAAAATCGATATCGAGTTCTCGTTCTGCTTTGTAATTCTGAATGGCCTCTTTGGTTTCTAGAGCGCCAGCAGCAATGGAAGATGTGGTAATACCAATAAGGATTGAGGGTTTGTTTAGTTTTTGCCGCTTCAGCTGCAAAATTTGCCCTTCAACTAGCTTGGCATTCGACTCATCGACCCCCAGCACCTTTGCCAGAAGAGAACTGGAGCTACTATTTTGAGCGACCTGTTCCATTATTTAAAATATATGAAAAACCTCATTTCGTAGCCGATAAATACTCATTAGAAAGAGCATCGAGCAAATCGGTCAACCCCTGCTCGGTTAGTTTACTGTAAAATTTTCCGTTTACTTGAATCGCTGGTGCATGGGCGCATGCACCCATGCAGGGCACTACTTCCAAACTGAAAGCACCGTTTCGCGAAGTTTGGCCTACCTTTACTTTCAGCCGTTTTTCAATTAGTTCAATGAGTGAAATGGCACCCATTAGGTGGCACGAAGTGCCATGACAAACCCGTATGTGGCAGGCCCCCTTAGGTTGAAAGCGAAACTGGTTGTAAAAAGAAGCCAATCCGTATATTTTGCTAGTGGCAATTCCAAGACGCTTGCCAATAATTTCGATGCTCTCCTCCGACAGGTGCCCAATATCGTCCTGAATGTCCTGTAATATTGGAATTAAGCTGTCGGTTCCGGCATGGCTGTATTTATCCAAAATGCTTTCAATTTGCTCTTTCATAACTCAAAACACATATTGCGAAACGTTTTCAACCTCTTGTGTTTATTTAATAACAAACACAATCGGTTATAATACAGCAATATACTTAAAATACTGTATTTTTATTGGCCTACAATTTAGCTATAAATTATAAATAAACGAAAGGTTGACTTACATTTAAAATCACTTTAAATTGAACACTTTAATTATTACCTTTGCATATGTTCAAGCGCTAACAATGAAAGAGAAAACTCCGGTTACTATATGCCTAGGTAGTTCGTGCTTTGCACGGGGCAACAAGGGTACGCTAAAGGCAGTAACGCAATTTATTCAAAAAAACAATCTTCAGGAATCAGTTACCTTTCGGGGTGGCCACTGCTTTGGCAGCTGCGCCGAAGGGCCCATTCTGAAAGTTGGAGAGACCATTCACACCGGAGTGGATGAATTTAAAGCCTTAGAAATTCTGACCAACCATTTCATAGGCTAACCCTAAACCCTGCAGCATGATCCAACTCTTTTCAATAGATAAGCACAAGTGCATTAACTGCTTTGCCTGCGTTAGGGTTTGTCCCGTAAAGGCTATTGAGGTTAAGGCCGATAAGAATTACGCCGAAATACTTCCAAACAGGTGCATAGGCTGTGGGAGCTGCCTCAACATATGCCCCGTTAGTGCCGTAAGTTACCGCTCGTCGAAGGACGAAGTGAAGCAGATTCTTCGCGAAGGGGGGAAGATTGCAGCCATTTGCGCACCCTCCATTTCGGGTGAATTTGTGGACATATACGACTACCGCAAGTTCGTTCAAATGATCAAAGCCCTTGGCTTTACATATGTTTGCGAAGTTACTTTTGGTGTCGACATTACTGCTCGTGAGTACAAAAAACTATTCGACGATTTTAAGGGCAAGTACTACCTTACAACCGTGTGCCCTGTTGTGGTTTCATACGTCGAAAAGTTCCATCCCGAACTGGTAGACAATCTGGCTACCATTGTACCGCCCATGGTAACCACCGCCAAGGTGGTTCGCCGCGAGTATGGAATTGACACCAAGGTGGTATACATTGGGCCATGTATTCAGAATAAGGACGAAGCCCTTCGGTTCGATGGCAATGCAAAGATTGATGCAGTTCTTACCTTTACAGAGCTTCGGGAGCTCTTCAACGAGTTCGATATTACCGAAAGCAGGGTTGAATACAGCGAGTTCGATGAGCCCATTGGCTACAAAGGCTCCCTTCTCCCCATTGCAAACGGACTGCTTCAGGCAGTTGATATAAACGAGGACCTTCTGACCGGAAAAATAATTACTACCGAGGGACCCAGCAATATGATTGAAGCAGTGGAACAGTTCAACAGCAATGCCGAAGATATTAGTCGACATTTCAACCTGTTTTACTGCGAGGGTTGCCTTATGGGGCCGGGCACCTCAAAGGGTGGTAAAAAGTTCATTCGGCGAACCATGGTGGTTAACTATGCCAACAAAAGGCTCAAATCGTTCGATAGGGCCAAATGGGAAAAACTAATCGACAAGCATAGCGACCATAGTTTCCTAGCTACCTTCAATGCTAACGACCAACGCATTCCTGTTCCCAACGACGAGAAAATACATGAAGTATTAAAAGTGATTGGAAAAGAGTTTGTTGAAAAGGACTCGGGGTGCGAGGCTTGCGGATACCCTAGTTGCCAAGACTTTGCCATTGCGGTAGCTTCGGGGTTGGCTCATACCGACATGTGCTTGAACTTTACGTTAAAAAACCGCCAGGAATACATTAAGACCCTTAGGGCAACCAACGAAAAATTGGCTAAAACCCAGGAGGCGCTGAAAGAATCGGAAAAAATTGCTCGTGCCGAGCAGGAGGCAGCACGCGACGCCTCTGAAACCATAACCACCATGATGAAAAAATTACCATCGGCAGTGGTTATAGCCGACAAGAAATTGAAAATAATGCAGAGCAACCAAAGTTTTATCGACCTGCTTGGCGACGACGCATTGGAAATAAACGAAGTGATCCCCGGACTGGTGGGTGCCGACCTGAAAGCGCTCCTACCCTACAACATCTACAACCTATTTTCGTATGTTCTTCAGAATAACGAGGACATTAAAAATCGCGATATCCACTACAAAGAACTTCTGCTCAACGTTTCGGTATTTACAATTAAGAAAAATCAGGTTGTAGGTGCTGTAATTCGCGACATGTATGCGCCCGAGGTTCAAAAGGAGGAGGTAATTAAACGTATTACAGAAGCAGTAGACAAGAACCTGGCCATGGTGCAAAAAATTGGCTTCCTGCTAGGAGAGGGTGCCTCGGAAACCGAGCAAATGCTCAACTCCATAATAAAAGCCTACAAAGAGGGCAAAAAGAACGACTAACCACCCCCAGCCATGAGCGATCGGTTTTTCATTGAGGTTAATTGTCAGCAAAAGTATCACGATGGCGAGCGCATTTGCGGCGACGTATTTTTATCGCAGCGGGTAATTGGCGAAGACCGAACCATTGTTGTTTTAAGCGATGGCATGGGCCACGGTGTAAAGGCCAATGTTTTAGCTACCCTTACCGCCACTATGGCGCTAAACTTTACCAAGGAGCATAAGGAGATAAACAAAATTGCCGAAATTATTATGAATACGCTCCCCGTTTGCTCTGTAAGGCAAATGAGTTACTCTACTTTCACCATTGTAGACATTGAGCATAACGGCACTACTCAGATTCTGGAGTACGACAATCCTGAATGCTTCGTTATGAAGGGAACCGAAAAGTTCGATCCGGGGTGGCAATGCGTCATTCTTCAGAGCGAAACCAATGCAGGGAAAGAACTACGCTACTGCTCATTTGTGCCACAAAAGGAGGATAGAATTATAATATGGAGCGACGGCATTCCTCAGTCGGGGATGGGCTCCGATGACTTTCCGTTTGGTTGGACCATCGAGGGCGTTCAGCAATTCGTTCTGAAGCTTGTAAAAAACGAACACAACATCTCCGCTCGCAAACTGGCAACCAAAGTGGTGAACAGAGCCTATGTAAACGATGGCTATCATCCCAAGGACGACACCAGCTGCGCAACCATTTATTTCCGCGAACCTCGCAAACTACTAATTTGTACAGGGCCTCCGTACGATAAGGAAAATGATAAAAAATTGGCCCAAATGTATCGAGAGTTCGAAGGGAAAAAAATTATTAGCGGGGCTACAACTGGCGATATTATTTCGCGCGAATTGAATGTTACCATAGAAAATTCGTTCGAATTTATCGATCCCGACCTTCCTCCCATTTCGCATATGGATGGTGCCGATTTGGTAACCGAAGGAATACTCACCCTCAGCAAGGTTGTAGAAATACTTCGCAATTTCAACGAAACATCCACTCTGGGCAATGGCCCAGCCGATTTAATAGTTAAAATGCTGCTGGAGAGCGACGAGATCCACTTTTTGGTTGGAACGGGTATTAACATTGCCCATCAGGACCCGAACCTACCCGTTGAATTAGAAATTCGTCGTACAGTTGCTAAACGTATGCAGCATGTGCTACAGGATAAGTTTTTAAAGGAGATTAAAATGACCTTTATTTAGCAGTTCGAACCAATTGCTAAATTCGCACTCCAAATACCAAAACATCGTCAATTTGAATGTGGGTCCCCTTCCACTTCATAAACGTTTCGAGCAGTAACTTTCGCTGCTCGTCGAGCGGTTTGCTACCAATTCGCTTCAGTAGTTCAATAAGTCCATTGGTTAAGAATTTTTTCAGGTTGGGACCTCCAAACTGATCGATATAGCCATCGGTTAGCAGATATAAAACATCGTTGGCTTGCAGGGTAAACGATGCTGTTTCGAATGGGCTGCCCGCTCGGCTCTGCCTACCAAGCGAAGCCTTGGTAACGCCAAGTTGAAACACTTCACCCTTTCGCCAAACTAAAACCCTAATCTTAGCCGATGAGAAAGCCATTTCCATGGTTTGCCAATCGAAAGTAACAACTGCCATATCCATACCATCCTTGCTCTTATCCATCTCACCGGTATGGCTCAGCGCACGAATAATGGAATCGTTCACTGCATTGAGAATTGCGGCAGGGTCGGTTACACCGCTTTCATTTACTATGCTATTTAGAAAGTTAATCCCCATAACACTCATAAGGGCACCCGGTACTCCATGACCGGTACAATCGGCAATGGCGAGCACTGTTTCGTTGGCACCCTGGGTTCTTGGACTCGAAACCCAATAGAAGTCGCCACTAACTATATTCAGCGGCTCGTAAAGCACAAAATTCTCACCCAAACTTTCCGAAAGTTCTTTACTGGTTGCAAGAAGTGCCGTTTGAATATTCTTGGCGTAAAGAATGCTGTCGGTTAGCGAAACGTTAACCCTCGACAGTTCATCGCGTTGCGAAATGGCAATGCTTCGCTGAACCTCCAATTGGTCGCGCTGCGACATGATTTCCTCCTTTTGGGCTTCAATTTCGTCGCGCTGTGCTTCTATTTCCTCCTTCTGCTGAGTAATCTCAGCATTTTTAATTAGCAAATCGGCGTTGGCTCTTTTTCGTACCCTGTTAATTCGGGAAAGGAGAACAAGTAAAACAAAGAAAAAAGCAATGGCCAAAAGGTAAAGTACCAGTTGAGCATTCTGCCGCTTGATTGTATTCTCTTTCAAATCATTGTCTTTGCGCAAAATTTCCATATCCATGTCCCGGCGCTCAATTTCCAACTCAAGCCTAAGCGATTCCTGTATTTCACTATTCTCTTTGGTGTGCAACGCTGCATAAATTGTATAAGCACGCAGAAGCGTTTCGTAAGCTTTTTCGTTCATACCCAATGAAAAGTACGATTTGGCCAACGGTTCTAAAATTTCGATTTGCAACGATTGCATAGAACTGTCAGCTAAAAGAAGGGTTTCCTCAAGGGTTATGCGGGCCATTTCGAAGCGATTCAGGTGATTGTAACTTTTACCAACTTTCATAAGTGCAATGGCCAAGTCGTGAGTTGCATCGTGCTTACGGAATATTTCAATAGCCACACCAATATTTTCAATAGCCTTTTTGTAATTCGCCTGCTCGTAATATATGCCGCCTATATTGCCAATGCATTGGGCAACGCCTAATGTATTATTCTGTTCTTCATGAAGCGCTATGGCTCTCTGAAAAAGTTCAATCCCCTTCTCAAAGTTCCTCCGGTTCTTTTCTATCACTCCTGAGTTTTGTAAAACTATGGCCATGTAGCGCTTTAACTGTTTCTTCTCGAATATTTCGTAGGCTTTGGCGTAGTAGGCCTCTGCATCTTCGTATTTTGCTGCTGTTAAATGCAAATTTCCGATTCTTCCGTAAAGCATAGCAGTTTTTAAAGAATCTCGTAAGAGATTGTGGTATTGTAATGCACTCTTATAAGCATTAATAGCCCTATTGGTTAAGCCCATATAGTTAAGTGCACTTCCGGCATTGCTGTACGAAGCGGATATCAACGAAGAATCGGTCAATATCAAAGCAACCTCCAGCTGTTTTTTGAATTCGAATAGGGCCATAGAAAAATTTTGCAAATCGCTATAAACGGTTCCTTTACTGCTGTATAGTTCGTAAAGCCTTTGTAGGTTATTCGTTTTTTGAGCTAACTCCATGGCTCTATCGAAGTAAACAAATGCGCTATCCGGTTTCAGGCTGGCAAAATTATTGGCAATTGCAGCAAGTATAGAAATTCGAGCGCTATCGGTATTAGCGCGGCTCAGCTCCAATTTTAAACTATCGGGAGAGGCATTGAGCAACTGCTGGCGAGAGCCTGACAGCCCAATAAAAATGAGAAATACTATTATTATAGAGCGTACCATGGCAAAATAATTTGGCTAAAGTTATTCATTTTGTAAAATTAAATGCACTAGTTCCCAAACAAAAAGCCTCCGGAAAAAATACCGAAGGCCTTTTCAACTGTAACCCGATTATTAGGCTACTCCATATCCATAAAGCTGCCCTCATCGTCGGCACGTTTCTCGCGTCGCTGGCGGAACTCATTAATTCTGTAGGAAAAGCCTACGAAAACCACCCTGCTTTCGCGAATGCGAGTAATATCGCTTGTAAAACCATCACCATAGGTGTAGGCTTTGTATTTCATAGTATTTAATAAGTCGCTTACCCGAAGGGTTATGGTACCCTTACGATTGAGCACCTGCATGCGCATTCCCAAGTCGAACCAGTAAAGTTCGCCGGTTTTGCCCTGTCCGCCACCGCTTTCCCAAAAGCGCATTCCTGTACCACCAGCCGAAATCATGGGTGAACGGTAATTTCCATTCAGCTGAATTTCGAGGTTACGGCCAACATTCCAAGTTGATGTAGCTTTGGCGTTCCAACTCGAACCTTTACGGGCAGCCGCTTGCAAATCGGGAGCGTCCAACTCGGTGGCGAAGTAGCCAACGCTACCATTTAATCGCCACCAACGGGTTATATTTTGGGTAAGTACCCCCTCAAACCCCAAATTTTGGCTCTTATTAATGTTACGAAAAGTTTGCATAAGCGTGTCGCTCGTTTCGTTAATTCTCTCAACATAGCGCGAAATAATATCGGTAGTATTCCGATAAAAAACGGTTGCCGTAAGTTTCGTTTTAGGCAGATTGAAAAAATAGCTGAATTCTAGGCTATTGGTAAACTCTGGATTTAGGTAAGGATTGCCCTTACTCAAGTTCAGGGGGTCGGAATAATTAACAAAAGGGTTCAGTAAGCGAGAATTGGGACGGCTTACCCTTCGGCTGTATGCAATTTGTGCAGAGTTCGTTGTATTTATATCCCACTTAACATGTGCACTAGGAAACAGGTTGAAAAAGTCGCGGGGAATTCTCTCGTTACTCACTTTTTGTTCGCCATTTGTGAACGATTGCTCTGCCCGCAAACCTCCCTGGTAGCTGAATTTACCTACAGTATTGGAATAAATAGCGTATGCCGAATACAATTGCTCGCGGTAAACAAAATGGTTACTACGTAAGGGGTCATCGTTCCACGAACCATTTAAATACGAAAAGGTTAAATCGCTGTCCTGATATCGCATAATGCCTTTCAGTCCGGTTTCTAATCGACCTCCATTGCCAATTGGCTGAATCATATCGGTTTGAAGGGTAATGGTATTCCCAATAATGTCGGAATATTGCTTTTCATTGGCGGGGTCGCGAACAACACCAATCCACTCCTGGTACATACTATTTTCAAAGCTGCCAGCATTTGTATTAAAAAAAGCATCGGCAGTGTACTCCTGTCCGGGAGTTTTGCCCGTTTTTTTGTAGTTCAACGAAACATCGAACGACCCAAAACCATTCTCACCGTTATTGGTTCTGTTAAAAGAAACCGGGGTGGGCACTAGTAAAGAGTAGTTGTCGTTCTGAGCCAAATCCCATACATTAAACAACCGTGAGTTGTAACCACCAGAGAGTGTAATTGTGTTAGAAGAGTTAACGAAATAATCGGTTCCACCGCGTACGCTAATAAACTGACCATTTCTTCTGAAATTCTGATCCTGCAGATTATATACAGTGTTATTAGAATTTGTAAATATATTGTCGATGTAGGTTGAACCAGTCATGCGAAATTGACGGTAACTTATATTTGTAAAGAAGTTTAATTTATTCTGCCTATAGTTGAAATTGAGAGAACCGTTGTATTTATCGCCAGTACCGGCGTTTAGCATTACCATTCCATGGTATCCCGGATCCCGCTTTTTCTTTAAAACTATATTTATCAAACCCGAAAGCCCATCGGGATCGTATCGTGCCGAAGGGTTAGTAACCACCTCAACGCTCTCAATAATGTTAGCAGGGATTTCCTCAATGCTCGAAAAAGTTGAGGGACGCCCATCGACCAGAATGGTAACATTTTGGCTTCCCCGAAGGCTCACATTCCCTTCCATATCAACCTCAACCGCAGGAATATTCTGCATTATCTCTAGGGCCGTGCCACCTTCAGCGCTAATGTCCTTACCAACATTAAATACTTTCTTATCGAGGTTATGCTGAATCATACGTTTTTCGCCTGTTACAACCACCGCATCGAGCGATTCGGAGGTGCTGGCCAGTTTAATTTCGCCCATAAAAACTTCGGGCTGACGTGGGGTAACCATTACGTTATCGACCCGCAGGGTATTGTAACCAATAAATTTAAATTCAACAAAATAGCGACCTGCAGGTACTTTCTGTAATTCAAAATCGCCCTTCAAGTCGGTTATACCTCCCGTTACCAATGATGAATCGCGCATGCGATAAAAAACAACATTGGCGTACTCTACAGGAACCCCCGATTGTGCATCGAGTACTTTCCCTCGAATCGTTCCGGAAAAATTACTCAGGTCCATTTGTCCCGAACCACCCATTCCGCTATGCCTTCTATCCTGCGATTGAACATGCATATTTCCAAAGAGCAAAGTAAAAACCGCAAATGCGGCTACAAAAAATTGTTTCATTTTTAATTTTTTTTTCTTAAACATTCTTGATTTAAGATTAGCAACAACCATTTGACCATATTGTTAAAACAAACTTGCGCTAAGCCAAAACTTTTTTTTGAAGCCAAAAGGGTTGTTGGGTTTATAGCGTATTTAATTATTAGCACACTTTAACACTCATATTTGCAATTCGGACCCTTAAATACACATAAAAAGAGGGATCAACGCAACTAGTATTAAACTTTTTCAAAAAGGAGGTGTTACTTCAAAAAAGCAAAAAATGACTAAGCACATTGTTGAATATATTCGTTATGTATTTTTTTGCATTTCGTAAATCTAATTCCATTTTAAAATGAACAATGCCATTTACAATTATGAACGTCCGGTTAACGAACTGGTTAGAATGTATGAACCTTGCTCTGCCGACAGGTTAGCCCTTGAGGAGGAGCTCCGATACCAAAGCAATACTGTTGTTGAAATTCCGCTTATTATTGGTGGAAAAGAGATTAGAACCGGCAACATGGGTGAGGTTACCATGCCACACGACCATAAAAAGGTAGTAGCACGTTACCATTTAGCAGGTGAGAAAGAAGTGCAGATGGCCATAGAAGCAGCCCTAGTAGCTCATAAGTATTGGTCAACAGTTTCGTGGATTGAACGCATGAGCATTACATTAAAAGCCGCTGAACTCATATCGAAAAAGTACCGATACAAGCTTAATGCTGCAACCATGCTGGGGCAAGGTAAGAATGTGTATCAGGCGGAAATTGATGCAGCCTGCGAAACCATAGACTTTCTGCGGTTTAACGCCCATTTCATATCGGAAATATACAACCAGCAACCCCATTCAGAAATTGGAGTTATTAACAGGGTAGAATACCGGCCGCTCGAAGGATTCATACTCTCAATTTCACCTTTTAACTTTACAGCCATAGGTTCGAACCTTAACATGGCACCAATACTAATGGGCAATACTGTTGTATGGAAGCCAGCAGCAACTTCGCTACTTTCGAACCATATACTAATGCAAATATTCAAGGAAGCAGGGCTCCCCGATGGTGTTCTGAATTTTGTTCCCGGCAACGGTTCAACCATAGGGAAAGAAGCTATACCCCACCCAATGCTGGCGGGAATTCATTTCACAGGATCGAATGGAACTTTTAATACCCTATGGAAGCAGGTTGCCGACAATTTGGGAAAATACAAATCGTACCCAAAACTGGTTGGAGAAACCGGAGGCAAAGATTTTGTGGTAGTTCACAATTCGGCCGACATAGATGTAGTTGCAACAGCCCTCGTAAGGGGTGCCTTCGAGTATCAGGGACAAAAATGCTCTGCAGCTTCAAGAGCGTACATTCCCAAGTCGCTTTGGGAGCCTATAAAACAACGAATGGGCGAAATGCTAACCCAAATAAAAATGGGCGATGTAAATGATTTCGAAAACTTCGTAAATGCAGTAATCGACGAAAAATCGTTTAAAAACATTATGGGTTACATTGAAAGAGCAAAACAATCGGCCGATGCCGAAATTGTATTTGGCGGAAACGGCGATAGCAGCAAAGGCTGGTTCATTCAGCCAACAGTTATATTGGCTAAAAACCCTCATTTTGTAACACTCGAAGAAGAAATTTTTGGGCCAGTGCTTACCATTTTTGTTTACGATGATGCTAAATGGGAAGAAACTTTGGCCCTCGTTGATACAACTTCACCTTACGGACTTACAGGTGCTGTAATCTCGAAAGACAGAAAGGCCTTAAACGATGCTTGTAGAGTTCTTCGTTATGCTGCCGGTAATTTTTATTTTAACGACAAGCCAACGGGGGCTGTTGTTGGTCAGCAACCATTTGGCGGAGCACGAGGCAGTGGTACTAACGATAAGGCTGGTGGCCCATACAACCTGCTGCGGTGGGTAAGCCCTCGAACCATAAAAGAGACCTTGGTTCCACCAACCGATTTCAAGTACCCATTCATGAGTTACCGTAACTGCGGAAACTAACATTGTTAAAAGAAACTATATTTGTGGCGGGTTTAAAAAACCCGCCTTTTTCTTATGGGTTGGATAGTACTTTCGATACTTACCGCTCTTTTCGAGTCGGGAAAAGATATAGTAAGTAAAATTAGGCTCGGCAAGTTCGATGCAATAATGATTGCATGGGCCTTGAGGCTCTATTCAATTCCTATTCTTATAGGGATTACTCTATTTCTTCCTTTGCCAATAATTGAAACTAAGTTTTGGTGGGCCCTACTAATTGGTGGCATACTGAATGTATGGGCAACCATACTTTACATGAAAGCGCTGGAAACATCCGACCTTTCGGCAGTTGCGCCACTTATAGCATTTACTCCGTTGCTCCTTCTTTTTACAGCCCCATTAATTGCACAGGAATCGCCAACAATAACAGGAGCAGCGGGGGTTGTTCTTATTGCATGCGGATCGGTTATTTTAAATATTAATGGTAATCGGAATATTTTGCAAGCCATAAAACATCTTTTCAAGTCCAAAGGTTCGCGCTACATGATAACCGTGTCAATTATTTGGTCGGTTACATCGGCTATCGATAAGGTTGGAATTATGTCGAGCAGTCCGCTATTCTGGGCAACTAGCGCCAACATTTTTATTGCTTTGGCAATGGCCCCAATTGTTCTCTTAAAATTTAAAGGTGAATGGAAACAAGCGGTTACGGGTTGGGCTCACCTACTCCCTATTGGTTTGCTTGGTGCCTTTACATTAATTAGCCAAATGTTGGCTGTTAGTATGACCAACGTTGCATACGTTATTGCCATAAAACGGTTAGGCATTGTACTTTCGGTACTAGCAGGGGGGCTATTTTTAAAGGAAAAGGGACTCAAAAATAGGCTTACAGGTGCAGCAATAATGGCACTTGGAGTTGCTGCCATAACCCTGTATGGCCTAGAGTAAAAAATTAGGATTGATGAATGGTGAGCTGCTTAGGCAATCTAATACCAATTACTGTTATATCGTCGCGTTGCGAAACCTCTTCTTTAAACTGGTAGAACTCATCGAGAAGTTTAGCGCCAATCCTATCGAGGGGTTTATCGATATGGGAAAGTATAACAGTATTTAACCTGCAAGTTGTAAACTTCTTCTTAATCGAGTTATTCTGGTCGGCCATACCATCGGTGTATAAAAAGATGGAATCGCCCGGCTCGAGGGTTATGCGCTTATTAACAAAATCGGAATCGATATCGGGCATATTTCCACCTATGGACTTCCGATTCCCCTTTAGCATTTCCATTTTATTGGATCCCTTTCGATTATAGTAAAGCGAACGGTTTGCTCCCGAAAAAGTAACCACAATATCTCCGCTGGTTTTGTAATCGATGCGGCAGAGGCACACATCCATACCATCGAAATTTTCGGACGATTTTTGATGCAAAACTACGTTCACAGCCTTGTCGAGTTCGGTTAGAATTTGCGATGGGTTACAAATTTTACGTTCGTTTACTATTTCACTCAGCAAGCGGCTTCCAATCATGCTCATGAATGCTCCGGGCACCCCATGCCCTGTACAATCAACCACCGCAAGAAATACTTTCTCGCTATTCTTACCTTTCAAGGGCCAATGCGACATCCAATAGAAGTCGCCCGAAACCACATCCTTGGGAATGTAAATAATGAAATTTTCGAAGAGCTGATTGAATAGCGTTTTCTCAGGCAAAATGGATTGCTGAATAGTTACAGCATAGTATAAACTCGAACGAATGTTCTTATTCTGGGTCATAAGTTCGTCGCGGTGGGTCTGTATCTCTTCCTTCTGCTGCGCAAGTTGCTCATTTATCTCCAAAATCCACTTTTGCTGCGAAACGATCTCTTTGGTGCGCTCGCTCACCAGCTCTTTCAATTTAATGTTTGAATTCTGGAGCATACGAGTTTTGAGCCCCATAGACATAATTACAATAAGCACCAGCACCAGTAAATAGGCCACATAGGCAAATGGACTAAAGTACCAAGGGCGCTTTACTTCAAAAGTGAATGTAACAACCGGACTTTCAACTTCGAACAGGTTCTGTGCCTTGAGATGGAAAGTATAAACTCCATAACTGAGGTTGGTGTACTCCTTTTTAGTGGCAGTAGTCCACTCAGACCATTTATTATCGAACCCCTCGAGCTGGTATGAAAACTTTGTTCGGTTGTTTTGTTCGAAATAGGGCGATGAATAGAAAAATACTATTGAGTTCTTTTCATAATCGATTTCGGGAATAGTTCCAGATGGTTGGGAGTTTCCGGTACAATGGAAAGAACCATCGCTACATTTATGCGTAAATGCGCCATTGAATATTGGAGCACCACCGTTAGCCTCTACCCTACGAAGTAAAACCCTGGGAAGCCTTCGACCTCTGGGTCGTTCCTTAGGGTCGAAACGGTAAAGTCCATCAGATCCGGCGAACCAAGTAGAGCCATCGGCTTCGGGTAGAATTGCGTAAAAAATCATTCGAGGAATGGAACTGAATTCGGCATAAAGCCGAGTAAAAGTACCATCGTCATTAATATAAGCACGTTCAATCCAACGGCTGAATGGTTCCTTGAAAGCCTCAAACCACAAAAAATCACGACCATCGGCTCCAAAAATTCGAATACCCATAGTTCCATCGGCAAATTCTTTTCCCAAGCTGCTATCGGGAATAAATGCATTTTCATGGGATAAATAGCGGGCTAACCCCTTTTCCGATGAGACCTTCATTGAGCCCATAACATTACGAATTTGAGCATCCTCATCGAGTTTTGAGTAGTGAGGCATTACTGGAAATTGCTGCAAATCGTCGAACACTAAACTTTCAGGATTGGATATATGAGCACGAAAAACAGCTTCGTATCTCGATATGAACCAAAGATTCCCCTCGTCATCCTCATCGATACTATGAACCCTTCCACTAGTTCCACTATACGCGCCAACAAAACGCCAACTACCCTTATCTCTAACCATAACTCCAATCCCATTGTTGAGCCCTAGATACAAAATATTCTTTTGGAATTTCGATTGGTAAATGCTATAGCATGGCATTGGGGTTAGCAGCAGGGCTTTATCGCCCTCAATTTTATATACTCCATCGCTCGTACCAACCAACAAATCTAATTGGTCATCGGCTGACTTTACTGCTTTAAGACCCCATGAAAGATTTTGGATTCCTTCTATCCTTTTAAAACTCCCTTCGGGTAGCAACCTGTACACACCCGAATTGGTTGTTGCAAATATGGATCCCTTATATCGTTCAACCGATTGAAGAACACCTTTTATGCCCGATTCTTCGCCCCAATTGGTAATGGGGGCAACAACCGAAGTGAACGAAACCCCATTGTTTAAAGCAAACCAAATATTTTCCTGATTATCGGTGTTTATATACCAAACGGTTTCGTCTTGTAACCCAGTAGTCCTATCAATATACCTAACAATTTCTCCTTCGGAGTTCAGAATAACAGCACCTCCCCTGTACGTACCAATTGCAAAATAGCCATCGGCCAGTGCAACACCAGCATACACCCAATTTTGTTTGAAGAAATTGCTATTCGATGTATGGAAAGGGATTATAGCTTTTTTTCTATCGGAGAAATTCGTTTCGCTCAGCGCGTTTAAATGGTAAAGAAAAAATCCATCGGACTGAGTACCAACAAGAACCCTATCGGTTCCGAATGGAAGCATGCAGTAAATTCTTGATTTATCGAATAGTTCTCCTCCCGGAACCAACTGCATAGTATTGTTTTGCAAAACAGTTAAACCAATACCGGGCTGAACAGAAAAAATGCGATTTGCAACATAGTAGGTTCTGTGAAATTGAGTGCTGGGTTTAATAATATTCACTTCACTGCCCCTAATTTGAATTATACAACTATTGGTACTAAAAAACACACCCATGGGGGTTGCATAAACCTGTCGAACTAGTCCAAAGGGCTTACATTCGCTGCCCAGCATGCCTACCAAAGAGTAATAGCGCATATTTCCAGTAGAATCGGCGGCCAAGTAGCCCAGTTCGTCCTGCCCTCCAAGCCAAACGCGCCCATAGCTATCCACATCGAGGCAGCGTACAAGTACATTATTTGCCGAAATGGTTCGCCAATCTATCCCGTCGAACTCGAGAACGCCACTATTATTGGCAACATAAATTAGCCCACGATGGTCTTGAACTACAGCCCAGTTTTGGGAATGCCCCCTGTAGTCGCGATGCGAAAAGTTTTGCAAAGGGAATCGACCCACCTCCTTCGAAACACTTGAAATGGGGGAAAGTATGCTGCTTAATATAGCAAGTAGAAGAAAAAAAGCCCTATGCAGGTTCATTGCAATATTTTCATTGAGTTCCCTATGGGCAAAGTAAACAAAAAAAACTAATCGACAATACCTAATTGTTAAGAAACATTAGGAATTAGTAAGAAACGATATTAGTAAGCAACATTTTTAAAAAAAATTATATACAAATGTAATTTAGAAATGAGCCTAAACATTTCATGTATTCAGAATTCAATTTGCTGCATTGAAATGTAAATTAATCAACTCGTTTGCTACCTCGCATTTCGTAGCCCCAAGAAATTGTTATATAATGTGTAAAATCCTTGAGTAGTTCGTTCTGAGTTAGATGCCAACCCATGCTGAATCGCACATTAATGCAACCAAAATAAAAAACGTAAGGGTTAAGAATTTTTCTCATGGGATACTTGTACTGATAATTCGCTCCTAAAACTATACTTCCATAACCAACACTTAAATCTTTGAATGCAGGATTGCAATTTATATCCTGCTAGTATGGAGAAATAACAGATGCCGCAAACCCGCCCGAAGGTGCCAATCGATGCCTTTTGCTCTTAAATACATTTCTCCCCCCTGAGAACTCAGCATTTAGAAAAGTACCTTCACTTCCCTTTTCCCTAACTAGCCCATTTTGTACAACTTCTTTTTTTAAGTAAACAGGGCCAACCAATAGCCGAAAATCATAATCCCAATTATTATAAGGGACTCCAATGCCCCAAAAAAATAACAAACCCTCGTCGATAGAATTTGCAATCTTTTCAGAATTTAACATTGCACCCATTCCAAAATAACATGATACCCCCCGCTAGATGGTTCAAACTGATATCTTATACAACGTCTCACAAATAACACATTTCGACTATGTAGGTGCTGTAAAATAAAACGATTAACTGAGTCGTTCAAGGCATCGTTAGGCTTATTGGTTTGATTAGATATCTCTATTAAATAATTCAAATAAGTTTTAAAAAATCAATTTCTTCCAGCATAAATGCCGAACTTTCGATATTACTAGTGATTAAAAAAGTTCTCCGTTGTATAATCCGACAAACTTTTTTAAAGCAAATCGTATTCGGGTCTCTTTCTGTATTTAAATGAGCCATTATAAGCAGAATCGAATTGATTTACAGTTAGCAACACATCCACAAGGTCGTTAATATAGTACCCAATCAACCATCGTTCGGTAGGGGAAAGCTAAACATGATCTTTAGTCTCTGCTTTCACTAAGAAATCTCTGAGTTCAATGACAGCCTTTTTGTCATCGCTACTTAATTTCGAAACCAACAAGTTTCGGGCATTCGAAATTAATATGCTCGAACTATCTAAATACTTAGCAGTTTCTCTGATAATATTGTCAGGCTGGGAATATGCACTCGCTAAAATGCTATAAAAAAGATTGAGACTAACTTTAATTTTTAAAACATAAAGATCGATTTAAAAGTCTTGCTTCGGTCGGGGTGAAAGGATTCGAACCTTCGGCCTCGTCGTCCCGAACGACGCGCGCTAACCGGACTGCGCTACACCCCGAAAAAAATACTATTTTTGGATGAACAAATATATCAAAACCTTGCATCGATTGTACTTTGCAAGTCGAAAATAGCTATAGAACCATTAACAATCCAGCAATGAATGAGGATATTCTGCAATTTAACTGGAAGTATGGGCACCTAATGCTCAACGGTCTCAAAACCGTTCAGGGACAAAGGGTTGAAGTTATCCATCCGGGTGAGTTGAACAGCGACTCGGGGCCCGATTTCTTTAACGCAAAAATAAAACTCGACGATACAGTTTGGGCCGGTAATGTTGAAATTCATGTTAAAACATCGGATTGGGAACAGCACAGCCATACAAAAAATGCACAATACAACAGCGTTGTACTTCATGTAGTAGCCATAAACGATGCTAAAATATACAATGGCTTAGGACAAGAAATTCCGACGCTCATAATGCCTTACCCCAATGAATTGGAGTGGAGCCTTCAACAATTAGTTGGCAGTGGTTTTTGGATACCATGCGCAAACCTAATTTCGAGCATTCCGAAAGTGCAATTAAATTTTTGGATCGCATCGCTTTGCATTGAGCGGATGGAGGAAAAAACGAACGCCATTTTGCAAAGCGTTACAAACAGTAACAACCTGTGGGAAGAGGCATTTTACCAATCGGTTGCCCGCAGCCTTGGGCTCAAGATTAACGCCTTACCAATGGAGTTGCTAGCCAAAGCCACTCCATTACGAATGCTTTCAAAATACAATAACAATCCCTTGCAAATCGAAGCCCTTCTCATGGGTCAGGCTGGTTTTCTTGAAAAAACAGGAAGCGACCATCCCCATTATAATGCCCTAAGAAGAGAATACAATTTTCTGAAAAATAAGCATCAACTGTCCCCTATACCATTGCATTTATGGAAATTTTTGCGCTTGCGACCAACTGCCTTTCCAGCCATACGATTGGCTCAGCTTGCACAGCTAATCCATGGCTCATCGGTTTTTTTCTCAAAAGCAATTGAAGCCAAAAACTTAAAGGAATTCGAAACGCTGTTTAAAGTAGGTACATCGGAGTTTTGGGATACACATTACACATTCGACAAGGAAAGCAAAAAGGCAAAGAAAACGGTAGGACCCGATACCATTTCGCTAATCGTAATAAATTCGGTTGTTCCTTTTCTTTTTGCTTATGGTAAAGCACGGAATAACCAGGCACTTACCGACAAGGCCCTAAGCATACTCGAAGAGTTAAAATCTGAAAAAAACGCTATTGTTACAAATTTTAATGCCCTTGGCATTAAGTCGGAAAATGCCTACGCATCGCAATCGCTCATTCAGCTTAAAACAAAATACTGCGACAGGCGCAAATGCCTATTTTGCCATGTAGGGTGCAATATTCTGCTCAAAAAATCAAATATAATTGAATAGCAGTAAAAAAATCATTTAATGCCATGTACCCTCACTTATAACACATTGCAAAAAAAAGAGAGTAGTATTGCATAGATATTGAAAAAAAGATTTTACCTTTGCACCTCAAATTGTGCGAATAACTTACCCACAAAAAAGAGTACTATGGAATATTTAAACGCCGACAAGAAGAAGGAGATTTTTGATCAGTACGGAAAGTCTAATAGCGATACTGGTTCTGCCGAGAGCCAAATAGCGCTATTTTCCTACCGTATCAACCACCTAACCGAGCACTTGAAAAAGCACCGTAAGGATTACGGAACCCAGCGCTCGCTGCTAAAACTGGTGGGTAAGCGGAGAAGACTTTTAGACTACCTCAAAGATCAGGACATTGAAAGGTATCGTGCCATAATAAAGGCGCTTAACCTGAGAAAATAAGAAACCAAAGGCAATTCTCGAAATTGCCTTTTTTCGCATTATAATCAGAGGTAGTGAACAACAACCTCTGATTTTCTGTTAACCAAAACCACTAATAAATAAATTCCCAGTTTGTATGTTTAATGTTGTAAAAAAATCAATCGATCTCAACGATGGAAGGTCCATTGTTATTGAAACGGGTAAATTGGCCCGTCAGGCCGACGGATCGGTTGTAATTCGCATGGGTAATACCATGCTGCTAGCAACAGTTGTTAGCGCCAAAGACGCCAAAGACGATGTTGATTTCATGCCCCTTAGCGTTGAGTATAAAGAAAAATTTGCAGCCAGCGGCCGTTTCCCTGGCGGATTCTTGAAACGCGAAGCCCGACCCTCTGACTACGAAATACTGATAGCACGTCTGGTCGACAGAGCCCTTCGCCCACTTTTCCCCGACGATTATCACGCTGAAACTTTCGTTACAATTAATCTAATTTCGGCCGACAAGGACACCCAACCCGATGCATTGGCTGGGCTTGCTGCATCTGCCGCCTTAGCTGTTTCCGATATTCCTTTCCATGGCCCCATATCTGAGGTTCGAGTTGCTCGCATTAACGGCGAGTTTGTTATTAACCCAACTTTTAGCCAAATGGACCAAGCCGACCTTGATATAATGGTTGGTGCAACCTACGATAACATTCTTATGGTTGAAGGCGAAATGAAAGAGGTTTCAGAAGCTGTAATGCTCGAAGCGATTAAAACCGCCCATACCGAAATAAAGAAGCACTGCCAAGCCCAAATGGAACTGGCTAAAGAAATGGCCATTATTAAACGACAGTATTGCCACGAAACCAACGACGAGGAACTGAAAAAGCAGGTTCACGAATTCTGCTACAATAAAGCCTACTCTGTTGCCAAATCGATGCTTCCCAAGCACGAACGCTCCGAGGCCTTCGCAGCAATCAAAGAAGATTTCATTCAAACCCTTAGCGAAGCCGATCGAGAAGCAAAAGCCTCACTCGTATCTCGCTACTACCATCAGGTTGAAAAGGATGCCATGCGGAATATGATTCTGAACGAAGGTATTCGCCTCGACGGTCGTAAAACCGACCAGATTCGCCCCATTGAGTGCGAAGTCGATTTTCTGCCTTCTGCTCACGGCTCGGCCCTTTTCACTCGTGGTGAAACCCAATCGCTCACAACAGTTACGCTGGGTACAAAACTAGACGAGAAAATAATTGATGAGGTACTACTCAGAGGTACCGAAAAATTTGTGCTTCACTACAACTTTCCTCCTTTCTCTACGGGTGAAGCAAAACCCTCACGTGGTGTAAGTCGTCGCGAGGTAGGTCACGGTAACTTAGCCCATAGGGCCATAAAAGGGATGGTTCCAACTGGCGAAAAAAACCCTTACGCAATAAGGGTCGTTAGCGACATTCTCGAATCCAACGGATCATCATCGATGGCAACTGTTTGCGCTGGAACTTTAGCTCTAATGGATGCAGGTATTCAAATTAAAAAACCCGTTTCTGGAATCGCAATGGGCCTCATTACTGAAGCTGGAAGCACTCGCTATGCAGTTCTTTCCGACATTCTGGGCGACGAGGATCACTTGGGCGACATGGACTTTAAAGTAACTGGCACAAAGGATGGCATAACTGCTACCCAGATGGATATAAAAGTAGATGGCCTTTCGTACGAAGTGCTGGCCAAAGCGCTTGAACAAGCCCGGGCAGGACGAATGCATATTCTAGGTTGCATGCTCAGCGCTATTAACGAACCCCGCACCGACCTTAAGCCTCATGCACCCCGAATTGAACAATTCCGCATTCCTCGCGACCTTATTGGTGCTGTAATTGGGCCAGGTGGCAAAGTGATACAGGAAATTCAACGCGAAACTGGCGCTACCATTAATATTGAAGAAGATACCGTAGGTGGTATTGTTACCGTTTTTGCCGACAATGGTGAATCGCGCAACAAAGCAGTTAAGTGGATTAGAGGAATTGTTGCCGTACCTGAAGTTGGCGAAGTATATACTGGTAAAGTTAAATCGATTATGCCCTTTGGTGCATTCGTTGAAATTCTTCCGGGTAAAGATGGGTTACTTCACATTTCTGAAATTGAGTGGCGACGTGTTGAAAAAGTAGAGGACGTTCTGAAAGAAGGCGATGTAATTGAGGTAAAACTCATTGAAACCGACAAGAAAACAGGTAAACTCAAACTTTCGCGCAAAGCGTTACTTCCAAAACCTGAACAGAATTCGCAAAAGAAAGAGTAGTATTGAAAAACACTACAATACTCATTTTAAGGTGGCCCGTAAAGCCACCTTTTCTTTTCATAATAGACCAACAAAACACTTAATTCAATACATAATCCAGAAATATTTCGAAAAAGGGGGGTTGGAATAAACTACTTTGTAAACTTATTTTTATTTTTGTGTCAAATCAAGATTTTAACGAAACCACAATATCCTATGAAAAAGATTGTCATCGTGATTCTTTCAGCCAGCATTCTATTTTCTGTTTCGTGCGACAGATCGTCGCTTAAGTATCCCGAAACTAAAAAAGTTGACGTTACCGACGTGTATTTCGGAAAAACTATTGCCGACCCATACCGCTGGCTCGAGGACGACAGCTCTGAGGAAACCGCTAAATGGATAGAAGCTCAAAATGCCGTTACCTTCGATTATTTAAATAAAATTCCTTTCAGGAATACAATAAAGGAGCGGCTTACCCAAATTTGGAATTACGATAAGCTCTCTGCCCCTTTTTACGAAGGAGGACGTTATTTTTTCTATAAAAAGGTTGGACTTCAGAACCAATCCGTTCTGTATGTTCAAAAATCGCTAACCGATGAGCCAGAACTTCTGCTCGACCCCAATACCTTCTCTGAAGATGGAACCGTTGCCTTGGGGGCCATTAGTGTTTCTAAAGATGGAAAATACTTAGCCTACTCCACATCTGATGGCGGATCAGATTGGCAAAAGATTAGGGTAATGGAAATCGACTCACGCAAAGTACTTCCCGATGAAATTAAATGGGTAAAATTCTCAGGCATATCGTGGCATAAAGATGGTTTCTTTTATAGCCGATACGACGAACCTAAAGACGGAGGTGAACTGAGCAAAATTAATGAGTTTCACAAAGTTTATTACCATAAGTTGGGAACCAGCCAAGAAACAGACAACCTCATTTTCCAAAATAAGCAATTCCCCTTGCGCAACTATGCTGCTCAAGTTACTAGCGACGAAAAGTACCTAATAATTTACGAAAGCGAATCGACTCAAGGCAACTCGCTGTATGTTAAAAACCTCAATAACGATCGCGACTTTATTCAATTAACCACCAGTTTCGATTACAACTATTCTGTTCTCGATAATGTTGACGACTTCCTTTACGTACTTACCAACTTTAGGGCTCCAAAATATAAACTGGTTAAAATTAATATGGCCAGCAACGATGTGGGCAATTGGCGCGATGTTATTCCCGAGCGCAAGGAAGTACTGGAGAGTTGCCAATTTGCCGATGGCAAAATTATTGCTACCTACATAGAAGACGCCAAGAGCAAAGCGGAGGTATACAGCATTAACGGAGAGAAACTCCACCAAATGCAACTTCCTGCCATTGGAACGATTGCCGGAATCAGCTCGAATATCAAGCAACCTATTGCTTTTTATATTTATACATCGTTCACTGTGCCCTCTGTGGTTTACAAATACAATGTGGCCACCAATGAGTCGGAACGGCATTTCTCTCCCGATATTCAGTTCGACTTTGATGCATACGAGACCAAGCAAATTTTTTACAAAAGCAAGGATGGAACCGATGTGCCCATGTTCATTGTTCATAAAAAAGGTATTGAACTTAATGGCCAAAACCCCACTCTACTTTATGGTTATGGCGGTTTTAACATTAGCCTAACTCCTTCTTTCAGCATATCGCGCTTAGCTTGGCTCGAGAATGGGGGCGTGTATGCGCTGGCAAACATTCGTGGTGGTGGAGAATACGGTGAGAACTGGTATCGTGCCGGAACAAAATTGAACAAGCAGAATGTTTTCGACGACTTTATAGCTGCTGCCGAGTACCTTGTCAACGAAAAATACACTTCACCAAAACGTCTTGCAATTCAGGGAGGTTCTAACGGTGGACTTTTAGTGGGAGCGGTGGTTAATCAGCGCCCGGAACTTTTCAGAGCAGCCATTCCTCAGGTTGGCGTAATGGATATGCTTCGCTTCCACAAATTCACCATTGGTTGGGCATGGGTTAACGACTATGGTTCGAGCGAGGATTCGGTTCAATTCTTGAACCTATACAAGTACTCCCCTTTGCACAATATTCGTACGAACGGAAACTACCCTGCCATACTTGTAACTACTGCCGATCACGACGACCGCGTTGTACCCGCTCACTCATTTAAGTACATTGCTACCATGCAGGAAAAGCAACGACATGGCTTACCCAAGTTAATCAGGATTCAAACTCGTGCAGGCCATGGCGCTGGAACTCCAACTGCACTTCAAATAGAGGAGGCAACCGATATGATTTCGTTCCTATTCTATACAATGGATGTAAAGATCAATTGACCATAAAACATACTAATTATTAACTAGAAAGGAAATCTACCCGCTAGATTTCCTTTCTAGTTAATGCAAAACCAAGAGAACAAACCTAAATGCAATACGTTGTAATAGAAGGGAATATTGGTGCTGGCAAAACTACCCTTGCCAGCAGAATTGCTACAGACCTGAACGCACGATTGGTCCTCGAACAATTTGCCGATAATCCATTCCTTCCGAAATTTTACAACGACCCAGAGCGATTCAGCTTTCCATTAGAACTCTCATTCTTGGCGGAACGGTATAAGCAACTTAATGCCGAACTGCGCAGCAGCAACCTATTTCAACCCATGGTAATTGCCGACTATTTCTTTATGAAATCGCTCATATTTGCCCAGAACACCCTACAAATAGACGAGTATAATCTTTACCGCCAAATATTTGAAATAATTTACAATTCCATACCCAAGCCCGATTTATACGTCTTTTTACATAAACCAATTAGTGGCTTATTAGAAAATATTAAAAAAAGAGGCAGGGATTACGAGCAAAATATAACTGCCGAGTACCTTGAAAAAATCCAGGCCGGATACTTCGAATTTTTTAGGCAACACCCCGATTTCACTTTCCTATTAATTGATACTTCCAACATCGATTTTGTTTCGAATCCCAATGATTATGTGAAATTGAAATCGATAATTTTTGAACAAAAACACTCAAATGGCATTAACAGAGTAACATTTTAAAGATTTTTAAAATGTTTTTTGACCCTTAAGCTTTTAATTTTACCTAAAGTGTATTATGTTTGTATGTTGTTTGACAAATTTGACTATTCTTGAAATCTAAACTAAACACCTTAAAAATTATGAAACGAATAAAATTGAACCTATTAGTTTTTACTGCTCTGGGGGCCCTCATCCTGAGCGGTTGCGGTGGAGTTGACAAAATGAAGCAGCTTCCCGAAGGTTTTGTGCTTAAGGTTACTCCCAACCCCTTAGAAGTACATGGCACCATGGTTAAAGGCACCATTGAAGGTACCATTCCCCCAAAATACTTCAATAAAAAGGCGAAGGTTGAAGTAACACCAGTTCTTGTTTACGAGGGTGGCGAACTTGTTCTTCCTGTTAAAATCCTACAAGGTCAGGATGTAGAGGAAAACAACCAAGTTATTTCGTTCGATGCTGGTGGCAGCTTCAAACACGACATTGAGTTTGAATACAAAGATGCCATGATTAAATCGGATCTGGAACTTCGTTTCATAATAATGTATAAGGATAAACAAATTCCTTTCGATGCACCACAGAAAATTGGCGTAGGCGTTTTAGCTACACCAAGACTTGTTGAGTTCAACCCCAAACCAATAATGCTAAAAGATAAGTTTGTTAGGATTACAAGTAAAGAAACTGAAGCTCAAATTAACTATGTTATTCAGCGTTCCGACCTTCGTAAATCTGAACTTACTAAAGAAGACATAGCAGCGATGGAGAAATTCATTGCTGAAACTGCTGCCAACCAGGGTAAAGAATTAAAAGGCATTAAAGTTTCTTCGTATGCATCGCCGGATGGCCCTGAGAAAGTGAATGACAAACTTTCAAAGGATCGTGGAAAAACCGCTGAAAAATGGTTGGCCGATGTATTCAAAAGGGCTAACGTTCAAGGGAATGCCGCCGATTTTGTAACTGCAGAAGTTACTGCAGAGGACTGGGATGGATTTCAAAAACTGGTTCAAGCCTCTGAAATTCAAGACAAAGAGCTGATTCTCCGCGTACTTTCTATGTACTCTGACCCAGTTGTACGTGAAAAAGAAATTCGCAACATGAGCAAGGTATTTAAAGTTCTTGCTGAGAAGGTGCTTCCCGAACTTCGTCGCTCAAAAATGATAGCAAAGATTGATAATGTTGGATACTCCGACGAGCAGTTTAAAGAGATGGTTGAAGCAAACAATATGGATAGCCTGAAAATTGAGGAGATCCTTTATGCTGCTACCCTTTTCAACGATATGGATACCAAATTGAAAGTATACCAAAAAGCTGCTGAGTTGCACAATGAGGTTCGCGCATTCAACAATGTTGCTTATGTAGCCATACTTAAGGGCGATGCTGCTACTGCTAGGGGCGCTATTGACAAAGCAATTGCCCTTGATGCCAACAATGCTGTTGTGAAAAACAACAACGCTTGCGTTTTGGTCTTAGAAGGTAAATATGCCGATGCCGAATCGATTTTCCTTGGTGCAACCAACGCTGGTCCTGAAGTTAAGGAAAACCTTGGCGCATTCGCTATTCAAAAAGGCAACTACCCTGCAGCAGTTGAGTACCTTGGCGGAACCGACAGTTTCAATCAAGGTTTGGCCATGCTTCTTACCGGAAAAACCGAAGCAGCTCGCAATACATTCAAAAAACTCGATTCTGCTAAAGCATTTTATGGCCTAGCTATTATTGGTGCCCGCACTCAGGATGAGAATGCGCTTCTTACCAACCTACGTACTGCTGTTGGAAAGGATGCTTCACTGAAAGCTCGCGCCAAAGTTGATCTCGAGTTCCGCAACTACTTCCAAAACGATGGTTTTAAAGTTATTGTTGAATAACAATATTGAAATTCAATAGAAAAGGCGCCTGTTGGCGCCTTTTTTCTACGAAAGTTTTGTAAAAAAGTGCCACACAACAATACCTGCTGTAACCGACACATTAAACGAATGCTTTGTGCCGAACTGGGGAATCTCTATGGTATTATGAGATGAATCGACTATCGATTGTTCAACACCCTTGACTTCATTGCCAAAAACAATTGCATACTTTTCTTTTCTACTCGGATTAAAACTACGAGTATCTATGCTTGCTGCAGTTTGCTCAACTGAGCAGATTATGTAACCATCTCTCTTTAATTCATTAATCGCATCGAGCGTTTTCTCAAAGTACTGCCAATGCACTGATTCCTCTGCGCCCAATGCTGTTCGATGGATTTCACGGTGCGGAGGGGTTCCCGAAATACCACATAAAAAAACCTTCTCAACTCCAAGAGCATCGGCTGTACGAAAAATTGAACCAATATTATTTAAACTTCGAACATTGTCGAGCACCACCACCAAAGGAAGTTTTTGCGATTTTAAATTCTCATCTATCGTCTTTCGTTTCAACTCATCGAGTTGCAATTTCCTATTATTACTCATTCAGCAATTGATTTATGAAAAAGGAATCGTTATTTTTGGCAAACCTAATTAAAAAACTGCGTTTTTCGTATCTTTAAACTGAAAGCAAAAATACTATCATATGAACATTCACGAATACCAAGCCAAGGAAATTCTGAAAAGAAGCGGGGTGGCTGTACCCATGGGTAAAGTTGCATTTACTGTTGATGAAGCCACAGAAGCTGCCAGAATCATCCTGAGCGAAACCGGCACCAATGCCATTGCCGTTAAAGCACAAATTCATGCCGGTGGAAGAGGCAAAGGAGGAGGCGTTAAAATTGCCAAAAACATTGATGAGGTTGCAACGTATGCCAAAAACATACTCGGCATGACCCTAGTAACCCATCAAACTGGGCACAATGGCAAATTGGTTAAAAAAATTTTAATTGAGCAGGGTATTTACCACCCCGGTCCATCGGAGGTTAAGGAGTACTACATGAGCATTTTGCTCAACAGGGCATCAGGCCGAAACATGATTCTGTACTCTACAGAAGGAGGTATGGACATTGAGGCGGTTGCTGCCAAAACGCCACACCTTATTTTTAAAGAGGAAATACACCCAACAGGTATTCAGGCTTTTCAGGCTCGAAGGGTTGCCTTTAATTTAGGGCTCTCGGGGAAAGCCTTCTCGCAAATGGTTAAGTTTGTTATGGCACTCTACAATGCGTATACTGAAAGCGATGCATCGCTTTTTGAAATTAACCCCGTTGTAAAAACTTCTGACGATAATATTTTTGCTGCCGATGCCAAGGTGAATATCGACGATAACGCGCTCTATCGCCACCCCGAATTGACAGCCCTTAGAGATTTAGACGAAGAAGACCCAACCGAGGTAGAAGCATCGGAGTCGAACCTAAACTTTGTTAAACTCGATGGTAACGTTGGCTGCATGGTTAACGGTGCCGGTTTGGCAATGGCCACAATGGATATTATTAAACTTTCGGGTGGCGACCCTGCCAACTTTCTCGATGTTGGAGGCACAGCAAATGCCCAAACCGTTGCCAACGGTTTCAGAATAATTCTTAAAGACCCCAACGTAAAAGCCATTCTAATTAATATTTTCGGAGGAATTGTTCGCTGCGATCGCGTTGCACAGGGCGTTGTTGATGCATACAAGGAGGTTGGTAATATTCCCGTTCCGGTTATTGTTCGCTTGCAAGGAACCAACGCAAAGGAAGGTAAGGAACTTATTGATGCGAGCGGCCTTAAAGTTTACTCGGCCGTTTCGCTGCAGGATGCTGCTGATTTGGTGAAACAAATGGTATAATTACATGCTTTACTAAAACAAAAACCTCGAAAAGCAATTCGAGGTTTTTTGTTTATTACAATTCACTACTTCTTTGCCGGGCAGGTACTAATACCGAAAATCGTATATAGTCCGCAAAAGCTCAAAAAAGCAGTTGCAATTGGGACCAAGGCAAGTAATCCCCACCAACTTTGGTAATAAACACCTAAAACACCTATTACGAGGCCAATAACTATCCGAATAATTTTATCGGTTGTTCCAACATTCTTTTTCATGTTTAATGTGTTTAAATTTTATTATAAACAACTGAGAAACAAAAGAGTTGAAAGTTTTTGTTAAAAAATGGGAAGCCCTGCTATTAGAGCTTCCCAAAGATTGAGAGTTTTAAAAAAATGCTTACCACCTCACCGGTTGCCTGCATACAGGCATGGTCATGCAGCGGGCACCCCCACCACCGCGAGGCAATTCGCTACCATCGATGGTTACAACGCACTTTTTGTACGATAGCGGATCGACACGGTTGGCAACAACATCTTTAGCACGAATGATTTCGTAACCGTTTCGATTCATCTCCTCCAGGGTATAAATATTTCGGGCGTAACCAATAACCCTACCCGGGCCAAAGGCAAAAAAGTTGGCTCCGCTATGCCACTGCTCGCGTTCCTGAGTCCATACGTCCCTAGTGCCACCACAAATTATTGGTTTTAAGTACATGCCCAAATCGCGCAGGGCGACTAAAAGGTTATCGACCGTTTTAATATCCTGCACTTTACCATTATCGATGGTAATTTGTACCGTTTGAAAACGGTTTGGACTTAAAACTATGGGTTCGAAAACCATGCACTCATCGGCATCGAGCAGGGTGAATACCATGTCGAGGTGAATGAACGACTCGGGTTTATCGGGGAGTTCCTGAACAATAACGTACTTCCTACCCTTGTCGCCCGAGGCGATTAATCGGTTTACAATAAAGTCAATTCCGCGGGTCGAAGTACGGCAACTGCTTCCAATGAGTAAAATATCGTGACGGGCAACCAGAACGTCGCCGCCCTCTATGGTAATATCGCTATTGTCGTTAAACAGCATGGGGCTTATGGTGGCCGTTTCAAACCTGCCTGAGCTGCTAAAAATGGCCTCCATTATTATCGACTCCCTATCGCGCACCCTATTGGCCATTTTTCCTATTAAAACTTCGTTATAAAGCGAAATGGAGGCGTCGCGAGTGAAGTAAAAGTTATACAAGGGAGGAAGCGAGAACCGCTCCTGACTAAGAAAACTTGTTAACGAATTCCGCTGAAGGGGTAACCCTTCGATTAATAGCCGTGCCAATTCCCGTGGCGAAATACCCATAAGTTCATCGCGCAACGAAAGGGCATTCTCGTGTTTACATATAACGTTTATCAAATCCTCCTTTGCTAAGGGGTTACTTAAAACATCGACCAGCAAATCGCCTACCTGGTAGGTTTGAGCCACCTTTGACAGAACACCATAAATTTGCGAGTACTCCTTACGGGCAACCGAAAGGTTGAGAATATCGCTATAAAGCGCACGCTGAGCATTTTTGGGAGTCATATTCTCAACTTCGGCACCGGGCGAGTGAAGAATAACGCCATTTAGTGTTCCAATTTCTGAGTCGACATATACCTGCATCCGTTTTTCCATTCTTCATTTTTTTTATAACCGCAAAAATAGCTTGTTAGTAATAACTTAAGGTAATTACTTTACCTGTTAAGTAGCAGTTGAACTGCAATGGGAATTACAAATAAACTTTTACAAACCCTTAAAAACTTTAAATTTGAGGCAATTTACTACTTTTAGGCACAAATAAGCATTTGCAATGATATCATTCCCAAACGCCAAAATTAACCTTGGCCTGTTTATAACCGAACGGCGCTCCGATGGGTTTCATAATATCGAAACCATTTTCTTACCGGTTCCGAAGCTATGCGATATTCTCGAAATAATTGAAGTTCCCTTACAAACCGAAGATTTAAAGTATAGCCAAACCGGTCTTACCATTGAAGGCGACATTAGCAGCAACCTTTGCGTTAAAGCATATTGCAAGTTGAAAGAACGGGTTGAACTTCCCCATGTTTCGATGCACCTTCATAAACAAATCCCCATGGGTGCTGGGCTTGGCGGGGGATCGGCCGATGGCGCTTTTGCGCTAAAAATTCTAAACCAACTGGCAAAAAATCCGCTTACGGACAACGAACTGGCAAAGGTTGCCCTTACGCTTGGCAGCGACTGCCCCTTCTTTTTAAAAAACGAACCATGCTTTGCAACGGGCCAGGGCGAATTGCTCGAATCGATCCCCTTAAACCTTTCGGGCTACTGGATTGCACTGGTAAACCCGGGTATTCATGTACCCACAGGTAAAGCCTACTCCGAGTCGACCCCTCAAGCGGCTCCTGTGCACCTTCCGAGCGAAATAAAAAAACCGATAGAACTTTGGCAGAATACTATTGTTAACGGTTTTGAAAAGGTTGTTTTTCGTCACCATAACGAAATTGAAAATGTTAAAAACAAACTCATGGACCAGGGTGCCGTATACGCAAGTATGTCGGGAAGCGGATCGACCGTTTTCGGTATTTTTCGCACAAAACCTATAATTAGTGGATATGAGGGGTTTTTTACACATATTTCGGAACTCTAGCGCGCTTGTAAGCAAATCGATTACACTTCCTGTTTTTTATCTTCCAATCTCAATTTTGCTTTGGTCGCAAACCAAATTGTGGCAACCCATTCCTTCGGCAGAGTGGATTGAGTATTGTACTGATTCGCTTCGGAGCGAACTTCTTGCCAATAAAACAATTGAAGAAGATTACGAGGTTCCAATTCTTGCGGCATTGCTCTACTACCCCGATCTTAAAAGCACCCACATTCGATTCAAATCGAGTCTTATGACCACACCGATGGCAGCACACCGAGAGCAGGAAATATTTTCAGAAAGCCCGAGAACCGTAAATATTCCATATTAATAAACAATAGGCTAAATAAAAACCGAGCCCCCCTAATTTCGAGCGTTCCTTATGCAGCACGCGTTGGGGTTATTGGGCACGAGCTGGCGCACATTGTCGATTACAAAACCAAATCGAACAAAAGGCTCATTTACGTGGGACTGACTTACTATTTCAACACGGGTTTCAAACGAAATCTCGAACACCATGTGGATAAAATTACCATTAACAGAGGGTTAGGCGAAGGCATGCTGCATTTCGCATTTACATTGACGAAAAATCGGATGCAAGCGAAAAGTACAAACGGCTTAAGCGACAGGTATACCTTACTTCGGTCGATATTGAGGCAATTCTGCAGCAAAGTCAGTTGGCTAGCGACGAAGAGGAATCGTAAAGAATCTCAGGATCATTTAACTTGAAAAATTATCAACATAAACCTACAACCGAACTAGGGTTAGAGTAACTTTGCATACAATTAAGAATTGTAAATGGAACGAAATAAAAAAACCGAAGGACTAAAGCTCAATTTCTTTATACCTGAAGTTAGCGAAGAGATACGCCTACCTCTGGTCGATGCCTTCATTAGCGCTGGCTTCCCTTCGCCTGCCGACGACTACATTGAAGGCAAGTTAGACCTCAACAAGCTGCTAATTCGCAACCCCAGTTCCACATTTTTTGCCCGCGTTCGCGGCAGGTCGATGCAAGACGCTGGCATACACGATGGCGATATTCTGATTATCGACAAGTCGCTCGAACCAAAGCAGAACTCGGTTCTCATTTGCTTTATCGATGGGGAGTTTACCGTGAAACGGGTAAGAAAAGTGAACAACGAAATGTACCTAATGCCCGAAAATAAAGATTTTGAACCAATAAAAGTTGAAAAGGGATCGGATTTCAGGCTATGGGGAGTGGTTACCCATTGCATTCATAAATTGTAATTGAGGTAGTAATATTTAATAAAATGAAAATGGAAGTGCACACGGCTAATGGGATTGAAATAGCCGAAATTATAAGCAATGAAATAATAATCCATTCTTCCGAAGATGGAACTGACCTAATGGGAAACCTATACTGCCAGGGCTACTACCGCATTGCCATTCATAAGAAGAATCTAACGCCCAACTTTTTCGATTTGAAAAATGGAATTGCTGGCGAAGTGCTGCAAAAGTTTTCGAACTACCGAGTGAGACTTGCCATAATTGGCAATTTTAGCGAATTCACTTCGAAAAGTTTAATGGATTTTATTTACGAAAGCAACAATGGAAACCATATTAATTTTGTTAGTTCCATTGAAGAGGCAATCGACAAACTTTCAACCTAATTCGGCAAAAACTCATTCTTTTCAAATCGTTATGTTCGCTCTGGTCGACTGCAATAACTTTTACGTTTCGTGCGAGCGGGTTTTCAACCCCAAGCTCGAAGGGGTTCCTGTTGTTGTGCTATCGAACAACGATGGTTGTATCATTTCGCGCTCCAACGAGGCCAAGGCTCTCGGGTTAAAAATGGCCGAACCCGTGTTCAAACGCAAGTACCTAATAGAACAGCATAATGTTCAGGTTTTTTCGTCGAACTACGCCCTTTATGGCGACATGTCGGCGCGTGTAATGGAAACGCTCAAGCGTTTTTCCCCATACATTGAAATATACTCTATCGACGAGGCTTTTCTCGACCTTTCGGGTATGGAGGTTGACCTAAACGAATACTGTCAGAATATCCGCAGGGCAATAGTTAAAGAACTGGGCATACCCATTGGAATTGGAATTGGAGCAACCAAAAGTTTGGCAAAAATTGCCAATAAAATTGCCAAAAAGAACGAGGGAGTTTTCTCAATCGACTCGGAACGAAAGCGCGATTGGGCTCTTCGCAACACTTCAATCGACGATGTTTGGGGCGTTGGTCGCCAGTATGCAGCGCTTTTAAAGCGAAATGGCATTGGCACAGCCTACGACTTTACGCAGCTAAACCCCGAATGGATTCGAAAGAACATGACCGTAACCGGCCTTCGGCTTTGGGAAGAACTTCAGGGTCGCTCCTGCATTCCGCTCGAAACGATAATGCCTGCGAAAAAGAACATTGCTACTACCCGTGCCTTTGGCAAAAAAACAGCCGATTACGAAAACCTTCGCGAAGCGGTGTCGACCTATGCTTCGGCATGCGCAGGCAAACTGAGGCGCCAAAAGTCGCTGGCACGGTACGTTACTGTTTTTATTCATACCGATCCGTTTTCAGACAAGGAGCGATACCAATCGTTCAGCATTACTGCAACCCTTTCGGTGGCATCGAACTCCGACATTATTCTGGTTGAAGCGGCCCTAAAGTGTCTCGAACAAATATTCCGACCAAACCTTCTATACAAAAAAGCGGGGGTAATAGTAAGCGAAATAACTAAAGGCGAAGCCTTTCAGGGGAATCTGTTCGAAAAGCATAACCGCGAAAAACTCGACAGCATATCGAAGGTTACCGACTCATTAAACAGCCAATTCGGACGGGGTACCCTAAAACTTGCCATACAGGGAAGCGGTAAGGAATGGAAACTGAGGCAGGAAAAACTGTCGCCAGGCTACACTACAAGATGGGATGAAATTATTGAAGTTGGGGGATGAGCTATGGGGTTATTGCCTGCCTGACGCCTGCCTGCCGATAGACAGGTGCTAATGAAGGGCGAAGTTGGAAGACGGAGAAGATGTAAATTCCACCAACAACAATAAACGAACAGCTGAACTGCTAACCGACAACCCACAACTGGTAACCGAAAAAGAACAACTGAACCGAGAGCAGAGAACCCACAACTGATATTAAACAACAAACAATTCCCTATGTGTTTCTACTACGCCATAGCTAAAAAAAATCCCAAATCGTTAATCGATAAGGGCCTTATTAAAGCGAAGCAACTCGATTTGTTTGCCGATCATTTTTTGGTAAACGGGTTCGAGCATCCTACCATGCCCATTATTACCGATGTCAACCCTAACGAAATAAGTTTTTTCCGGTGGGGTTTTGTTCCAAACACCGTAAAAACCGAAACGGAAGCTGCTAGTATTTTAAAACAATACAATACATTAAATGCCCATGGAAGCAGGGCTTTCGAAAGCAAACTGTACGGCGATGCGATACGAAACAGGCGCTGCCTGGTGCTTTGCTCGGGCTTTTTTGAATGGCGAAAGGTTAAAGGGAAAAAAATCCCCTATTACATTTCCCTTACCGACAACAGTTTGTTTGTTTTTGCTGGAATTTGGAGCAGCTGGGTTGACGATAAGGGTAAGGTTAATGGCACATTTTCGGTTATTACTGTTGAGGCCAACGAAATGCTAGCCCAAATTCATAACACAAAAAAGCGGATGCCCCTCATTCTTAATCCGGAACAAGCACATAAATGGATTGACCCGAAACTTAAAGAAACCGAATTGCGCAACATGCTTGTACCCATTGAAGATAAGTACATTAAAGCCCATACTGTAAAACAATTTCTGAACAAACTGCCGAGTGAACTGCAAAGCTCGGATATTATTGCATACTACAACTATCCTGGGGTTACTGAAATAATGGTTGAGAAGTGGAGTCGAAATGAAAATTGCCTCGGCAACCAACTTACTCTAGATTTTTAAAAAGAAAAGGGGAGCCGTACTCCCCTCATTCAAATCAATTTTAGAACAGATTGGCATTAATCAAGTTCTACCATTACAAATCCCTTTACAACCCTGTCGCCAGGCTTAACATTTACCTCTTTAACGGTTGAGTTTATGGGAGCCAATATTCTGTTGTGCATTTTCATGGCATCGAGTATTACCAATACTTCGCCTTGATTAACTTTCTGCCCAACCTTAACTTTTACATCAACTATGGTTCCGGGAATGAAAGCTGTTAGCTTTTTATTATCAAGTTTGCTAATTGACATAACATATTATTTAATCGGTTAGTCTCATCAAATCTCTTAAAAAGGAGGTATTCCGTGCTTCTTAGCGGGTCGGTCGGCAACCTTACTGCTCGACACATCAAGAGCATGAAGCAACAGTTTACGGGTTTCCTCGGGTTCAATAACGGTATCGATGTAGCCTTTCGAAGCGGCAACGTATGGGTTGGCAAACTTCTCTTTATACTCTTCAACCTTAATACGGCGCATTTCATCGGGGTTTGCAGCTTCAGTAATTTCCTTGCGGAAAATAATATTGGCAGCGCCCTCTGGGCCCATAACTGCAATTTCGGCACCGGGCCATGCAAAAACAAAGTCGGCACGAAGGTGACGCGACCCCATGGCAATGTATCCTCCACCATAGGCCTTGCGAAGAATCACTGTAATTTTCGGAACCGTAGCTTCGCTGTAAGCATACAGCAATTTGGCTCCGTGACGAATAACTCCTGCATGCTCCTGGTCGATACCGGGTAAATAGCCTGGCAGATCGACGAATGTACAGATTGGAATGTTGAAAGCGTTGCAGAACCGAATGAAACGTGCAGCCTTGTCGGAGCTATCCACATCGAGGACACCAGCCATAACCAAGGGCTGATTGGCAACGAAACCAACCGTTTCGCCATTGAGGCGACCATACCCAATTACAATATTACCCGCCCACATTTCCTGAATTTCGAAGAAATCGGAATCGTCGACCACAGCACGAATAACATCGCGAACATCGTAGGGTTGCTTGGGGTCGTTGGGAACTATATTGCTAATATTGAAGGTTTGCTTGGGATCTTTTGGTTCGAATCTGCGCGCTTTACGGTTGTTGTTCCAAGGGATGAAAGTTATAAGCTTCTTAATCTGCTCAAAGCATTCGAATTCGCTTTCGGAATAGAAATGGGCATTCCCGGTGATTTGAGCATGTATTTTGGCTCCTCCTAAATCCTCCTGCGAAATTTCCTCCCCCAAAACCGATTTAATAACCTCGGGGCCAGTGATAAACATTTTCGAAATTTTGTCGACCACAAAAACGAAATCTGTTAGAGCAGGCGAATAAACGGCTCCCCCAGCACAGGGGCCAAGAATAACTGAAATTTGTGGAATAATTCCGCTCGAAAGGGTATTACGCCAAAAAATTTCACCGTAACCAGCTAATGAATTAACTCCTTCCTGAATACGGGCCCCCCCTGAATCGTTTATTCCAATGAGCGGCATGCGCATGCGTAGCGCATAGTCCATGATTTTAGTAATTTTTCGGGCATGCATAGAGCCGAGTGAGCCTCCGGCAACCGTGAAGTCCTGAGCAAACACTGCCACAGGCGCTCCATAAATAGAGCCAGTTCCAATTACTACACCATCGCCATGGAGCACTTTTCCACCCATGCCAAAGTCGCGAGCTTCGTGCTCAACAAACATATCGTACTCATTAAACGAATCCTCGTCGAGCAAAGCAATTATACGCTCGCGAGCGGTCAGTTTGCCCATGGCAACCTGCTTGGCAACGGCCTGTTCTCCACCACCCTGAAGAACCTCCTCTTTCCGTTTCTTTAACTCTTCTATTTTATTCTGCGAAGGCATACGGATACTTTATTGGTTAATAATTTAGGTTAATTGAATATGAATAAATTCCTACCATTTCAAGTGCAACGTTACAAATTCCATTTGAAATTAAGCACATGTTGGGGAATGTTTTTAACTTTACTCGACATAAAGAATTGTTAGTCAACCCATTTTCGAGTGGTTAAGAAAGGGTTCGGTTTTCACCATTACGCAGTTGGAATTCTGAATACTTTTTCGCCAATAAATTCCTCAATTTTCAGAAATTGGCGTCGTTCTTTATTCGAAACAAAGGTAATGGCAACTCCATCGTTTTGTGCCCGAGCAGTTCTGCCAATACGGTGCACGTAGTCTTCGGGATCGGCTGGAACATCGAAGTTTACAACCAGATCAATATCTTCAATATCAATTCCCCTCGAAACAATATTGGTTGCCACCAGTACCTGATAATGGCGGTTTCGAAATTTTCGCAGCACTTCTTCGCGTTGGGGCTGGCTCAGATCGGAATGAATGGCCATTGATTTTACATTGGCCTTCAACAGTAACCTTCCAATGCTTTTAACTTTTTCCTTGGTCGATGCGAAAACAATAACGCTTTTCACATCGGCCTTCCCTTCGAGTAGTTTTGCCAATAAACCGATTTTCTCATTGTCTTCGGCAATATAAACTGCTTGCAGTACGTTTTCGGCAGGTTTCGAAACCGAAAGGCTAATCTCTTTGGGTTCTACCAGTAGTTGCCCCGCAAGTTTTCGAATATTATTAGGCATTGTAGCTGAAAACATGAGGGTTTGTCGCTTTTTTGGAAGGGCAGCTACAATTTCCATTATATCTTCGAGAAATCCCATATCGAGCATTCGATCGGCCTCATCGAGCACCAAGTGTTCAACCTTGCCTAGTTTAACATAACCCATTCTCAAATGCTGAATTAGCCTACCGGGTGTAGCTACCAAAAAATCGACCCCACTTTCAATGGCAGCTCTCTGCTTATCCCACGAAGCGCCTTCACTTCCACCATAAACAGCTATGGAACTGGCAGGCGAAAAGTATGCAAAACCCTCAATTTGCTGATCGATTTGAATTGCCAACTCTCTTGTTGGCACAATAATTAGCGTAGAAATGTTGCTTTGCTTCTCGTTCCTGTTTGCTAGTATGCTTAAGAGGGGCAAAACAAAAGCCGCCGTTTTTCCAGTTCCTGTTTGAGCGCATGCTATTAGGTCGTGACCATTGAGAACTAATGGCATGGCCTGCTGCTGTATGGGGGTTGGAGTTTGAAACCCCATGGCGGTTATACCTTCTAATACCGAAGGATTAAATCCAAATTCTGAAAAACTCAAATTATAAAAGTATTAACAAGTAATAAAAAAGTAAAAAACGAACAGCACAAAGGTACAATTTATAAATTATGCATAAATGAGTATTTTTACCATTCCAATATTCTGGCAATTTCATTTCAAAATAAATTGGCATATGTTAAGTTTCCTTCGAAAAAACAAGAGGTACAAACATATTTTTTTCGATTTAGATAGAACCCTTTGGGACTTTGATCGGAACATGCAGTTAACCCTTGAAGAACTTTACGAAAGGCATAAATTAGAGAAGCAATTCAATGCTTTCCGAAACTTTCTATCGGCATTCAATGTGCACAACGAAAGGCTGTGGAATGAATACCGTCACGGTAGATTAAGTAAAGATATTTTACGTTGGAAACGTTTCGAGCTCACCTTTAAAGAATACGGAATTAACAATCAATATCTTGCTGAAATAATGGGCGAAGAATACGTAAAGGAGAGTCCAATGAAAACAGTTCTTGTGCCCCACACCCGTGAGGTACTGGAACATTTGCAGCAAAATTACCAGCTGCATATAATTACCAATGGATTTAGCGAGGTGCAGTTTACAAAACTAAAACTATGTGGAATCGATAAGTTCTTTACACGGGTAACCACTTCCGAAATTTCGGGATACCACAAACCGCATCCCCTGGCCTTTGCCCATCCGCTCTCCTCGGTAAATGCCAAGAAAAGCGAAAGCATTATGGTGGGCGATGATTTAGAAATCGATATTATTGGAGCGCGAAGGTTTGGAATCGATCAGATATTTCTGAATATCGAAGGGACTGAACACAATGAAAAAGTAACCCACGAAATCACATCGCTACTCGAACTAAAAAGAATATTTCCTTCTGACTAGTATGGCACCTCGTCGTTACTTTGGCTGGGGGTAAAATCGAAGTCCCTTCCAACCTGCGAGGATCCTAGCGGGTCGCTGTTCATTTTCGATCCCATTACCATAGTTTTCGTGGCAGCATCGCTCATCGAAAAGGCTGGATAGTAACCGGATTCTTCATCGGTAAATTTAGCCAACTCGTTGCGGAAACGAAGGCGAATATCGTCGGTTTTACCGTTTCGATGCTTTGCAACAATAATTTCGGCAATCCCTTCGTACGAATTTCCATTCTCATCATCCTTAAAACCGTAGTACTCGGGACGGTGAATAAAAATCACCAAGTCGGCATCCTGCTCAATAGCACCCGATTCGCGAAGGTCGGAAAGTTGCGGACGCTTATTTCCTCCACGCGTTTCAACCGATCGGTTCAATTGAGAAAGAGCAATTATGGGTACGTTAAGTTCTTTGGCAATTGCCTTAAGCGATCGCGAAATGATACTCACTTCCTGTTCTCGGTTCCCCTTATTGTCGGTGGGGCCGGTCATCAGTTGCAGATAGTCAATTATAATCACGCCAATATCGAACTGTGTTTTGAGCCTTCGGCATTTGGCTCTGAATTCGAAAATGGAAAGGGCGGGGGTGTCATCAATAAATATTTTGGCATTCCTAAGGTCGTCGAGCTTGGTAGTAAGCTGAATAACCTCATCGGGCGAAAGTTTTCCGCTTCGTATCTTTTCACTAGCAATGGCTGTTTCACTTACAATTAATCTGTTAACCAATTGCAAACTCGACATTTCGAGCGAAAAGAAAGCAACGCTGCTGCTATGGTCAACCGCCATGTTGCGTGCCATGCTCAGCACGAAAGCGGTTTTACCCATTGACGGACGGGCTGCAACAATAATCAGGTCGGAGGGTTGCCAACCAGAGGTAAGTCGATCGAGATTGGTAAAACCGCTGGGAACACCACTCAAATTATCGGGTCGTTCGCCTGCTTCCTTAATTTTATCGAGAGCTTGCTTAACCAGCATGCTAATTGCCTGCGACTCTCGCTTTATGTTTCCTTCGGCAACTTTAAAGAGTTCCATTTCAGAGTAATCGAGCAAATCATCCACATCGGTCGATTCGTCGAATGCTCTCTGCTGAATATCGCTCGAAACCCTGATTAGTTCGCGTTGTATGTACTTTTGGGCAACAATTTTGGCATGGTACTCGAGGTGAGCCGCCGAACCCACTTTAGTTGTTAATTGAGCCAAATATACTGCCCCGCCAATTTCTTGTAAATGCCCGTTTCTGTGAAGTTCTTGGGTAACAGTGTACAAATCGACCGGTTCGTGCCTTGTGTAAAGCCCTTCTATTGCCCTATAAATTTTCTGGTGGCAATCTTTGTAAAAGCAATCCGACTTAAGAATTTCGGCTGCTACAATAACTGCATCGCGTTCAACCATAATGGCACCAAGAACTGCCTCCTCAAGATCGGTGGCCTGCGGTGGTACTTTCCCTAAGTCCAAACCTGCAAGGTTTATGGGAGTTGCAACAGGTTTTTTATCGATTCGTTTCTGAGCCATTTATTTTTTATTTGCAAAGGTATAGGGTTACCCAATTGAAAGGTAAAAATCGTTGAAGAGGTTATTAACAAAATCGCTAGGGATTGAGTTTCTGAACAATACAAAGAATGATGGCTTTTAGTTTAGTATATCCTGTGAAATTAATCAGGGCTAAAACCCCGAATAAACATTACATAATAAACACAGGCATAAGGCTGTAGCAATAATCCTCTTTTTCACTACGCTTTTCTTTTCTACTGCCTAAATAATTTTTAAACCCCCCTACCCCTAACTACGGTAATAAGGGTATATAAAATAATTCGGAAGTCGACTAGCAGCGACATATTTTCGAGGTATAGTAAATCGTATTTTAAGCGTTCAATCATTTGGTCAACATTTTCAGCGTAGCCGTATTTTACCTGACCCCAGGAAGTTATTCCTGGCTTAACCTTTTGGAGATGCATATAATGGGGTGCCTTCTTTACAATTTGGTCAATATAGAACTGACGCTCGGGGCGTGGCCCTACCAACGACATGTCGCCTTTCAGCACATTGTAAAAGTTGGGAAGTTCGTCCAGGCGAGTTTTCCGCATGAAACGGCCAATGGAAGTTACTCTTTTATCGTTTTTGCTCGAAAGTGCTGGGCCACTGGCTTCGGCATCGGGACGCATGGTTCGAAACTTGTAAAGAATAAACGGTTTACCATACTTTCCAATTCGTTCCTGTCGGAAAAAAACAGGGCCTTTGGATGTGCATTTTATAATAAATGCAAGAGCCACCATAAGTGGAAACAGAATTAGAAGCGCAACAAACGAAGCCACCCTATCAATTATGGCCTTTACCTTCTCCTGCCAAGCCGGCATTAGGTCGAACGTAACCTGAATAAGGGGTACACCAAAAATCGATGACATCTTAACCCTTCCGGTAAGAAAGTCGTAAAGGCTAGGAATGGCTTTTACCGATATATTTAGCCCGAGTAAACTATTTATTACCTTTGTTACGCTTCTGCTTTCGGTGGTTTCGAGAGCTATTACAACCTCCTCTATACCATTGCACATTACAATTCCTCTCAAATTTTTTATATCGCCCAAATGGGGTACTGCGCCCTCCAGCGCATGCTTGCTTCTGCTCCCAGCACTTACGTAGCCAACAATTTTATTTCCTTGCAATTTGACTTGGTGTGTCATTTCGTCGAAGAGTTCTAGGGCCTTTTCACCATCGCCAATAATAATGGTAGGGAATGCCAATAGGCCCCTTCGAATGGCCTTTATGGTTCGAGAGGTTATTATTAAGCGTGGAATATAAGTTATAAAAAATTGAAGGCTGAAAAGTGTGATAGTAAGTTGGTAGTAATTTTTGTAGGTTGCTATATAATCGTCGAGTATAAGAAGAAAGAAAATAACCACCACCCCAAACATGGTAATTACGAGCGAGTTACCAAGTTCCCTAAGCCTCGAACGGCGAAAAACATCGCGGTAGAAACCATTAACATAGTATAAAATAACCCAAAATAGGGGTATTATTAGCAGTGCCAAAAAAAATCGTTTATCGAGCACAAATTCAACATCGACCCCAAAAACCTTGGGTTCAATAATTCTTTTTCTATACAAATGGAACAACCACCATGCGGCGGCAGACCCAATAAAATCGAACAGAATATATTTAGCAGCCTGAATTATTTTTTTCACTTCGAATACTTTGTGGTTCATTTTTAATGCTCCAAAAATAAGTAAATATAACCAACCACAATAACTAGCCTACAAAGAATTGCTTTTTAAGCAACCACATATTAAGTCGGAATTCTTTTAAAGTTTCATGGTTTGTTTCTCCTAAAACTTTTGGCAACCAATAATTGAAGCTATATTTGTCGAGAGCGAACCTCTTTACAATCCACTATTTTTAAGCGATGCAAGACACATATAGGCATAAAGGGCTAAGAAAAAAACTGGTTGATGAAATTAGGAGCAAGGGTATAACCGACGAAATGGTACTTCGTGCAATAAACACTGTTCCCCGTCACCTTTTTATGGAAAGTAGCTTTTTAAATTTCTCTTATAAAGACTCCCCATTCCCAATTGGGGCTGGTCAAACCATATCGCAACCCTACACCGTAGCCTTTCAAACCCAACTTTTAAAAGTTGAGCCTCACCAAAAGGTACTTGAAATTGGAACCGGTTCGGGATACCAAACTGCAGTGCTAATGGAGTTGGGGGCAAAAATTTTCACTATTGAACGCCAAAAAGAACTTTTCCTTAAAGCGAAAATGGCCTTGGAGCGAATGGGGTACCACCCTCACTTTTTCTATGGCGATGGATACCTTGGGCTTCCAACCTACGGACCCTTTGACAGGATACTAGTAACTGCTGGGGCGCCCGAAATACCCCAGGCTTTGGTTGACCAACTTAAAGTAGGTGGCAGACTAGTAATACCCGTTGGCGACAGCCAAGGCCAGAATATGATGCTAGTAGAAAAACACAGCGAAACTAATATTGAAACATCGAACAACGGCAGGTTCACTTTTGTTCCTCTGCTGAAAGGAACCAATAAATAGAAAACAATGGAAAATATTAAACAATTTACATTCAATCCTTTTCAAGAAAACACCTATGTGGTTTACGATGCTACTGGCGAATGTGTGGTTGTAGACTGTGGTTGCTATACTCCCAACGAGCAGCAGGTATTAGTTGATTTTTTAACCAACAACAAACTTAAACCAAAATACACAATTAATACGCATTGTCACGTCGACCATGTAATTGGTATTTCTTTCATCAAAGAGAAATACGGAGCCCGGTCGATTGCTCATGGCGAAGACATTACCATGCTTCAAATGCTTCCTCAACATGCCCTTATGTTTGGCTTAGCAATCGACTCTGCACCAGATATTGACATAATGGTAAAGGATGGCGACCGTATTCGATTTGGTAACACAGAACTTAAGGTAATTCATACTCCCGGGCACTCGAGGGGAGGCGTATGTTTTTATTCCCAATCGGGAAATTTTATAATAACAGGTGATACCCTTTTCGAGGGTTCAATTGGCCGTACCGACTTACCCGGAGGCAATTACAACATTATACTGTCCAGCATTAAGAGTAAAATTCTTCCCCTCGGCGACGCCATTACTGTTTACCCTGGACATGGAAACTCTACTACCATAGGCAAAGAAAAAACGAGCAACCCCTTCTTAAAGTAAACATTAAGCAAAAACTGTTGTTTAAAAAAAAGATGTTAAAAGAATGACCAAATTCATTTTAATCTGTTATCGATTTTCTACTTTTACATCAAATTTCACATTTTAAAATCATTAAAGCACACACAATATGGTAACTGACCGTTTCGTATCGCGCCACATTGGCCCCCGCAACCACGAGTTAAAAGAGATGCTCGACACTGTTGGCGTTAAAAGTTTAAATGAACTTATAGATCAAACCGTTCCAAAATCAATTCGACTCGAAAAACCTTTAAACCTCCCTGCGCCGCTAACAGAACAGGAGTACTTAGCGAAGGCAAAAATGTTGGCTTCGAAAAATAAGCCTTTCCGCTCGTTTATTGGCATGGGTTACTACGGAACGCATACTCCATCGGTTATACTTCGAAACATTTTCGAAAACCCAGGCTGGTACACATCGTACACTCCTTATCAGGCCGAAATTAGCCAAGGCCGACTTGAAGCGCTGCTCAATTTTCAAACCATGGTAATGGATTTAACCGGAATGGAAATAGCCAACGCTTCGCTTCTCGACGAGGCCACTGCTGCTGCCGAAGCTGTTATTATGATGTTTAACCTACGCTCGCGCCAAGCAGTAAAAGGGGAGCGAAACATTGTATTCATCGACGGCGATATTTTCCCTCAAACCCTCGAAGTGGTTGAAGCCCGTGCAATTCCACTGGGAATTAAAGTAGTAACTGGTTGCTATAAAGAGTTTGCTTTTACAGGAAAAGAGTTTGGTGCGCTCGTTCAGTACCCATCGGCAAAAGGAAAGGCTCGCGACTACTCGGCCCTAGCAGCAAATGCTCACGAAAACGGGATGTTTGTTACTGCAGTTGCCGATCTATTATCGCTTGCCCTTTTAACACCACCAGGGGAATGGGGTGCCGACATTGTGGTGGGATCGACCCAACGTTTTGGCATTCCCATGGGTTTTGGCGGCCCACATGCAGCCTACCTGGCAACAAAAGATGAGTTTAAACGTCAACTACCCGGTCGTATTATAGGAGTATCGATTGACCGACATGGAAACAAGGCCCTTCGCATGGCGCTTCAGGTGCGCGAGCAGCACATTAAACGCGAGCGGGCCACATCGAATATTTGTACAGCTCAGGCACTTTTAGCCACCATGGCTGGCATGTTTGCTGTTTACCATGGTCCCGAAGGAATTCGAAGAATTGCACAGCACGCCCATAGCGCTGCCACCTTGGTTGCCAACGAGCTAGGCAAATTGGGTTACAAGCAAACTGTCGATGGATTTTTCGACACCATCGAAATTGAGCTCCCAAGCGGTATTAAATCCGACATGGTAAAGCGTAAAGCAATCGACAAGGAAATTAACCTAAACTATAAGAAAAACGGAACAATTGGTATAAGCTTCGACGAGCTTACATCAATTGCTGAAGTAAATGCAATTCTTAGTGTTTTTGCTGAAGTGGCAGGCAAACCTGCACCTCAAATTACCGAAATTAAGGAGGCGAACAGCATTCCCGAGAATTTAAAACGCAAATCGAACTACCTAACAGGTAAGGTTTTCAATTCGTTTCACTCCGAAACCGAAATGATGCGCTATATTAAGAAACTTGAGCGCAAAGACATTGCCCTTAACCACAGCATGATTTCGCTTGGCAGCTGCACCATGAAGCTTAACGCCGCAACGCTTATGCTTCCATTAAGCTGGCCCGAGTTTGGCAATATCCACCCTTTTGTTCCAACAGAGCAGGCCGAAGGCTACATGAATTTGATTTGCGATTTGGAAATGTATTTAGCCGAAATTACCGGTTTTAGCGCGGTTTCGTTGCAACCCAACTCGGGTGCAGCAGGCGAATATGCTGGACTAATGGTTATACGGCAGTACCACATGAGCCGAAACCAAAGCCACCGAAATGTAGTATTAATCCCTGCCTCGGCACACGGAACCAACCCTGCAAGCGCTGCTATGGCAGGCATGGAGGTTGTGGTTGTTGCCTGCGACACGAATGGCAACATTTCGCTCGAAGATCTTAAAGCGAAAGCCGAGCAGCATCGCGACAGACTATCCGCTTTCATGGTTACTTATCCTTCAACTCACGGTGTTTTCGAAGGTGAAATTAAGGAGATGATGAGGATTATTCACGATAACGGCGGACAAGTTTACATGGACGGAGCCAACATGAATGCCCAGGTTGGCCTCACCAACCCGGGCACCATTGGCGCCGATGTTTGCCACCTTAATCTACACAAAACCTTTGCTATTCCTCACGGGGGTGGCGGGCCTGGTGTTGGTCCCATTGGCGTAGCCAAGCACTTGGTTCCATTCCTGCCAGGCCACCCAGTGGTTAAAACTGGTGGCGAGCAGGCTATTAAAGCCATTTCAGCAGCGCCCTGGGGTAGTGCATTTGTACTCGCAATAACTTACGGTTACATATTAATGCTTGGAGAAGAGGGCCTACGCAAAGCAACTGAACTGGCAATTTTAAATGCTAACTACCTTACTGCCAAACTAAAGGGTCATTACGAGGTTCTTTATACGGGCGAAACAGGACGAATTGGTCACGAAATGATTCTCGATTGCCGTCACTTTAAAATGTCGTACGACATTGAAACTGGCGATATAGCACGCAGGCTTATGGACTATGGTTTCCATGCGCCTACCCTATCGTTCCCTGTTCACGAAACCCTTATGGTTGAGCCAACCGAGAGCGAATCGAAGCAGGAACTCGACCGCTTTGCCGAAACAATGATTGCCATTAAAATGGAACTCGAAGATATTAAATCGGGGAAAGCCGACAAGGCCGATAATGTTTTAAAGAATGCTCCGCATACTGTTACTGAAGTTACAGGCAACGAATGGAATCACCCGTACGACAGGCAAAAAGCGGCATTCCCATTACCCTGGTTGGGCCTAAACAAGTACTGGCCAACTGTAAGTCGAATCGATTCGGGCTATGGCGACCGCAATTTGGTTTGCTCGTGCGCTCCCATTGAGGACTACTTGTAGTTTGCTTGAAATTCTTTAACCACAAAGCACACAAAGAGAACCACAAAGGGCGCAAAGAAAATCGCAGGCAACTGCCTTCATCTTTGTACTCTTTATTAAAACCTCGGTAAACCTGCCTGACGGCAGTAAGGCTTTGTGGTTTTTATTAATGCGTTTCTCATCAACAATAAACAATGGAAACAATTCGAACTTTTATTGCAATCCCCATTGCCGTTGAGGAAAAACTTGCCAATGCTTGGGACGATCTGCGGAATCGTTTCGATAACCGTCAGGTTAAATGGGTGAATCCTGACATTCTGCATCTTACGCTCTTCTTTTTAGGCGAAACCCAACCAAACCAGGCAAACCTAATTCAGCAGGAGCTAGCAAAACAGGTAGACGGATTTAAACCATTTAATATAGTTCTAAAAGGAATGGGTTACTTTGGCTCAGCCCAAGCGCCGAAAGTAGTTTGGGTTGGTATTGGTAAAAATGAAACGCTCGGAAAAGTTCACAAAGTAACCATGGCTGTAGTTAGCAGGCTGGGCTTTACCCCCGATGAGAGAGGTTTTAATCCGCACATAACTTTAGGCCGGCCAAAAAACATGGCAAATTATAGCAACTTAACCAACATGCTTAAAACGTACAACCAAACCATTTTTCAAACCAGCACTGCAAGCGAAATTGTTCACTACAAAAGCGAACTCACACCAAGCGGTGTAATATATTCAAAACTATATACAGTAGCGTTGCAAAATTCTATTTAGGGGCCATTCTATACAATAGGAGCGCAATGGCTGCATACATTAAATTCGGGATCCAAACAGCAATAAACGGATCGATACTGCCACCAACCGCAAACATGGTTGTAAAGCGCATAAATAGAATGTAACTAAAACTCAAGGCCAATCCCAATCCGATATGAAGGCCAATTCCTCCCCTCACCTTTCGCGACGAAAGGGCAACCCCAATAAGCGTTAGAATGAAAGTTGAAAATGGGTATGCTACCCTGCTATATTTTTCAATAAGGTAAAATGTAACCGTATCAGATCCTTGCAACCTTTGCTGAGCAATGAACTCGTCGAGCTCGAACATATTCATCGTTTCAACAATGTTTTCTCTGCGAGTAAAATCGCTTGGGTGTATAAATAGGGTAGTATCAATCGATTCGCCAGTAATTACTTCTTCTCTGTCGGCCAAGTAGTTCCTAATATAATAGGTTCCAACCCTCCATTTATTAATGGTTGTGTCCCATTTAACGGTTTCCGACATGAGTTTCGATACAAGTCGGCCGTTCTCAAACTTTTCCATTGAAAATTTATACCCAATGTTTCCGAAGGAATTGTACGACTGCATGTAAAGGAAAATTCCGGGCCGAACCTGCATGTGAATATTCCTATTGGTGTTGTATTTGGGTCGCTTAATATAGGTATTTTCGAAATTGAGCCGCACCTTGTTGGCTGGAGGAATAATGAAGTTAGACAAGGAAAACGAGAATAATGCGATGAAGAGAGCCGAAACGAAGTAGGGAAACATGAGCCGCCTGAAGCTTACCCCACTGCTCAGAATGGCAATTATTTCGGTATTGTAGGCCATTTTAGAGGTGAAGAAAATAACGGCTATAAAAACGAATAAAGAGCTGAACAGATTGGCAAAGTATGGAATGAAATTCAGATAGTAATCGAAAACAATGGCCTTTAGCGGAGCATTTTTACCCATAAAGTCGTCCATTTTTTCAGCAACATCGAAAATAACGGCTATGGTCATTATTAGGGTAATGGCATAAAAATAGGTGCCAACAAACTTGCGAATAATGTAAAAATCGAGAATTTTAAAGCCCAAATTTCTCATAATCGGGTAGCAACACGTTTAGTCATTTTATTTTTCCAATCGCTAAAAGTATCATTAGCTATTTGCAACCTGGCCTCAGCCACCAACCAAAGGTAGAATCCTAAATTATGTATACTTGCCAATTGGGGGCCTAACATCTCCGATGAAACGAATAGATGCCTCAGGTATGCCTTGCTATATCGCTGGTCGGCAAAAGTGGTGCCATTCGGATCGATGGGGGAAAAATCGTTTTCCCACTTCTTATTGCGTATGTTAATAATTCCTTCACTTGTGAAAAGCATTCCATTACGTCCGTTCCGGGTTGGCATAACGCAATCGAACATATCGACTCCTCGCGCAATGGCCTCCAGAATGTTTTCGGGTGTTCCTACACCCATTAAGTAGCGTGGTTTGCTGGCGGGTAATATGGCATTAACAACCTCTATCATTTCGTACATTACCTCGGCAGGTTCACCAACCGAGAGGCCACCAATGGCATTGCCTTCAGAATTGAGGGCAGCAATGGTTTCGGCAGCTCGCTTTCGCAGTTCGGGGTAAACGCACCCCTGTACAATAGGAAACATCGCTTGGCTGTACCCATATAAGGGCTCTGTTGAGTTGAATCGATCGATACAACGGATTAACCATCGCTCAGTTAAGTCGAGCGATTTTTTGGCGTATTCAAAACAAGCATCCCCTGGTGGGCACTCATCGAAAGCCATAATAATATCGGCTCCAATTGTACGCTGAATGTCCATCACATTTTCGGGGCTAAAAAAATGCTTCGATCCATCGATATGCGAGCGGAAATGGGCACCCTCCGAGGTCAGTTTTCTATTTTCAGCAAGTGAAAAAACCTGGTAACCACCACTATCTGTCAGAATTGGCCTGCCCCAAGAGCTGAACTTATGAAGTCCACCAGCCTGCTTAATTACTTCGAGACCAGGACGCAAGTATAAATGGTACGTGTTGCCTAAAATTATTTTTGCATCAATCTCGTTCTCGAGCTCACGATGGCTTACCCCCTTTACACTTCCAACTGTTCCAACGGGCATGAATATGGGGGTTGGAATGGTTCCGTGGTCGGTTACAATTTCGCCCAACCGGGCATTTGTTTGGGTGCTGGATGCGAGCAGCCTGAATTGCATTTGCATAAAATTTTGGCAAAGATAACTGAAAAAATAAGGTTTGTTATATGCCCTTTAACCTAACCTTTGTCGCACAATTAAACTGTCAACTTCAACTTTGAATAAAAAATACCCAAACAATATTGAGTTTGAACCATTGCAAAGCCAAAATGTTTAGTTAAAATTGCCTTGCATTTTTAAACTTCGAATTGTGACTCCAATCTTCTCAGAATTAAGCCCTTTACAATTGGGCTTCTTTATTGTTTTTGCCGCATCATTGGTTATACAGCTCCTTTACTTTACACTAATTTATTTAAGGGTTGCAACATACAAGCCCAAATCTACAAATATAACAACACCTCAAAAACCAACCATATCGGTTGTTATTTGCGCCCGAAATGAGGAAGTAAATCTCGAAAAATTTTTACCTTCCATTCTTGAGCAGAACTACCCCAACTTTGAAGTGATTGTTGTAAATGACTGCTCATACGACGATTCGGAGTTTGTGCTCTCGCGTCTTCAAAAGCTATACCCAAACCTAAAGGTTACAAATATTAAACCCGACGAAAAATTTTCGCACGGTAAGAAATTGGCCCTTACAGTTGGCATTAAAGCGGCTCAGAGCGAATGGCTTGTACTTACCGATGCCGACTGCCAACCATCCAGCAGTAAGTGGCTCTCCACCATTGCTCAGAACTTTTCTGGCAATACCAATGTAGTGCTAGGCTATGGAGCGTACATGAAAAAGAAAGGTTTTTCGAACAAACTTATACGATTCGATACTTTTTACATCGCCCTTAACTATTTGGGTATGGCACTTATTAAAAGACCCTATATGGGCGTAGGGAGAAACCTCGCATACAAAAAGGAACTGTTTTTTAAAAACAGAGGGTTTGCATCGCATAGTTTTCTACATTCAGGCGATGATGACCTGTTCGTTCATGAAGTTGCAAATGGGAAGAATACTGCGGTTGAAATCGATGTAAAATCGCACACACTATCCGTTCCCCGTGAGACCCTCGGATCATGGTTTATGCAAAAAAGAAGGCATTTAACAACAAGCCCATACTATCGTAACTCTATAAAACTAGCATTATTTCTCGAGCCCTTTTCCCGAATCCTTTTTTGGACAACGGGGTTTACTCTTTTTGCCATTGGCTTTCCGCCTCTGGTTGTTGCGGGAATCATGCTCTTTCGGTTAATCGTAACCTCTTCAATACTAAATATGGCAATGAACCGTTTAAACGAAACTAATTTATTCTTAATTTCGTTTCTATACGATTTGTTCTCGCCAATTTTGTACCTTTGGTTAGCATTTGCAAACCAATTTAGTAAAAAACGATTTAGATGGAACTAAGCCAAAGCCTTTCCGACAAGGCAAAACACGACTTAGTTATAGTTGAGCAGGCTATTCAGGGCGATCAAAAAGCGTTCGCTGAACTGCTTGGCCGTTACCGCGACTCAATTTATTTTATGCTTCTTAAGATGGTTAACAATAAGTCAGATGCTGAGGATTTAACCATTGAAGCATTTGGCAAGGCGTTCAAAAACATTCACCAGTACACTCCCAAATTTGCTTTTAGTACTTGGCTATTCAAAATTGCCACCAACAACTGCATCGACTTTATTCGCAAACGCAAGGCAAACACCATTTCAATCGATCACGGCACTGAAGATAGCGAAGGCATTTCTATGTCGCCAGCTGCAAGCCTCCCCTCAAGTTCTTTAGACCCCGAGGAGACCATTATAAAGGAGCAGAATATTAAACTAATCCAGTCGTTGGTATCGAAGCTCAAACCTCGATACCGAAAGCTCATTGAACTACGATATTTTAAAGAATATTCCTACGAGGAAATTGCAGAAGAACTTGAACTTCCGCTTGGTACCGTTAAGGCGCAACTGTTTAGGGCTCGTGAATTGCTTTTCAACGTACTGATGAAACATAACCAAAAGCCCAATTCGTAGCTAACAATGGACGAAGTAATTTATAGGTACTTTCCCGAAGCTACCCATACACAGCGCAAACAATTCTCCCAATTAGAGCCCCTGTACAGGGAGTGGAATAGTAAAATAAATGTTGTTTCTCGAAAAGACATTGATAAAATTTATATCCATCATGTTTTACACTCCCTTACCATTGCCAAAATTATTAGTTTCGCAAAAAACACTCATATTATCGACGTGGGAACAGGGGGCGGATTTCCGGGTATTCCTTTAGCCATCCTGTTTCCAAACTGTAAGTTCACCCTTATTGATTCGATTGGAAAAAAAGTACTGGTAGCCAATGAGGTTATTTCGAATCTCGGACTCGAAAATGCAACCGCTTTGAAATGCAGAGCCGAAGAGGTTAATACAAAATTCGACTTTGCAGTAACTCGGGCAGTAGCCCCAATGCCCACTATTAAGCAATGGATAAGAAAGGCTGTTATGCCTGGGGGGTTTAATGCATTGCCTAATGGTATTATTGCACTAAAAGGTGGCGACCTACAAGAAGAGCTGGCACCCTTGGGCCGCGATTTAAAAAAATGGAAAATTACCAACTTCTTTCAGGAAGAGTATTTCGAAGAGAAATTTGTGATTTACTTACCCATTTACTGATTTTTTCGTGCAAACTTTTTTATGTTTTAAAAAAAACCTTACCTTTGCGTGCCTAAATTACAGGTACAAACCATTTGAACGAATCTGACTGTCAGCAAAAAAGAATAAATATTAAAAGCAAATAGCAATGAAAAGGACCTTTCAACCATCGAATAGGAAGAGAAGAAACAAGCACGGTTTCCGCGAAAGGATGTCGACTCACAACGGACGTAGAGTGCTTGCAGCCCGCAGGGCAAAAGGACGTAAGAAACTTACTGTTTCTGACGAGCCAAAGCACAAGGTTTAGTACTATTCCTAAATAGTTTCGGTAGGCTGACACGATTGTGGTCAGCCTTTTTCGTAGAACTCCATGCAACTTTTCTCTATCTTTACTGTTAGGATAGCGCACGTAAATTAGCCCGTGATGACATTCACCGAACACCTTCTGAAAATCGATCTGCCATCAGCCATTCAGAAAATTATTGGCAAAGTGCTCAATGGCGAAAGAATTGAACCTGCTGATGCACTTGCTTTATACGAGCAGGCCGATTTAGGCCTGTTAGGTCTGCTGGCTAACGAGGTTAACATGCGCAAAAATGGGAATACTGTTTTTTTTAACCAGAACTTTCATATAGAGCCCACCAACATTTGCGTATTTAACTGTACATTTTGCTCCTATAGAAGGGCTCAAGGGCAGGATGGTAGCTGGGAAAGTAATTTACGCGAAATATCCTATTCCTGCCAAAAATACAAGAAAATGCCCGTAACTGAAGTCCATGTAACGGGCGGTGTACATCCTAAATGGGACTTGGATTACTACGGGCAAATTATATCCGCAATAAAACAGGAACTGCCCAGCATACATGTTAAAGCATTCTCGGCTGTAGAACTCGACTATATTTTCAAAAAAGCCAATTTGACTGCTCGCAAGGGCATTCAGAAATTAAAAAAATATGGTCTCGACTCTATTCCGGGTGGGGGTGCCGAAATTGCGAACGAAGAGCTTCGCGAAAAAATATGTCCAGACAAATCGTCGTGGGAAAGATGGCTCGAAATTCACGAAGCGGCTCATCTGGAAGGCCTACCATCCAATGCCACTATGCTCTATGGCCATATAGAGAACTATCAACATCGCATTGGGCACATGGAGGCCCTCCGCCAGCTTCAGGACAAAACCCATGGTTTTAATTGTTTTATCCCCCTTAAGTTCAAAGCAGCGAATAACACACTTTCTTATATTGGGGAAGTAAACAGTATAGAGGTTCTAAAAAATTTCGCAATAGCTCGTATTTACCTCGATAATTTCCGACACCTCAAAGCATACTGGCCCATGCTAGGGAAACAAACTGCGCAGCTTTCGCTTCATTTTGGTGTGAACGACATTGATGGCACAATCGACGATTCCACTAAAATATACACCATGGCTGGTTCGGACGAGCAAAGGCCTACCATGACTGTTGAAGAAATTTGCGAACTCATAAGAATTACGGGCAAAAAACCCGCTGAACGCGACTCGGTATATAACCCTATACGGGAGTATTAACCTTGCAAATTCCCAACAATGGCATTCTATGTGCCAATAAAATTATATTTTTGTCGTTACTAATACGCCTTAACAATAATTACTGATTTCACAATAACCAGTTTTAACCATGTCGGGTCAAAAAATCAAGGAATTCTTTTTGCGGATCTATAATATTCCCTACGTTAAATCGCCCCTAATTGCTGCTGCCATTGTTGTTGCAGCCATTCTATTTTTTTTTACGTTTCTCTTTTTCTTTACTCGCCACGGGCAGGGTATTGAAGTGCCCGACTTCGATGGACTATCGCAGGAACAGTCGGTTCGGTTAGCCAAAAAGAAGCGGTTGCGACTCGAAATAATCGATTCGGTTTATATTGCAACTCGGAAGCCTGGGTCGATTGTTGACCAAAACCCTTCTGCAGGAACACTGGTAAAGGCTAACCGGAGGGTTTTTCTAACGATTAACGCTACAACCCCAAAATTAGTTGAAATGCCCGATGTGGTTGGAGTAACTCTTCGCCAAGCCAAGGCGCAACTCGAACTTCAAGGCTTCACCATTGAAACCCTCTATTTCACTCCCGACATAGCAGTAAACAATGTTCTGGAGCAAAGGTATAAAGGCAAGAAAATTGCCCCAAGAACACTTATTCCAAAGGGATCTGCTATCGATTTACTCCTCGGTCGGGGGTTTGCCAACGAAAAAACGGGACTTCCCAGAGTTATTGGTTTAACCCTTGCTGAAGCCAAAGGTACCCTCATAGAGGCATCGTTGAACTTAGGCAATATTCGATTTGATAATACTATAAAGGATCTGCGCGACTCGCTACAAGCCAAGGTTTACAGCCAGTATCCAGCATTCAACGATGATACCCCAATAAGTTTTGGCGCACGCATCGATATATGGCTTACACTTAACGAGGAACGCATTCCACGCTTAATAGAGGTAATTGATTCCACAAAAAAAGTTGTTAAGTACGAAGAACCCGAAGAGGAGATTTTCGAATGAGAAACATTGCCCGTATAATTCTGTTTACAGTTTTTACAGTTGCGCTCAGCAGCAAGCTTCACTCCCAAAAAGGGTTCGAAGTACTGGTAGATGTTGAAACTTTAAATTATACTGAAGGATTGGTCTTAAAACGTTCTGATCGAACCACTCTGGAACTGCCTTTTTTCGACGATTTTTCTTATCACTCCACAATTCCGGCACCATGGCTTTGGACCCTATCTGGAGTATATGTGAATAGTAATTTCGCCATTAATCCACCCAATATTGGGGTTGCAACTTTCGATGCAATTAACAGCAAAGGGCAAATATATCCCAATGCCAGTATAAACCCTTTCTCGGCCGATACGCTAACCTCGTTACCAATAAATCTGTTTTTCCCTGCCGATACCAATATTTACTTCAGTTTCTATTACCAGCCTCAGGGTTTAGGAAATCAACCTCAAACCCAGGACTCATTAATTCTCGAATTCTTCAAAACATCCACCCAGAAATGGGAAAAGGTTTGGGCTGTATCGGTTAATTTTACAAACAATAGTCTTTTCGAAAAGAATTTTCTACTCGACAAGACGAAAACCATTTCGACCCTGAATTTAAATCGCAAATTCTTCAGAGTACATTTCCCAATTCTTAACCCCGATTACCTAACTGCTGGCTTTCAATTCCGATTTCGGAACATAGCTTCCATAGCAGCTAACCAGCATGTTCCCAGTTTGCGTGGCAACTCCGACCATTGGCACATTGACAATGTACACCTAAACCAGAGCAGAGATTTTGCCGACACCGTTTTAAACGATATTGCATTCAGAAAACCCTTGGGAAGCATGCTTAAAAACTACGAAAGTGTTCCCTGGCCACATTTCAATTCAACCGCTCAGCAGGTAGAATTGCTAAATCCCCTCGAATTTAATATTGCATATCGCAACCAGGGTCCCGTAACATGGAATGTTACCCGCCAATTTACCATTGAAAACCTGTTAACTAACCAAAATTATTCGTTTACCGGAGGTGCCGAGAATATATTTGCATACGAAGACTTTGACTATACCCGTAATTACGTTTACACTTTCAACTCTCCAAATGCCGACTCGGCCAAGTTTGGCTTCACAAGCTTTTTAATAACCGATTTTAACCCCGAAACCCAACACCTTAGGTGGAACGACACGGTGCGCTATACTCAAACTTTTTCAAACTTCTACGCATACGACGATGGCAGCGCAGAAAACGGATATGGCCTTTACGGTGAAGGAACTCAAAATGGGAGGGTAGCATACAAATTTTCTAACTACCAAACCGACCTGCTTGTAGGTGTTTACTTTTATTTCAACAGAAGCCTCGACAATGCCAACCAGAAATATTTTAAACTTGCCGTTTGGGCCGACAACAACGGAAAACCTGGAGAACAAATATACGAGCAACTGGGATTACGACCCATTTTCACTAACGAACTCAATAAATACACTCTTTACGAACTCGATGAACCCATTGAAATTCCTAATGGAACCTTTTACATAGGCTGGGTTCAAACTACTCCCGACTTTTTAAATGTTGGTTTCGACCTGAACCGAATAAATAATAGCAAACTATTTTACAATATTACGGGTACTTGGACCAACAGCCAATTTGAAGGCAGCCTAATGGTGCGACCAGTTTTTGGAAAATTGAACGAGCCCCCAACTGGTATCGACCCAAAACCATATGGAATTGAATTTAGCCTCTATCCTAATCCGGCAAAATACTCCTTCAATATTTCCATTTCGAAATCAATTGACAGAACCAAGCTGCAAATTTTCAACATTTCGGGGCAAATGGTAAGTCAGCACTTTTACACCAACCAGCCAATTGGTATTGGGCATTTACCCAATGGGGTTTACATTGTTAAAGTAATTGCCCCCAACGGAGCTAGCGCTACCCAAAAACTTATCATTTCGCGATGAATTCTGAACCGCAGGAATGGATTGACGATGAGTTGGACGACGAATCGGGCGAACAACAGGAACTTTACGAGCACTTTCATATTGATGTGGATAAGGGCCAAAGCATGGTCCGTATCGATAAATTTTTAGCCGATAAGATAAAAAATGTAAGCCGAAACAGAATCCAGTCGGCAGCCGATGCCGGTAATATTTTGGTTAATGGCAAGTCGGTTAAATCGTCGTATAAGATAAAGCCTCTCGATTCCATTTCGATAGTAATGGCCGAACCGCCTCGCGATGTAGAAATTAAGCCTGAGAATATTCCTCTCAGCATTCTATACGAAGACAATGATTTGATTGTACTAGACAAGGAAGCCGGCATGGTGGTACACCCAGGCCATGGGAATTTTAATGGCACACTCGTAAATGCTCTCATGTACCACTTAAGGCACATCCCCCTATTTAGCAGTGGCGAAGTTCGGCCCGGACTGGTGCATCGCATCGATCGTAACACCTCAGGTGTGCTGGTTACAGCCAAAACCGAATTCGCCATGAACCATTTGGCCAAGCAATTCTTCGACCGTACCACATCGCGCAAGTATATTGCATTAGTTTGGGGCAATTTAGAAGATAATTCGGGGACCATTACTGGACATATAGGACGAAGCCTTCGCGACAGAAAAAAAATGCAAGTTTTTCCCGATGGCCACCAGGGCAAACACGCAATTACACATTGGAAGGTTTTAGAGCGAATGGGATACGTAACCCTTGTTGAGTGCAAACTTGAAACAGGCCGAACACACCAAATACGTGCTCATTTCGAGCACATTAAACATCCCCTTTTCAACGACGATAAATACAGCGGCGACAGCATAGTTAAAGGCACCACCTTTACCAAGTACAAGCAATTTGTTGAGAACTGTTTTAAAGTTTGCCCCCGCCATGCGCTTCATGCCCAATCGCTTGGCTTTAAGCACCCAACCACGGGTAAGTTTATGCTTTTCGAAACCGAAGTACCCACCGATATGATGCAGGTTATTGAAAAATGGAGAACCTACACAGGTTCGCGTTCCAATCAATTCGAGGAAGAATAGAGACCATATCGTTCATAATTTTCAGTATTTTTGCGTAACAACAACCCAACGCATGAGAACCCTTAAAAACATTGCTATAATGGCAGGGGGCAACTCCTCAGAAGTTGATATTTCACTGAGGGGAGCCCGACAAATAGCCAATTGGCTCGATAAAGCCCAGTATAATGCTTTCACCATAATTGTTAATGGGAAAAATTGGATTCTGAAGCATCCCGATTTTGGCGACTTACCCGTATCGAAGGGTACATTTACTGCAAGTTTCAATGAGCATACTTATAGCTTCAATTGTGCCCTAATTGCAATTCATGGCACACCGGGCGAAAATGGGCTGCTTCAGGCTTACTTCGAACTTATGGGTATTCCATACACCACAGGAGGAGTAATGAATGCCGCTGTTACCTTCGATAAGGAGGCAGCTAAATTTCCGCTTGCCGACCTAAATATTAAACTTGCCAAGGGAATACGCATTAATAAGGGGCAGTCGGTCGACCCATTCGATATTGTAAAAAAATTAGGGTTACCCCTTTTTGTTAAACCCAACGAGAGTGGAAGCAGTTACGGAGTAACCAAGGTTAAAAAGGAATGCGAAATAATTTCAGCACTCGAAAAGGCATTCAGCGAAGACAGCACTGCACTGATTGAGGAGTATATTGCAGGGCGCGAATTCACCTGTGGACTAGTAAAAACAAGAGGTAAAGCAATCATTTTCCCTGTTACCGAAATAATTCCCAAAACCGAATTCTTCGATTTTGATGCCAAGTACAAAAATCTCTCGGAAGAGGTAACACCCGCCCAAATACCCCAGAACCTTTCGGATTTTATTCAGGATATTTCTTCGGACATATACGACCGCCTAAAATGCCGTGGCATTGTGCGAATAGATTTCATTTACAACGAAAAGAAAGGGCTCCATTTTTTAGAAATCAACACCGTTCCTGGCATGAGCGAAGCCAGCATTATACCCCAACAGGTTGCTTCGATGGGCCTTACCATGAGCGAAATTTTTTCGTTAGTAATAGAGGATGCAATAGAACGCAATAAACACTAATTTACCCTGTCGATTAGAAGTAAACATTAACCCACCAACTTTTTTGTATATTTAGGGTCGAACCAATACTATACCGACATGAGTAAAAAATTTGCTGTAGTATTAGCTGGTTGTGGCGTTTACGATGGAGCCGAAATTCACGAAGCAGTAATGACCCTATACGCCATCGATTCGAGTGGTTGCAGTTATCATGTTTTTGCACCAAATATCGACCAGCACCATGTAATTAACCATACCAATGGTTCCGAGATGAACGAAAAGAGGAATGTTCTGGTTGAATCGGCCCGAATTGCTCGTGGAAAAATTTTACCTCTAAACGAATTTAAACCCTCCGATTTCGATGCGCTTATTTTCCCCGGCGGGTTTGGTGTTGCCAAAAATTTATGCTCCTTCGCATTTGAAGGTGCTAAATGCACAGTTCTACCTGCGGTTGAAAAAGCCATTAAAGAAACCCACTCACTTAAAAAACCCATTGGAGCGCTGTGTATTGCACCCGTTCTTTTAGCCAAAGTTTTAGGAAAAGGCACCCTAACCATAGGTAACGATGCAGGAACAGCCAGCACCATCGAAACGCTTGGGGGAAAACACATAGCTACGCAACATGGTGAAGTAGCTATCGATCCCGAAAACCTACTATTTACAACACCCTGCTACATGCTCGATGCAAAAATAACCGACATTGCCAACGGAGCTAAAGCGATTGTACATGCAATGCTTAGGCATATGTAATCGAAATCAAAAGAAAGTTGAAATGGGAATTAAATAAGCCCTTGTTCTAGTTGAACTACAAGTTCATTGAGCAGCTTATCCTCGCCTTCTGGGTCGAATTTAGTCTTCAAATTCGACCCAAATATTCTAGCAATCGTTTGCCAGAAAACGGCCGAGGTACCCCCCTTGAGGTCCTTCACCAAATCGTACGAACTTCGCCCAAGTTCCCTATCGATTAGTTTTATGAGAATTCGACCCTGAGAGATGGTTAACTTCACTAACTTACTTTCGAACTCTTGCCGCATTTGCTTTTCAACCACTTTAACGTAAGCATCGCGCTCCCGCTTCGTTTTAAGAGTTTGAAAATGAGAGTTCATTTCCAAAATTTTATTTTTGGCAACCTGTGAATAGGGATAGGCAGCCTTTAAGTTCCTGATGAGCCTCTGGTACTCCCGGTAATCGCGTTTTCCCTTGAATTTTCGGGGCGAGTATATGGCAACTGGTTTTATGTAGGCATTGGGAATAGTATCGCCATCAATTAGGGTTATAGGCAAAATGGTATAACCCTCTTCGGTAATAATGTTTTGCCCGGCAACCCAAAAAGTTTGCAGGGAAAGTACTCCAATAAGCAGTATGTTATATCTTATTCTCACCATAATTTCGTTACCCTTTTAAACGAAAAAGCCGGTAAAGTGTTTTTCAATAGTTCAACTTAGGCAAATATAGCGACAGAATGAACGATGAAACAATATTTTTCGGTATTTTGCATAAGCAAAACAAATTCCTATTTTTTGCTATAAACCATTCAGCAACAACACACAATGGAAAAGAATAACAGAAGCTATTCTAACTACGAGATAACGGTATTCTGGAAACCAGGTGAATGCATACATGCAACAACCTGCTACACCAAACTACTATCGGTATTCAACCCACGCAATCGGCCCTGGGTTAACATGAACGGTGCTCCCACCGAAAAGATTGTTGACATTGTTAACCAATGCCCAACAAATGCTCTAATGTTCAAGTGGAACGACCCGGAGAAAAACAAAGCAGAGAAATCGCCAAAAGCAGTTAAGGAAACACCAGAGGAGGAGAGCGACAATGAGGAGGGTTACCTTGCTGAACCCCTGAAGATTCAGGTAATGCGCAATGGGCCCCTACTTGTCTCTGGCAAATTCAGCATTGCCGATGGCAATGGTCAGGAAATTAAAGCCATGCAAATTGTTTCACTTTGCCGTTGCGGTTATTCAAACAACCATCCGTTTTGCGATGGAATGCATTTTAAAATGGGATTCTCCGACGAAAGCAACCAGTAATTATAAACTAAATGAAAAAGCGTGTTTCGGCCCAATTGAAATTAATTAGCAAGGGCCCCCTTAGGGTGGAAGGAAACTTTACCATTCTTAAGCCCGATGGCCAGCCATTCGAATTGGCCAACGCCAACGAGGCATACCTTTGCATATGTGGCCACTCAAAAAATAAACCCTTTTGCGACGGGAGTCACAAAAAAACCTTTATTGAGTAGCCCTGTCTATGCTTAAAAAGGAAACTGGAAAACCTAAAACCAGAATTTCGCGTTTTCTATATGCAGCTGGTGGTATTACCGCTGTTGCCTTAGGGGTGCTGGGAATATTTATCCCAATCCTTCCCACAACACCATTCCTGTTGCTAGCAGCCTATCTCTTTGCCCGAAGTTCTCAAAAGCTTTACCGATGGCTTTTAACCCACAGGCTACTTTCAATATACATTAAAAACTATATTTACTATAAAGCGATTAGCCCTAAAGTAAAAATAGTTTCTTTAAGCCTCCTTTGGGCTTCAATCCTTTATAGTTGCTATATAACCTGGAGTAAGGTATGGCTGCCGCCTCTGTTAATTGCAATAGCAATAGGTGTAACCATACACATATTAAAACTCAGAAATGCTCCGCCCAACGGAAACATTTAAGCATTGCAGAAACAAACCTATTAATTATGGTAGAGTAAATATAAAAGATTTAAAGAGAAATGCTATTCAATAAGTTTAGCATCCTTCAGAATGGACTCCATTTCCTGCTGAAGCCTATAAGCAGCGGCCTTGGCCGCACCAACATACCGAGTCGATGTGTCGGCATATATTATACCCCTCGAGGAATTTACCAGCAAACCGCACCTATGGTTAAGTCCATTTTTAGCTACTTCGGCTAAGCTACCGCCCTGCTCACCCACACCCGGAACCAACAGAAAGTGATCGGGTGTCAGTTTGCGAACTTCATGAATCAGGTCGGCTCGGGTAGCCCCTACAACGTACATCATGTTGGCATCGGAGCCCCAGTGCATCGATTTCTCGATTACCTCCTGAAATAACCTTCGCCCATTATTACCAACTTGGAGCATCTGAAAATCGGAGAACGAATTATTCGAAGTTAAACCAAGTAGAATAACCCATTTACCTTCATATGTAAGGAATGGCGAAACGGTATCCTGCCCCATGTAGGGCGAAAGTGTAATAGCATGAAAATCGAGGGTTTGAAAAAAAGTGCGAGCATACATGGCTGAAGTATTGGCTATATCGCCCCTTTTTGCATCGGCAATTGTGAATATTTGGGGGTAATTAGAGCGAATGTATTTAATTGTTCGCTGAAGGGAGTTCCAGCCCGAAGCTCCATGCCTTTCGTAGAACGCTAAATTGGTTTTAAATGCAACAGTATACTCTGCAGTAGCATCAACAATGGCTTTATTGAACTCAAAAACTGGATCTTCGCGACCCAAGAGAAACTCAGGAATTTTTGCCAGATCGGTATCGAGCCCTACGCAAAGAAAACTTCGTTTCTGCTGAATTTGCTCAAAAAGTTGGTTGGCGTTCATATTTTTATAGTATTTACACCTCGCTCATCTTGAGCCTTTCGGCGTTTTCGGCCACTTGGAGTTTATCAATAACCTCATGTAAGTCGCCGTCGAGAATGGCAGAAAGATTATAGAGGGTTAGGTTAATTCGATGGTCGGTTACCCTCCCCTGAGGGTAGTTGTAGGTTCGAATTTTAGCCGACCTATCGCCAGTTGATACCATAGTTTTACGCTTCGAGGCAATTTCATCGAGATACTTCTGGTATTCGAGGTTATAAAGCCGGGTACGAAGTTCAGCAAGCGCTTTGTCGAAATTTTTCAGCTGCGATTTCTGATCCTGGCATTGTACAACAATACCAGTAGGCATATGAGTTAATCTTATGGCCGAATAGGTTGTGTTAACGCTTTGCCCACCGGGGCCCGATGAGCAGAAAGTATCTTTTCGAATATCCTCCATACGTAAATCGATATCGAACTCCTCTGCTTCAGGCAGAACTGCAACCGTTGCAGCTGAAGTATGTACTCGTCCCTGGGTTTCAGTCTGAGGAACGCGTTGTACCCTATGCACTCCCGACTCGTACTTTAGGATTCCGTAAACTCCATTGCCTTTAACGTTCAGAACTATTTCTTTGTAACCGCCAACGGTACCTTCCGACACGTTGGTAACCTCGTATTTCCATCCTCTATTTTCGATAAACTTAGAGTACATACGGAATAAATCGCCCGCAAAAATGCTCGCTTCATCGCCACCAGTTCCGGCTCTAATTTCCAATACTGCATTTTTTCCATCCTGTGGATCAGCAGGTATGAGAAGCAATTTAATATCTTCTTCAAGCTCTTCCTGATTGGCCTCAAGGGTTTCGAGTTCCATTTTGGCCATTTCACGCATTTCTTCATCCTTTTCGGTTGCCAGAATGCTTTTTGCAGAAGTAATATTGCTTAGAATATTCTTATAATTATCGTAGGCCTCAACGAGGGGTTCAAGTTCGCGGTACTCTTTATTCAGGCTCACAAACCTTTTCATGTCAGCAATTACTGCTGGATCGGTAATTTGTTGGCCTATCTCTTCAAACTTTCGTCGTAGCCCCTCAAGTTTGGTTAGTATGGTGTTATCGCTCATATTCAAATTAAATTGCGCAAATTTAGCAATTTCCCCCGCCAATTAGAAAGCAAAGGGTATAAAATATTTGAAATACAACAACTCTATTTCCTAGGTTAACAGGAAGCATGTTGTAGTTCCAGAACTTTCAAAATGAGAAAGCAAAAATGTGCAAGTTATACTACACCCAAACCCAATGCCAACGAGAGGAAAACTAGCATTACAGCAACAGTTACCTGAATAAATTTCAGTGTAATCTTTATCAGAAGCCGATTTCCAATATATGCACCGGCTATAGCGGAAAAGGTGGCAAGTAGAACCAGAGCCAAATTATCCATCAGCCCTGCCTTTGTGAAACGGGTAGAATAAACGCTTAACCGAGTGAAATCGACAAGAGTAGATACTACTACAGCGGTGCCTATAAATGCCTCTTTCGATAGCCCAGCCTTTATAAGAAAAGCGCTTCGCAGCGCTCCCTGATTCCCCGAAAGGCCACCAAAGAAACCGCTCAATGCCCCACCAACAGGAAGTTTACTCTCACCAAACTGCAATTTACTGAAATAGGGAATTAGATCCATACTGGCAAAAATGATAAGAAGTATTGAAATGATAAACTTTACTGGATATACCTCAAACGACTTACCAAAAGCGTTGTAAGAGAAAAGTGGTACTGAATCGGGGATATGGAGCAGCAACCAAGCGCCAATGAATGCTGCTATTACTGCAGGAAAACCGAAACGGAAAAGGACTCTTTTGCTAGCATTACGGCCAACAAGAAACAATTTAAATATATTGTTGAAGAAATGTACAACTCCCGTAAGTGCAATGGCCAGCTCAACGGGAAAGAAAACCATGAATACAGGCGTTAAAATTGTTCCCAGCCCAAAGCCCGAGAAAAAAGTTAGTATGGCAACAAGAAAAGCTGCAAAGCAAATGATTACAATTTCCATATTAAAAAAAATTAGTTCATTCTTCGAGTAAAGGCAAATATACGTATCAATTGTAATGCTTTTGAGAATTGAACTAACACCCTGAAGTTGACAAATGGGTATACATACTCTGATGCAACAAAAGAATAAAAACAAAGAAGGCCTTCTTTTCGAAGGCCTTCTTGCTGTGGTGCCACCAGGAATCGAACCGGGGACACAAGGATTTTCAGTCCTTTGCTCTACCAACTGAGCTATGGCACCATCAGTTTAAGCGGTGCAAATATACTTCATCTTTTTAAAAATGCAAATGGTATTGTATGGTGCTAAAAAGAAAATTGAAATAGTTAAAATGATAAATAGCAGATTTTCATTTTTTTGCAAAAAAGCACTCAACAATAATTTAGAATACTTCTAAATTTTCGCCAGTAACAAATGCGTTACATTTTGGCCAATTTGAACAATTAAATTAGGTTTGCATATTAATAATTATAAATGCAAATTGAACAGCATACATTAAGCAATGGCTTTCGAATAGCACATGTTCGTACCCAATCGCCAGTGGCATACTGTGGGGTTATGATAAATTCGGGCACACGCGACGAGGAAGAGAATGAGCATGGAATAGCTCATTTTATTGAGCATGTAATTTTCAAGGGAACAAAAAAGCGAAAGGCATTCCATATTATGAGTCGCCTCGAAGATGTTGGAGGTGAACTTAACGCATTCACAACCAAAGAGGAAACGGTTATTCATGCCACGTTCCTAAAATACGATTTTGCTAGGGCTACAGAGTTGATTGCCGACATTCTTTTTAACTCAACCTTCCCCGAAAAAGAACTGAAAAAGGAGAAAGAAGTAATTCTCGACGAAATCAACTCATATAAAGACTCCCCATCGGAACTAATATTCGACGACTTCGAGGAACTCGTATACAAGAACCATCCATTTGGTCGGAATATTCTGGGCTCCAAGAAATGCCTCAAACGATTTGGCAAGGTAGACATCATTAGGTTTATGCAGCGAACCTACAATACCAACCAAATGGTTTTTTGCTCCATAGGCAATGTGCCTTTTCACAGGGTGAAAAATGTATGTGAAAAGAATTTTGGGTGGATCGTACCTAACCCACGTCGAACTGAAAGAATGGGCATGGGAATTTACAAACCTGAGAACCTTACCCTTCGTAAGGGAACCTTTCAAACCCACTGCGTGGTTGGGTGTACCTGTTACGACCTAATGCACCCTAAACGCATAGGCATGCACCTCCTAAACAATATTCTGGGAGGGCCGGGAATGAATTCGCGTCTTAATTTGGCACTACGAGAACGCAGTGGTTTTGCCTACAATGTCGAATCGAACTACTCTCCGTACAGCGATACTGGTCTTTTTACTATTTACTTTGGTTCCGATAGGGACAACTTTAACAAAGCGCTCGAAATGGTTTTTAACGAGTTGAAAACCATCCGAAACACAAAAATGGGAACACTTCAACTCTTAAAAGCGAAGAAGCAGCTGATAGGTCAGTTAGCCATTGCTTCGGAGAATAGCGAAGTACTAATGCTCAATATTGCACGTAGCCTTTTAATTTACAATAGCGTGGATAACATGGAGAAAGTTAATACTCAAATAGAAGCCACCAGTGCAACCGATCTGCTGGAAATTGCCAACGAAATGCTCAGCCACCAACGACTATCAACCCTAATTTACAAATAGCATGTTGCTCGATACCCGATTAAATAATGACCTTGAGGAGTACTTGCTAAAAAACAGTTCCCAAGAAAACCGTTTACTCCACGAACTGCGACGTAAAACTTACCTAAGCACCTTAAACCCACACATGCTCAGCGGTCCCATTTTAGGGAAGTTTATTGAAATGCTTGTGAGCATTTATAAGCCCAAATCAATTCTCGAAATTGGCACTTTTACCGGCTACACTACTCTATGCATGGCCATAGCCGTTGGTGCTCAAGGGCACATAACTACAATTGAAATAAATGATGAGATAGCCCCCATAGCGCAGCATTATTTCGAAAAATCGGGGTTCGACAACCAAATTGAACTGCTTGTGGGTAATGCGTTGAGCATAATACCAGAATTGAACTCCCATTTCGATTTCATATTTATTGATGGCGACAAGCGTGAGTACCCAGAATACCTTCAATTGGCACAGAATCATTTAAAGATTGGAGGCTTGCTAGTAGCCGACAATGTGCTATGGAGCGGGAAGGTGGTAGATTCCTCTGCCAATGATGCACACACGCTAGGCGTAATACAATTCAACCGGCTGCTTGCAAACAACAACCATTTCGAAAAGGTAATGCTGCCACTGCGCGATGGAATAACTTTAGCCCGAAGGGTTAGTTGAACACAAATTGCAGATATCCCGCTCGATTCTGCGATAATCATTAATATAAATACCATATTACTAACGCTGAAATATTGTTTCTTAAAATATGTTTCAAGTTAGTTACAGGCACTTTGAACCAAATTGACTAAGAAACGTTATTGAAGTGTTGAACAGAATTAAAATGGCAACCTACTCAATAAAGCATCTTTCAATCCTTTCGGGTGTTAAGGCCCATACCATACGAATTTGGGAAAAGCGTTACAATTTGTTCTCGCCTAACCGTACCAATACCAATATCCGTCGATACTCAGATGACGATTTGAAACTGGCTTTAAACGTATCGCAACTGCAGGCCATGGGCTATAAAATTAGCCAGATTGCTGCCATGAATAGCGATGAGGTTGCCCAACTGGTTAGCAAAGGAAACAGCTATGTTACTCCCCCACTCATTCCCGAATCGCTGCTCGACGCAACGATAAACATGGACTTTCATAAATTTACAGCCAAATTGGAAGAGTCCATTACTGAGAAGGGTTTCGATTACACATACAATAATCTGATTATTCCATTTCAAAATCGACTCGGAGAATTGTGGCTCTCAGGAGCCATAATGCCAGCCCAAGAGCATTTTGCCACCAATATTATACGCGAAAAAATTATAATCCTTACCCATAACCTGCCCAAACCCAATCGCAATGCCCCCAAAATTCTTTTTTTCCTGCCCGAGAACGAATACCATGAATTGGGTTTACTTTACTCGGCATATATAGCCCGCGAAATGGGTTTTGCTTCTGCATATCTGGGGCAAACGGTACCTTTGAAAGATGTAATTGCTATCGGCTCACTGCATGACATAGAAACCTTTTACACTACAATTACTAAATCGGTCCCACTTACCGAACTGAAAGACATATTCGGTAAACTAAACGAACGATTTCCTAGTGCCAACATAATGGCTTCGGGAATACAAATTGAATCGCATAAAGACCAGTTCACCAAAAAAATTGTCGTAGTTAATTCGCCACAGCAGTTCAGGCAAATGCTTGGAAAAATTCTGAAGAAACACGAATTAAAATAAACAGAATATTACAAAGCCATTTTACAATTGCTTCACATCCCTTCAACTTTAATTGTTGCTATATATTTTCTTTTTAGCAACATAATATTTTGGACATCTGCAAGGGAATTACTATATACAATAATTACATGCTCTAGATTATTCAAAAATCATTAATAAACAAACTTATTTAAAATTTGTTTCAATCAAATTTTCGTACTAAACTTAATTCTAAATAGTTACATAAAAAGTTAATCATTTTAAAATACTTTTTGAAAAAATATTCATCTAGATGTAATTTATACGCCAAATTCTCAGGGCCGCAAATAATCAATAACTGATATATTTTTTATTTAGAATACGTATAGAATTACACCATACCTCAATTTGCTCCCATTTCTTTTGTTGAAGTTTGTCATATATTTGCATAAACATTTATTTAGACCTATTCTTAATATAAATTAAATCTACAATACCATGACAACTACAGAATTCAGCACCGCACTAATAGAGCTTGAGCCAAATCTGGAGCGATTTGCATACAGCCTGACTTCGAATCCTGAGGATGCTCGCGATTTACTTCAGGAAACTTTTTTGAAGGCCCTAACATACCGCGACAAGTTTGAAGACAATACCAATATCAAGGCGTGGACATTCACCATAATGAAGAACACCTTTATTAATAACTACAGAAAGAATGCTAAACAACGCACCGCTTTCGATAGTAGCGACAACCAGTTCTTAATCAATAGCCGTCCTTCTTCGGAGGGGCCCGAGCCGAGCTTCTCGCACAGCGAGCTAAGCAAAAAAGTTAGCGAACTCGACGACGATTTTAGGGTGCCATTTGAAATGCATACTTCGGGCTATAAGTACAAGGAAATTGCAGACAAATTGAACCTTAAAATAGGAACTGTAAAAAGTCGAATTTTCTTTTCGAGACAAAAGTTAATGACTGCTCTAGGCGAGAACTATCAGTATTAAAAATAATATAAACCAGAAGGGCTTTTCAGTTAATATTGAGAAGCCCTTCTGGTTTTGTGCCCGAGCGGGAATCGAATCTACCTGTCGGCAGACAGGCCCGCACTCATCTTCTGCTCAGGATCCCTCAGAAACTCCTTTCCAACGCCTGACTTCAAATACTTCTCACGGGTACGCGCCAATTCACGGGTTCCGAAAGCCTCAACTGAAATAACTTTATAAGGCCTATAGGGCCCTGTTGTTCGCTCGTAACCACTGTTATGCTGGGCTATCCGCTTTTCAGGATCACCGGATAATCCGACATAAATGTATTTTCGAGATATACTTGAAATTGCGTAAACGTAATACATGCAAAAAAGCTTGATTTCTCAAGCTTCTGGTTTTGTGCCCGGAGCGGGAATCGAACCCGCACAACCTCAATGGTCACAGGATTTTAAGTCCTGCGCGTCTACCAATTCCGCCATCCGGACTCCTTATGGTAGTTTTTATCTATACAAAAACAGCGGAGTTAATCCGCCATTTACTTCTGAGCGAAAGACGAGACTCGAACTCGCGACCCTAACCTTGGCAAGGTTATGCTCTACCAACTGAGCTACTTTCGCAATAAATTTAAAAAACGTTTTGCTTTAGAAGCGTGGCAAAAATAAGTGTTATATTAAAATCTCCCAAACATTTTTGCATTTTTTTTCGAAATTTTCAACCTCTACCCTATTCTTAGTAGGCAACGTGCTCATAAATACTAGAGAACAATGTTTCCATGCTTGCGTGGCGGATTCTGCTGACTTTTGGAACTAGCCATTTCAAGGGCTTGTATTAACTTTGCTCTGGTTTGGCGAGGATAAATAATCTCGTCGATGTAGCCTAACTCAGCAGCCCTATAGGGATTTGCAAACGCTTCGCGGTACTCCTCAATTTTTTCGGTAAGCTCGCTAGGGTCGCTAAACTTATTCTTATAAATAATATTCACAGCTCCTTCGGGCCCCATAACTGCAATTTCGGCGGTGGGATAGGCAAAATTAACGTCGGCACCCACATGCTTGCTTCCCATTACACAGTAAGCGCCACCGTATGCTTTACGAGTTATTAAAGTGATTTTTGGAACGGTTGCTTCGGAATAAGCGTAGAGCAATTTGGCCCCATGTTTTATAATACCGTTCAGCTCCTGCGCGAGTCCAGGAAGAAAACCGGGCACATCGACAAGCGAAACTATTGGTATATTAAAAGCATCGCAAAAGCGGATGAATCGAGCGCCTTTAACCGACGAGTCGATATCGAGAACCCCAGCCAAATGGGCAGGCTGATTAGCTACAATACCCACCGAACCGCCCCCAAGGCGGGCAAAACCTACTACTATATTCTTTGCAAAAAGGGGTTGTACCTCAAGAAAAATTCCATCGTCGACTACAGCATTAATCAATTCCTTTATATCGTAAGGCTTATTGGGATCAGCCGGTACCAGCACCTGAAGTTTCTCCTCAACTCGATCAATTGAATCGGCCGTTGGGAATATGGGGGCCTCTTCCATATTGTTCGATGGTAAAAATGCCAGCAATTCGCGGATCTGCATAAGCGCCTGCTCGTCGTCGTCGGCTACAAAGTGAGCCACACCGCTCTTCGAGTTATGGCTAACGGCCCCGCCAAGTTCCTCTTTTGTTACATCTTCGTGGGTAACGGCCTTAATAACATCGGGACCCGTAACAAACATGTAGCTGCTCTCCTTCACCATAATAATGAAGTCGTTGAGAGCGGGAGAATAAACAGCGCCACCGGCACAAGGGCCCATTATACAGGTAATTTGGGGAATTACACCCGAACTTCGAACGTTATTGAAAAAAATATCGGCGTAGCCTGCAAGGCTCTGAACGCCCTCCTGAATACGTGCGCCCCCCGAATCGTTTAATCCTACAATGGGTGCACCCATTTTCAGCGCCATTTGCTGAACCTTAATTATTTTGTTGGCATTGGTTCGGCTTAACGTTCCCCCGAAAACAGTAAAGTCGTAGGCGTAAACAAAAACCAAACGGCCCTCCACTTTGCCATAGCCCGAGATTACGCCATCGCCGGGAATGGGCGACTGATCGGTTGGCAACTCCGACCAGCGATTCATGGCAAACTGATCTAACTCTACAAAGGTATTAGGATCGAGAAACAGTTCGATGCGCTCACGCGCCGTTTTTTTACCCGCTTCGTGCTGACGTTTAATGCGTGCTTCGCCACCTCCGGCAAGCGATTGGGCAACCTTTTCTTCAAAAAGATTGAATTTGTCGTGCAATGTCTTCATTTCAAGATTATACTATTTCAACAAGTGGCTGATTGCCATTTATAGTTTGGCCTTCACTAACGTATATACGCTTTACAATGCCATCGACAGGCGCCTTGTACTCGCTCTCCATTTTCATGGCCGAAATAACGATTACCGTTTTCCCCTTCGAAACAGGGTCGCCCTCTTTTACTGGAATCTTCACTACCTTACCGGGCATTGGGGTGCTGATTATTTTATCGCCGCTGTCGTCGCCGTTTCCCTTGCGATTCTTAAGGTATCGGCTCTGAGCATCGATTACCTCTACCTCGTGTGAAGTGTAATAGGTATTTACGAAGTAGTTTTTGGGGCCCTCACCGGGAATCATTTCAATGTTGTACGACTTGCCATCGTGAATTATGGAGTAAACCCCCTCTTCCACCATGAGAACATCGACCTCGAAGGTTTTCCCATCGATTTCGAGAGTTGCTTTCGAGCCATCTTTACTCACAAGCTGAACCGTGGCGGTTCTATCGCCAATTTTAATATCGAGAGCCATACAGTGCTAAATTCGTTGCAAATTCTTTTTCTTCCCGTAATCCTTCCATTTATCGCCATTGCTACGAGTGGCAAGGAAGTCGTTCATGGCAAACTTTTCAATTTTCGAAAGGTAGTCGAGATAGGTGGCAATAATGGCCATATCAACATACTCGGTGCGGTTATGGCTAGCCATTTCGAGAAGCGCAGGTAAGTGCCTTTCGATGAAGTGAGTATCGTAAACACCCGAACGGAACTCCTGATTATCCATAATTCGTTCGAGGAACTTAATGGTAGTTTTCACTCCGGTTATTTTAAACTCGTAGAGGGCGCGCTTCATGCGGTCGATGGCCTCTTCGCGGGTTCGTCCCCAGGCAATTAGTTTAGTAATCATGGGATCGTAATACATGGGGATTTCGAAACCTTCGTAAACGTAACCATCGGTACGAATGCCAAGTCCGTTGGGTTCGCTAACGTGCCTAATAACACCGGGCGATGGCATAAAGTTATTGGCCGGATCTTCGGCCGAAATGCGACACTCAATGGCATGGCCATACTGCGCTACCTCATCCTGTTGAAACGACAATGGTTTACCCGATGCAACCAGCAACTGCTCCTTCACCAAATCGATTCCGGTTACCCTTTCGGTAATTGGATGTTCAACCTGAAGGCGCGTATTCATTTCGAGAAAGTAGAAATTACGGTTGGCATCGACCAGAAACTCAATGGTTCCAGCACCAACATAATTAACAGCCCTTGCGGCTGCTATGGCAGCGGCTGCCATTTTCTCGCGAAGTTCTTGAGTAATAAATGGCGAAGGAGTTTCCTCTACCACCTTTTGGTGACGACGCTGAATGGAGCATTCCCTTTCGAACAGGTGCGCCACGTTTCCATGCCGATCGGCAATAATTTGAAATTCTATATGGTGTGGCCCTTCAATGTACTTTTCAATATATACAGTATCGTCGCCAAAGGCAGCTTGTGCCTCGGAACGAGCCAGGGAAACGGCATTCATTAAATCGTCGGCTTTACGAACCAGTCGCATACCCTTGCCGCCACCGCCAGCCGACGCTTTAACAATTAAAGGCAAACCTATTTCGTCGAGAACCTTTCGAATACTTTCGGGCGAATCGACCCGATCTTTGGTACCGGGCACAACAGGAACGCCAGCGGCAATCATTGTAGTGCGTGCAGTAATTTTATCGCCCATCTTTTCAATGGCATCGGGGTCGGGACCTATAAAAACCAAGCCAGCATCGACACATTTCTGCGCAAACTCGGCATTTTCCGAAAGAAAACCGTAACCGGGGTGAATGGCATCGGCACCGCACCTGAGAGCTGTTTCAATAATTCGATCGCCATTGAGGTAACTCTCCTTGGAGGGAGAAGGGCCAATATGGTAGGCTTCACCAGCGTAACGAACATGCTTTGCAGCCCTGTCGGCATCGGAGTAAACCGCCACAGTGGCAATACCTAATTCGCGGCACGAGCGAATAACTCGCACTGCTATTTCGCCACGATTGGCAATTAAAACTTTTTTTATCATATCCACCAAGCATTTTTAACGCGACAAATGTAAAGCATAATTATTGAATTAAAACAACCGAACAATAAAATTATGCTATACAACTATGCTTTTTAACATACTTTCAATCGGGTTTGCAAATTGTATATCTCTGTTATTCTGCTACTTAATAATGTTAGTAATTTTTTAATAAAAATATCAGGCCCTCAAACCCGAAAACGTTTTCGGGATATAAGATTTCAAATTATTAATAAAAAGAGGAAAAGAAAACCTTATTGGAGAAGAATAGTATATGAAGAACCACTAAAGGCCAGTAATTCGTTTAATTTCATTCAGTTTATTTAGTGCCTCAATGGGCGTTAAGGTATTAATATCGATAACCTTAAGCTGCTCGCGAATTTGCGTTAGCACAGGATCGTCGAGTTGGAAGATGCTGAGTTGATACCCTTCTCTCTGCTTTCCTATATCCGATCCGGGTCGGGATAGGGTATGCTCGGAAGGTTTCTTTTCGAGTTCGGCCAAAATTTCGTTTGCCCGTTTTACAACACTTGCTGGCATACCAGCCATTCGAGCAACATGAATACCGAAACTATGCTCGCTGCCTCCCGGCACAAGTTTTCTTAGAAAAATCACCTTATTATCGAGTTCCTTAATAGATACATTGTAGTTCTTTATTCGAGGAAATGTTGCAGCCATTTCGTTTAGCTCGTGGTAATGGGTTGCAAACAAAGTTTTGGCCCGACCCTGCGAATTCTCGTGAATATATTCTGCCATGGCCCATGCAATGGAAATACCGTCGTATGTTGAGGTACCCCGACCAATCTCATCGAGCAGAACGAGGCTCCTATCGGAAATATTATTAAGAATACTTGCTGCCTCCTGCATTTCGACCATAAAGGTGGATTCGCCCAGGGAAATATTATCCGAGGCTCCTACCCGGGTAAAAATCTTATCGACCACACCAATATGGGCTTCATTTGCGGGAACAAAGGAGCCCATTTGGGCCAAAAGAACAATGAGTGCGGTTTGTCGTAAAAGCGCCGACTTACCCGACATATTGGGCCCAGTAATGATTATTATTTGTTGATTCGTTGAATCGAGCAGCACATCATTGGCAATGTATGCCTCACCCGTTGGCAGCATACGCTCAATTACGGGATGACGTCCGTTGCGTATGTTAATAATATCTGAAGAATTCACATTGGGTTTACAATAGCTATTCTCCCTTGCGTTTAGTGCAAACGAAAGCAAACAATCAACTTGCGCCACCAAATTGGCATTCAACTGAATTGACTGAATATACTCAGAAAGGTTAAACACAATTTGCTCGAAAAGCTGCTGCTCAATGGCAAGTACCTTTTCTTCTGCTCCAAGTATTTTCGCTTCGTAGTCCTTAAGTTCTTGGGTAGTGTATCGTTCAGCTTGTGTAAGGGTTTGCTTGCGAATCCACTCGGCTGGCACTTTGTCTTTATGCGTATTCCGAACCTCGATGTAGTAACCAAATACATTGTTAAAACTAACCTTAAGAGAATAAATACCGGTTCGTTCCGATTCGCGTTGCTGCAATTCGAGCAGGTAGTCCTTCCCCATTCGCATAATATCGCGGAGTTCATCGAGTTCGGAGTTTACTCCGTGGGCAATAACACCTCCTTTTATTATTTGAGCGGGTGGATCGGGGAGAATTTCTTTATCTATGCGATCGCGAATTCGGGAGCAAAGGTTTATTTGCTCTCCAATCCGTTGCAATGTAGTTTCCTTAGCAGTGTCGCAAAATTCTTTTATTTTAACCAGAGCAAAAAGAGAACTTTTAAGGGCCACCAGTTCACGAGGGTTTACACGACCAACTGCAGCCTTAGAAATTACTCGCTCCATGTCGCCAACTTCACGAAGAGTTTCACGTAAAGCCAAATCAATTTCAGTGTTTTGTATGAAGTAGTCGACCACATTTTGCCTTTCGGCAATTGGTTTAACATCTTTCAAAGGCAGAGCCATCCATTTTTTTAGAAGCCGAGCCCCCATGGGTGAAATGGTTCGATCGATAATATCGATAAGCGTTTTTGCGCCCTCGTTTGGCGAAAAAAAGAGTTCGAGATTGCGAATGGTAAATTTGTCGAGCCAAACATGCTTGTCCTCATCAATTCGGGAAATTGATGCAATATGTTCGGCCCTCTGGTGCTGGGTTATATCGAGATAGTAAAGAGTAGCACCTGCAGCAACAATGCCGAAGCGAAGACCATCGATTCCAAACCCCTTGAGGGTTTGCGTTTTAAAATGGTTAAGCAGTTTTTCCTTAGCGCCATCGTAATTGAAGGCCCACTCATCGAGTTTGTAAGTGTAATAACGGGAGCCAAAGATCTCAATAAATTCTTTGAATTTACTACGCTCAACAAGCACCTCTTTGGGGCTGAAATTGGTAAGTAACTTATCGATATATTCGAGCGAACCCTCGGCTGCGTAAAATTCACCTGTAGAAACATCGAGAAGAGCTATTCCGGCATAACGCTTATCGAGATTTACACATGCTAAAAAGTTATTCTCTTTTCTGTCGAGTACATTATCGTTGAACGAAACGCCGGGAGTTACTAGTTCGGTAATTCCGCGTTTTACAATGGTTTTCGTAAGTTTTGGGTCTTCGAGTTGCTCGCAAATGGCAACCCGCTGACCGGCCCTAACCAATTTGGGAAGGTAGGTGTCGAGAGCATGATGGGGAAACCCAGCCAATTCAACAAACGAAGCAGCACCATTGGCTCTTCGGGTAAGGGTTATGCCCAATATTTCGGACGCCTTTATGGCATCGTCGCTGAATGTTTCGTAAAAATCGCCCACCCTAAAAAGCAGTATCGCATCGGGATGCTTTCTCTTAATTTCGTTATACTGCTTCATGAGCGGCGTTTCAACAATCTTGTTGCGCTCTTCGCTCAATGCTTAATAATTAATAATCACACAAAAATAGAAAATTGAAAATTCGGTTTCGATTATTGTTATCATAAAATATTAACAAATCCAATATTGAATAAAGTAAGATGAGTATAACATAATAAGAGTATCCGTTTTTAATATCAAATTTATGTTCTCGATTTTCTTCATCTGGCCCTTCTGCATATCCTAGTTAAAACAGATAAGAGAGCATGGAAGAGCAAGTTGCGCAGATTCTCGCAGCGGGCTATGTTTAAGGGAAGGTTATACAACCGAGCGAATTTTGCGAACTTGGCTGTTTGCATGGATACGCGTTGAGCCCAATTTGATTAAACAAACGATTCAATTTTATTAGGAAATAAAACGAATACTTAAATGAAATTAATTAAGGTTACCAAACCAAAGAAAGAAATTCACTATGCTTTTTAACTTAAATGTTTATTATTTAATAAATTACAACTTGATTTTAAATAAATGTTTAAAAGTGCAACATTCAGTTGCATTTTAGCATTTAAAACCATTACATTTAGGCATATTTTTTTGTTATGGCTTCTCTTTCAAATTTGAGATTTAGTGTAAGGCTGAACATCATTCTCGCTGCCCTTACCATTTTAATGGTTTTTGTTCTCGCAAATAAAACCTACAAAGTTCAAACCCAAAGAATTAGGGACGATGTTGACAAGTACGCCATGGAGCAAACCCAGCTAATATTTGAATGGGTAGCCAATTCCTCTGATTATAATACATCAGAATTATCGAACTACCTTAGCACAAAAAGGTTCTATAAGAATGGCTATGCTATTATAACCGATAAGCAAGGAAAGATAATTGCAGCACCCAGCAGCATAGATTCGAGTCCTGAATCTTCGTTACATTCGGAAATTAGTTCCCTATTAGGTTCCAGTTTCGCCAAAAATGTTATTTCAAAAAAAATCGATCAATCTGAAAACCTGATTTACGTCCATGCTCCGGATGGCACAAACTGGGCAGTTGTAACCTTGCTCTCCAAAAAGGAAGCCTACAAGGAAATATCAAAAAAGCAGATTATCATTATTATAGTACCGCTTGCCATTTTCATAATCTTCTTTTCCATTTCATTCTATTTCTCCAAAACCATAACTCAACCGCTGAATACCACCATGAAAAATGCTCAACTGGTTTCGATTGGTAATTTATTGCATTCGGAAATGAAAGTTGGCCGCGATGAGATTGGAGAGCTAAACGATGCTATGAATAAGATGATTTTGAAACTATCGGAAGTGGTTGAGGGAATTAAAAATGGTGCAACCCAGGTGCATTTGGCCAGTTCAGAAATTGCTACCTCATCGCAAATGGTTGCCGATGGAGCTAGCCGTCAGGCGGCTACGGTTGAACAGTTAGCTTCTACTGTAGAGCAAATTGCTCGACAATTCCATGAGGCTGCATTAATTTCCAGAAAAACGGGAGGCATTGCTCAACGAACCTCAACTGAGCTTGATAAAGTAGCTTCCGCATCAGCAGAAAGCCTTGCAAGCATAGAGCAAATTGCCGAAAGAATTGGAGTGATTAGCGAAATTGCCTTTCAAACCAATCTGTTAGCATTGAATGCTGCGGTTGAAGCAGCAAGGGCTGGGAAGCACGGAAGAGGGTTTGCGGTTGTTGCCGCTGAAGTGCGTAAACTGGCAGAACGCAGTAAACTTGCAGCCTTTGAAATAAACGAGATTTCACAATCTACCGTTGGTGTAACCAGTGAGGCAGGGCGGGAAATGCAAGAATTAATACCATCGTTAAAAAGGAGTACCGAACTGATTCAGGAGATTGTTTCATCCATAAACGATCTGCAAAGCAGTATAGACCAAATAAACAGTGGAGTTCAGCAACTCAACCTGGTGACTCAAAAGAACGCAGCAGCCTCTGAACAGATGAACTCAACCGCCGAACTGCTCTCAGAAAAATCGAAAACTTTCTCTTCGCTAGTTGACTTCTTTAAAACCAAAAATTAATTTTCATTTCCATGGAATGGCTTAAAAATATGAAAATTAGGGCCAGAATGAATCTGGTTATTTCAGCAAGTGCAGTAATTCTCGTTTTCACGCTTGCTTTTGTTGCTTACCTTTTTGAAAGCAGTCGCATTAAGAAGAATGTCGATTTCAGAGCCTATCAATACCTTGAGTCTCTCTCATCAGTTGCTAACGAAATTGTAATTAAAAGCGATTGGAACGATGCAAGCAGTCAAAAGAAGCTTCTAGAGTTAACAAGTAATAAAATTTTCATAGGCTCCGCCTATTTTCTATTTGTTAATACCGAAAATGGCATTATTATTACACCTAATAAAACAAACGAAAAGGATGATTTTCAGAATATTAAAAATATTCTGAAAGTTGATGAACTAAAGGGCAAAACCAAATATTATAACAACGAACCACTTGCCAGCGAGGGTATCCTTTTATTTTATCAGAAACTATCGCCAAAAATAGGGGGATATGTAATTGCAAAGGTTTATGTTAAAGAAGCTTACGTTGAAATAAGGAAAATGATAGCAACCATGCTATGGTTTTCTCCGGTTGTATTCATTCTTTACTTTCTGGTTATACTTTGGTTTAGCGGAACATTAATCAATCCTTTAAAACGTTGCGTAGTTTTTATTAAGCAACTATCGCAAGGAAATTTAAACGTTAACGTAAATATTTCAAGTAAAGATGAGGTGGGATTGCTATCGCAATCGTTCAACAATCTTTCCTTAAAACTTAGGGAGGTTATTGCAGGGATTGATACTGGCGCACAAGAGGTTGCTGCTTTGAGCCAGGAAATAAGTGAAAACTCTCAGCACATAGCTGCAGGTGCGAACGAGCAGGCAGCTACCGTTGAGGAGTTAGCCTCGTCAATTGAGGAGATTTCGGCCAGCATTGACCAGGTTTCAAACGGAGCTTCGAAAGCCAGCCAAATTACGCTCGAAGCGAGCGAAAAACTGAAAAGAATTGGGGATACCTCCTCCCAAAGCAATCGGGATGTTGCTCGCATTGCCGAAAAAATTCGGATTATAACCGACATAGCTTTCCAAACCAACATACTTGCACTGAATGCTGCGGTTGAGGCCGCCCGAGCAGGAGAACATGGTAAAGGATTTTCGGTAGTTGCTTCAGAAGTTCGTAAACTAGCTGAGCGTAGTAAGATTGCGGCAGAGGAAATAAGCACCCTGGCAACAAAAACAGTTAAAGCAACCTCGCTTTCGAATGGTTTACTACAAAAAATGATTCCCGAGGTAAGAGAAACCATGAGCCTGATTGAGAAAGTATCGAACCTCTCCTCGGAGCAACTGCAGCAAATGGACCAAGTGAACATTGCTGTTCAGGAGTTGAACGAGGTTAGCCAGCAAAACTCGGTAGCTGCCGAGGAACTGGCAACCGGCTCAGAAGAACTAAACGAGCAAGCCCATCACTTTGTCGATTCGATAAGCTTTTTCAAGTACTAGGTCAGCCTACAAAACTAAAACGTACCGTTTGTTTTATATCGGGGTGCAGGCTTAGCGCTACAGGGCACTCTTTGGCCGACAATTCCAATATTTTTCGCTCCTTTTGGCTATAACTATTGTGGGGGAAAGTAAGTTCAACAACAACCTCAATAACCCGCCGAGGGTTGGTTCCCATTATTTTTGTTATGCTAACCATTGTACCATCAATATTGAACCCATGTGTACGGGCAGCAATGCCCATAATGGTGAGCATACACGAACCCAGCGAGGTTGCCAACAGGTCGGTTGGGGAAAAATACTCGCCCCTACCCTGATTGTCCAACGGTGCATCGGTTACAATTTTATTGCCCGAACGAACATGCTCCGCCTCGGTACGGAGTTCGCCCATATAAATGATTCGTGAGGTTTCCATGGTTATACTTATAAACAGAATTTGTATATAATATCAGTCCTTTATCACCTTTTTGGTGAGCGATTCGCGAATCATCTTACGTAGTTCCAGCTGCTTTTTGTTTACCACACCCTGAACAACGGGGCGGTACATTTCGGCATACCTACACTTGGCGGGAAGTATTTTCAATTTATCGATAGTTCCCGAAATGTCGGCACCCAATTTTACCGGAATAGGGCTCTCTACCAGCGAAACATGATAACTGAACGAATTATCCATGTTGTGGCGCCCCGATATTACGGCTTTATACTTATCCATTGAAAGGAGGAATGGGTAAACATCAATCTCTTCCTTGAATAATGTAAATTCCACATTCAAACTATCCACCCTGTTCTGCGCCTTTTTGCTAAATCGCAAAGTCTTTGCTATGTCTCCAAAGGTTTTAGAATCCATCAGCACCAAATCGCGACCCTGCAATGACGAGGCCCCACGTATGGTCGATTTTTTAGGGTTGTACATGGAGTCGGTGTAGGTTTCAACAGCCAAATGGAATTCTCCTTTACCCTTGAACGACTTCAGCATGGGCATAATGGTATCGAGCATGGGGAATAGGTTCAATACCTCGTCAATTTCAACATCGAGCATGTGATAGTCGAGGCCCAAATACAAATGGTTCTTACGGGGAGTTTGGTACATGGCCGTCATTTGCACCCTTGCACCCGGTGTTACAAAGCGGAGGCCATCGAGCACCAGCAGTCCATCCTTCAACCTTACATCGCCTTTAACGGAAGTGGCAGAGTCAGACCCAAAAGTGGCAGTTTTAATGCTGGTATTCAAATGAAAATCGATACCCTTGGGTACCATATAGGGCCCAACCAGCGTATCGGTTGTTTGAGGCTCGCTACTACCCATGCCATTGCTAAGAGCAAGCAATTGAATTATATCGGTTTTATCGCTTTCGAACTTAAATTTACCCACAAGCAGCGAGTCGCGCTTGAAATACGAAAAGATATTGGTTAAACTACCCGACAGGTTGAAGTCGGAATTGCCCATTATCATTCTGCTCTCATGTATATTGAAGGTTTCCGGGTCGAAGTCCATTTTTATTGAGGGAATTTCAACCACAAATGGCAGCATGGCCATTGAAATTTCGCCGTTCCCCATTTTTAAATGCCCATTGGTGGGCCACTGTAAAAGCAAATCCTTCTGGGTGGTGTCGTTTGCAACCTTCGCGCTCAGGTCGATTGAGGCTATTCGGATGGCCATATCGTCCAAATCGACTTTCATTTGCTCGCCCACATAAGTTAGGTTAACGCTAGGCTGGGTTTCAGGATTGATTACATTGGCATTTAAATGAAAATTATTTAACCGCGAGGCAATGGTACCAGCTATGGCATCGAGGCTAATTCCCAAGTATTTAAATTTAACTTCGCCAATAGCTCCCGATTTTCTTGGTGTGTACATGGCAAACTCGCCATTGGGCCGGAATGCAGCAATCCGTATGGTATCCATTTGTGCTTTCAGCGAATCCATGGCAAACATGCACTTCAAGTTGGGTAGCGAGGTGGTGTCCATTACATCGGATGTTTCAATAACCAGCAATGCATCCTGCATTTTGGCAAAGGGCCCGTCAATCATACTAGCCTCAAGTTGCATGGCGTTAACCTTAGCATACAGAAAGTTAGTTCTGTCGCCGGTTGGGGTAAGGTTTGGCAATGAAAAATCGACAAGCGAAGAGCTGGTTACCAAACGCATGCTATCGTAAACCGCATCGAAGTCGGACAATTGAATCCTTCCCGAGATTCGCATCCTATCGAGTTGCATTTTATCAATTTGCGAAAGGGTAAAAATTGTTTTCACTGCACCCGAGGCTTTTCCTTTTACCTGCATGCCATCGGGGAGAAAAGAGGCAAATTCGGAAAGGGTTAGGTTGGCATTGGTAACCAAATTGCAATGTATATCGGAAAATAGATTTTTAACCGTTCCCTGCACTTTGAAACTCGAGCGAGGTGTAACAGCACTGGCGTTAACTATTTTGAAGTACGAAATAGCGTCGGTACTTAAATCGGAATTGAATTCGAACTGGCCATTAAGTTTTTTTAGCGGAAGCGGAAGTTCTGTGTAGTTTACATCGCCATCCTTAATATCGAATTTAATATTCATAAGGGGCATCTGAGTGTCGCTAAAATTGCCCACTATAGTTCCGGTTGATGAAACAATGCCATTGGCCGATAGGCCATCGAGATACGACTGGAATGAGGGGGGTACCATCGCAAGCATGTTTGCCAAGCTGAATGGATTAATGGAATACTTCAGGTTCATAACCATTCGCTTGTTATTGGCGTCGTCCTCCACATTTCCCGTAAGAGTGAAAGCAATTCCATTTAACGAGGCTTTAATATTTCCTAATGTAATTATAGTCTTAGCCAAATCAACCTCCATGGGTAACTCCATGGCAATTTTGGCATTGGTAAGGTAACTCTCGTTTTCATAGGCAAACGAAACTTCACTTTCCTTAACAAGAATATTAGTTTTAAGGTTATCGTCCTGCAGAAAACCAGAGAATTGCGCCGTTAAATTGTTAATGGCAGCACTCATTTTCAGCTGCTCATCGATATATGTGACACTTACCTTTTTGAGGTTCACGTTCCTTATATCAATAAATTTGAAAGGTAATGGTGCTTCAGTAGTATCGATAGGGGTAGGGACAGTATCTGCTAAAAAAATATTGAAATTGGCGTTGCCAATACTATCCACAAATGCATTAATGTTTCCGTTTGCCAACTCAACTGAGGTAAAAACCAGCTCATTTCGTTCCCACCAAGCTTTAAAATCGAATTTCCCAATGAAATAATCAACCGCCAGTAGCGTGTCGGAAGGTGCTTTAGGCATGGGATTTACAATTTCAATTCCGTTCACTTTAAGAGCAAAGGTTGGAAATGTACTGAAGAAGGTAAGTTCTACCCGTTCAATTTTGTGACTGCAGGTTACCAATTTAGCGGCCTGATTTCGAACTATGGGAGTTATACGTTCGGGGGTGAAAACAACCCAAACAGCAACACTAGCAATAATTACTGTTATTAAAATGAGGCTTGTAATAACAATGGCTACCCACTTAAGCAGTTTTTTCATTGGCCATGCAATTTTAAATGATGATACGAAAAGCGTTAATAGCTAAAACGAGTAAATGAGTAGGTTCTGTAACTATCTTTATATTTAAGGGTGTTGTCAGTTAACTCGGTTACAGTATATACCTTCGGTACATTACCCCCAATTTGCATAATGTGAATTTGGGTTAACTCCGACTTATTGAGTTCCCACGTAAATGGCTGGGCCTCATCCTCACCAACATCGTCGGATGTATCCCATGTATATCCTGTATAATCGGCTTTATACCTGAAATATACGGTGCCCGATACCCAACGGCCTATTAGCAACGATTCATCGAAGGTTTCCTCTTTTTCGCAGGAGTTCAATGCAATAAGTAGCACAAAACCAACTAGTAAAAATTTTACTATCTTTTTCATATTCTGTGTTTTAACATTATTTAAAGAATTGACAATAATTATTAATAGCAAGCATAAACTTACAACAATTTGGCCAATATTTCAATTTGAGCCGAAATGATATCCCTACTTTAATAATAATCAACCAATGGCTTTACCCAGCGCCATCAGGCTAAAGCCCTGTTAAAAAGAATCATTTGGTGAGAGGAATTTTAGTCCCGAAACATATATCTATTAGTAGCTTTTTAACAAAAAATGGGGGAACCCTTTTGGATTCCCCCATTTATAGGATGGTTTGTGGAATTAAATCACACCCATATCAAGCATTGCGTTGGCAACCTTCATGAAACCTGCAATGTTAGCACCTTTAACGTAGTTAACGTAACCAGAGCTATCTTTACCATACTGAACGCAAGCATTGTGAATGCTAACCATAATTTGGTGAAGTTTAGCATCAACCTCTTCGGCAGTCCAGTTAAGTTTCATACTGTTCTGGGTCATTTCGAGGCCCGAAGTAGCTACACCACCAGCATTGGCCGCCTTACCTGGAGCAAAAAGAATTTTATTCTTTAGGAATACTTCAATAGCTTCTGGGGTTGAAGGCATGTTTGCACCTTCGCTAACGCAAATGCAACCATTTTTAACCAGGTTCTGAGCATCGTTCCCATCGAGTTCGTTTTGAGTTGCGCAAGGAAGAGCAACATCAACTTTAACTTCCCAGGGACGTTTGCCAGCGTGGAAAGTAGAGCCTGCAAACTTCTTAGCATAGGGCTCAACTATGTCGTTGTTCGAAGCGCGAAGTTCGAGCATATAGTTAATCTTCTCGGCATTTAAACCAGCAGGATCGTGAACGTAACCATCGGGGCCCGAAAGGGTAACTACTTTACCACCAAGTTCGGTTACTTTAAGGGCAGCACCCCAAGCAACGTTACCAAAACCCGAAATGGCAACAACTTTACCTTTAAAGTCGGTACCTTTAGTTTTAAGCATTTCCTGTGCAAAGTAAACGCAACCAAAACCAGTAGCTTCGGGACGAATTAACGAACCACCCCAGTTACGGCCTTTACCTGTAAGAACGCCGGTATGATCGCCAGCAAGTTTTTTGTACATTCCGTACATGTATCCAATTTCGCGGCCACCAACACCAATATCACCAGCAGGCACGTCGGTTTCGGGACCAATTATTTTCCAAAGTTCGAGCATGAACGACTGACAGAAACGCATAATTTCAGCATCGCTACGACCTTTAGGGTTGAAATCGGAACCACCTTTACCGCCACCCATAGGAAGGGTTGTAAGGCTGTTTTTGAAAATTTGTTCGAAACCTAAAAATTTAAGAATTGAAAGGTTAACGCTTGGGTGGAAACGCAATCCCCCTTTGTATGGGCCAATGGCGTTGTTGTACTGAACGCGGTAGCCAAGGTTTACATGAACCTTTCCTTCGTCGTCAACCCAGGGCACTTTAAAGGTTAATACCCGGTCGGGTTCAACAATGCGCTCAATAATTCCAGCCGATTCGAACTGGGGATTTTTGTTGTAAATCTCTTCAATTGACTCAAGAACCTCGTGCACAGCTTGTAGGTACTCTTTTTCACCTGGGTGCTTCTTCTCGAGTTCAGCCATTAATTTTTTAACATCCATGATCGGTACTTTTTTTAAGTGTTTGTAACTATCTGGAAAAAAGCAAAAGTTAAAGGGAAAAACCCTTTTAAAATTGACGGTAAATTTGAACTTAAAAAATGAAATAACAAAGGAAAAAGGGTTGGATAAAACATGATTTTAAACAGGTTTCACCCGAAACAATCGTTTTCGCCATGCAAGCGGTACTTGGCCCCCATACCGGGTTTAAATACAACCCCCTTGCCGGCTTTACCATCGATTCGAATCTCTAGGTTTTCGTTGAAACAAACGCACCGAATGTGTTCGGTTTCGAAAAATGCGGGTTGCTTATTCAGAAACTCAACATCGAACACACCGTCGTTCATGTATGGGTTTACGGTAAAGTAGCCCACTCTGAAAGCGGTTAGATTCTGAAAGAAGTGGGTACCCTGACTGGGGTCGACCCGAAAGTCGTGTAAACCCGACTCAACAATCACCCTCGCCTCCGATATTTGCGACCATTTAATGGGTATGCCTAGCCAAGGGTCGCTGCTTCCCCACCTGCCAGGCCCTACCAGCACATAGTTGCGCTGTGCGCAAAGGTACCGCCGGTTTATGTCCTCAACCTCCAACGCTATTTGCTGAGTGGAAGCAGGGTTAAACTTGCTTGGAATAACGTATACAATATCTTTTATTCCATCAATGCTTCCCTGACCAAGGGCCGAATTTGAGAAAATGAGGGTTTCAGAAGTTTCAACCCGTCCCCAGTCAATCCCCTCATCCCTTTCCGACTCAACAATGGGTCGTATTTGAAGTAAATTGAAGATGGCAGGTTTCGCCTGTGGCACATTCAGATTAGCGGCAAATTCTATTTCCACTGGCACATTCATTTCGGCTTGACCCAGTTCTAAAAAATCGCGAACTATTTCGGCCAACGGGAAGCTATTATGTCGGAGAATATTTGAGAAGGTAACCAGCTTTTTGCCCCCTTCGTGAATACCATCCTTAAGGGAATTGGAATGGTAATCGAAAGTGGAAGCTATATAAAAGAAATCGGCATTGCTTTCAGCATTGGCAATTTCAATTTTTTCAATGTTTATTCCATCGTCAACCGATGGACAGAATTTATCTGGATTGGTATTGAGGGCGTAAAAGTGACGCTGGGTTTGTTTCAGCGCCAATTCGGGTTGCGAAAGTTGCAGCACTTTTTTGGGAAAGCGGGGGGAGAATCGGAGCGACACGCCACCATCGACAATGAGTTTACCCAAGCCGTAACCAATGGTTGCAATGCCATCTTCGGGCTTTTCAGAACCAATGGGATAGAAATTTATGGATCGGGCAACGCCCGAAAGGGTTGGATAGAAAAGGTTACCCTGCTGAGTACCACAAACTTCCTGAAGAAGAATACCCATTTTCTCCTCGTCAATCACATTGCTTGTAGCCGTCATGTATGCTTTACTTGCCCTGAAAAAAACTGAAGCGTAAACGCATTTAATGGCAGTACATAGCATGCGGTGCACCTCCTCGTCGTTGGGCACAAGGGGTACCATGTAAGTTGAATAAATACCTGCAAAGGGCTGGTAATGTGAGTCCTCGAGCTTGCTGGATGAGCGTACTGCAATGGGCGACTGCATAACCGAAATTACTGCCCAAAGGTCGTCCATGAGTTGAGGCGAAAGTACGCCCTTCATGAAATATTGCAGTATCTCATCATCCTCACGGTCGGAGTTTCCAATTTTATAGAGATTATTCGCCTCCATAAATTCATCGAAGAACTGGGTGCTAATTACTACCGAGCGTGGGATAGAAATGGATACATTGGGATATTTTGCAGGTAATTGGGTTTGCCTAATTAAATTATTTATAAATGCAAGACCCCTGGCCTTTCCGCCAATTGAGCCCTCACCTATGCGCGAGAAGTAGGCGTACTCATCGAATCGTTCACGATCGAAAGCAGCAATAATTCCCTTACCCTTACTCTCTCGATACGAAGCAATTGCCCTTACAATAAAGTTTCGGGCATCGGTAAGGTTGCTGAAATCGTTCAAAGAAATGGGTTTGAAAAGTTGCGCAATCGAAAATAGTGCACGTGCATTGAGCCATTTCGATATATGATTGCGCTTAGTATGGTACTCCAACGAATCGTCGGGGACTTCCTTCAATTTTTGTTGCAATTCGGCCAAATCGCAGGCCCTCACAAGCTCCCTACCACTGGCCGGATCGATAAAAACGAAATCGCCAAATCCGAAATTCTGGGCAATATAATCGCGCAATTCAATGGCAAAAGCCTTAGAATATTTTCCAACGAAACCCACTCCCAGTTTCTCTGCATGCATTTTATTACTCAAATCGGAACTCTGAAGAATAATGGGCAGGTTAGGATCTTCGCTTCTAATCATTTCACAGAACTTAACCCCCATCAGTTGCTGATGATTGCGCCTGTTTTTTTCCTTAAAACTGGTATCAGAAATAATTCCTAGCACATTATTTTTGTACTTCTCGTACAATTCAACTGCTTCATCGTAGTTGGTTGCTAAAAGAATTTTAGGGCGCCCCCTCATTCGCATCACCTTACGGTGCTCATTTAGGGCCTCATGCATAAAACTTCGAGCCTGTTGCACTACAATTTTATAGAGGGCTGGCAATACGGTAGAATAGTACCTTACTGAATCCTCAACTAAAATGATGCATTGCACTCCCACCTCGAGTATGTCGTGGGGTGCATTCATTTTGTCCTCAATTAGCTTGATTATTGCAAGAAGTAAATCGGCATTACCAAGCCAGCTAAATACGTAATCGATACCCGAAAGGTCCTCCTTTTCGAGCCGCACAGAAACTTCGCGAGAGAAGTGAGTTAGAACCACCAAGGGAACTTGAGGCATGCGTTTTTTTAGCTGCTTTGCCAGATCGAACGTATCAATATCGCCCACATTGAGCATGGAAATAATCAGGTCTATTTTCTCCTCCTTAATTATTTCTAGTGCTTCGCGGGCCGAATGAGCCTGGACAAAAGTTGGGGGGTAACGGAGATTAAGCGATACATACTCGTTGAAAATTTGCTCATCAATCCGGCCATCCTCCTCAAGCATAAAGGCATCGTAATGGCTACAAACCAGCAATACCCTGTAAATGCGTTTCTGCATCAGCTTATCGAATGCGGTATCGCTAAAATCGAGCTGTGCTCCAATAAAATTATGCTGATTACTATACATGCACTAATCCTATTTAAATACAAAAAATAATTGAAGCAACATAAGGCTGCATAAATATAGCATTTTATAGGAAATGGGGATGTTTTACAAACAGCTTTATGGAAATATAAATACCCTAATTCACGAAGAATCAGAATCTATAATAACGTCTTCCCCCAACTAATGAAACATAACTTTAATGAGCACTAGCAATAGGCTAAAAAAGCAATTGCTAATGTGTATAAACAATTAAAAAACTCTTTGCTCTACTCAATTATCTCTTTAACAGGAACTCCCGTAGCACCATTGGGCCAACTTGTGCCAATTAATGTGGAAAGGGTTGGAGCTATGTCAGCCATATTAACAGGGGTAAGAATCTGGCGCCGTTTCATTTTCCATCCGTACCATATCAATGGTACGTGAGTGTCGTAATTGTATGGCGACCCCGAAGATGTTACCGAACCGTTCCGTTCAACCCAACCGGTTTCGAGGTTAATTATTACATCGCCAGACCGGCGCTGATTGTAACTATTCTGAAACTTCTGGAACAGCCCACTGGTAAAATTGCTCGACTGAAGAGTTTGGGCCGTTACGGCGTTGGCCACTCCAGTAAATTGCAGTATAAAATTGGCAACCCGTTGCTGAAAGGCATCGATTGAAATATTGGAGTCCTCAATAAGCCTTCGGTTCAGGTAAATTTGCTTTTCGTGATAGCCGCTAACCCAGTTTCCCGTTCCATAAACCACATTGAGGTAACTGCCCAAAAGCACCATAGCCTGACTGGGCTCAAAATAGCCACCAGGAACCTTAGTCTTTTCGAGATGCTCAGGGGTTGTGGCAACTCCCTGGTCGGATGTAACAACTAGCAAATAGTTATGCCTACCAATCTCGCTATTTAAAAAGGCGATAAAATGGGCCAACTCGGCATCGAGCCGAAGGTATGCATCCTCATTTTCAATGGAGTGCGGACCGTGCTTGAGTCCAATATTTCTGTTCGAAGTGAAAGCAATGGTTAGTAAGTCGGTATTGGCGTCTTTACCTAAGCCCTCACCCAGTATGGCAGCTATGGCAAAATCCTTCAAAAGGTTGTTACCAAAAGGGGTTTCGAGCAGAGGGGCATAGTCCTTAGTGGCACTTTTAGGAGCAACTATACCCTGCAGCAGTCGCTTTACCTTATCGGCAATTCGTTTGCGGGCCTGAGGCTCTTTGACTGTTGCTGTATCAGCTTCGGAATAAAGGTTTACAGGATTTAGTAAATTCCAACCGCGGTTCAGATACAAATCGGCAAAGCCCTTGGTATTAAAGGTGTCAGCCCAAGTTGGGAGTACCTGCATATAATGGCTGCTCGAGACAAACCGACCCCGCACCGCATCGAACCAGTATGCACCATTGGCATTGTGGCCGCTCAGTAGAATGGCTGCTGCAGGCTCGAGCGACACCCCAACAACCTTTGAGCGCGCATCGTACGAACGAAGTTCATCGCCCAGAGTGCTGGTTACCAACTGTCGGGGCGAAAATTTGCCCGCAAAAAAACTCCCCCCAATGGTATTCATTTTTTCATCGGCCACTGCATCAACCTCTTGCCCATTAAGCCGCGAATACCATTTGTTCGATACAATTCCGTGAACACTTGGTGTTGTTCCCGTTGAAATGGTTGCCATACCGGGCATCGATTGAGAAAGCATATAATTGAACCGGGCATTACGGCAGAATGCTCCATCGGCAACCAGCATATTGAAACCATCGGCCCGAAACTTGTCGCTGTAACGATGCAAATAATCGTAGCGCATTTGGCTTACTACAATTTGAATAATAAGTCGTGGCCGTTCCGATGGGATATTTAAATGATCCTGAGAATAAACTGAGAAAGAAACCCAAAGGAATGGAAAAAGCAGAAGTTTTTTGGTGTAGTTCATAGTAGCCAATAAAAAAAGGGGGACCCAATTGTCCCCCACAAAAATATTAAAACAATTCACATTTAATAACCTAACGTATCGAACGGAATAAAACTTTTTGAAAACCAACCACACCATTGGCTTGAACCCTTACTAAATAGAGCCCATCGGGTAGTTTTTCGCCCAGAATACTTCTGCCATTCCATTCCGCATTAACAGTTCCCTGTGCATTTGAAGAGAAAAAGATATTAGCAACTCGCTGCCCAATAGCATTATAGGCATCTACCTGAACCTCGCAATGTTTTTCAATGTAGAACTCAACGTATAAAATGTCGATAAATGGATTGGGCCAAGCACTTACAGCAAGGCTATTGGTTAAATTTATACCTGCCGATACAAGTGAAAGGTTGATTGGAATATTAACATTTCCAGAAACAGCTATATTTCCATATACCGATTCGTAACCTTCGGCCGCAACTGTATAGCTATACTCCTGTGGAGCTATACCATTGAACAGAGCGATACCCAGGTAGTTGGTTGCAACCAGTGAACTATTGAATGATACTTCTGCACCTTCTAGTGGGGTGTTATTTACTCCCGTAACAGTAAAGGATACCTCATAAGTTGCTGGCTGCAAGCGCACCTCAACGGACCTATCGGAATCGAGCAAAATCGAACCGTTTACCATTTCGAATCCCTCAGCATAAACCTCATAATTATAGGTTGAGGGCATGAGGCCACTGAAAACAGCAACTCCCTGCGAACTGGTTGTCTTCTCGGTTCCATTCACCTTAACTTTCGCACCTACAATTGGGGCTTCATTGTTTAATACAGTAAAAGTTAGGCTGTAAGTAATAGCTGTTAAGCTCACAGGTTTAGTTACATTAGTATAAAGCACATCGAGGGTACCATTAAAATCAACATAACCCAATTTACTTACTGAAAAAGCCTTTGAAGTTCCACGAGTTACCTGCGTAAAAGTGGTTTGCCCCGAGGCGTTCGTGTTTTGCTGCGAACCATTGAATACAATAGTAGCTCCATTTACTCCAACCGAATTGGATGTTACCGTAAAAGTTACGTTCTGATACGACTGTGGGAAAACAACATTATCTACCCAAGCGCAGTCGCTACCGCCTACGACACTTCCATCCTTACTGTAAACCCACTTGAAGGTTCTGCTGCCAGTTGAAACTGCATACGAAACCTCAGCCCAATCCTCATTACCACTCCACGAACCCTTCTCAACATTGTCGATGTAAAACTTCAAGAAATCGTACCTAGACTCCGACGATACCTTGCGGGCAAAGGAAATAGTTCCGGCATTAGCAACATTCAATGTAATTTGCATGGTAGTTTGAACATTATGACCAATGGTTGCCGAACGCATACTGTAGGTACCATCGGAAGCTGTTGAGTTGTCGCGGTTCCAATTACCCCCAGTAAAAGTAAAGCCCTGCGGAATATTGACCTCAAAACTTTCGGCATTGGAATCTTCCAAAACAAAATTTACCACATTATTGCTGGTGGTTACTTCAATGGTTTGAATTGCCGATATGTAACCAGCCCTGGAGGCTTTAATTTGGTAGGTATTTTCAAATACAGTTGAGAAAGTATATTCCCCATTCGAATTAGTATTAACAGGAGCAATAGCGGTGCCAACCAGTTCAATTTTCACACCCTGAATTGGTGCCCCTGTTGTTAAGCTAGTTACAAGCCCCGTTAATGTTGTTAGATTAGCTGGAGAAAGGACAACGTCCTTAGTTACTGAGGATGTGTAGTTGTTAATAACAATCGAATGAACCTGCGATATGTAACCCTCGGCTGCAAAGGTAGCATTGTATGTTCCGGGGGCAATCATTCTGTAATAGTTACCATGATTGGGGTTTGTTCGCACGTGCGAGTTATCCTTATCGTGCCCCGCAATTGTAACAGTAGCCGCCAAGGGTTGGCCATTGGTATTGGTTACGGTACCTCTGAACCCGTAGTAAACCTGCTCTAGGTATGTAAGTATAGCCTCGCGGTTATAGTTCCAGAAGTTTATTAAATTTTCAGTTCCTAAAAGTTTAGTATCAGATACCTCCAGTGTAAGTTCGCGACAATGATGCCAGTAATTAAAGTAATCCTGGCGGCCACCTGCCACAACGTACCAATCGCCACCGTGGGTTACTCCATTGCTCTCGCCGGTAAAGTAACCGGGAGGGCTATTGGCCTGGGCCAAATCGGCGTACTGCCGCGAAATGGTATACCACCAGTTCTGGTCGGGGTGGGGGTTTTGGGTACTGGTCCATGTATCCCAGGGGTAATTTGCCAGTTCAATACCGCCATGAAAATTTGCCGACAGAACAAAATTTCTGGTGACAGCATAGTTCATCATAGCTTGGGTTTCGGGTTGCCAGCTATTCCCATCGGGGTGATCGCCAACTCTGGGATCAGGAAAATTACGATTTAAATCAATGCCGTTGGCGTTACCGCGGGTTGCCAGAGTCATAGAGTTGTTGCTTGGCCTGTAAGTACCATCGGGGTTGGCATTGGGATTAATGTAAATGGCAATGTTATTAACCATGCTGCTTACACGCGAATCGGTTCCGTAGTTGGTTAACAAATAATCGATTAGGCGCAGCATGAAATAGTACCCGGCAGTTTCATCGCCATGCATGGTGCTGGTGTAAAAGAACTCGGGCTCTGCTTCATCAACCAGAACATTGTCGGATATTTTCAGCACGTAAAGCTTTCTGCCCTGAACAGTGGTCCCTATTGAATCGAGTTTGCAGAGGGCCGGATAATCCTGCTCCCACTTTTTCATCATGGCACGGTAAACTTCGTAAGTTGGGTACCTGTCCCATGTTGCCATTTGGGCAATTGTAGTTGCCATGTTCAATGCCCTGGCATGCGACGATGGATGGTCGAGCATCTCAACATCGTAACCAAGTGCCTTTATTTTCTCCAATTCCTTGGAATTGGCATAAGCATAAACCGTAGTCCCTTCTAACTTATCAATTGACACAGTGCGGGTAACAACGGTATTAATAACATCTTTACTTCCTTCGGAAAACTTAATGTAGTACTCTTGCGAAAACGAAAGTTTTGGGGAAAGCAGAAATAAAGCTGCAGTAAGTGTAACAAAACTTTTCATGTGGTTAAAAGCAGTTTATAAAGAAATGAAACTTGGGGTTTATTGTGCTTCAAAGGTAAAAAGTATAAAAGGGAAAACACCAAAAATAAGGGGTAAATTTTAGGGTAAACACTTTAAACTTTAGCATAACATGAATTAAAAAGGCCTGAATTTCAGTAATTCAGGCCTAAATAAAAAATTAAACGGTTTTCAAACATTGAAACGAATATGCAGAATATCGCCATCGTTTACTATGTAATTTTTTCCCTCAATATAGAATTTTCCTTTTTCTTTACAGGCAAGTTCAGAACCGAGAGTTGTAAAATCGTCGTATTTCATAACCTCTGCCCTAATGAACCCTCGTTCGAGGTCGCTGTGTATCACTCCTGCTGCCTGAGGAGCGCTCATCCCTTTTTTAATGGTCCAAGCTCTAATCTCTTTGGGCCCAACAGTAAAAAAAGTTTCGAGGTTAAGTATAGAATGGGCAGCTCGAATCAGTTTATTTACTCCAGGTTCAAGCAGTCCAACCTCTTTCAAAAACTCCATTCTGTCGTTTTCGTCCTCCAGTTCTGCAATATCTGCCTCTACTTTACCAGCAATAACCAGTATTTCGGCATTCTCGTTTTTAAGGAACTCCTGAACCCTTTCAACGTAACGATTGCCATTTATAGCCGATTTTTCGTCGACATTGCAAACGTAAATAATGGGTTTAGTAGAAAGAAGGAATAGGTCGGCCACCCATTTCCTATCGTCTTGGCCAACAGGAGCGGTTAATGCATTTTTGAAATCTTCCAAATGCTTTTTATATACATCGAGCACGCCCAGCCCATGCTTGGCATCCTTGTCGCCTACCTTTACTAGTTTCTCGAGGCGATGCATTTTCTTCTCAATCGACTCGAGATCCTTCACCTGAAGTTCGAAATTAACGGTTTCAATATCGCGAATTGGATCAACACTCCCTTCGATATGCGGGAGGTTAGCATCGTCGAAGCAACGAACCACATGAATTAGGGCATCGCAGTTGCGAATGTCGGCCAGGAACTGATTGGCTCCCTTATCGCTCCGGCCAGCACTTTTGGTAAGCCCAGGAATGTCGACAATCTCAACTGTAGCTGGAACCAATCGCTCGGTAACCTGAAAACGGTTGAGTTCCTTCAAACGCTGATCGGGAACTCCAATTATGCTCAGGTTGGTTTTGTTACTATATGAAAATCCGCTTGCCTCCGCTTTGGTGCTCGACATGCAGTTGAAAATGGTGGTCTTTCCCACGTTGGTAATACCAATTATGCCGCATTGTAATGCCATCTGATTCGCTTTTTTATTCGTGCTGCAAAAATAGGAGTTTGTTTACAATTTGGAACAATAGACCCAATATGTTTTTTCAAGCCCATAAGCATACCCAAACGACTGCCCTACGTCTTAATGTTCTTGGGCAATTTAATATTTCAATTTGAATGCTAACTTTGCATCTCAAAATGCTTCAACGTGGCTATGAAGAAACTGTTACTTATTAGCCTTTTACTAGCGGGTTGCGCTTCAACATCTACACTGCAAAGAGCCAAACTCATTTCAGTCACCAACCTAATCGATTCGGGAAAATATTCCGAAGCAAAAGAGGTAGTTGATGAAATGACGGCTAATTCTGAATCGGCTAAATGGGCTAAAACCTGGTATTTAAAAGGTCACCTGTGCCAAACAGCTTATACAGAAGGTTTGAAAAAAAACGACAAAGGGTTGACAGAACTTTATCCCAATCAACTTTCGGAGGCATATTCTTCATATCAAAAAGCCCTCAGAATGGGCAGAAGTTCTAAACTTGAGCGCCTAATAGCTTCGCGTTACTCATTTCTTGCCAATTTAATGCAAGAGCAGGGAGAAAGAAAATTCGTTGATAAACAGTATAACGAAGCTACCTCTTTGTTCGAGCAGGCCATGGCCATATCGCAGAGCAAACTTCTATCGGCAAAACGCGATTTGAACTCACAGTTCAATGCAGGGCTTGCTGCTTTCGAAGGAAAAGAATGGGAAATAGCCATTAAACATTTTCAACCCTTGCATAAAAGCCAATACTCCTCCAACACTACCCATTTGCTATTTGCGGCACATTTAAACCAAAACGACTCTATTGCTGCACAAAGGGTACTAACCGAAGGCGTTGAAATGTACAATTTCCCTGAGGATCTGGTTCTTCTCCTAACCGATTTGCTTTATCGCCGAAAGGAATATGGGCCAATGCAACAGGTGCTAATCACTGCAATTTCGAAAAACCCTAGTAACCTAATGCTAAACTACACTTTAGGGTTAGCCTACCAAAAACAGGAGCAGTACCAAAAAGCTATTGAAACCTACAACGAAGCACATAAAATATCGCCCAGCCAATTACAAACTCTGGTAAATTTGGCTACGTGCCACTACAATTTGGGAGTCGAAGCCTTCGAAAGGTCGCGCATTGCCAACAACAGCAATATTGTTAAAGAGGAACGGAGTCGTTCTGAAGCAGCATTTGAAACGGCCAGAGAGTGGCTTAATCGAAGCAAAGAGTTAGATACTGATAATGTAAGCATTTTGCTTATCATTAACGATCTCGACCGCGCATTACGCCTAGTCGAAAGGAACCGTTAACCCAACGCCAACATTACATATTAAAAGCAAAAGTTAAGCCCACAAACTGATTTATTTGGGTTTTAGCAACTTTTTTGGGTGTACCATCGGGTAGTAAAACAGGACTCCCGTTACTATCGGTTACTGCAAATCGAACATCGTCGTCGTAAATTAGGTGCAAATTCAACCGTATTTTAAAATACCAACTAATCTGCTTTTCAACTCCCATTTCCCAATCAACATCCACATTTTCAGGCTTATTTAGGTAATTAGAAAAGAGCCTGAGGGCATTGGTTACTTCAAAACTTTTACGTAGAGCTATACTGCTTCGCAGTACAAGTTGCCCCCCCATTTCCTGCTTCGAACGGCTTCCCTTATCAACACCTTGAAGCGTTTGATTTATGTTTACAGTATCTATAACAAATGTATTCTTATACGAAAGGGGAGAAAAGTTGATCGATGTTTTTTTGTTGGGTTTATACTCAGTACCAACACCAATGGTAAACGAACCAGGACTAAGAAATCTCGACTTTAACTCTTTAGGTGAACCTTTTGGGTAGTTATATCCATTGTCAACCTGCGTTTTGAAGTAGAAAACGGAACTGAAGTCGAGTTTGTCAATTAGTACCTTATTGAATTGTGAATTCATTTCCAGAATGTCGGTGTTAGTTTTCAGGCCATGCTCGTCGTCGGTCCAAGTAAATCCATAGCGTAAACGCCAATTGTTAACCCATTTGGTTTTTTCTTCAACATTATTGTAGTCGGCACGGCCAGTTATATCGAGCAAACTCGACAAGGTACTTTCGCCTCCTCGCGACCAATTAGAAAGGTAGTTCCCATTGAGCGAAAACGAACTCGACAAACCATATGACCAGGGTATTATAACCTCCTTTAACCGTTCGGGTTTTGCTAATGAACGTTCGGGTTTTGGAGAGAAAAATGTTAGCCCATCGGCCATTCGTTTTTCGAGCACTTCCACTCTTAAGTCCTCGTCCAGATGTAGAGCAATGGTCTTGGCTGAAGGATTTCCCACCCAAACAGTTATGGAGTCGTTCTTACTATTCTTTACCCAGACTCTTTGAGTTGGCTCTTTACCTGAAGTTAGCCAGAACGGAATTTTTTTCCCTGAAAGGTCGCCAATTTTCACAAGAATTGAATCGCGTTTCTGAGTGTAATTAACTAACGATCGTACAGCAACCGCTAGCGAATCGCGCACAGCACGCTTATAATCATCTCCATAAAACCTGCTGGTCTCAACTTCCCCCTCAAGCCTTATCTTGTTGTTTGTCAGAATGCTTGCTCTAGCCGCTTTCCCCCTTAGCGTTGGAGTTGGAAAAACAATTCCGTCTTCAAAGCGATACAAAACAGACCCTTTGGTTTTCAGGTACAGAGTATCGATAATAGTAGAATAAACTGTATCCTTGGTTAGAAAATAATCCTCTACTAACCTTACTATCTGCGAAACGGAATCGCTTACCGGCAACTTAGAAGCATTGAGTACCTGCACTACTACAGTTTTCTGATTAAATAATGGGTTTCTCTCAAGTATAAACGTATCAATAATAAATGTCGACTTGTTTAACCATCGAATAGGAAGGGTATCCACGTTCCCGATAAGCAGTTTTTTATTGAATTCAAGGGTATTGAAAGGGAAACGGGTCATTTTGTTCTTAACGCTGTCGAACGGTTCATGATAATGCAGCACTAAACGTAAAAGGTCGTCCTTAACTTGCTTATACTTCAAATTCAAAATGTGGTCACTTCCGGTAATTCGTTCAATAAATTTTGAAGCTTCCTTTGGTGTCAATTCAATCTGCTTGGCCAACAGAGTGTCTTTTACCAGCTGGTTAGAAAAATCATTTTGTGCAATAAGAAAATCAGTAAAAGCAATTGTAAAGGTTAATAATAGCAGCACACGCAACCAAATACTTTTCATACGATAATGATATGAGTGAATGGTTACAAAAATAGTGGATTTTCAGAAAGAATTTATTGACGTTACGCAGGTTGCCAGTTGTCGGTTGTCAGTTGTCAGTTGTTCGTTGATAGTTGATAGTTGATAGTTGATAGTTGCCTGGAGTAGGTTGTGTTCGCATTTCTTCCGTCGGCAGTATACAGTCTTCAGACTTCTAACATCCAACATCAAACATCCAATAACTCAATAACCCAATTAACCTAATAACCCAATATCCTAACAACCCAAAACTCCTCTGAAAAGATGAAATAAACTACCAATGGCTATTCGACAAAAATGGTTACCTTTGAACCCAATTTTGACTTAAAATTTCAACTTAAAATAAATGGCTAATATTGAATCCCTTAAAACTATAGCTGCCCAAATTAGGCGCGATGTAATTCGAATGGTATACGCCCCTGCAAGCGGTCATCCCGGAGGGGCACTTGGCTGTGCCGATTTTTTTTCAGCCCTTTATTTTGAAATCTTGCGCCACAATCCGAAAAACTTCTCAATGGATGGGAAAAACGAAGACCTCTTCTTCCTTTCCAATGGTCACCTTTCGGCAGTTTGGTACAGCGCACTGGCCCGAAGCGGCTACTTCCCAGTTAAAGAACTGGCAACGTTCAGGTTCATTAATTCTCGTCTTCAGGGGCATCCAGCTACTGCCGAACACCTCGAAGGAATCAGGGTAGCATCGGGTTCTCTGGGACAAGGCCTCTCAGTAGCGTGCGGAGCCGCACTAGCAAAAAAACTTAATGGCGACAGCCATTTGGTTTTCACACTTCATGGCGATGGCGAATTACAAGAAGGTCAGATTTGGGAGGCAGCCATCTTTGCTGCAGCGCGAAAAATTGACAACCTTATTGCAACTATCGATTACAACGGCCAGCAAATCGACGGCCCGGTTGACGAGGTATGTTCCCTCGGCAATTTAAAAGCAAAATGGGAGTCGTTCGGATGGCATGTTAATGAAATGAACGGCAACGACATGACCGATACCATTCGTGGCCTGAGCGAAGCTAAAGCAGCATGCGGAAAGGGGAAACCAATTGCTATCCTTATGAAAACCGACATGGGTTTTGGAGTCGATTTTATGCAAGGAACCCATAAGTGGCACGGCAAGGCTCCCGGTAAAGAAGAATTTGAAAGAGCCATAGCTCAACTACCCGAAACCATTGGCGATTTTTAAACATTAATATATACAACCATGACAAACATTGCGGTTATTGCGCACGACGCAAAAAAACCCGAACTAGTTAATTTTTTAACCGAACGACGCGAGTGGCTTCGTGGAGTAAACCTCCTAGCAACCGGTCGCACAGCAGAATTTCTCGAATCGCAAGGTATCACTTGCACCCACTTAAGCCCTGGCCAGTCGGGTGGATACCAACAAATTACTGATATGATCAGTAAAAACGAAGTTGACATTGTTATTTTCCTTCGCGACCACAAGGTGATTCAAAAGCACCACGAAGACATCCGTATACTTCTCGAAACATGCAATGTGAAAAACATTCCATTGGCAACTAATTACGCTACAGCCGAACTGGTTATTTTGGGTTTGATAAAAAAAGAGGCCTCCCAAAGGCTTAGCAGACAATAGCATTCTGTAACGACGACAAATAAAGACATGAATCAATTCATTAACACTGGAAGCAAAGACACCCGTTCAGGTTTTGGGGAAGCTCTTTACGAATTAGGCGAATCGAATCCCAACGTTGTAGCCCTTTGTGCCGACTTAATTGGCTCGCTTAAAATGGAGAAATTCGTTAAGGATTTCCCCGATCGCTTTTTTCAAACTGGGATAGCAGAAGCAAATATGATTGGTCTTGCTGCGGGCCTTACCATTGGTGGAAAAATCCCCTTTGCAGGCACTTTTGCATCGTTTGCTACTGGAAGAGTTTACGACCAAATCCGCCAAAGCGTTGCCTACTCTAATAAAAACGTGAAAATTGCAGCATCGCATGCTGGGCTTACCCTAGGCGAAGATGGCGCAACACACCAAATGCTAGAAGATTTGGGTCTTATGAAAATGCTACCCAACATGACGGTTATTAATCCCTGCGACTTTAATCAAACTAAAGCCGCAACTATAGCTGCAGCCAAATGGGTAGGGCCTGTTTATTTAAGGTTTGGCCGACCAGTTGTTCCAAATTTCACCCCAGTTGATCAGCAGTTCGAAATTGGCAAAGCCATTTTGCTGCAGGATGGCAAGGACGTAACTATTTTTGCCACAGGCCATTTGGTATGGAAAGCCCTTGAAGCCGCCGAAATACTCGATCAGAGCGGTATATCCACTGAGGTAATCAACATTCACACCATTAAGCCTTTGGACAGCGAGGCAATTCTTCGTTCAGTTGCAAAAACTCGTTGCGTAGTTACAGCAGAGGAGCATATGATGAATGGGGGTCTTGGCGATAGCATTGCTCAAGTACTTGCCCGATTTAATCCCACCCCAATAGAAATGGTAGCTGTAAACGATACGTTTGGTGAAAGCGGAAAACCCGAAGAACTTCTTTCCAAGTACGGAGTTGATACGCAGAATATTGTTGATGCGGCTCGCCAAGTTATAAACCGAAAATAGATACCGTAGGTCAATGACTCAACTGAGCGATAAGGAATTGCTCGAAATGTTCCGCAGCAGCGAAACAAGGAGTTACGCATTTAACCTTATTGTTCGAAAGTATCAGGAGCGAATTTATTGGCACATTCGAAAAATTGTAATTAGCCACGACGATGCTGATGATGTTATTCAGAATACTTTTCTGAAAGTATGGACTGGCCTCGATGGATTCAGGGAAGACTCTCAACTTTTCACCTGGCTTTACCGAATAGCCACAAACGAATCGCTCACCCACCTGAAAAAGAAACGCGCAAAATTACATGTCCATCTCGTCGATGTAGAGCAGCATCTTAGTCGAACTCTTGAATCCGATCCACACTTAAATGGCGAAGCCATTCAAATTAAACTTCAGAAAGCCATACTTACCCTGCCCGAAAAGCAACGGCTGGTTTTTAATATGAAGTACTTTGAGGAAATGAAATACGAAGACATGTCTGAAGTTCTGGGAACTTCAGTAGGTGCACTTAAGGCTTCGTTTCATCACGCGGTTAAAAAAATTGAGAAATTCATGGAGGGCGATTAAACCTTTCAACAAACCCTCTATCATAAACTTGTAACGATATATTTGGCAATGAAGGATTTTACAAACAACGAAAATTTTAAATTTGGTACCAACAAGCAATTGCCCTTTACGGTTCCGCAAGGGTATTTCGATTCGCTTCCGTCGCGTATCCAGGATTTTTGCACCCAAAAGCAGAAGGATAGGTCTCTTGCCTTATTTCTTCAAACAGTAAGAACCCAACTGGCCTTAGCAGCAGGCTTTGCAGCACTTGCCGTGCTAGGTTACGCAGCATACTATTTCATTCAGGTAAACTCAAGTCCTGAAAACGAACTTTATAGTCACGATTACATTGAAATAGTTTCTAAAAGCATTTCCGACTACGATGAGGGTCAACTTGTTGAAGTTTCTGATGCCTGCTGCAAGATAGATACCGTTAAACAGGGTAAAAACGATCCTGTTATTCAGTATTTGCTCGAAGAAAAAATTGACTACGTTACTTTAATGGAGCAACTTCAGCACTAACCCTGAGTTTTTTTTGCCATCACATCGCAACTATATGAATAAATTTATTTTTGCCCTAAGCCTAATTGGGCTTTTATTCTTGGTTTTGGTACCAAAACAATTACTATCTCAAAGTAAGGATTCCGATAGGGAAGAAGCAATAAAAGCCCAAAAAATTGCCTTTTTCACTGAGAAGCTGAGCCTCACACCCGAAGAAGCTCAACGCTTCTGGCCTGTTTATAACGACTATTGGAAGAAAAAGAATAGAATAATTGAAGATAGGCGAAACCTAATGAAGGAGTGTAACGAAAAGATGGGGCGACTATCGACCAAAGAAACAGAACGTTATGCAGACCAATACATTAAATCGCACAAGATAGAGGCCGAACTTTTAGAAGAATTCAACGAGAAATTTAAGCGAGTTTTACCAGTTGATAAAGTAATGAAACTATACTTTGCCGACCATGAGTTTAAAACCTACTTACTGCAACAAATTCGCAATGCGCCAAAAAAAGAGGAGTAGCAGTTACTCCTCTTTCCATTTAAAAAACTCTCGATTTAATAAAAGCCAAAGTTCGCTCCATCATTTCGTACATCACCACATCTTCCTGAATGAATGGTACATGCTTTCTGTAATCGGCCATTAAGGTTTCGAGGTAGGTCGATGTTTTTGCAGGCCGCCTAAACTCAACTGCCTGTGCTGCATTTAACAGCTCCACGGCAAGTATCCTCTCGGTATTGTCAACAACACGAAGCAATTTTGTTGCGGCATTGGCACCCATGCTCACATGATCTTCCTGTCCGTTCGATGAAACAATACTATCCACAGAGGCAGGAGTGCAAAGCTGCTTGTTCTGGCTTACCATGGCAGCGGCTGCGTACTGTGGAATCATTAGACCCGAATTCAGGCCTGGATTGGCAACCAGAAATTCGGGTAGACCTCTTAGTCCCAAAATAAGCTGCGAAACCCTTCGCTCCGAAATGTTACCCAGTTCGGCCAACGCAATGGCTAAAAAGTCGAACGCCAAAGCCAATGGTTGGCCGTGGAAGTTTCCTCCGGAAATAATAAGATCCTCGTCGGGCCAAATGGTGGGATTATCGGTAACCGAATTAATTTCTGTTAGCAGAACGTTGGCAACATAATTTATGGCATCCTTCGAAGCGCCATGCACCTGCGGCATGCAGCGGAACGAATAGGGATCCTGAACATGCTTCTTGGCGCGGGCAATCAGCTCGCTACCCTCAAGAATTCTTCTCAAATTTTCGGCTGTTGCAATTTGTCCGCTATGGGGACGGACTTCGTGAATATTCTTATGGAACGGATCGATTCGGCCATCGAAACCTTCGAGCGATAACGCCCCAATGGCATCGGCCATTGTCGAAATTTTTAAGGCCCTAACCATTGCTAAAACGCCATGAGCGCTCATGAACTGGGTTCCATTAAGAAGAGCCAAACCCTCCTTCGATTTCAATGCAATGGGCTCCCACCCAAATTCTTTAAGAACTTCGGCTGCCTTGCGTTTTTCACCCTTAAACCGCACTTCGCCCATGCCTATAAGGGGCAAGAAAAGGTTGGAAAGTGGAGCCAAATCGCCCGAGGCACCCAGCGAGCCGCGATCGTAAACGATTGGCAGAACATTGTTGCTATAAAAATCTGCAATTCGCTGAACTGTAACTACCTGTACTCCTGAGTTGCCAAGCGATAAAGCATGAGCCTTAAGCAAGAGCATAAGCTTCACTATTTCGGGAGCAACTTCGTCGCCAGTGCTGCAGGCATGCGACATTACAAGATTGTTTTGGAGTTGCGAAAGTTCCTCCTTGGAAATGGTACGATTGCATAGCGAGCCAAATCCGGTGGTAATACCGTAAATGGGCTTATTCTCGTTCTCCATCTTCTTGTCGAGATAATCGCGACAATGCGAAATGCGACTGATGGCCTCGTCGGAAAGTTTTAACTCGTACGAGCCGTAAATCATCTTGTTGAGCAACTCGAAGGTTAGCGGCTTAGGAGATATAAAATGAGTATTTGACATTTTTACCTAATGTTTTATTTTAAAAAGTCTGTAAGTTTCTCTATTTCAATGGTGGTTTGAGTACCCGAAACCATATCCTTAACGGAAGCGGTACCTGCCTGCATTTCGGCTTCGCCAACAATAACTACAAAAGCAATATTCTTTTTATTTGCATAGTCGAACTGCTTTTTCATTTTAGCTGCATCGGAATACAGTTCGGCCGATATTCCTGCCTGACGAAGGGTTTGCAGGATGGGCAGGCAGAAAGTTGCCTCGCGAGGACCAAAGTTGGCAAACATAACCCTGCTCGACGATAGCATGCTTTCGGGGAATAGGTTCAAATGCAGCATCACGTCGTAAATGCGATCGGCACCAAACGAAACACCAACACCCGAAACGTTCTTTAATCCAAAAATTCCGGTTAAATCGTCGTAGCGCCCACCTCCGCAAATGCTGCCCATTTCCATGTCGTTGGCTTTAACTTCGAAAATGGCACCTGTATAGTAATTCAACCCACGAGCAAGCGACAGGTCGAGTTCAACTTTTGTTTTAAGCCCATTTATGGCTTTAAGGGTGTCGAATATTTGCTGCATTTCGTCAATCCCTTTCATTCCAATTTTCGAATTGGCAAGAACACCCCTGAGTTTATTAAGCTTTTCGCTATTTGTTCCGCTTAGGGTAATAATTGGCTGAAGCATTTCGATGGCTTTTGCCAATACACCCTTTTCGGAAAGTTCCTTGTTAACAGCATCGAGCCCAATTTTATCGATTTTATCGATTGCAACGGTTATGTCGATGAGCCTTTCGCTCTCGCCAATAACCTGGGCCATTCCGCTTAGTATTTTACGGTTATTAATTTTTACCGTAGTGTTTACCCCTAATTTCGAGAATACATCGTTAATTATAAGAACTAACTCCACCTCGTTGAGCAGCGAATCGGAACCAACTACATCAACATCGCACTGGTAAAACTCGCGGTAGCGACCCTTTTGTGGCCTGTCGGCACGCCAAACGGGCTGAATTTGATATCGTTTAAAGGGAAAGGTTATATCGTTTTGGTATTGAACCACAAAACGGGCAAAGGGCACGGTAAGGTCGTAACGCAGTCCCTTTTCGCAAATTTTTACCGAAAGCGGGTTCAGGTTCTCTGCGTTCACCTCGTTAGGGCTTACACCCTTTAGGTAGTCGCCCGAATTGAGAATTTTAAAAAGCAACTTGTCGCCCTCCTCACCGTACTTGCCCAAAAGGGTGGTGAGGTTTTCCATGGCAGGAGTTTCAATGGGCTGGTAACCATAGGTTTTAAAAACTGTCTTTATGTTATCGAAAATGTAGTTTCGTCGCGACATTTCAACAGGCGAAAAATCGCGTGTGCCCTTGGGTATGCTCGGTTTGTTTTGTGACATTCTGTGCAGTTCTATACAATAGGTTGCAAAGATAGAAATTATTGAACTATAAATTAAAAGGGGCAGCCCTACCTGAAGGAAATGCCCCTTTTTGCTTTTTCTATTTATACGTTATTCCACCAACTTTCTGTACTTAATACGGTGGGGCGCGTCGTCGCCAAGTCGCTTACGCCTATTCTCTTCGTAATCGGTATAGCCACCTTCGAAGAAATACACCTGCGAGTTGCCTTCGAATGCAAGAATATGCGTAGCAATTCGGTCGAGAAACCAACGGTCGTGACTAATTACAACGGCGCAGCCTGCAAAGTTTTCGAGGCCTTCTTCAAGTGCTCGCAGCGTGTTCACATCAATGTCGTTAGTGGGTTCGTCGAGAAGAATTACGTTGCCCTCCTCCTTCAGCGCAAGGGCAAGGTGCAAGCGGTTCCGCTCTCCGCCCGAAAGCATGCTGCAAAGTTTTTCCTGGTCGGCACCCGAAAAGTTGAAGCGAGCCACATAGGCACGGGCATTCACGGCCTTGCCGCCAATGATTATATGGTCGGCACCACCCGAAATAACTTCGAACACTGTTTTCTCAGGCTCAATGGCCTTGTGCTGCTGATCGACGTAAGCAATTTTTACGGTTTCGCCAATTTTAAAATCGCCCTTATCGGCCTGTTCTATTCCCATTATCAACCGGAACAGCGTAGTTTTACCGGCTCCGTTAGGGCCAATTATTCCAACTATACCGTTGGGGGGCAGTTTAAAATTCAAATTATCGAATAGTAACTTGTCGCCAAATGCCTTGGCAACGCTATTCGACTCTATAACCATATCGCCCAAACGAGGACCGTTGGGAATAAATATCTCTAAGCGTTCCTCTTTCTGCTTTACATCCTCGTTTAGCAATTTATCGTAGGCCGATAAACGAGCCTTGCTTTTGGCCTGACGGGCCTTGGGAGCCATACGCACCCATTCGAGCTCGCGCTCAAGGGTTTTACGTCGTTTGCTCTCCTGCTTCTCTTCCATAGCCAGCCGATTGGCTTTTTGCTCGAGCCACGACGAGTAGTTTCCTCTCCAAGGAATTCCCTCACCACGGTCGAGTTCGAGAACCCAACCAGCCACATTGTCGAGGAAGTAGCGGTCGTGCGTAATGGCAATTACAGTACCGGGGTATTGTTGCAGGTGCATTTCGAGCCATTGCACCGACTCAGCATCGAGGTGGTTAGTGGGCTCATCGAGCAGTAGCACGTCGGGTTGCTTTAAGAGCAAGCGGCAAAGGGCCACGCGACGACGCTCTCCACCCGATAGTACTTTAATTGGCATATCGGGTTCGGGGCATCGAAGGGCATCCATGGCGCGTTCTAGTTTCGAGTCGAGGTTCCATCCGTCTTGGTGCTCAATACTATCGGTTAATTCGCCCTGGCGTTCAATAAGTTTATTCATCTCGTCGTCGCTTAGGGGCTCGGAAAACTTGGCATTAACCTCTTCGTACTCGCGAAGTAGGTCCACAACCTCCTGAACACCCTCTTCAACAATTTGCCTTACGGTTCTAGTTTCGTCGAGCTGAGGCTCCTGTTCGAGGTAGCCAACCGAGTAACCAGGGGAGAAAACCACCTCGCCCTGAAACGATTTTTCGACCCCAGCAATAATTTTCATTAGGGTCGACTTACCTGAGCCGTTTAAACCCAAAATTCCAATTTTTGCTCCGTAAAAAAACGACAAGTAAATGTTATTCAGAACTCTTTTGTGTGGTGGAAAGGTTTTGCTAACCCCAACCATTGAGAAAATTATCTTTTCGTCGGCCATATAATTTTAATTTTTTGCAAAAGTAGCAATAAAAAAGCCACTCCCTAACGCTCTTGGAGTGGCTTTTCAAAAATTGACTATCCTTATTTTGCTATTTTCTTAAGGTCTTTGGCCCTTAAACCATCATCCTTTAACTTGGGATTAATCATGTGATAATCGAAATAGTATAGTTGGTCGTCACCAGCACCTATAAGCATTTTGTAGCAACGAGCTTGTAATCTAGTACCTTCAGGACCAACTTTGTGAAGAAATACCACGTTGGGATTTTTTTCGGCGATAGCCTTTTCAACATCACCATCCGTCACAATTTTTATTACGTGCGGATAAACCTTTCTGAGTTCAGTTAAACTACGTACCCCCTTATCTAAATCCTTCTCAAGCACCCACAATTCTTTTGTTTTAACCTGCTTAGTAAACTTATTGTAGTGTTTGAAAATGTTACCTTTAATAAGTTTGGGGTTGTCGTTGAGCGTTTTAATATGACTTTGTGCAAAACGAATAAAACTTTCAAGTTTATATGTATAACTATCCTCGGGTACTGAATTGTATCCCAGAGGAATTGAGCAAATATCGGGTAAATCGGTATGTCTTTTTACACCAGCTCCAAGTACAATGCTTAAAAAATTGTAGGTTGCTTCAAACTTATCCTTGCTGAATTTAACCTGAAGCAGAACCAGAAAAGATTTTGAAATATCGCTGCGCATTTCTTCAAACTCTTTAGCAGTTATGAACTTATAAGGGGTAATTGTCCATGAACGCTCAACTGCTTCACGAATTTTTATATTATAATCCGACATAGGATTGTTGTCGAGAACTACATGGGTGGTTGTACCCAAAAAAGTTTTAATATCTTCATGACGGGCCACGTACCTATCGGCAAAAACCGAAATAGATAATGCCACAAGCGAAATGACTACAACAATTTTCTTCATTTTCGTACGGTTTATGTTTTATGCAAAATTAGAGCAAACCAATTTAAAAAAAAAATCGATAAAAAACTCAAAAACTTTAAATCGTTACTAAACTGTTTAACTGAAATTTAATATTTATGCGGCTCATTTTAAGTGTTTGCACTACATTATATTTGCATTTTATTGCTAAATTGCGATGCTTTTGGGTGGAAAAGCACTCCATACTTGGCAATCAATAATCGATGAAACTAGTTGACTCAAAAGACTTTAAAAGAGCCGCTGGGTTAAATACTATTGGGGGTGAAAGCATTGCAAAACTCCTAATGTATATACTCAGAATTAGTAAAATTAATAAAATGTACTCGGAGGTGGCCAATTTCGAGGGTTCCGAATTTCTCGATACGCTACTAAAAAAACTTGAAATTAAGTACGAAGTCAACCCCGAAGACATTAAGCGAATCCCCAAAGAGGGTCCCTTTATTGTTATTGCCAACCACCCATATGGAGGAATTGACGGGGTGATTATGCTTAAAATTCTGTTGGAAGCTCGCCCCGATTTCAAGGTTATGGCCAACTTTCTGCTTCGCAAGATTGACCCCTTGAGGGATTATATTTTCCCTGTGGACCCATTTGAAGGAAACCAGCAAACCGCTGGAAGTTTGGTTGGAATTAAGGCTGCCATTTCTCATTTAAAAGATGGTAAACCTTTGGGTATTTTTCCCGCAGGCGAGGTTTCTACATACTACAATACCGAGGCTCCAGGGGTTGCTGATAGGCAATGGAGCGATTCCATTGTAAAATTCATTAAGAAGAATGAAGTACCCGTGGTTCCCATCTATTTTCAGGGAACAAATAGCCGTCTATTTCACGTATTGGGGTTAATTCACCCAATGCTTCGCACAGCTAAATTGCCTTCGGAACTTTTAAACAAAAGGAACAAAACCATAAAAGTTCGCATTGGCTTCCCCATTACACCGGGCGAACAGAACGAATTTACCGATGTATCGAGATATGGGCGTTTTCTTCGCCTCAAAACATATGCACTTGGTTCATCGATAGAAGTTAAAAAATTTTTCTCCTACAAATTGAAGCCTGAAACCAAAGCTGAGGACATTATTGCCCCCGTAGCACCTGAAATTATTCAGGCTGAAGTGGAGCAAGCCATGGAAAAACATTTGCTTTTAAAGAGCAAGTGTTTTAGCGTAATTTGCGCTCCATCGGTTGAAATTCCCAACATAATGACCGAACTAGGCCGATTACGCGAAATTACATTTCGTGATGTAGGTGAAGGAACCAATCGTAAAATTGATATCGACGAGTTTGATCTATACTACAACCAACTTTTCATTTGGGACGAGGAGGCAAAAGCAATTGTTGGTGCTTACCGCGCTGGCAAAGGAAAAGAAATAATTAACCGATACGGAAAGAAAGGTTTTTACATTGAAAGTTTATTTAAAATTGACAATGGTTTTACTCCAATTCTTGAACAAAGCATTGAGCTTGGGCGCTCGTTCATTGTTAAGGAATACCAACGAAAACCTTTACCCCTTTTCCTACTTTGGAAGGGAATACTATACTTCCTGATTAAAAACCCTGAATATAGGTATCTCATTGGACCGGTAAGTATATCGAGCCGCTTTTCGAATTACTCAAAGGGCATTATAATTAACTTTATGAAAGCCAACTACTACGACCACGAATTGGCCCGTTTCATACAACCCCGGAACATGTTCAGGGTTCCAGTAAGCAAAGACGACACCCAGGTAATATTCGAAAACAGCAACGATATTGGTAAACTCGACAAGTTTATTCAGGATATTGAACCAGAGGAATTCCGTATGCCTGTGCTTCTAAAGAAGTACATAAAACTTAACGGACGAATCATTTGCTTCAATGTCGATCCTAAGTTCAATAATGCGCTCGATGGCTTGCTAATACTTGACCTTTTTCAAGTACCAATCGATGTTATCACTTCACTTTCGAAGGAAATAAACGACAAAACAATTTTAGAACGCTTCAATCTTACTGAATTCGCATTCGATCAGGAAGAGTAGCTTTAAACTAACCCATTATGAGGTTGAACAAAATGTTATTTATTTGTTCAACCTTTTTTGTTTCGCTCTGTTATACAGTCAATAAATCAACTTAGTTAAACTTATCGACTTAAAAATTAAACGGCATGAAAACGAAAATCTTTTTACTTGCAGCAGTTTCAGTACTAATGGCCAGCTGCATGCAAGGACCTAAAGGCGAAAAAGCAATAACTGGAGATGCACTCAGCGTAGGAGGTGATCAGGGAACCGAATTCGCAGCCAATACGGAAGCTACAACAATTGAATGGCTGGGCACCAAACCCAGTGGCACTCATTTTGGCACCTTTCCACTTCAAAAAGGAAGCTTAATAGTTAATAACAACTCTATTGTGGGAGGAGAAATGGTAATGGATCTGAATGCATTAACAGTAAGAGATATTGAGGATCCAAAAATGAACCAGATGCTGGTAAGACACCTTAAATCAGCAGACTTTTTTGCCGTAGATTCTTTCCCCACTGCAACATTTGTGATATCTTCAGTTAAGCCCCTTGAGCAGCAAAGCATGATTGAGGGAATTAATGTAACTCATACAGTAGAGGGTAACCTAACCCTTCGCGGAACTACCAGAAGCGTAAGTTTCCCAGCAAACATTACCATGGATGCAAACAGTATTAAAGCGCAAACTCCAAATTTCATAATAAATCGGACCAACTGGAGAGCAAACTATGGTTCAAAATCTATTTTTGCTAACCTAAAGGATAACTTCATTCACGACGAGGTTTCGCTTAAAATTAATATTGAAGCTACAAAATAGTTTTAAGCAGTACAATCGAAAAGGCTCGGCAACTTTTTGTCGGGCCTTTTTTATTCTAACCATTAATCCTTTGTTTCGAATCAGTATCAAAAAAGGCAAAAATTTGCTTATGTTATTTTCGAAAATTATTGCAATAGCACTCCCCTTCCTTTTCTTGAGTTGTAACAACAGTAATATTTCTCAAAAGCAGCTTCAAAACAGAGCCCATGCTCTTCATAAAGAAATGGTGACCATTGACACTCATACCGACACACCACTGGCCTTCCTCAGGCCCGGGTTCGACTTTGAGGGCAGTAGTAATGCAAAAAGCAGCAAGGTTAACCTCTTAAAAATGGAACAAGGCAAACTCGATGCTGCATTTTTTGCTGTGTTTATTGGACAGGATGCTTTAACACTTCAAAAATACCAAGAAGCAAACGAAAGAGCCCTCCAAATTTTTGAAGCTGTTCACAATGTGGTTGCTCGTTTCCCAGAGCGTGTTCAAATTGCTTTAACTTCCGATGATGCCCTTAAATTGAAAAAGCAAGGGAAAAAAGCCATATACATTGGCGTTGAGAATGGCTACCCAATTGGTACAGACATGTCGATTCTAACCAAATATTATCAACTGGGAGCAAGATACTTAACGCTTTGCCATACCCGCAACAACCAAATATGCGACTCATCTACCGACCCTGAAGGTGAAGCTCATAACGGTTTAAGTACATTTGGTATTGACGTTATTAAGGAACTCAATCGACTCGGAATGCTTATCGATATAAGCCATGTATCAGACAAAACCGTTATGGATTGCATAGCTACTTCTGCTGTACCAGTTTTTGCTTCGCACAGTTGCGCACGCGCCCTTTGTGAAACTCCACGCAACTTGAGCGACACACTCATTAAAGCCATTGCCCGTTCGGGTGGTGTAATTCAACTTTGCTTGCTAAGCGACTATATTAAAACTCCTAATCCAAATCCAATGCGCGATAGCGCACAACTTGCACTCAGGGTAAAATACAATAACTACAAAAACCTTGACCCCGAAACCCGGAAAAAAGCAATTGAAGAGTGGTACGCACTTGATGACATTTCCCCTCGCGACCTCGCTTCAGTTTCCGATGCAGTTGACCATATTGACCACATAGTTAAGATTGCTGGTATTGACCACGTTGGTATTGGTAGCGATTTCGATGGCGGGGGCGGTATCTCAGGATGTTCCGATGCTAGCGAAATGATCAACATTACTGCGGAACTAATCCGGAGAGGCTACAAATCAAAAGACATCAAAAAAATATGGGGATTAAATTTCCTACGCGTCATGAAGGAAGCCGAGAGGTACGCTCTTACATTCAAAAATAAATAAAACACCAAAAGGAAGTTTACTCCTAGGGTTCTTCTTATTAATTGCGAGGCTCGATACAAACAGGCCAACGAATTATTGTACATTTGCTATGTATAAAAATTGAAAGGCTATGGTAATTCGTTCAGCAACCTTTGCAAAAAGCAGTGCAAAGCTGGAGCAATGCCCTGCTCCAAATCTCCCAGAGTACGCATTCATTGGCCGTTCCAATGTTGGCAAATCGTCGCTCATCAATATGCTAACGGGCATTAAAGCGCTTGCAAAGGTTTCGGGGACTCCCGGCAAAACCCAGCTCATAAACCACTACAACATTAACGATAATTGGTATTTGGTCGATTTGCCAGGCTATGGTTATGCTAAGGTTTCGAGAAGCAAACGGGAGGTGTTTTCAGATACTATAACCAAGTATATTTTAGGAAGAGATAATCTTTACAACCTTTTTGTGCTAATCGATTCGCGCCTCGAGCCCCAAGCCATCGACCTCACATTCATTAATTGGCTAGGAATTAACGGAATACCATTTTCGCTAGTTTTCACTAAAACCGATAAAATAAGTTCTGCGGCACTTGGTTCTACCATAGCCAAATTCAACAAAGAACTCTTAACCCAATGGGAAGAATTACCACAGCATTTCACTTGCTCAGCGGTAACCCGAACGGGTAGAACGGAAATACTATCATATATTGATCAAATCAATGTAAAATCAGACCTTTATTCTAAGTAAAATCAGAACAAAATATTTCTAAATAATTATACATCTAACTATACTAAGCCTCCTTGTTTTTTTGCTTAAATTTGTCGGCAAATTTCATGTTCATGAACAACAAGCACTGCATCAAATTCTTTTCGGGTAGAAACTCTCGCTACCTCGCCGAGAAAATAGCAACCAGTTTCGGCACAACCCTGGGAAAAACAACAATAACTGACTTTAGCGATGGTGAATTCCAACCCTCTTTCGACGAATCAGTGCGAGGCTCAACGGTTTTTATTATTCAATCGACCTTTCCACCCACCGAAAACTTATTTGAGCTGCTCTTAATGGTTGATGCCGCTCACAGAGCATCAGCCTACAAGGTGGTTGCTGTTATTCCCTATTTTGGTTGGGCTCGGCAGGATCGAAAGGATAAACCAAGGGTTTCAATTGGTGCAAAATTGGTTGCCAACCTCCTAAGCGCTGCAGGCGTGGATAGAGTAATGACAATGGATCTGCATGCCGATCAGATACAAGGTTTTTTCGATGTTCCAGTCGATCATATATACGCATCAAGCATTTTTGTACCCTACATTAAAAGTTTAAACTTAAATAATATTGCAATTGCAGCCCCTGACATGGGCGGTGCTAAAAGAGCCAACGCTTATGCACGTTTTCTCGATGCTTCACTGATTATTTGTTACAAAAACCGTGAGAAAGCCAATGAAATTGGATTCATAAAAGCCATTGGCGATGTAAAAGGAAAGAATATTTTAATTCTAGATGACATGATTGACACAGCAGGTACTTTAACTGCTGCAGCCGACATGATGATGAATGAAGGGGCCCTCAGCGTTAGGGCGTTTGCCACCCACCCTGTGCTTTCAGAGCCATCGTACGAAAGAATTGCCAAATCGTTGGTTACCGAAGTTGTAGTAACAGACACTATTCCTCTTAAAAAGGATGTGGATACAAGTAAAATTAAAGTTCTCTCGGTTGCCGATCTGTTTGCCGATGTAATTAACAAAGTATACAACTTCGAATCTATTAGTCAAAAGTTTATTATATAATTGGCTTTTGGTTCTAAGAAACAATAACTATATTTGCACCCCTATAAATTTCCCCTCAGCCAATAGAAGTAATAACGCGATGGGGGGCTGGCAGTAAACCGAGGGGCAGCCCTGAGTAGCGTTAATTATTAACAACACAACAAAAAAATGAAAAGTTTTGAACTAAACGGTTCGCTGAGGACCGAAACCGGAAAAAAGTTTGCCAAAAAAAGCAGAAGGCAACAAGTTATCCCCGCAGTTATTTATGGGGGTGAAAAAAACACTATGATTTCTCTAAATGAGCGCGACCTTCGCGACCTGATTTACACCCCCCATGTTTACATTGTAAACATCAATATCGATGGCAAAGTTCACCATACCATCCTGAAGGAGATTCAGTACCACCCAGTATCTGACAGGGTTTTGCACATCGACTTCATCGAAGTTTCCGACAAGAAAAAAGTATCCATTCAAATTCCTGTTGAATTAACCGGCTCAGCCGAAGGGGCGAAAGTGGGTGGAAAACTAAGTCAAATTACTCGTAAACTTCACGTTTCTGCACTACCAAAGCACCTGCCCGATACTCTCAACGTTGACATATCCGACTTGGGACTCGGCAAAAGCCGTTTGGTAGCCGATATTGACTTTCCCAACATCACTATTCTCGATCCCAAGAGCACAGTTATTGCTTCTGTGAAAATGACTAGGGCTGCTCGTGGTGCTCAAGCAACTGAAGAGGCTGCAAAATAGTTAATCACTAGCATTAAGCAATCGTGAAATACTTGATTGCAGGACTTGGGAACATTGGTGCTGAATACGCCAACACTCGTCACAACGTAGGATTCTTAGCATTGGACGCTCTTGTAGGGGCGTCCAATGTTGTTTATACAAGTATGCGGTATGGCTTTATTTCTGAGCTTAAGCACAAGGGGCGAACATACATTTTGCTGAAGCCATCAACATTCATGAACCTAAGCGGCAAGGCAGTTCACTATTGGCTAAATAAAGAATCAATCCCAATCGAAAATCTTCTGGTAGTAGTTGACGATATTGCAATTCCTTTCGGAACACTTCGACTAAGGCTGAAGGGTAGCGATGGGGGCCATAACGGCCTCAGCAGTATTATCGAAACACTTGGCACAACTGAGTTTGCACGATTGCGCATTGGTATTGGGGGTGATTTTCCGAAAGGGCGCCAGGTCGATTATGTTCTGGGCGAATGGTCGCAAAGTGAAAAAGATGCACTTCCCGAGCGATTAAAGATTGCCTCGGACATAATACTGAGCATTGGTTCTATTGGGGTTGAACGCACTATGAGCCTGTACAATAAAAAGTAGCGGTATTAAACTCATTCCATTATATGATATCGGAACGTATCGACAAATGGCTTTGGAGCGTTCGAATATTCAAAACAAGAAGCATGGCCACTGAGGCATGCAAAAAGGGTCGCATCAAAATTAATGGAGTTGAAACAAAGCCCTCGAAAGAAGCCAAAGTGAACGATAGAGTAGAGGTACGTAAACCCCCTGTTAACTTCACATTTATTGTTAAAGGTTTTCCCAAAAACAGGATTGGGGCAAAACTAGTAAATGAGTTCCTCGAAAATATTACACCCGAAAGTGAGCTTGAAAAACTCAATGCCAAACTATTTGTCTTCCAAAGTTACCGCAACCCTGGCACTGGCCGTCCGACCAAAAAGGAGCGCCGCAGCCTCGATGAAATAAGAGACCTTGGCTTCGAAGATTGGGATAATTCATGGGACGAGGAAATTTAGCTCAATAGGCTCTACTCAGGTAATTCAAAATAATTTGTGTCGATTTCGAGCTACAATTTTATACAAATAGTCTCTCAACCTCCGTGGCATTACCCTAGCAATATAGTATATCAGCAAATAGCCCCCACCTTGTTCTTTTAGAATAGTCAGTACCGCATCGGAATATGCGTATGCTTGTCCCTTATCATTAATTACAACAAGTGCGTTTTGAGTATTGTAACCTTCAACAGCACGCTCTTTCAAGGTATTGTTTGCAATAAAAGCAAATTTTCCAGCAGTATTTTTTGTCGAAAAATGGGTAACAATAGAATTGCATAGTTTGCAAATCGAATCGTAATACACCTCACATTTCCTTACTTCATCATTTGGCAACTCGTTCATAGCAACCAACAATTTCTCCTATAAAATACCGATGAAAATCGTTCTGAGGGTATATGCTCAAAGGAATCTGATTGTCATTAAAGCAATTGGGGACAATATCGTCTGAGTATAGTTTCACACAATCGAATATTAAACGAGCCTCCAGAAAACTAACCGTACCGTTTGGGGTTTGAATTGGGGTTAAATTAGCCTCTTTTATTTTATCGATATCTCTTCCCGATTTAGCTCCACAAATATTAAGTGCCTCACGATATTTGGAACCAAAAAAAGATAAGCTAAAGTGGTTACTCCCATCTACAAAGTTATATGTATACCTCTGAGGACGTATAAAAATATTGACTACCGGCTTCCTCCACAAAAAACCGAACATACCCCATGAAGCAGTCATAGTATTATGCTTCAACATATCTCCAGCGGTAATAAGCATCCAGTCCCTATCGAGCATTTCGAATACGTTACCAGTAAGAGCCATTGGGTCAATTTTTCTAAATCCGTTCATAGTTCATTATTCGTATTAAAACCTTCTAATTACTTGAATTGTTTAAAGAACCAATAAAATTTATGTGAAAAAACCCATTCGGAATAATGAATGGGTTTAAAAGTAAAAAACATTTTTTTTAGTAGTAATCGTAAGTGTATTTGTAAAGCACTCTAAATTTATATGGTGCATAGTACGAATCGACCTCAAGAGGGTTTCCCTTACCATCGTAGCTCGATTGTTTGTGCGAGAATTCATTGGGGTCTCCCTCGCTCCAGCGCTCTTCCAGTAGGTTGCCCTTGGGGTCGAACTTAAACGATGATTGAGTAAAGCGAGTTCCATCGGGGTTCTCTTGGATTACCTCAATAACTTGACCTTGAGCATCTAGTTTGTAGGTTAATTTTTTTATGAAGGCTCCTGCATAATGCTCAACCAACTCAATCATTTGATCATTGCTATTGAAGGTAAAGTTTTGCCTTTTAAGCTCCTTACCCTTACCATCGAAGCGCACCTCCTCCGTTACATTCCCTTTTGAGTTGAATTTCCTTTTGGTTGATGAAACCAAATTCTGGCTTCCATCGAAAACTTTTATTTCTTGATTGTTCCCTTCGTAAAAGTACTCCCATTTCTCATTAATCTTATTCCCCGCTGAGGTCGAAACAATGCTTTTGGGGCGGCTATCGGGATGATATTCGTACACTATTCGACTCTGTGTAGCACCATCGAAACGTACTTCGAGAATTTTATTGCCTTTGCTATCGTACTGATAGTTTTGCTTATTGGTTATTTCAAGTTGAGGTTTTTTGTCCTTTTGGTAAAATATGTACTCAACACGTTGGTTCTTATCGTTGTACTTATAAAGTGCACGCGACGAAACATCACCATTTGCCCTGTAGTTTGTAATTTCAATGGGGTTTCCATTTCTGTCGTACTTGGTTTCAGATGTTTTATACCCTGCTTGTTCGGGTTTTCCTTGTTTGTACCGGTGCGACCATTGGGTAATTTGCTTAACCTTATTATTTGCTATTTTCAGTCGTTCGCGCTCCTCATCCTTAGTTTGAGAAAACGAGAAAGTAACAATAAGATGAAGCAGTAATATTGTTAGAAGTGAAGTTTTCATATTGCATTATCTACATTAATATCATTCATAAACACAGCAACCACAAAAATAGTTCCCAAAAATTGAATGCCGAGATCATTTTTTCTTATAAATCTATTCCTCTTCGTTATGTAGTGGAAGTTTAAGGGATATTGTAACCACTAGGAGGAAAAAATGCCGATGGTGGTCGTAAGGGGCAAAATGGTAAAATAATTTGCGCCCCGACTTTCGGGCAATATCTATTAAACCAAGCCCTGCACCACCCTTTTCGTTAAGAGAGCCCCGCGTCATTTGTTTTAAAAACATTTCTTTCAACTCTTCCTTTGTGGCGGTATTAAGGGAAATAATTCGGTCTTCCAATGATTTCATTTTCTCGTTTCTAACCAAATTCCCGGTCATAACATAGAAAGAGTCTTTGTTGTAACCAACAATGAAAAGGCCATTACCAATTTGCTTGTCGTTCTTGTCAAAATCGTCGGAATGCTTAGTAATATTCTGTAAGCACTCAATCATTATATGAAAGACCCTTTTACGGATTGGAGTTGGAATGTTATTCTCAGCAATTTTTCGGTTTGCCATAAAGGCAAATGCGCGCATGATATGATGGTTCATTTCACCCTTGTAAATTAGGGGAAAACCGCTTGTAGCCATGTCGCTAGAAAGGGTGGACTTTATGAAATATATGATATTGTCCATTTTAAAAAATGCTCTTTTCGTTGAAACTCACCAATTAATCTTTTACTTCATTGGCGCGCTCCATTGAAAAGATGCCTGAAAGCAAACTGTTTATTGGTTAATTTGAACATAAAATTATAGAAAAAATCTTAAACAAAACAACTTCCTTCGAAAATATATTGTTTGGCACTTAATACTGCACGAGTGGCCTATCAATCAAAGAGCATACCATAAATTCATTAAATCAAACCCAATAAATCGCTAGTGCCTATTTACCAATTACATGCTCTGCATAAATTCTATTGGATTTATATTCTGTTTTTTATTCCATAGTTACCTCAATGACTTTTGCAGTGTTTTTTGGTGAAATACTGAACGCTTTTATTTCAGCCGGAACAAGAACTAATTCCCCTGTCCCAACATTCACTTCCCCTTCTTGATAAATTAATTTGAAGGAACCATCGACACAAAAGTACAAAGCGAATGAATCGAAAGTATACCTGTCAATTTCAAATGGAACAGTAAGGTTTAGCCTATTAATATTAAAGTATTTACATTTTAACAGGTTTTGACTTTGATTTGAAATGGGCGTAATTCTTAACTTTCCGTTCCCTTTGCTATTAAAATCGATTGCTTCGAGTGCTTGCTGCTTATGAAGTTCCCGCGGTTGTCCGTTGCTATCAATGCGGTCCCAATCGTAAATTCGATAGGTTATATCAGATGCTTGCTGAACCTCGAGTAGTACAATGTTTTTACCAATAGCATGAACCGTTCCAGCAGGGATATAGAAAAAATCGTCGGGCAAAACGGAATATGAATTTAGCAACCCAACTACCTCTCCACTATCCATTGCGCTTGCAAAATGCAATTTTGTAACGTTAGGCTTTAAGCCCGAAACTATTTCAGCGCCCTCTTCGGCATGAAGTACGTACCACATTTCACTTTTACCATTGGCACCATGTAGCTCATTGGCCATATTATCGTCGGGGTGAACCTGAACTGAGAGCGAATCGGCAGCATCGATAAGTTTAATTAGTAACGGGAAATTGGCCCCATACTCATTAAATACCTGCTCGCCCAACAGATCGCCCATGTATATTTCAACCAGCTCGCCAATGGTATTCCCCTTTAGCATTCCGTTGGTAACTAACGACATGCTTCCATGAACTGGTGAAAGTTCCCAACTTTCGCCATAATTCAATTTTAGGTCGGGATATTCTTTATTGTAAAGTGTTTTGAGACGCTGCCCTCCCCAAATTCTATCTTTAAGTATCGGTCGAAACTTTAATGGATACAACATTATATTATTGAATTAGCAATTTTAAAGTAACCTTATACCCTATTGTGGTATAAATAAAAAAAGGTTTGTACATTAGCACCTGCCAATAAAATTGCAAATTTAAACTATTTAAAACAATTACTGTAATGCTTGTAGTTGGTATTGCCGGAGGTACGGGTTCAGGAAAAACAACAGTTGTTAAGCGAATTCTTGAAAGTTTACCAGCAGGTGAAGTGGTTGTAATCCCTCAAGACTCGTATTATCGTGACAACTCTCACCTCCCACTTGAAGAAAGACTGGATATGAATTTCGACCATCCCTCGTCTATTGAATTCGAATTGCTAGTCGACCATGTTGCTAAACTCAAACATGGCCAGCAGGTTGAACAACCTATATATTCGTACCTTACCTGTACCCGAGCAAAGGAAACCATTTCGATCATCCCTCGCCATGTAGTTATCATTGAGGGTATTCTTATTTTTACAAACCCCGAACTTAGAGACCTTATGGATATTAAGGTTTTTGTAGATGCCGATGCCGACGACAGGCTTAGCAGGGTTATAACACGCGACATTATTGAGCGGGGTCGTTCTGTAGCAAAAGTGCTCGACCGGTACGAAAAAACTGTAAAACCCATGCACCTCCAGTTTATAGAACCAACTAAACGCTATGCCGACATAATTGTCCCCCAAGGCGGCAACAATTCAGTAGCCATAAACATTCTCACTTCAATTGTTGAGAAGAACCTGCAACGCCACGGTTTTACACATAATAAATAGGATTAATGAATTTTGAAATAAAACTCGAAGACATCCTGTTCATCGATATTGAAACTGTTCCACAAACAGCCACTTATGAAGAACTCCCAAGCGAAGCACAAGCATTTTGGAACAAGAAGGCTTTATCGCTATCAAAGGAACTGACACCCGAGCAACTTTACGAACGTGCCGGTATATACTCTGAATTTGGCCGAATTATTTGCATTTCAGTAGGTGTAATTGTTAATAGAAACAACACCCGAACCTTTCGCATTAAATCGTTTTGGGGGCATAATGAAAAGGAAATACTTGAAGGCTTTGGCCAAATGGTTAAACGAATTGAAGATAAAAAAACGGTATACCTTTGCGCTCACAACGGGCGAGAATTCGATTTTCCTTACATCTCGAGGCGAATGCTAATAAACGGCATACAGCTTCCCAAAATCCTACAGGTGGCAGGTAAAAAACCCTGGGAAATTACATTTTTAGACACCCTTGAGATGTGGAAATTCGGAGACTACAAGCATTACACTTCGTTAAGTTTACTAGCATACATTTTTAATATTCCTACACCAAAAGACGATATTGACGGCAGCCAAGTGGCAACAGTATACTACCATGAGCAGAACCTAGAAAGAATTGTAACTTACTGCGAAAAGGATGTTTTGGCTGTTGCTCAAGTACTTCTTAGATACCGCAACGAGCCTCTTATTAACCCCGAAAATATTGAACGAGTAGCCGATTAAATCTATTCTTTAAGAAATTCTGCGATTACTTTTACAAACTCTTGCTGCTGTTCGGCATGAACCCAATGGCCCGAATTGGAGATAGTTACAACTTCGCAATTTGTAAATTGCTTTTCAATTAACCCAACGCAATTATCGGTTATGTAGTTTGAAAATTCACCCCTCACAAAGAGAGTTTTTGTATGAAACCTATCGGTGCCTGAGCTTTCAATAATTCCCTGCATAATATGCTCCATATTCTGCTTTATTGCTCCTATGTTTAAGGCCCATTTGAACGAACTCCCTTCACGCTTCAAATTTTTGAGAAGAAACTGTCTTACCCTCTCTTCCGTAACAAATTTTGAAAGCAAAGCATCAGCTTGTTCTCGGCTAACAATTTCATCGATTGGCATTGACATTAAACCTGTTACAATTTGCTCGTGCGCTTTATAGGTTGAACTGCTAGAGCATTCTTCGAAGGGACTTATATCAACCACAATCAATAGTTTAACCATACTAGGCCAAAGCCTTGCAAATTGCATTGCTACTTTACCTCCCATGGAATGACCCAACACACAAAAACTAGCTAGGTTTAGTGATGAAACAAGATTGTATAAATCATTAGCCATTTCGGTGTACGACATAGTTGGGTCATGAAAACTCCGCCCATGATTTCTTAAATCGACCAAGTATATTTTATGCCAGGGCGAAAGATCCTTTGCAACCGACAACCAATTGTCGCCCGACCCATATAGTCCATGAAGTACCACCAGGGGGCTACCCGAACCCATTTCGGAGCAATGGAGCAGCATACTATAGAATGATTAGTTGTTTCTTATAGAGCTGAATGGCATTTTCGAGTCCAACGTAAAGTGCATCGGCTACAAGTGCGTGACCAATGGAGACCTCAGCAATGAAAGGAATGTTTCTTATTAAATAATTCAGATTTTTCAAGTCGAGATCGTGGCCAGCATTTACCTGTAAACCTAATAATTTAGCCATATTGGCGGCTTCTACATAATTTTCAATGGCCTTTTCGGGATTGGAAGGGAAATGGTTTGCATATGGCTCAGTATACAGTTCAACCCTTTGAGCGCCTGTTTCGGCAGCATACTTAACCATCTCTGTATTGGGATCGACGAAAATGGAAGTTCGAATACCACTCTGCTTAAAAATGGCCACTATGTTTTTTAAAAAACCCAAATTATTTTTCGTGTTCCAACCTGCGTTTGAGGTTATAGCATCGTGAGCATCGGGCACGAGAGTAACCTGATGGGGAACAACCTCTAAAACCAAACTAATGAAAGAATCGGTAGGATTCCCTTCAATGTTGAATTCGGTTTTAATAATGGGGCGTATCTGGCGAACATCGGAATACCTGATGTGTCGCTCATCGGGGCGGGGGTGAACAGTAATTCCTTCGGCTCCAAAACTCTCACAATCGATAGCCGCTTTGAAAACATCCGGAACATTTCCCCCCCTTGCATTGCGAAGGGTTGCTATTTTATTTATATTTACGCTCAAACGTGTCATAACATTGTGCTATTTTTGTGCAAAGTTACCAAAAATAAAACCGAACAGACACCATGATAGCTCATGAAATGATTTCGGAGGTAATTCCCGCTCTAAAAACTTCGGACACAGGTTTAACTGCTCTCAATTGGATGGATATTTTCAAGGTATCGCACCTTCCTATTGTTAACGATAAGGAGTTTTTAGGCTTGGTGTCGGAAACCGATATTTACGATCTGAACATGCCAGAGGAGCCTTTAGGAAACCATCAACTTTCGTTGCTTAGGCCCTATGCCATGGAAAACCAACACATATTTGAAGTACTCGAGTTGGCTTCGAGGCTTAAACTATCGCTTGTTCCAATACTCGACCACAAAAAAAACTACCTTGGAGTAATAACCATAACCGATCTGATGCATTATTTTGCCGATACTTCGGCTCTAAGCCATCCTGGAGGGGTAATTGTAATGGAACTGAATAGCAACGACTACTCACTAGGGCAAATTTCTCAGATTGTTGAGGGCAACGATGCTAAAATCATAGGTTGTTTCATTACTTCGCATTCCAACTCGGTAAAATTGGAACTCACCCTAAAACTAAACGTAACTGACCTCACCTCGATAAAACAAACCTTTACACGTTACGGCTACAATATTGTAAGTTCGCATATGAAGCACGACGAAGAAGAAGATTTGCTCGAAGAACGCCTCGATAACCTTTTCAAATACCTAAGCATTTAGAGTTTTGTTCCCAAAAATCCTTAAAAACCCGATTAAATGTATTGCATGCACTACATTTTTATTGTTGGTACAAACTGCCTATTCGCAACTGTTTTTCGTAAACAACATAAACATTTCGGGAAATAAAATAACCAATAGAAGGGTTATTCTGCGTGAACTTACCTTTTCACAAGGCGACTCTATTGAAATAGCAAATTTATGTGCCATAGCCACCAAAAGCAAAGAAAACCTCGATAATACATTGCTTTTCAACTTTGTTACAGTAAGTTTCGACACTACTCGCAACCAAGTAAATTGGAATATTTTTGTTGAAGAACGCTGGTATGTATGGCCCATACCTATTATTGAGTATGCCGATAGGAACCTGAGTGCATTTTTAAAAAATGGGGATTACACGCGTGTTAACTTTGGTGCATTTATTAATGTAAACAATTTTAGAGGTCTTCGCGAAAATTTACGAATCAGGCTTGTTGCTGGTCATAGAAAGCAAGTTGCCCTGCAGTACACTACATATAATCTTAATCGTAATAAAAAACATGGCATTGAGTCGTGGATTTCTTACACAGCCAACAATGAAATTACCTACACATCCTTTAATAATACCCCAATTATTCACAGAGCATACGATGGAACCGTTCGCTCCACATTTATCTCTGAAGTTGCATACCTATATCGTCCGGCTCATAGATGGTACCATAAGTTCTCGTTCACACATTTGCAATCTTTTATTTCGGACACCATTGCCTCGATGAACCCCTTATATTTTGGAAACGGTAAAACCAATTTACAATTCAACCAAATAAAATACAAACTGATAAACGACAACCGAGATTTTAAAATTTTTCCGCTGAAGGGCCACTATTTCAACCTGGAATTTGCCCGTATGGGCCTTTTTAATCCGGACGACCTGAAGCAATGGTTCGTATCGGGGTCATTTCGCTATTACAAGCCCATTAGCAGTTGGCTTTACTGGGCATTCGATGCTATGGGTAAAAAAAGTTTTACAAGTAATTTCCCATTTTTTCAAAGCGATGCATCGGGTTTTAAAAACTACATAAGGGGCTACGAGTACTATATAACTAATGGTTCGGGATATGTTCTCAATAAAAACACGCTGAATACTAGGATAGTGGCTCCAAAAATTGTTAATTTGCCCATTGTGCCCGATGGAAAGTTTAAGAAGGCCCATTTCACTGCTTTCTGGTCTTTTTTTTCCGACACGGGATATACTTCCAATGATTTAACTAGAAGCGAACCAAATTTATTGGAAGGTAAATTTTTATACAGTTTGGGTACTGGTCTTTATTTGGTAGCGTACTACGATATTGTATTTCGTGTTGAGTATTCTATCAACCGGCTGGGCGAAAGTGGTTTTTTCCTTCATTTTGGCACACCCTTTCTTAACGATTAACTTAACACAAATATGGAAGTAGCACTCTACGGTAATAATATTGGCAAAGAGAATATTAATAGCATGCTCCTGCTACTTGATACTCTCAATAAGAATAAAGTAGAAGTTACAGTATACAAACCTTTTTACGAATTTCTAAGTAACTTTTTAGGGCACAAACTCAACGTTCAGGGTGTTTTTCAATACTCAAAAGATGTAAAAAACCATGCTAACATAATGCTGAGCATAGGTGGCGATGGCACGTTTCTCGACTCGGTTACTTTCGTTCAAGACTCGGGAATTCCCATTGCAGGAATAAATTTTGGCCGACTTGGGTTTCTAGCCAAAATACCTATTGAGAGAATTGAAACAGCCATTGCTCAAATTGTTTCGAAGCAGTTCACTATTGAGAGCAGAACCGCGCTAAAAGTCAGTTTCAATGGGAATCCATTAAGCGATTTCCCATATGCTCTAAACGATTTAACCATTCAGAAAAGGGGGTCGTCAATGGTGAGTATTAATGCATATGTAGATGATGAGCAGGTTTGTAACTATTGGGCCGATGGAATAATTGTTGCCACTCCAACAGGTTCAACTGCGTATTCCCTCAGCGTGGGAGGACCCATTATCAGCCCAACATCCAATGCATTGGCCATATCGCCTATAGCACCACACAACCTAACCATTCGACCGTTAATAATACCCGACACAAACAAACTGAAACTGGAAGTGAATACCCGAGGCAATCAAATACTTTTCTCACTCGACTCACGTTCTGTTGTTGTTACTTCGCCCATAAGCATTCAGGTTGAAAAAGCGCCTTTCCATGTGGCGCTTGTATGCCTGCACGGCGAAACCTACTACAGTACGCTTCGAAACAAACTAATGTGGGGCATTGATAGCCGAAATGGGCAAAGCAATTAGGCAAGTAGTTTCTTTTTTTTAAATAAATACAAAACCATTCGAATAGATTTTTTTACATTTGTAAATTAAGTTTTAAAAAATGCTGAAAAGGCTTTTAATTATAACGTCTTTATTTTTACTCGTTTCAACTGTAACCTCACAACCCTGGAAGAGAACTCCATATGAAGTGTTCGGGAGTGTTTCGGGGTTGCATTACTTTGGCGACATAGGAGGTGCATCAACCGCTTCAACCTGGTATGGGCTTAAAGATATTAATTTCTTAAAAATTCGCCCTGGTGTAAATGTGGGCATTAGGTACCGTTTTGCAAAACTTTTTCAAGCAAAAGCCAAATTCAGCTCCGGTTTTCTTTCGCAGCACGACGAGGGCTCTCGAAACGATAGCAGGCAATACGGCTTTTTCGCTTATCTTAATGAATTGACAGCTGTTGCGGAATTCTATATAATACCCGATAGCGACGAAAACTACTTTTACTCGATAATGCAAGTTAGAGGTAGAATTAGGCATTACCGCAAACCTTTCTCTCTTTATGTATTTGCTGGCGGAGGAGCTGCATACAATATGGTTTGGGCAAGAGATAGGCTTATCAACTCGCCTCGATTCAATGGTGGAAGTACATTTGCTGCCATTGTTCCATTTGGAATTGGTGCTAAATACGCAATATTTCCAAGAATATCTGCGGGAGCAGAACTCGGATTGAGTTATGTTTTCAGCGACCTAATTGACGGGCTAACTACTCAGTACTCAAAGCACAACGATATTTACTACAATTTTGGTATCACCTTAAACTACAAGCTTAACTACGAAATGAAACGCAACATTGGCGTTCCTAAGCGTAGGAGATTTTTCTTCTAAACTCCCATGAGATATACTTTTGTTTTTTTTGCAAGTTTTTTTGCCTTGGCAACTTTTGCCCAAGAAAAAAGGGATATTGGAATAACAGTTGGTACCTCATACTACTTGGGCGATTACAATTCTACGTTCCATTTTAAGCAGGCACGCCCTTTACTTGGCGTAGTTTTCAGATACAATACCTCATCGTATTACTCGTTAAGGGGTTCGGCGGGTTTAGCTGCCATTGCCGGATCGCATAATCCAACTTCGTTTTACCTCCCCGGAACAACTCCCTCCTTTGGCTCACAAATATTTGTCTTCGATGGGGTTTCTGAAATAAACTTTTTACCATTTGACTCAAGGGAAGGCAATAAAAAGAATCATAGTCCGTATGTGGTTCTTGGGGTTGGACTTACAATTGCAAATGGCCCCCCCCTTTTCCATATTCCCTTTGGCATTGGTTACAAATACGCATTTGGCAATCGAATTTCTATTTCCGCTGAATGGACACTTAAAAAAACATTTAGCGATAGTATGGATGGATACATAAACCCAAGCAATGGCAACACCTCATTAGTTCACAATAACGATTGGATTTCGGTTACAGGAATAAACTTAATGTACAGGCTTTACAGTAAAAAGGCTCTATGTCCTGTATACCAATAAGCACAAAAGAATTTCTATGGTATCCGTAAAAGATATTGATAAAAGTAGGTTGCCTAAACATGTTGCCATCATTATGGATGGCAATGGCCGTTGGGCTCGAGAAAGAGGAATGCCCAGAGCATACGGCCACCAGAATGGAGCCAAAGCAGTAAGAGCTACCATTGAAATTGCTGTAGAGTTGGGCATACAGTACCTTACTCTTTACGCATTCAGTACCGAAAATTGGAATCGACCAAAGTTTGAAATTGAATCGCTCATGTCGTTGTTGGCCTCAACAATCGATTCTGAGTCCAAGTCGCTGATTGAAAACAATATTAGGTTAAAAATAATTGGCGACACGAGTTCTCTACCCCAATCGGTTCAGAAAAAACTCAAAAGAGTGCTTGAGCAAACGCAGCACTTAACAGGACTGACTCTTATTGTTGCCTTGAGTTACAGTTCCAAATGGGAAATTACAGAAGCCACCAAGTTAATAGTACAGAAATGCTTAGAAGAGAAAATTAGTGTGCCCGAAATTAATCAGGAACTTTTTACCCAACACCTCACCACTGCTGGAATTCCCGACCCAGAATTGCTTATTCGTACCAGCGGCGAATTCAGGATAAGCAACTTTTTACTTTGGCAAATTGCCTATTCCGAACTCTATTTCACTAAAACACTTTGGCCCGATTTTAATAAAGCAAGTTTTATGGAAGCTATCGTCGATTTCCAGCAGAGAGAACGTAGATTTGGAAAAACAAGTGAGCAACTTTAATTTTTATACATTTTAACTTGCCACACCCAAACCCCTTTACTAAATTTGTCGCTCTTTGGAAGAACCATGTTAAACACAACAATACGCTCTAATAATGTCCGTTATTGCTGTACAAAATTATTTATGAAAAATAAAACGATGAATAAAACGATATTCGTAATTGCACTTCAACTGTTTTTAGCAGCCTCCTTCTCGTATTCGCAACAACCAACCTTTTCATACAGCAATCCCGAGGGCTTCAGCATTAAAGGCATTACAGTCTCCGGAATTAAGTTCCTCGACCCCAACGTAATAATTTCGCTTTCCAACCTATCTCTTGGCGACACCATAAGCATTCCGGGCGAGGATATAACAAAGGCGATTAAGAAACTTTGGGACCAAGGCCTTTTCTCCGATGTAAATATTTCTGCCACACGAATTGAGGGGAATGACATTTACCTCGACATTTACCTGCAGGAACTCCCTCGTATTAGCGCTCTTGACATAATAGGGGTTAAGAAAAGCGATGTTAAAGACATTAAAGAACTTATTAGCCTCAGAATAGGCAGTCAAGCCACCGACAATGTCCTCGACAATGCCGTACGGCATATTAAAAAACATTACAGAAGCAAGGGCTACCTAAATGCAAGCGTTGAAATTGAACAGGTTAACGACACCATGATTTCAAACGGCGTAAGAATCACTTTCAATATTGACAGGAAAAACAAAGTGAAAATCAAGAGCATTACATTCGAAGGAAATAATGCCTATTCCGATGCCAGACTTCGTAGAGCAATGAAAAAAACCAAACGTAGGGATTGGAATATTTTTAAAGCCTCAAAACTTATTGAAAGTGACTTTGATGACGATAAGTTGAAAATTATCGAGTTTTATAATGAGCATGGCTACCGCGATGCCCGAATTATTCGCGACTCCATTTTTGTTGTAAACCAAAAACGTATTGGAATCCACTTTGTAATTGACGAAGGCAGACAATACTTTTACAGAAACATTGCTTGGGTTGGAAATAGCAAACTGCCCGACGAAGCCCTAAACGAGGTACTTGGCATTAAACCTGGCGATGTTTACGACAAAACGCTTCTCGAGAAGCGCCTATTTACCGATGAAAACTCCATCTCAACCATTTATATGGACGATGGCTACCTATTTTTTCAACTCGAACCAACGGAGGTACGTGCGCAAAACGACTCAATCGATATTGAAATGCGGATTTTCGAGGGCGAGCAAGCAACAATAAATCGAATCATTATTGCAGGAAATACAAAAACTCACGAGCATGTTATTCGGAGGGAATTGTACTCGAAACCTGGCGACCTTTTCAGCAAAACCAACATTACTCGCTCCATTAGAGAACTGGCTACAATGGGCCATTTCGACCCTGAAAAACTCGATGTTAAGCCCCTACCCAACCCAACCGATGGCACTGTTGACTTAAAATTTATTCTGGAAGAAAAGGCCAACGACCAATTGGAAGTATCGGGCGGCTGGGGAGGCAATATGTTTGTTGGGACCGTTGGCGTTCGCTTCTCCAATTTCTCAATTGGCAGGGTTTTCGAAAGGAACGCATGGCGACCTGTTCCTACTGGCGACAGCCAAACCCTGAGCATTAGGGCTCAAACCAATGGGCAGCAGTACCGTGCGCTAAGTATGACCTTTGTTGAGCCATGGCTTGGAGGGAAAAAACCTACCAATTTTTCGCTCTCACTTTACCATACCATTCAGGATAGAAGTAAATTCTTCTTATCGGCTACTCAACAATACATGAAAGTAACTGGGGGTGCTATTGGATTGGGAACTCGCCTTAAATGGCCCGACGACTATTTTACTCTCCAGCACGAGGTGGGACTTCAAAACTACGTACTTCGCGAATGGGATTATTTCATATTTAAAACGGGAACCTCCAATAACTTCAGTTACAAAGTAACCCTTGGGCGTAATTCGGTTGACCAACTAATTTACCCCCGCCGCGGTTCGAACTTAAGCCTTTCGCTTCAGCTAACACCGCCTTACTCCCTCTTAAATGGCAAAGATTATTCGCAAATAACAACTCCAGGAGAAAAATACAAGTGGATTGAATACCATAAATGGTCTGCTCGTATTCAATGGTACCAAACCATTGTTGATAAACTTGTTCTTCATACAAACGCGCAGTTTGGCATCCTTAGTTACTATAACGAGGATATTGGGTACTCTCCTTTCGAGGGCTTCTACTTGGGTGGCGACGGCATGTCGGGCTATAACCTTTACGGCAGGGAAACAATTGGGCTTAGAGGGTACACCAATGGCTCGCTAACACCAACAGTTCAAGGAGTTCAGCAAGCTAACATCTACAACAAGTATACCATTGAGTTGCGTTACCCACTAAGCCTTCAGCCACAAGCAGCCATATATATATTAGCTTTTGGCGAAGCTGGAAACTCGTGGTACAACATTAAGACCTACAAACCCTTTAATGTTCATAGGTCTTTTGGTATTGGAGCAAGATTCTTCTTACCTATGATTGGCATGCTGGGAGTTGACTGGGGTTATGGTATCGATAGAGTACCTAATTACGAAAAGGCGCACAAGGGTCAGTTCCACTTCCAAATAGGTATGCCATTTTAACCCTCTTTAATAATTACCTTCCCTTTTTTTGGCAAGGTTGTTGAAAATAAGGATTCGGCATAAACAGATAATTTGAAATTAATCTAATCAAATCAAACACCATGAAAAGGATTCTTATCACTACCCTTTTGTTGCTTATTGCCATGGCGGGGTTCAGTCAAAAGTTTGCCTTTGTCGACACAGACTATATACTCAAAAAAATCCCTTCTTATCGGTCAGCTCAGGAACAGCTCGACAGAATTGCGGCCCAGTACCAAAAAGAGATTGAGGAAAAGTATGCTGAAATTGATAATCTTTACAAAACATTTCAGGCCGAGAAGGTGCTCCTTACCGAAGAAATGAAGAATAAGCGTGAAGAGGATATAATTCAACGCGAACGCAGCGTTAAAGACCTACAAATGAAATATTTTGGTCGCGACGGACTCCTTTTCAAGAAAAGAGAAGAGCTTGTAAAACCAATACAGGATCAAGTTTTCAATGCAGTGAAAGAGATTGCCACTGAGGGCGGATTTGCCATCATTTTCGACTCAGCCTCTTCGCCCAATATGATTTATACCAACCCTCGCTACGACAAAAGCGATGAGGTGCTGCAAAAACTTGGTTACAACTAAAATTGTCTTATTTTTGTATAGCAAAACTTAACTAAAAACAACCAATACGATGAAGACCTTTGTGAAGATTTTTCTAGTTACAGGATTAATCCTGCTTGCGAGCAGCACTTACGCTCAAACCCCTAAATTCGGACATATTAATGTACAGGAACTCATATCGCTCATGCCTGAGCGCGACAGCGCTGAAGTTAGGTTAAGAGCCTACGGCAAAGATTTATCGGAACAAATTGAGCAATTGCAAGTTGAATACAACAACAAGGTGCAAAATTATTTGCAAAAAAAGGACACTTTCACCCAAGCCATCCGCGAAATGCGCGAAAAAGAAATTAATGAACTCGAACAACGGATTCAGGAGTTTCAACAAACTGCCCAACAGGAGTTTCAACGTATGCAGGGTGAACTTATGCGCCCAGTAATTGAGAAGGCCGATGCCGCCATTAAAAAAATTGGCAAAGCCAATGGATTTCTCTATGTATTCGATGTTAGCACAGGTGGAGTGGTTTACTTCTCCGAATCCAGTACCGACATTATGCCTCTTGCTAAAAAAGAGCTGAACATTACAAAATAAACTATAATATTTAGCAGAGCAGCTCAATTGTCCGTGGCAATTGAGCTGTTTGCATAATGGAAAATCATGATTGGCATTTTCGATTCGGGGGTTGGAGGCCTTTCAGTTTTAAAAGAGCTGGTAAACTTGTTACCACACCAGCACTACATCTATTTTGCCGACAACGCTAATTGCCCGTATGGCTCGAAAAGCCAAGATGAGATCATTTTTCTATCTGATAGAATTGCGAAATTTTTAATAAATAAGGGTGCTAACATAATTGTTGTAGCGTGCAACACTGCCACTGCTGCTGCAATCGACTACCTAAGAGCGAACTATAATTTACCATTTGTGGGTATGGAGCCTGCTATTAAGCCTGCGGCACTTGGTACAAAAACCAATTCGGTAGGTGTATTAGCAACGGCAGGAACCTTTAACGGAAAGCTATACAGGGAAACTAGCCAGAAATTTGCAGCCCATGTTAAGGTGAACTACCAAGTTGGAGAAGGCTTAGTAGAACTGGTTGAACAGGGCAAAGCCAATACCCCTGAAGCAAAAGTCCTGCTCATGAACTACATTCAACCCATGCTTAACGAAAACATTGACCATTTGGTGCTGGGCTGCACACACTACCCCTTTTTCATACCTGCGCTAAAAGAAATACTTCCATCCCATATAACAATAATTGATCCGGCACCTGCGGTAGCGTTACAGACCAAAAGGGTACTTGAACAGGCCGAGGAAAAACCCAAGGCCGGGCACACCACCCTAGAGTTTTATGCAAGCGGCAGCACAAGGGAAATGGAAATACTTATTAAGAAATTGAAGCAAAAAGGATTAGAAGCTGCCTCCATCTCCTTCGAAACAATAACTATTTAAGAAGCAATTATATTATTCCTCCTTGTACCACCCGCTATACATAAGATAACTTCGGGCAATGCGTTCGTTCATATTATTCGACTGCTCGGTGTCAACTTTTTTAACAAACTTTGCAGGGCTTCCCGCATAAAGACATCCGGGCTCAATAACCGTATCGTTAAGAACAACCGAATTGGCGGCAATTATTGCTCCCTCGCCAATTACAGCATTATCGAGAATTACCGAGCCAATGCCAACTAAACACCCACGCTTTAGCGTTGCACCGTGAATACATGCATTATGCGCAATGGTAACGTCGTCTTCTATAATGCTAACCGATTTCTGGTAGGTTGTATGAATAACTGCATTATCCTGAACGTTAACCCTGTTGCCCAAACGAATAGAATTAACATCGCCACGTAAAACAGCACCATACCATATGCTGCAATCGTTGCCCATTTCCACGTCGCCAATTACCACTGCCGTTTCTGCCAAGAAACAATTTTCTCCAATTTTTGGGGCAACCCCTTTCAATTTTCGTATGAGAGCCATATATGTTTTTCGGCAAAGTTAGTTCAAAAAATAATTCCTTCCGAAAACGTTTTAATTCGAGCTAACATTGCGATAAAAATGTTTTAAAATATGACATTTATCGATATACCATTGTATAAAAAGGTTAATTTTGTTCCCATGTTAAATCTATCAAGCACTAACTAAAGCACTACCAATCAAATTATTATAGACATAAAGGCCACTTTTAGGGCCTAACACATCTTAAATAATTGAAAGGAATATCAACCAAATTACAAACCAGTTATGGACAAACACAAACAGGTACTCGAACTTGAAAATGTGGTTATTCGGTTCTCGGGCGACTCGGGCGATGGAATGCAGCTCACCGGAACCCTTTTTTCCGACGCATCGGCTTTATTTGGCAATGGCGTAAGTACGTTCCCCGATTACCCATCGGAAATCAGGGCCCCCCAGGGCACTATTGGTGGCGTTTCGGGATTTCAAGTACATATTGGCAATAAAAAGGTAAATACTCCAGGCGACTTTTGCGATGTACTAGTTGCCATGAATCCGGCCGCACTTAAAGCAAATGCCATGTGGGTGAAAGGAGGAGGAACTATTATAGTTGACAGTGACACTTTTAATGAAAAGGGTTACCAACGTGCTGGTTATAAAACTACCGATGCAATTGCTGAGTTGAAACTCGATGACTACAAGGTAATATTTGCTCCCATTACCAACCTAACCAAAGAGAGTTTGAAAGAAACCGATTTGGACAATAAGAGTATTGTTCGCAGCAAGAATATGTTTGCTTTGGGAATGGTATACTACATGTTCGACCGCCCCCTTAACTTTACTGAGCATTTCTTCGAAGATAAATTCAAAACAAAACCCCGCGTAATTGATGCCAATAAAAAAGTGCTTCGCGATGGTTTCAATTATGCAGCAAACATACAAGCAATTGCCAATACCTACAAAATTCCTGCAGCCACAAGCATCCCCAAAGGAACTTACCGTAATATAAATGGTAATACCGCAACCGCATGGGGCTTAATAGCCGCTGCCGAAAAAGCTAAGTTACCCCTTTTCTGTGGTTCCTACCCTATTACTCCTGCAACCGAAATACTTATTGAACTCTCTAAACGTAAGGATTTGGGTGTAAAGACACTTCAGGTTGAGGACGAAATAGCAGGTATTTGTACAGCAATTGGTGCTGCATATGCAGGTAATTTTGCAGTAACAACCACTTCGGGCCCCGGTCTTTCGTTAAAATCAGAGGCAATAGGTCTCGCTGTTATGACCGAATTACCCCTTGTAATTGTCGACGTACAGCGCGGTGGCCCATCGACCGGATTACCTACCAAAACGGAGCAGAGCGACCTGTCGCAGGCTCTATATGGACGTAATGGTGAATGCCCTCTTGTAATTGTTGCAGCAAGTACCCCCAGCGACTGTTTCGACTATGCTTTTATAGCTTCGAAAATTGCATTGGAACATATGGTGCCTGTTATGCTACTAACTGATGGATTCATTGCCAATGGCAGTGAGCCATGGCTTGTACCGAGCATGAAAAGTTACCCTGAAATAAACCCCCCCATTGTACCAGCAGGCACCCAAAACTACCTTACCTATGAGCGCGACCCTGAGCGACTCAACCGTCGCTGGGCTTTCCCAGGCAAAAAGGGCCTTGAACATAGAGTTGGTGGATTGGAGAAGGATTTTCTGAAAGGGACCGTTTCTCATGACCCTATCAACCACCAACGCATGACCGACATGAGGCAGGCCAAGGTTGAAAAGGTTCAAGATTTCATTCCTAAGCAGGAGGTATTTGGGAACCAAGAGGGTGAATTACTTGTTATTGGTTGGGGTGGAACATATGGGCATTTGCTAACTGCTGTTCAAGAGATGAGGGCAGAAGGCAAAGATGTAACCCTCTGCCACTTTAACTATATTAACCCATTACCAAGTAATACTCGCGAAATTTTTAAGCGATACAAAAAATTGGTTGTTTGCGAACTGAATATGGGACAAATGGCCAATTACTTACGAATGAACTTCCAAGAGTTCAACTACCTACAATTCAACAAGGTGCAAGGCCTGCCGTTTACTGTTGTTGAACTTAAAGAAAAATTCAATCAAATTCTGGAGGGTAAATAATCATGGGAAAATACAACTATACACCACAAGATTTTAAAAGCGATCAGGAAGTACGCTGGTGTCCTGGCTGTGGCGACCACGCTATTCTTAACTCAGTACACAAGGCTCTACCCGAAATATCGGAAATACTCGACTACAGCCGCGAGCGCTATGTGTTTGTTTCAGGAATTGGCTGTTCAAGCCGTTTCCCATACTACATGAACACCTATGGTTTTCATGGAATACATGGTCGTGCTTCGGCTATTGCTACAGGAATAAAGGTGGCTAATCCTCGCTTAAGCGTTTGGCAAATTACTGGCGATGGCGATGCCCTCGCTATTGGTGGAAATCACTTCATTCATGCTGTTCGCAGAAATATTGATATAAACATACTGCTTTTCAATAACGAAATTTACGGATTGACCAAGGGGCAGTACAGTCCCACATCCAAACTAGGTGCAGTTACAAAAACTTCGCCCTTTGGAACGGTTGAGCATCCTTTTCGTCCAGGCGAATTAGTCATTGGAGCCCAAGGTACTTTTTTTGCCCGTTCACTCGATGTTGAGGTGAAACTCACCTCTGAAATAATGATTGAGGCAGCCACTCATGACGGAACCTCTGTGGTAGAAATTTTACAGAACTGCGTAATTTACAACGACCGTACCCATGCAGCCATTATCGATCGCGATTTTCGCGATGACAGAGTTGTTGTTCTCCGCCATGGTGAGAAAATGATTTTTGGAAAAGATAAAAATAAAGGATTGGTGCTGAATGGCTTGAGTCTTAAAGTAGTTACCATTGGCGAAGATGGTTACACTTTAAACGACATTATGGTTCATGATGCCTACGAACCAAACCCGGGCATTCATATGATGCTAGCCAACATGAGCTATCCCGAGTATCCTGTTGCATTGGGTGTAATTAGAAAAGTAAGGCACTCAACCTACGACGACAATGTTCGCGACCAAGTGCTTGAAATACAAAAAACAGCTAAAATCACCTGCGTTGACGACCTGTTAAATAGTGGGGAAGTATACGAATTGAAATAAACCTACCAAGATTACAATAAAGAGAGGCTAGTGCCTCTCTTTATTTTTTTATTGCCGCAACCAATAACTCCAATTGGTTTGGATTTTCCTCTGCTGCAGTACCCACTACAACCATACTGGCTCCAGCATTTTTTGCATCGCGAAGTTGCTGTGGGCTCCTTAGCCCACCCCCAACTATTAAAGGGATAGATACATTTGCTCTTACTTTTTCAATTATTGCAGGCGGAACAGGTGATTGAGCACCGCTGCCGGCTTCTAAATAAATAGCTTTTAAGCCTAAAAGTTCTCCGGCTACTGCAGTTGCAACTGCAATGTCGGGCTTATTTGCTGGGATAGGCTTAGTATTGCTAATATACTGAACGGAAGTGGCAATACCCCCATCGATTAGGATATAGCCTGTTGGGATTATTTCAACTTGGCCTCCTTTAATACGCATGGCTACCTGTATGTGGTTACCAATCAGAAACTCCGGGTTCCTACCCGATATTAGAGTCAGAAACAGCATTGCATCGACATGGGGAGTGTACTGCAAAGCGCTACCAGGAAAAAGAATGAGGGGCAGCGATGTGTTGGACTTCATATTTTTTGCTAACTCAGAGATATCGGTTGATACTAAACTTCCACCAAGCAAAATGGCATCGACTCCAAAAGCTAATGCCCTTGAGCATAGTTCATTTACCTTACTCACATTCAATTTTTCGGGATCTACTAGCAGTGCAAACGAACACTGGTTCTGATTCTCAAGAAGCTTTTGGTATAGCATACCTACAAAGTTATTGATTTGGGATCGAAGCAAACCCAAACCACATTAAAGTAACCAACATATGTATAATGCAAACTGAACTGCTGAACAGAGCCACCCAAACGAACGGAAGCGGAAAGAACTCCGCTTGGTTCAATGTTCAATATGGGACGCACATTCATTTCAGAACCACTTAACCCTTCCATACCCGGCAATTTATATAGTGCTTCCTTGGCGCTCCAAATAAGAGCCAAGCGTTTATTATCGGTTAGGTCGACCCACTTATTCTCCCGGGCAGATAGATATTTATGAGCAACATGTGAGAATGGACGAGAATAGGATTCGATATCGATGCCAACATATCCGCTGGGACTTACAATTACTGCAACTAACGGATATGAATGAGTAATTGAAAGGTGAGCCTTTGAGAAAGCAAGAAAGGGTCTTCGTGATGGATGGTATTTTACAAGGTTGTTATACCCAAATTCCCGAATAAGGGTACGTGCTGCAAGCCATTCGAGCCTTCTTCGGGGGTGGGTAATGCGTTCGAGACCTGGGAAAAGTGTTCCACCAACAAACTCCTTCAGTTGGCTTTCGGTTTCTTCAACCCGCCAAATTCCCATTGCATATTGGCCATTCCGTATAATCTCAATAAGTGCCATGCCTTATCACCTTTTCCACCTAACCGTTTCCATTAAGTATATTAAATCTTGGCCGAAAAAATCGATGGCAGGAGCAAGTGAATCCTTATTTGGTGTTGCAGAGAAATAGAGGGCACCCCTTAAAAAATGGCGCGATGAATCGGTTACATAGAATTGCCACGAACTCGCAGCATTTCCTTTAACCTGGTATAAAATCCCGAATACTTTGGCCGAATCGTTTGAGAAAAAGCGCTCATTAATGGCATCGGCCTTTTGAACATGCTTATAGGTTAGTTTGTATGTGTCCTCTATCAGGGAGTCTAGTCGGCCACGAGCATCTTTATAACTTAAATGGATTCGTGCTTTGTGCTTGGGAAAGTGTATATTAATCCAATACTTTTCTGCAATTGCCGAACGATCGGGCTCAATATAACTATATTCAGGATACATAAATCTATAGGGAAATACTGAGTCGAAGGGTTTGTACGATTTTTCCGGAAAATCGATTCGAAAATACCCACGCGGCTTAGGCATACTAGGTCCGCTACATGCACTAAATGCAGCTATTATTGAAAGAGCTGCAATAGTTGCAATTAACCTTTTAAAATGAAAAGAATCCACCAATTTCCCTTTATTCAAGTAAAAGTATAAAATTCATGCAATTTTATAATAACGGGTTACCGTACACCGGCAGTAACCTTAACGCGCTTAATCCTCTTATTATCAACCGAAACAATATTGAATCGGAAACTACCATGGTTTATTATGTCGTTCTTAGCGGGTATTTGGCCGGTTATTTCAAGTATTAACCCTGCAAGCGTTTCGGTCTCTCCCCTTACATTGTCAAATATAGTATCATCGAGGTTTAAAACTTTACAAAAATCATTTAAAAGTATTTTCGCTTCAAACATGTAGGTATTGTCATCGATTTTTGTGTAGAGTGTAGCCTCATCGTCCGACTCGTCGAAGATTTCACCCACAATTTCCTCAAGTATGTCTTCGAGAGAAACAATTCCACAAGTGCCACCATACTCATCTACAACAATGGCCATGTGTATTCGGTTGCTTTGAAATTCAGACAGAAGCCCGCTAATTTTATTGCTTTCGAGCACAAAGTATGGCTTCCTCAAAAGGTTCTGCCAGGCATAATCCTCGTCTTCGTCGATATGAGGTAAGAGGTCCTTTACGTATAGAACACCTTTAATATTGTCGAACGATTCTTCAAAAATAGGAATACGGCTATAGCCCGACTCCACAACCGTAGCTTTTATCTTATTGAAACTGGTAGATATATCGAGCGCAACCACATCGAGCCGAGGTTTCATTATTTCACCTACATGAGTATGCCCAAAAGATGCAATACTTTTGAGAAGTTTCCTCTCTTCGGGTTGGTGCCCTGAGGTAATTTCGAGGGCCTGACTGAGATCGTCGATAGAAATTCTTTTATGCCTAGCCGATATTCGCTTGCCAACAAATGCTGTTTTTGTCAGTAAAAAAGATAGAGGAGCAAAAAAACCGTTTATAACTAGCATTGGGAATGCCATTACTTTACTGAAAGGCAAAGCACTAGAGGTAGCTAATATTTTGGGCATTATTTCGCCAAAAAGCAGCAAAGGGCCTGTTATTATAATAACCTGAAATATGATGCCTACCAATTTCGCCTGGCTAAAATCGACCAATGAGTTGGTTACAAACGCTGCAATTACTATGATTGCAACATTTACAAAGTTATTGGCAATAAGAATGGTAGCCAATAGTTTTTCGGGCTTATCGAGTAAATTCAATACTATTTTCCCTTTTTTATCGATACCTTCTTCCATTCTTTTTATTTCGGAAGGGGACAGCGAAAAGAAGGCAGCCTCGGAACCAGATATGAGTGCCGACAGGAAAAGAAGCAGAAGAATAGAAACTATTCCCACTATTGCTGCCAACGAGAGCGGATAAAACTGAATGCTAAAAAGAATGGTTTTACCAAAAAACAGAAACGGTTCCGATCCCAAAATTCTCTAATATTAGTTAAAAACTACCAACCCTTAGAAAGGTAAATCGTCGGCACCATCAGCCCCAGGCATTTCTGGCTCAACAGGATCGGTTATTGGAGTTGAAGGTTGAGTGGAACCTTTAGTTGCTTGCTGTTCACCAGTACCCGATGGCCCAAGAAAACGGAAGGTTTGGCATTGAACCTCGGTAAAATAGCGTTTGGTTCCTGTCTCCTTATCGTCGTACGAAGTGGTTCGGAGTTTACCCTCAACGTATAGCAGTTTCCCTTGCTTTACGTACTTCTCAACAATATCAGCCTGCCCCCTCCAAACAACAATGTTATGCCATTCGGTGTGAGTTTGCCTTTGACCGCTTTTATCGTTATAGGTTTCGTTGGTGGCTAAAGGAAATCTTGCCACTGTAACACCACCTTCTAGGTGCCTTATTTCAGGGTCTTTCCCAACATTCCCTATTAGAATTACCTTATTTAAACTCATGGGTTCAGTTTTATGTTCAATGTGTAAAGTTACAAAAATATTAGGTTTGTACAATGCCGCAAACTAGGCAATTAAAACGATGTAATAACAAACCCAACGTAATCTATTCAATTTGTGTTCGCTATTTTATTGAATTTTCCTTATTGAGATTTATCATAAATTTTTCAAAAGGTTCTGCAGCCATAAAGTTATGAATGACTATTGGAACCGATAAATTGCCAACATCAGCAATTCTATATTTACAGTAATGGCGACTAACTGCCGAGCTGGGTTTATTAATTTCAACCATTAAAAACCTTATATGCAAATTCTGATGGCTTAACTTATGAGGAATTACTGGTGAGAAATGGTTAACGTAAACCCCACCTTTACCGAAAAGTCTGCGCCATTGAGGCAGGGCTATCATTTCTTCAATTGAAATATTTCCATCTGTTTCTATCAAAGGAAATTGGTAAAGCGATTGCCAAATATCCTTCCCTTCTCTCTTCGACAAGTATGTGTACTCCTTGCATTTTATTATAATAAAGGTTAGATACCTATCTCGCACCTTCGGTTTGGCAGCCTTTATTGGCAATTTTGAAACTAAGTTATTTCTGTATGCGTAGCAGACAGTGCTAAAGGGGCAACCCTCGCAATTTGGCGACTGAGGTACGCATTGAAGCGCACCAAAGTCGAGCAGCGCCTGATTGAATAAATTTGCTTTTCCTGAGGGAATGAGTTCCTGAACAATTTGGTAGTATACACCCTTGCCTTTCGCTGTGAATGGCGAATCGAACAAACCAAAAAAACGAGAAATAAGACGGTACACATTGCCATCGATTGCAGGCACAGGAATATTGAAAGCAAATGAGGCTATTGCACCAGCAGAATAGGGGCCCAACCCCGGTAGTTCAAGAAGTTCGGAATACGACTTAGGCAAAACACCATTGTGCTTTTCAATGACCCATCGTGCACCTTTTTGTAAATTTCGGGCTCTAGTATAATACCCCAAGCCCTGCCAAACTTTCAGCACCTTGTCCTCGTTGGCACTGGCCAAATGACTTACGGTTGGGAATTCTTCAATGAAACGCAAATAGAACTGAGTACCCTGGGCCACTCGAGTTTGCTGCAGAATAACCTCCGATACCCATATATGGTAGGGATCAGTAGTATTTCGCCAGGGCAACTCCCTTCGGTTTTTTTGATACCAATCGAGAAGTACACTACTAAATTCCATCGAATCAGATTTTAACAAAAATTTTTATTGCAAAATAATAGTTTTGAATTTTATTTATAAGTATAAATCGCTTATATTTGCAGTCCGAATTTCACGAATTAACCATAATTTATTGATAATTAAAGATTTTTAAAAATGACAAAAGCTGATATCGTAAACGAGATTTCTAGGAGCACAGGAATCGAAAAGGTAACTGTACAGAGAACCGTTGAGGCTTTCATGGAATCCGTTAAGGACTCTTTAGTAAAAGAGAAAAACGTTTACCTGCGTGGGTTTGGTAGTTTCATCGTTAAAAAACGCGCAAAGAAAACTGCACGTAATATTTCGAAGAACACCACTATCATCATTCCTGAGCATTTCATTCCTTCTTTTAAGCCTGCTAAATCTTTCGTTTCGAAGGTTAAGAGCCACGTAAAGAAGTAATTTATTAACTCTAATACAATACGAACATGCCAAGCGGAAAGAAGAGAAAAAGGCATAAAATGGCAACCCACAAGCGCAAAAAACGCTTACGTAAGAATCGCCATAAAAAGAAAAAATAGCACTATTCTAAGAATAATTGCATTGTTCACTGTCACCTACAGCCAACCTAAGGGGCAAATCTGTTCTTTAGGTTGGTGTTGTTTAGTACCTAGTTATATTAACCTTCAAACTCATTCGAAGTGAATACCGAGCTTGTAATTGATGTACGTGCTTCTGAAATTGCTATAGCTCTATTAGAAAATAAGCAACTGGTTGAGCTAAATAAAGAAAAAAGCAATGTTCAGTTCTCGGTTGGCGACATCTATCTCGGTAAGGTTAAAAAAATTATGCCCGGGCTCAATGCAGCCTTTGTTGATGTAGGGTATGAAAAGGATGCATTCTTGCATTATCTCGATTTGGGGCCCCAGTTCCAATCGTTCAACAAATACCTACAGCAAGCAGGTTCAAAAAAAGGCAAACCCTACTCCATTTCAAAAGTTCGATTAGAGCCCGAGATTGATAAAGAGGGGGTTATTACCCAAGTTTTAAATGCTGGTCAAACCGTTTTAGTTCAAATAGCCAAGGAGCCAATTTCAACAAAAGGGCCTAGGCTTAGCGCCGAAATCTCTATTGCCGGCAGAAACATAGTACTTCTACCCTTCTCCGACAAGGTTTCAATTTCACAGAAAATATCTTCAGCAGAAGAGAAGAAACGCTTGAAAAGGCTAATGGAAAGCATTATTCCAAAAAACTATGGAGTAATTGTTCGAACCGCAGCAGAAGGCAAAAAGGTCGCCATTCTCGACGCAGAACTCCGCAACCTTATTAAAAAGTGGGAAGTTACATTCGATAAAATTAAGCAGGCCAATACACCCGGTTTAATTCTGAGCGAATTGAAACGCACCTCTGCAATACTGAGGGATATGCTCAACGTTTCGTTCAACAGCATTAACGTGAACGACGAGGTTATTTACAACGACATTAAGGAGTACATTAATACCATTGCTCCCGAGAAGGAAAAAATTGTAAAGTTTTACAATGGTAATGCTCCAATTCTCGAGCATTTTGGGGTAGAAAAGCAAATTAAATCGCTTTTTGGCAAAACCGTTTCGTTTAAAAGCGGAGCCTATCTTATTGTTGAGCACACTGAAGCTCTGCATGTTATCGATGTAAACAGTGGAAATCGATCCAAGGCCGCATCCGACCAAGAAACCAATGCACTGGAGGTAAACCTCTCAGCCATTGACGAAATAGCCCGCCAATTGAGGCTAAGAGACATGGGCGGAATAATTGTGGTGGACTTTATTGACATGCATCTGAACGAAAACCGCCAAATGGTTTACGAGAAGATGAAGGAGGTAATGGCCCGCGATAAATCGAAGCACAACATTTTGCCCCTCAGCAAGTTTGGGCTAATGCAAATAACCCGTCAGCGTGTTCGGCCCGAAATGCATATTGAAACGCTCGAAAAATGCCCAACATGCAAGGGAAGTGGAGAAATTAGTCCTGTAATTATTTTCGACGAGCAGATTGAGAACAAGTTGGCCCTCTTGGTTAATGAAAAGGGTATAAAAAAATTGAACCTGATGGTTCACCCATACGTTGCCTCTTTTATTACCCGTGGCTTCATTAGCCGAAGGCTAAAATGGGCCTGGCGTTACAAATGCCAATTAAGGGTAATTCCTATGTCGTCGTACCAGTACCTTGAGTATCGATTTACTGACACCAACGACAACGAGATTGAATAGTCGCCAACCGAATCCCGCTTTTAAGAAGCGGGATTTTTTTATGCCAATCGTTAAAACCTAAAAGGTTTTAGTACCTTTGAGACGAACCAATTCAACACTCTTTTGTTCCTTTAGTATTCAACAAAATAATTGAAACCACAATGAGAATCAAACTCTTTTCCCTAGCTCTTGTGCTAGTAACAATGGTTGCACATTCAGCGTTTGCCCAACTTGAGAACCCCGTAACTTGGAATGTAAGCGCAAAGCACAAAGAGGATAATAGGTACGAATTAACATTCAAAGCAACTATTCAGCATGGTTGGCACCTTTACTCAACCGTATTGTCAGCTGGTGGCCCATTACCCACCGTATTCATTTACACCGAATCGGCCGACTTTAAACCAACTGGCAAAGTAACCGAAAGGGGCATACTGAAAAAAGAGCTTGACGAGATTTTTAATGTTGAAGTTCGCTACTATGCGAATGAGGTTACCTTTACGCAGGACGTAGAACTTGCAAAGGGAGTTACTGCAGCCACTATTACTGGCAATATTGAATATCAGGTTTGCTTTGAGGACAAATGTGTATTCCACGAAAAAGACTTTACCGTTAAGGTTGGGCAAAAATTGGCTGCGGCCCAAACCGAAACGAATGGCAGTTCAACTGAATCATCGTTGTGGTCGTTCTTTTTCATTGCTTTTTTGGGAGGACTTGCTGGTTTACTTACCCCCTGTGTTTTTCCTATGATTCCCATGACTGTTTCGTTCTTCCTTAACAAACAAAAGAATCGATTTAATGCTATACTCAATGCAATAGTTTTTGGTGTTAGCATTATTGCCATATACACTTCGCTGGGGCTACTGGTTTCGCTAACCAAACTGGGAGCCGATTTTACAAGCAATATCATTTCCCACTGGATTACCAACTCAATTTTCTTTGCACTTTTTCTAGCTTTTGCAGCCTCTTTCTTTGGGCTATTTGAAATAGTTCTCCCCAGCAGCCTTTCTACCAAAACCGATGCGCAAGCAGAAAAAGGTGGTTTTATAGGTTCTTTCTTCATGGCACTTACTCTCGTATTGGTTAGCCTCTCGTGTGTGGGCCCAATTGTTGGTGCAATACTTGTTGAAGCTGCGGCAGGGCTTGGTGCAAAACCAATAGTAGGAATGTTTGGATTCTCGCTAGCATTTGCTATACCATTCACCATTTTTGCCATTTTCCCATCGCTGCTAAAGAGTTTACCCAAATCGGGCGGTTGGCTCAACTCGGTTAAAGTGGTTTTGGGCTTTATTGTACTCGCATTTAGCTTAAAGTTCCTTTCGGCCATCGACAGTGTTTACCACCTGGGAATCCTATCGCGTGGGGTTTTCATTTCTATTTGGATTGTCATTTTCGCGATGCTTGGCATGTACCTGCTGGGGAAAATACGTTTCAAACTCGATTCGGAACCCAAACCCGTTGGGTTTATGAGGATGATGCTTGCTTTGGCCTCATTCACATTTGCTATTTACCTGATTCCAGGGCTTTTGGGGGCACCCCTTTCTGGTCTTTCGAGTATTTTACCTTCAAAGAAGCCTAACGACTTCGACCTAACCAAAATGGTTAACTACGCACAACCAATAACAGCCAACAACATCGCCATTTGCGAGGAAGCAAAATACTCCGATTTTCTGAGTTTACCTCATGGCCTGCAGGGATATTTCCACTACGAGCAAGCCCTTGCATGCGCCCGTAAGCAGAACAAACCTCTTTTCATCGATTTTGTAGGGCATGCTTGTGCCAACTGCAAGGTAATGGAACAGCAAGTTTGGAGCGACCCGCGGGTACTCGAAATCCTTCGGGATGAGTTTGTAATTGTTGCGCTATACGTCGATGAACGCACGAAACTACCTGCAGACGAGCAGTATATTTCGCCAACCGATGGAAAAAAGAAGGATACAGTGGGAAAGCGCAACTCCGATTTTCAGATTACTCGTTTTAAAATGAACAGTCAGCCCTACTACGTTTTATTGGGCAACAATGAAGAACTGCTTACCGAACCTTACGGCTTCAACACTAATATTGAAGATTTTATTGCATTTCTGAAAAAGGGCGTTGAGTCCTTCAAATCTTCTAAATAGAAACTGATTACTAACCTCCGCAAAAGGCTGCCACTAGGCAGCCTTCTCTCTTCTTGCATTTAGGGCCAATAATGCAAACCTTACGAGCAATGCTAATACAATTGGGTACATTTCCCATGGTAATTGCTGGGGCAAAAAAGACCAGGCTATTGCAAGGGTAGCCAGAATAAAAATATTTACAAGTCCATACCACCAAACCAGCAACCTTTTTGAAAGAAGAAACGCTATAGCAATATGCAATGGGTTAGCCCAGAGTACATTTAAATTAAAAGCCAAGGACTGATGGTCGGTAAAAAACCACATGATTGCTAATAAGACCCCTAAAAGTCCCACTAACATAAGTAGAATTCTATCGAGCCACAACCCAATAATACTACTCTTTAAATTAAAAAACGATACAAAAACAACTACAACCAATATTAAAAAGGAAAAAACAAAAGGGTAATTGGTTGCAACAGATTGCTTTGGCGAACTTCCAACAAGAAGCACCTCGGGAGTTTGGGCAAATGAATTGGGAGTCCCCTCGAACTTTGCAAATTTAAAAACAGTTAGCATATGGTCGGGCAGGTACATATACTCCCATGTAGTAGCTTTTTTGTCCGATGGCAATCCAAGGAGCAAATTAATGCCCAGTCGTGCCCAAAGTTTTTGCGAAAGGAATGGCATGAGCAACTGCCTAAAACTTTGATTTGGGACTAAACTATCGTAATGGAAATCAATTTTTCGGGGAAGAGCTTCAACAAAAATATCGCGTATGCGAGTAGCACAATTGTCGTAAAAGAAGTCGTAAAGGTAGTAGCGGTTTTCGGGTAAATAGTTAATAAGCAGAGAATCGAGCAGCTTCTGTCGCTCCATCCTATCGATATTGAGCTTCTGCTCATAAATCCAACGATCCTCCTGGGCATATCCCAAGTAGAAGTTATGGAAATGCGAAACGGATAGAATATAATTGAGTTTCCCTGATACAAAATTTGTATAAAAATTGGGGTCGTTGAAATCGAAGGTACCGTAATTAAATACTATATCCAATCCCAATGCGGGATCGGTTACACGAATTGCACTATGCCCGAATATTGAATATAGTTCCTCACCGGGCGAACAAGTTAAAAGGCTCACCCTCGAACTGTCGGTTAAAGCAACACTCCCTATTTGCGCATACAACCCAATACCAATCAAAGAAAGCGATGCAGAAAGAAACAATTTATTAATGTATCGTCCAATTAATGCCATACTTATAAGAATTAATGTGCCGTTAAAGTTAGCAGTATTTGGAGTTTATGGCACATTGGGCTTGTAAAGTTTTTATAAATTTGTTGTAAAAAGAGAAACATGGATAATGCCAAAATATGTATTGGAGGAGAATTTAAGCAAACCGACTCTGTATTTGAAGTAAATAATCCATACACCAACAAGGCCTTTGCTAAATGCTCACTAGCCAATGCTGAGCACCTTGAAGATGCCATCCTGTTGGCACAAAAGGTTGAAGATGAAATGGCCAACCTGCCAGCATACCGCAAGCATGAAATTCTGAATGGCATTGCCAATGGTATGGCTACAGAAAGGGTAGAACTAGCAAAAACCATATGCTTGGAGGCCGGCAAGCCTCTTAAATATTCTCTAGCAGAAATCGACAGGAGCATACAAACCTTTCGAATTGCAGCCGAAGAGTGTAAGCGACTGCCGGGTGAACTTTTACAAATAGATTGGACACCGGCAGGTGAAGGCAAAGAGGGAATTGTACGATATTTCCCTGTTGGCTTGGTTGCGGGGATTGCTCCCTTCAATTTTCCAATGAATTTGGTGGCCCACAAAGTAGCTCCTGCCATAGCAGCAGGCTGCCCAATTGTTCTGAAACCAGCACGCAGTACACCGCTCTCTGCATTGGCAATGGCCCGCTTGGCATACAATGCGGGATTACCCAAGGGCGCCTTTACGGTATTGCCAATGGACAGGGTTGCTGGCAATAGGTTAGTTACCGATTCGCGCTTCAACCTACTCACCTTCACAGGTTCGCCCGAGGTAGGGTGGAAAATGAAGGAACAAGCTGGAAAAAAACGCGTTGTTCTAGAGTTGGGCGGCAACGCAGGAGCAATAATTACACCAACAGCAAACATACCACTGGCCATTGGCAAATGTGTAGCTGGAGCATTTGCTTATTCGGGTCAGGTATGTATACATACCCAGCGAATATTCGTTCACGAAAGTATATTCTACCTGTTTATTGAGCAATTTATTGCCAAAACAAAAAAATTGCAAATTGGCAACCCTCTCGATGCTAATACAGATTTTTCGTGCATGATTGATGAGGCAAACGCACAAAGGGTTGAAAATTGGATAAAAGAAGCTGTAAGGCAAGGGGCAAGAATTCTTTTAGGTGGCTCAAGAGTTGGCTTGACTGTAGAGCCCACGGTTATAACAGGCGGCAATAATAGCATGAAAGTATGCGCACAGGAAGTTTTTGGGCCTGTAGTTATCATTGAAAAGTATCGCAACTTTGATGATGCAGTAAATATGGTAAACCAGTCGGAATTTGGATTGCAGGCTGGCGTATTCACTAATTTACTCGACGAGCAGAACTTTGCATTCAATAACCTGAAAGTTGGAGGGGTAATAATAAATGATGTCCCTACTTTTAGGGTTGACCATATGCCCTATGGGGGCATTAAGAACTCTGGTTTTGGGCGCGAGGGGGTTCGTTATGCCATGCACGACATGCTCGAACCCCGATTGCTAGTTCGGAACATATTTTAAAGCATAAGAAATAGGCCAAAAACATTTAAAAACAACTCAACAAATTCTATTCAATTTTTATCTTTGCCAATCAGAAAATACTGGAAGTTAAAAAACTGATGGATTGGGTAGAATTATTTATTAAAGGTTTACTAATTGGGCTATTTGCCTCAATTCCACTTGGGCCTATAGGTGTTATTTGCATTCAGCGAACACTAAATAAGGGAAAGATAAGTGGCTTTGTAAGCGGACTAGGAGCAGCTTCGGCTGATACTTTCTTTGCTGCAATCGCCGGTTTCAGTTTAACCATTATAATTGCCTTTATTGAGGAAAAAAGGGAGATATTTCAGTTAGTAGGTGGGGTTGTAGTGGCCTTACTTGGTGTAAAAATTTTCTATACTAATCCTGTTGCCCAGTTACGCCGGCATAAACGCAAGAAAAAAGGGCTACTTGAAGATTTTCTCTCGGTGTTTCTGGTAACTGTAACAAATCCACTTGCAATTTTTCTTTTCATTGCACTATTCGCTTCATTTGGAGTAGTTTCAGAGGAAACCAACTGGGAACACTCATTAATAGTTCTTAGCGGAGTAGCAACCGGGGCAACGCTTTGGTGGTACATATTAACCACTTTAGTAAATTACTATAGGGCCCAGTTTAGGCTAAAGCAGCTCTGGTGGATAAACAAAACTTCGGGGGCTGTAATTTTTATTTTAGGAGCCCTTGCCATAATTGGCACTGCAAAAATTCTTTTCTTGTAAGATAACCCTATACTTCCTATCATTTTTAACAATCATTAACCAATATAGTATTGGTTAATCACTTTTTTGTATATTTAGCAGTGGTAATGCAATTACCCTTTACAACATATTTATAGTAAATTCAAATTATAACTCAATAATTATCAAGCCATGAGGCTGACCCAACGCTATTTAAATTTTCTCATTAAAAACTCAAGCACAGGTTTTGAGAGCGATTTGCTCAATAAAATTGTTCTCACAGTCACAGTTGGATTTGCCATGTTGCTTACCGTCATTTACCTGTCGATTTCGCATTTGCTTTATTCACAAATTGTTGGTTTTGCTCTCTATGCAGCCATTGGAGTAATGCTGTTTTTAAACTGTATACTTTTACTAAAAAATAAGCAAGTCGCTTTTCATGGTGGAATTATAATTACTCTTAGTGCAATAGGCTTAATATATCTATTGATTTACGGAGGGATTCAACCTTTCAATTCAATTATCATTGCGTTCTTCCCATTAATGGTTAACCTTATTGCGGGCCCTCGAAAAGGTTTATGGATTAATCTGGCATTTCTTTTCATTGTTGCCTTAGTTTTATTTGTACCAACTGAAACAAGTGGCACAAGTTCGTATTCGTTAATTAACAGATTTGGGTTACCACTTTCATACTTGATGCTAATGTTTGTTTTTCACATTATTGAAGCAAAAAGGATTAAAGATTCTCAGTCCCAAGAAAAAACAATTCTCGACCAAAAGAATGCACTTAAACTGAAGGAAGACTATTTGGCCAACCTTTCACACCAAATCCGTACCCCGCTTAACAACATTATGGTCATTTCAAGCATTCTCGAGTCCATTAATATGGATGAAAAGCAACGAGACATGATAGATACCATACAAGCTTCAACAAACAATCTGGTTAGTATAGTCAACTCCATATCAAATATTTCAGACATTGAAATTAGGGAGCGTAGAAAAATAAACCTGCCCTTCAACTTACAAACCGTTATTAGTAATACACTTAAACTTTTTTCTGCGCAAAACAGCGGCGAGTCGCACTTCAACTTAAAAATTGACGAGAGCATTCCCAAGTCGTTAAGTGGCGATCCGGTTAAAATCAAACAAATTTTCCTAAACATTATCGAAAGTATTCTGAAAAATAAAAGTAGCGGGAAAGCCACAATTGAGATAAAAGTTGCCAAGGCTAAAGAAAGTAATGAAAATTTTGAGATAATTATTAGCATTACCAGTTCGCGGCCTATATTGTTGCCCACTAACGAGGGGAATAATTTCTTCATTACAAACGACAGCAGCATTTCTACTTCTACAAATCAGAATTACATTAATCTGCTTGACCTTCAGATTACCCAGAAATTGATCGAATCCAATGATGGAAACCTCTCCGTTCACCTTTCTGCGGATGGTGCTTCAATTTCTTTCTCATACCTTTTAAATAAAACTTCTCTTATTGAAGAGGTAGAACAAACCGCTGAAAGTTCTACAATTGAAAAAGAAAGAACCCACTCGAAGGTAGATCTGGCCAATGCTAATATTCTATTGGTTGAGGACAACCTGATAAACCAAAAAATTGTAGTACTCAGTCTTAAAAAACTAGTGAAAAGTATAGAAATTGCCAACAATGGCAAGGAGGCCCTCGATAAATTTGGCACAAGCCGCTACGACCTTATACTTATGGATATTCAAATGCCAATAATGAATGGCATTGTAACTACAAAAAAAATAAGGGAAATAGAATCGAGTTCTGGCACCCACACACCCATTATTGCAATAACTGCCAATGCCCTACTTGGCGACAAAGAGGAATGCATTGCTGCTGGGATGGACGACTACATTAGTAAACCATTCTTAATTGAGGTGCTCATACAAAAGATGAAGGCCCTACTCTAACAGCTAGATCAGAAAAGGCAACTCAAATCGGGTTTAATGCCAATAATTAGAATATCGTCGACCTGCTCGTGCTCACCTCGCCACTCAGCAATGCTTTCGTACAATTGTTGGCGCTGCTCTTCGAGTGGTAGCTTGTGAATACTTAGCAACAGGTGCCTAAATCGACGGAACTTGAACTTCTTGCCTTCTACCCCACCAAATTGGTCAACATAACCATCAGTAAAAATGTAAAGCATATCGTCGGGCTCAACTGTAACAAAGTGACTAGTAAATTGGGTATTGGCATCGGTTTCTCCCATCCCAACCGACAATCTATCGCCCTTAATTTCAACTATCTTACTATTTCTTATAAGGTATAGACTTGTAAAAGCGCCTGCAAACTGAACCTGATTATTTTCTTTATCGATAACGCAGAACGAAACATCCATACCATCTTTAACATCAACATTATCGTCAATGCCCTTTGCAAATGTGTCATTAATTCCTCTATGCAAACGGTTTAAAATTTCTGCAGCATCGTTTACTCCCTGAATATTGGTGATATTACGAAGCAATTCGACACCAATTATGGACATGAAGGCACCCGGAACACCATGGCCTGTACAGTCGACAGCTGCCACAAATATTTTATTATGGGTTTCATTAACCCAATAAAAATCGCCACTTACAATGTCCTTGGGCATGTAAAGAATAAAAGAATCGGGAAGAATTCTCTTAAAATGAGTTTCTGAAGGTAATATAGCTTCCTGAATTCGTTTTGCGTAATTTATACTATCGGTAATGCTTTTATTTTTTACTACTAGTTCTTCCTTTTGCCTCTCTGAATCGATAATAGCCCGACTCCTCTCTGATAGTAGCCTTTTAGTTTTCAGCAAATTTCTGAATCGGATCCAAAGAAAGACCCCAATAATTATTACAAATAGGAGAATGTAAAATATTCTTGCAATTCTACTTTCGAAGAGGTTAGGACGGACAACAATTCTCAACTCAATTGCATTTTCATTCCAAACCCTATCGCTGTTTGCACCTTTAACCCTAAGAATATATACCCCCTCGTTAAGGTGTGAAAAGGATACAGATCTTTGGTACTCGAGATTAATCCAGGAATCGTTTAAGCCAATCATTTGGTACATATATCTATTTTTAGACGGATGTGTAAAGTCAAGCGCTGAAAATTCGATATTAATTAAACCAAACGAATTGGAAATTTCAATCTCCCTTGTTCCATCAATAGGCTTACTAATCCTCATATTTCGACCAATTTTTTCGAGGTTAGTAAAAGCCAACTTGGGTGGTGGTGAAGAGGCTCGGATGGAATCGGGATGAAAAAAATTCAGCCCCATAACCCCTCCAAAAAATATTTCTCCAGAAGGTGAGTGGAAGCTGGCTCCTAAATTAAACTCATACCCCTGTAGTCCATCGGGTTGACTAAATGCTTCAGCTCTACCCTGTAACGGATCAAGCGCAGCTAAGCCCCAGTTGGTGCTCACCCAAATCCGTCCCCTCAAATCTTCTTCAATTGCATTGATAAGGTTATTTGGCAGGCCATTAATTTCGGTAAACGACGTGAATGTATTGTCGTTTGCATTAAAACGATGAAGGCCATTTGTAGTCCCTATCCACAGACCACTTTCCAACGAGAAATGCAATGATAGGATTTCATCCGAGAGCAACGACTTTGGGTCGTTATTTTTAGGTTTAAGGTACGATATTACAGAATTGCTGTCGACCCTAATTTGGTTGAGCCCACGAAATGTTCCAGCCCATATATTTCCATCACTATCAATTGCCAACGATAATACTTCATTGGATGATATTGTATTTTCCTTCCCCATGCCACTATAATAACTGGTAAGAGATTCGCCATTAAAGCAATGCAACCCCTTTGAAGTTGCAAACCAAAGTCGCCCCAATTTATCCTCGGCTATTTTATAAGTTTTTACAGTCGCAAATAACTTTCTATGGTCTTGATTTGAAAAAAACTCATTAAAAGCAGATGATCTTTCGTTAAAAATCTGCACCCCACCGTCCATACCAACAATAAGTTGGCCCTTCGAAGTTTTACATATAGCATGAACATGGTTGTTTGTTATAGCTCGCAAAGTTCCACTTGAGAAACGAGTATTCTGAGAGGTGGCTCTGTTATATCGAAAAAGTCCGCTTCCCCAAGTGCCAACCCACAAATCGTTACCATTTACATGCACAGAGGCAATGGAATTTCCAAAAAACAAACCTTTGTCAGTGCTATTATTTAGCCATAATTTGAATTTGGGTTCCTTCAAATCCCATTTAATCAGACCTCCCGAAGTGCCAATCCATAAAATATTTGCAGCATCCTCTACCATAACATTGTATTGGTAAATGGCAATTGGTCTTTCAAGTGCTATAAAGGGTAAAACGCCTGAGAAGGAGCCGTTTGCAGGATCAAAAGCAGAAATTCCTTCGTTCGTTCCAACCAGTAAAGTATTTGCACTTTTTTCATAAATGAAGTTGACTACCATTCTATTGCCCTGCTCCGACCCCCTAGGCAGATACCTCACAAAATCATCACTACCTGGCCTATATTTATTAATTCCATTATCGGTTGTTACCCATAGGTTCATTTGGCTATCCTCATATATATGCTTAATTCGATTACTCGAAATGGTGCTAGCAGAATATGGATCGTGAGCATATCTTTTAAAATGCTCAATGCTCCGATCGAAAAGAAATAAGCCGTCTTTGCTACCTATCCATAGTCGATGTGATGAATCTTCGAAAATGGCAAAATCGTTATTATGAATGGTTGTGTTAACAAAATCGTTGAAATGAGGATATCGAATAAATGAATTATTTATAGGGTCAAACATGTCGAGCGATGTGGCAGTTTTGAACCAAACAGTCCCAGACCTGTCAACATAAACATCATAAACCCTACTATCGCTAATGGATGTTTCGTTATTGGGTTCGTGATGGTAATTTGTAAACTGTCCTCTCTGTCTATTGTAATGGCTTAGGCCATTCCAGGTACCAATCCAAAGGTTACCATCCCTATCTTCTGCTATTGAGAGTATGTTGTTATTTACGATTGATAGGCTATCGAAAGGTTTGTTTCGAAAAACTTTAAACCCATATCCATCGTACCTATTCAGGCCATCCTGTGTACCAATCCATATAAAGCCATACGAATCCTTCAACAAGCAGTTAACAGCAGATTGAGATAACCCTTCGTTAACACCAAAGAACTCTACCCGCAAAGCGTGCCTATCATTTTCTCTGCTCGAAAAGCAGGAAAGCGAAAGGCTTAGAAGGATTGCTAGCGTTATAAAAGGGTACTTTTTCATAGTTTACCAATATAGCAAAAAAACTAATTGGTTGGGTTTGCCTTTTTCATAACACTATAGCATCATTTCCATGTACCAAATGATTCATTCGTAATGAGGGGGATGCAATAAATGCGCCTATGTTGAGCTTCTTCCATTTTGCGTCTACCACTGCTATGGTTTCCTCGCTGCTAACTACCACATTTGGCCATTGCCTTAAAAAACGGTCTGACTCGTAAAACTTACGAGTTCCATCGATTACCAAGGAGGCTGATCTTCCTTCGTTTAGTACTATTCTATAGCAATCGCGAAGCGAATCGATATTTCCTAATGTAAACCAGGCCACTACCGAATAGTCTTCAATGTGCAGCTCTTTATCAACCATAAGCAAAATGGATGGCATACAACCATTAAGTTTACTTAAAAACTCATGGGCAATCGTTTTCGGTATAACCCCCTTACTCTTGTCAATTCCAATGATTGCAATTGGTATCCCACTCCTCATTAAACTAAAGTTAATCGAAAATAATCCGTTTATAGTTCCGATTACCGATTCAATTTCAGGAAAAGTTACAATTTGACCGTTATTGTACTTTAACGATAATTCTTCACAAAGTTTTGTTGTTGCATCGATAATAATTTTACCACCAAATGCAAATTTATCCGATGCATGGTCGAGCACATCGAGGGGCCCCTTTGCCAGGAAGAAATCGGTTAAAGGATTGAAATGTGCAGCAATAGCTTTTGCAACATCAAGTGGGTTGTGAACATCAATATTGCTATCGACAACCACCATAACCTTATTAAACATCATTTGACCTGCACCCCAAAGTGCACAACCCACCTTGTATGCTTGTCCAGGATATGATTTATTTATACTAACAATTGTTAAGTTATGGGCTACACCCTCGTCGGGCAAGTGCATATCAACCATTTCGGGAGCCATTGCAAACCTAATGGGCGAAATGAAGATCTTTTCGGTTAGTTTGGCAATAAATGCATCCTCCATTGGTGGTACTCCGACAATGGTAGCGGGATAAATTGCATTTTTTCTGTGCGTAATGCAAGTTACATGGAATTTTGGGTACCAATCGGCTAGAGAATAGAAACCCGTATGGTCTCCAAAGGGGCCCTCCCAAATTAGGTCTTCCGACGGATCGACATATCCTTCAATTACAAAATCGACATCGCAGGGCACCTCTAAATCTATAGTTAAGCATTTAACCATTTTTACACGCTTTCCTCTAAGAAAGCCTGCCAGAAGGTATTCATCCACATTCTCGGGGAGCGGTGCTGTGGCACAATAAGAGTATACAGGATCGCCCCCAATGGCAACAGCCACGGGCATAAGCTCATTTTTGGCTTTATATTCTCTGTAATGCTGAGCACCGGTTTTATGCCTATGCCAATGCATCCCTGTTAAATTAGGTCCAAAAATTTGCATACGGTACATCCCCACGTTTCTCATTCCCGAAATTGGGCTAACAGTATGAACAAGAGGTAGCGTTATAAACCTACCACCATCGTAGGGCCAGCATTTTAGTACAGGAATTTTGCTTAGATCGGGGTTCATATGCACAACTTCCTGACAGGCACCTCTCCCTGAAATTCTTTTTGGAAACCATTTGGCCACACTGGCAAGCTTGGGAAGCAATTTTAATTTATTAAGAATTCCTTCCTGTTTTGAGGTAACCATCGAGAGCATTTCAGAAACCCTTTGCGAAACACTTTCGGGGTTCTCGATACCCAAGGAGAGCGAAAGCAGTTCATCCGATGCAAAAATATTGGTAAGCACCGGGAAATCGGTTCCATTATTCTCAAAAAGTAGCGCGGTGGCTTGTTCCTTGTTTTTAAAAATCCTATCAGTTACCTCAGTAATTTCAAGCACGGGGTCAACAAATTCTTTAACACGCTTCAGTTTACCTTTTGCTTCGAGCTTTTTTACTAGTTCAGAAAGACTACTATATGGCATAATCAATTATTTGATGCGTTAAGATAAACAAAAAAAGGGCATGCTTGGTTAGCATGCCCTCGCGAAAAAAAAGTAAAAACTATCTTTTTGCGTACTTGAAGGTTTTACCTAAATACCGTGCCGACGAGCCTAGCATTTCTTCAATGCGAATGAGTTCGTTATACTTTGCTATCCGGTCGGAACGTGAAGCGGAACCTGTTTTAATTAAACCGGTATTTAAAGCAACAGCTAAGTGGGCTATAGTCGAATCTTCTGTTTCGCCCGAGCGATGGCTCATAATTGAAGTCATGGCATGAATATCGGCCAGGCGAACTGCATTAATTGTTTCGGTAAGCGTTCCAATTTGATTCACCTTAATAAGAATGCTATTCCCGGCTTTCTCATCAATTCCTTTTTGCAATCGCTTAACATTAGTTACAAATAAATCGTCGCCAACCAGTTGAACCCGATCCCCCATGGTTTTTGTTATTAACCTCCAACCATCCCAATCATCCTCAGCCATTCCATCCTCAATCGATACTATTGGATATTTATCAACCCAATTCTTCCAATAATCCACCATTTGGCTTGGTGTTAACTTGTCGCCTGTTGACTTATGTAGGTGGTATACATTCTCCTCTGGTTTGAAATACTCGGAAGATGCAGGATCCAGTGCAAGGTATATATCTTCACCGGGGCGATAACCAGCCTTTTCGATGGCTTGAAGAATAACAGTAATGGCCTCTTCGTTCGATTTTAAGTTGGGTGCAAATCCCCCTTCATCACCAACATTGGTTGAATACCCATTCTTTTTGAGTACCGATTTCAGATTATGAAACACTTCTGCTCCCATTCTTATAGCCTCGGTAAAGTTTGGTGCTCCTACAGGCATAATCATATATTCTTGAAAATCGATGCTATTATCGGCATGCGAACCCCCATTAATAATGTTCATCATGGGTATTGGCAGTGTGCAGGCATTTACACCACCTACATACCTATACAAGGGTTGACCAGTGGCCTGAGCAGCTGCATGTGCCACTGCTAAAGAAACGCCTAATATGGCATTAGCTCCTAAATTTGCCTTATTCTCAGTACCATCTAACTTAATTAGCGCCTCGTCTATAGCTTGTTGTTCAATTACATGCATACCAACAATTTCTTCTGCAATAATTGAGTTTACATTATTTACCGCCCTTTGTACACCTTTACCTAAGTAACGGCTATTATCTCCGTCGCGTAATTCTACAGCCTCATGTACGCCAGTAGAAGCACCACTCGGAACGGCAGCTCGACCGAAATTACCATCTTCAGTAATTACATCTACCTCAAGGGTAGGATTTCCACGCGAGTCGAGAATTTCACGTGCATGAATACTAACTATTTGTCCCATATTTTCAGCATTTAAATGTTAAACGAAAACCTTAAAATTACATAAAAAAAGGGATTTGGCGCGATTGCCAACCCCTTTTAAATATTAATAAGTGTTGCTTGCTACTCTGCACCGGCAGGCGTGTTCTCTGAGGTTTTAGTCTCTTCTACCTTGCGTTCTATTTGCTTTGCCTGTTCAGTGGTCTCCTCCTTTTTCGTTTTTGCACCCCTTCTGGTTCTTTTTGCAGGGGCTGCTTTCTTCTCGTTAACGTAAGTGGTGTTATAATCAACCAACTCAATGAAACACATTTCGGAGTTGTCGCCCATACGTGTTCCAGTTTTGAGAATACGAGTATAGCCACCGGGCCGATTGGCAACCTTTACAGCTACATCGCGAAACAGTTCCGATACCGCATACTTGTCTTTTAGGTAAGCAAATACAGTACGGCGCGAGTGGGTAGTATCGTCCTTGCTCTTGGTAATGAGAGGTTCAACATACACCCGAAGTGCTTTGGCTTTGGCTACTGTAGTTGTTATACGCTTGTGTATTATAAGCGATGCAGCCATATTAGCTAACATTGCCTTACGGTGAGAACTTGTGCGTCCTAAATGATTGAATTTCTTATTATGCCTCATCGCAATTATTCCTTGTCAAGTTTATATTTTGTAATATCCATTCCGAAGGAGAGGTTCATATTCTGAAGAAGATCCTCTAGTTCGGTAAGCGACTTCTTTCCGAAGTTTCTGAATTTCAATAAATCGTTTTTATTGAAACTAACCAATTCACCCAAGGTTTCAACATCGGCTGCTTTAAGGCAGTTCAATGCGCGCACCGAAAGGTCGAGGTCGACCAAACGGGTTTTAAGCAGTTGACGCATGTGAAGTACTTCCTCATCGAACTCCTCAGTTGCATACTTATCATCCGAATCGAGAGTAATTTTCTCATCGGAGAAAAGCATGAAATGATGGATGAGTATTTTTGCAGCCTCTTTCAGTGCATCCTTTGGATGAATACTGCCGTCGGTTAAAATTTCAAAAACCAACTTTTCGTAGTCTGTCTTCTGCTCAACCCTGAAATTATCAACCTGATACTTAACGTTTTTAATTGGAGTGTGGATGGAGTCGATGGGAATTACCCCAAATTCAGCATCTTCTGATTTATTCTCATCTGATGGAACATATCCACGTCCTTTTCTAATCGAAACCTGAATTTCAATTTTAACGTCGGGCTCCATTCTGCAAATAACCAGTTCAGGGTTCAATACCTTAAAACCTGTAAGGAAGTTGGAAAGGAATCCGGCTTTAAATTCATTCTGACCAGAAATGGAAATGGTTGCTTTCTCCTCATCGATACCCTCAACAACTTTTTTTAAGCGAACCTGTTTAAGATTGAGGATAATTTCAGGTAAATCCTCCATAACACCACGTATGGTGGAGAATTCGTGGTCGACACCTGAAATTTTGATAGAAGTAATTGCATAGCCTTCGAGAGAAGAAAGCAGTATTCTGCGGAGAGCATTTCCCACAGTTATACCATATCCAGGCTCAAGAGGCCTAAACTCAAACCTACCGAAGGTTTCGGTAGAGTCGAGCATAATTACCTTATCGGGTTTTTGAAATGCCAGAATTGCCATTCGGTTAGTTTTTACTTGGAGTACAATTCAACAATAAGTTGTTCCTTTATGTTTTCGGGGATGTCGGTACGCTCAGGGTTATTTAGGTACTTGCCCGAATACGAGTCCTTATCCCACTCAAGCCATGAGTACTTGGTGCTTCTATTCAATGTGAGGGCTTCGTTAATCACTTCGAGTGATTTCGATTTCTCTCGAACACCAACTACATCGCCTGGTTTTAGAGTATACGAAGGGATGTTCACTACCTTGCCATTAACGGCAATATGGCGGTGCGATACCAATTGGCGAGCTGCCATGCGGGTAGGAGCAATGCCTAAGCGGTAAACTACATTGTCCAAACGAGCCTCAAGGAGCTGCAATAGTATTTCGCCAGTAATACCCTTCATTCGAGAAGCTTTCATAAAGGTATTTTCAAACTGGCGCTCAAGTACGCCATAAGTGAACTTTGCCTTTTGTTTCTCCATGAGTTGGGTTCCATACTCAGAAACTTTTCTGCGTTTCTTGTTAATCCCATGCATTCCTGGAGGATAGTTCTTTTTTTCAAAAACCCTGTCGGGTCCAAAAATGGGTTCACCAAATTTTCTTGCAATTTTGGTGGTTGGTCCAGTATATCTTGCCATTCTTAATTACTATTTAATAATTCTGTAAATAATGATAAAGCTATTACTACACCCTGCGCCTCTTTGGAGGGCGGCATCCGTTATGAGGAAGTGGAGTAACATCAACTATTTCTGTAACCTCAATTCCTGTAGAGTTAATGGTACGGATAGCCGATTCGCGACCAGCACCAGGGCCTTTAACGAATACTTTTACCTTCCTAACTCCCAAGTCGAATGCGGTTTTTGCGCAATCGGCTGCAGCTGTTTGGGCAGCATAAGGAGTGTTCTTTTTGGAACCCTTGAAGCCCTTTTTTCCAGCAGACGACCACGAGATAACCTGTCCGGTGCTATTGGTTATGGTTACAATAATATTGTTGAAAGAAGAATGGACATGAGCCTGCCCTACTGGCTCAATTTTAACGACCTTTTTCTTAACTGTTCCTGGTTTCTTAGCCATAATGTATCAACTATTTGGTTGCTTTCTTCTTGTTGGCAACGGTTTTTTTCCTTCCTTTGCGAGTTCTCGCATTATTCTTGGTGCTTTGTCCCCTCACGGGTAGTCCCAAGCGATGACGAATGCCTCTGTAGCATCCGATATCCATCAGGCGCTTAATACTAAGTTGAACGGTTGAACGAAGTTCACCCTCCACTTTGTAGCCTTCATTTAAAATGGAGCGGATACTAGTTATCTGCTCGTCATTCCAATCCTTTACCTTTGTGTCGAGGTCTACTCCAGCCTTGGTTAATATCTGGCGTGCGCTGTTGCGGCCTATCCCGAAAATATAGGTTAGGGCAACTTCGCCTCTTTTGTTTTTAGGTAAGTCAACACCTACAATACGTGCCATATTCTGTGCTTAAAAAAATTAGGGTACAAAATTAATAAATTATCCTTGGCGTTGTTTAAATTTCGGATTTTTTTTGTTAATCACGTACAAACGCCCTTTGCGCTTAACGATTTTGCAATCTTCGCTGCGCTTTTTTATCGATGCTCTAACCTTCATGACATTATTTAGTTTTCGGTTAATTACTTGTATCTGAAAGATATTCTACCTTTTGTAAGGTCGTAAGGCGACATTTCAACGCGTACCTTATCACCTGGCAAAATTTTAATGTAGTGCATTCTCATTTTGCCAGAAATGTGAGCCGTAATAACATGCCCATTATCGAGTTCAACTCGGAACATGGCGTTCGAAAGCGCCTCAATAATGGTTCCATCTTTTTCTATGGCAGGTTGTTTAGCCATTCTTTTAATTGTTGTTAATGTTGTTAAGGTGACTCAATGTACTTAAACGTTGATATAACTTCAGATTGTTCTTTTCTAACAATTACTGTTAGTTCGAAATGAGCCGACGGCTTGCGGTCGAGTGTACGTATGGTCCATCCATCCTTGTCCTGGTATACCTGTCGCTTACCCATGTTTATCATAGGCTCAATGCAAATGGCCATACCTTCAACCAACAACGAGCCTTTACCACGTTGGCCGTAGTTGGGGACTTCGGGACGTTCGTGCATGGTTTTTCCCAATCCGTGACCAACCAACTCTCGTACAACCGAGAACCCGTTTATTTCTGCAAATTGTTGAACCTCCTGCGATATATCGCCTACTCTTAACCCATGGATTGCCTTTTGAATGCCGCGGTACAAGCTTTCCTTGGTTACTTCGAGCAATTTATGAACTTCAGGGGCAATTTGTCCTACACCAAAAGTATAAGCAGAGTCGCCATAAAATCCATGCATTACAGTTCCACAATCGACAGAAACTATGTCGCCTTCCTGTAACACGTAGCCAGACGGGATGCCATGTACTACGGCATCGTTTACTGAGGTGCACAGAGCGTTTGGGTATCCATTGAATCCCAAAAATCCGGGAATCGCACCATGATCTCTAATGAAGGTTTCCGCAATTTTATCGAGATAAAGGGTGGTTACCCCTGGTCTGATATGCTTGCCTACCTCAGCAAGAGTTTTTGAAACCAATTCGGCATTATGCCTAAGAAGTTCTATTTCCTCTTCCGTTTTAACTAGATGCATTTCTTTAAAGAACGTTCTGGGAACCTTTACATTCCCGTTCTGCCTTTGAGCCTACCCGACTTCATTAATCCGTCGTAATGCCTCATCAACAGGTAACTTTCAATTTGTTGCAAAGTATCGAGCACAACACCCACCATAATGAGGAGCGATGTACCTCCGAAAAACTGTGCAAACTGATTATTAACTCCCATTATCATGGCAAAAGCGGGAAGAATAGCAATAAGTGCCAAAAAAATGGAGCCTGGTAGTGTAATTCTCGACATGATTGAATCGAGAAATTCAACAGTTTTTCTTCCGGGCTTAACGCCAGGAATAAATCCACCATTCTTCTTCATATCCTCTGCCATTTGGTTGGGATTAATAGTAACGGCAGTATAGAAATAAGTAAAAGCAATGATTAGCAGTGCAAATACAAAATTATACCAGAAACCGGTGAAGTTAGCGAAAGCTGCAGCAATGGCATTGGTAGTTTCAGTATTGAAACTTGCAAACATCATTGGGATAAACATGAGTGCCTGAGCGAAAATAATAGGCATAACTCCTGCGGCATTAACTTTCAAGGGAATATACTGACGTACTCCTCCGTACTGTTTATTTCCAACAATGCGCTTGGCATATTGTACTGGAATTTTACGGGTTCCCTGGATCAAAAGAATGCTAAACATGAACACTACGAAAAGTATCACTAATTCAACGAGGAACATAACCAGTCCGCCACCTAACTGATCAACCCTTGAACCGAATTCAGCAGTGAGCGCAAAAGGCAATTGGGCAATAATACCTATCATAATAATGAGTGAGATACCGTTTCCAATTCCTTTATCGGTAATTTTCTCGCCCAACCACATTATGAACATGGTTCCGGCAATAAGAATTATGGTTGATGAGAATTGGAAATAGAAACCGCTCATGGCAAATGCTTCACGGGGCAACTGATTGGCCAGATTTGCTAAGTAGGTTGGTGCTTGGAAAATAAGAATCAGTACAGTAAGGTATCTGGTAATCTGATTAATTTTCCGTCGACCACTTTCCCCCTCTTTCTGCAAGCGCTGGAAATAGGGTATTGCCATACCCAAAAGTTGAACTACAATGGATGCTGAAATGTAGGGCATAATTCCTAGAGCAAAAACCGAAGCATTGCTAAAGGCACCACCCGAAAACATATCAAGCAGACCCATAATTCCTTCGCTTGTTTGATCCTTCAGGTTGGAAAGCATTTCAGGGTCCACACCGGGTAAAACAATAAAACTACCCAGGCGATAGATAAGTAGAATACCAAGAGTATAGAGGATTCGTTTACGCAAATCCTCTATTTTATAGATATTCTTAAGGGTTTCGAAAAAAGCTTTCATTAAATTACAGTTTTACGGCTGTTCCTTTTGCTGCTTCAATCAGTTCGATGGCCTTTTGTGAAAAGGCGTGAGCAGAAACATCCAGTTTTGCGGTTAGCTTACCATTTCCCAATACCTTTACCAGGTCGTTCTTTGAAACATACCCTGAATCGATGAGGGTTTGGACGTTTATGGTAGAAATGCCTTGCTTCTCGGCAATTGATTGTAAAATGCTTACATTGATTGCTTTGTACTCAACACGGAAACGGTTTTTGAATCCGAATTTGGGAAGACGACGCTGAAGAGGCATTTGTCCGCCTTCGAAACCTACTTTTGATGAGTATCCCGAACGCGATTTAGCTCCTTTGTGTCCTCTTGTCGAAGTGCCGCCATGGCCCGATCCTTGTCCGCGACCTATTCTTTTCTGGAGGTGGGTTGATCCCTTGGCGGGCTTTATATTACTTAATTCCATATCATTAAATGATTGCTTAATAGGGTTATCAATCACTACTGTTCAATTTTCACAAGGTGTCTAACCTTTTCAACCATTCCCATAGCCGTTTGGGTGTTTTCAACCTCAACGGTTTGGTTCATTTTGGTAAGGCCTAACGTATCGAGAGTAGCTCTTTGCCTTTTGGTAGCACCAATTCTGCTCTTAACTTGAGTAATTCTAATTTTAGCCATGGCCTCAGGATTATCCGTTAAACACTTTTTTCAGTTCCACTCCACGAAGATTGGCAATGGTGTAGGGGTCACGTAGCTCAAGAAGAGCATTTATGGTAGCCTTAACCAAATTGTGAGGATTCGATGAACCCTTCGATTTGGCAAGCACGTCGGTAACTCCAACGCTTTCTAGAACTGCGCGCATAGCACCACCGGCCTTTACTCCGGTTCCATGCGATGCAGGCTTAAGAAAAACCTCAGCACCACCAAATTTGGCAACTTGTTCATGAGGAATTGTGCCTTTATGAATTGGTACTTTCACCAAATTTTTCTTAGCATCCTCAATTCCTTTCGAAATAGCGGCAGTTACCTCACTGGCTTTTCCTAGGCCATAGCCTACTATACCGTTTTCGTTACCTACAACCACAATGGCTGAGAAACTGAACGTTCTACCTCCTTTAGTAACTTTAGTTACTCGTTGAATCGAAACCAGCCTATCCTTTAGTTCAAGGTCGGCGGTCTTTACTTTGCGTATACTTGCGTTTGTTGACATAGCATTCTAGAATTTAAGTCCACCTTCCCTTGCGGCATCTGCGAGTGCCTTAACCCTTCCGTGGTAAAGGTAACCATTGCGATCGAAAACCACAGTAGTAATTCCCTTGTCGAGGGCATTCTGGGCAGCTAGTTTGCCAACTAGACGGGCCTGTTCGATTTTTGTTATTTTATCCTGCTCAGCAATTTCTTTAATGCGAGATGATGCCGAGGCTAAAGTTATTCCGTTCACATCGTCAATAACCTGAACGTAAATTTGCTTGTTACTCCTGAATACGGTAAGCCTTGGCCTCTCGGGGGTACCCGAAATCCTTTTACGGATTCTCATTTTAATTCGGAGTCTTCTCTCTTGTTTTTTCAACGACATATACCAACAATTTAATCAGGTTATGCATTAGCCGATTTGCCAGATTTCCTTCTGACAATCTCGTTAACAAAACGAATTCCCTTGCCTTTGTAAGGCTCTGGTTTACGTAGCGACCGAATTTTAGCCGCAACCATACCTAAAAGTTGCCTATCGGCGCTTTTCAGGGTAATTATGGGGTTGCTCCTACGTTCGGTTTTTGCCTCAACAGAAACTTCTTTGGGCATGAGGAAATGGATATCGTGCGAGAAGCCTAAACTCAACTCAAGCACTTGGCCCTTTGCTTCGGCCTTGTATCCAACACCAACTAGCTCTTGCTCAATAGTCCAACCTTTTGATACGCCTACAACCATATTGTTGATAAGTGCGCGGTAAAGGCCATGGAGCGACCGATGGCGTTTATGGTCTGTTGGTCTGGTGAGAACAACAGAATCTCCCTCCATGGTTACAGTGATATCTGGATCGACTTTTTGCGACAGTTCACCAAGAGGGCCTTTTACGCTTACCACATTATCAGCGCTAATTTTCACGCTTACACCCTGTGGTAGGTTTACAGGTTTTCTTCCGATTCTTGACATTGTAAAAAATTAGAATTAGTACACATAACAAAGCACTTCTCCGCCAATATTTTTGGCGCGTGCTTCTTTATCGGTAATAACACCTTGCGATGTTGAAATAATTGCAATACCCAATCCGTTGAGCACGCGAGGAAGTTCCGATACGTCTACATATTTTCTTAAGCCTGGACGACTAATACGCTCCAAATGCTTAATAGCACTTCTCTTGCTCTCAGGGTTATACTTCAGGGCAATTTTAATGGTACCCTGAGGACCTGTTTCTTCAACCTTGTAATTGAGTATATACCCTTTTTCGTAAAGTATTCTTGTTATTTCCTTCTTCATGTTAGAAGCGGGAATCTCCACTATACGATGGTTTGCCATGATGGCATTCCGTATGCGGGTCAAATAATCTGAAATAGGATCAGTTAACATTTTCGCTGTTAATTAATTGTTTACCAACTTGCTTTTTTAACTCCGGGTATCATACCCGTAGAAGCCATTTCCCTAAAGGTAATACGGCTAATTCCAAACTGACGCATATATCCACGGGGTCTTCCTGTTAGTGAGCAACGATTCCTCAACCTAATTGGATTCGAATTGCGGGGCAACTTCTGTAAGCCTACCCAATCGCCTTCGGCTTTCAGTTTGGCACGTTTTTCGGCAAACTTTTCAACAAGTTTTGCTCTACGTACCTCACGGGCTTTCATTGATTCTTTTGCCATACCCTAGTTCTTTTTAGCGTTTTTGAAAGGAATTCCAAATTCGCGAAGTAAAGCGTAGGCTTCTTCGTCGCTATTGGCGGAGGTAACAAAAGTTATCTCCATTCCCAAAATTTTATTGATTTTATCGATATCAATTTCAGGGAAAATGATATGCTCCTGAATTCCCAGGGTGTAATTACCGCGTCCATCGAGTTTATCGGTAACACCTTTAAAGTCGCGAATACGAGGCAGAGTAATGTTAATCAATCGCTCTAAAAACTCGTACATACGCTCTCTACGCAAGGTTACCTTTACTCCAATGGGCATATTCTTACGAAGTTTGAAGTTCGAAATATCCTTGCGGGAGATAGTTTGAATTGCCTTTTGGCCTACAATGGTAGATAGTTCTTCCTGGGCCGTTTCAATTAGCTTACGATCGGCAACAGCCTGCCCAACACCTTGATTGACTACAATCTTTTGGAGTCGGGGCACTTGCATTATGCTCTTATAGCTGAATTCTTTCTGCAAAGCAGGTACAATTTCGCTATTGTACTTTGTTTTGAGGTTTGGTACGTATTTCATTACTTAATCTCCTCCCCAGATTTTTTTGCGTATCGAACTAATTTCCCTTTCTCGCTCATCCGGCGCCCAATGCGGGTCGGTTTACCGTTGGCGGGGTCAACCAACATAAGGTTCGAGATGTGGATGGGGGCTTCCTTTTTAATGATGCCACCCTGAGGGTGCTTAGCATTGGGTTTGGTATGCTTCGAAACCATGTTGATTCCTTCAACTATGGCACGTTCCTTTTCTACCAGAACTTCGAGTACTTTACCCTGCTTACCCTTGTATTCGCCTGAATTAACGAATACCATGTCCCCTTTTTTTACGTGCAATTTTTTGCTCATTGCAATACAATTTTTATCGGATTACAGTACTTCTGGCGCAAGGGAAACAATTTTCATGTAGCTATCGCGAAGTTCGCGAGCAACAGGACCGAAAATACGTGTTCCTCTTATTTCACCCTGATTGTTTAGGAGAACGCAGGCATTGTCGTCGAAACGAATGTAGCTACCATCTGCCCTGCGTAATTCCTTTTTGGTTCTCACAACCACTGCTTTGGTTACAGTTCCCTTTTTTATATCCCCACCGGGGATAGCGCTCTTAACAGTCACAACAATTTTATCGCCTATACGGGCATAGCGCCTTCCGGTTCCACCTAGAACCCTGATGCAAAGCACTTCCTTTGCTCCGCTATTGTCGGCTACTTGTAAACGGGTTTCTTGCTGTATCATGACTACTTAGCTCTTTCAATGATTTCAACTAATCTCCAACGCTTGGTTTTGCTCAAGGGTCGGGTTTCCATAATTCTCACGGTATCACCAATATTGCAAGTGTCGGTTTCGTCGTGTGCATAAAACTTGGTGGTACGGTTAACGAATTTTCCGTAAATGGGATGCTTAACCTTGCGGTTAACGGCAACAACAATTGACTTCTGCATTTTATTGCTCACCACCACACCAATTCTTTCCTTTCTAAGATTTCTTTTGTTTTCCATTGTAGATGGCTTTACTGTTTTTGGTTCAGTTTTCGCTCAGTAATGATGGTTTTCATTCTGGCGATATCCTTACGGGTTTCAACAATCTTCATCGGATTGTCGAGGGGCGAGATGGCGTGATTCATTTTCAACTTCAGAAGTTGAGTTTCCAACGCATCGATCCGCTCCACAATTTCCTTATCAGTAAGTTCTTTAATTTCTGCTGGTTTCATTTCTCAACTAAATTGAAGTTTCAACATAATCGCGACGAACCACGAATTTTGTGGTTATTGGCAGTTTTTGGGCTGCAAGGCGCAAAGCTTCCTTGGCAATTTCGTATGGTACGCCTTCGGCTTCAATAATGATGCGACCGGGGGTAACTGGAGCCACAAATCCTTCGGGCGCTCCTTTTCCTTTACCCATACGAACCTCTGCAGGCTTTTTGGTTATGGGCTTATCAGGGAAAATTCGGATCCAAATTTGACCTTCACGTTTCATATAACGTGTTACGGCCTGACGGGCAGCCTCAATCTGGCGGCCTGTGATCCATTTGGATTCTAGTGCCTTTATGCCAAAGGAGCCGAACGCCAACTGGTTTCCGCGTTGGGCAATGCCCTTCATGCGGCCCTTTTGCGACCTCCTAAACTTTGTTTTCTTTGGCTGTAACATTTCCTATGTACTTTAGTTCTGTTAAACTATTTCTTTTTCTTACGGAATCCGGCAGAACGTGGCTTCTGTGCGCTGGGTTGTGGTGCAGCAGATGCGCTCACTCCCAGATTTGGCGACAAATCCCGTTTTCCGTATACTTCACCTACACATATCCAAACTTTAATGCCAATTAAACCAACCTTGGTAAGTGCTTCTCCCAAGGCGTAGTCAATATCAGCACGGAAAGTATGCAAAGGAATACGTCCCTCTTTGTAGGTTTCGGATCGTGCCATTTCAGCGCCACCTAGGCGACCCGAAATTTGTACTTTAATTCCTTCTGCTCCCATGCGGATGGTAGATGCAATAGCCATTTTAATAGCTCTGCGGTATGAAACACGTCCTTCGAGTTGGCGGGCAATGTTGCTAGCTACTATAGTAGCATCCAGTTCTGGTCTTTTTATTTCAAAGATGTTGATTTGAACCTCTTTTCCGGTAACATTCTTAAGTTCTTCTTTAAGTTTATCTACCTCTTGGCCACCTTTACCTATAATAATTCCGGGACGAGCCGTATGAACGGTAACAGTGATAAGTTTTAATGTACGCTCAATAACAATTTTTGAAACGCTGGCTTTAGCAAGGCGCGCGTTCAGATACTCGCGAATTTTGCTGTCCTCAACTAGTTTCTGAGCATAACGGTTTCCACCGTACCAGTTGGAATCCCATCCTTTAATAATTCCAAGCCTATTGGAAATTGGATTTACTTTCTGTCCCATTTAGCTCTTAGTATTTTGAGTTTCGTTACTAACTGCACTATCAACAACAACGGTTACGTGGTTGGAGTGTTTGCGTATTCTGTGTGCACGACCCTGTGGCGCTGTGCGAATGCGCTTTAGTTGCTTGCCTTGGTCTACGAATATTTCTTTCACAAAGAGGTTAGCATCTTCAAGACGCTTGCCTTCGTTTTTGGCTTGCCAATTGGCTACTGCTGAAAGAAGAAGCTTGCGAACCCTTACGGCAGATTCCTTGGGGGTAAAGCGAAGTATATCAAGCGCATTGTTCACTTGCTTGCCGCGAACCAAATCAACCACCAATCGCATTTTTCGTGGAGATGTTGGGCAATCTCTAAGAATAGCGAATGCCTTATTCTTTTTCTCCTCTTTAATCTGGTTGGCTTTTAAACGTTTTCTTGCACCCATTACAATTATGCTTTAATAGTATGGTTGTTAGTTATTACTTCTTATTCCCTGCATGACCACGGAAGGTACGGGTTGGAGCAAATTCGCCCAACTTATGACCTACCATGTTTTCAGTAACATATACAGGGATGAACTTGTTGCCATTGTGCACTGCAATAGTGTGGCCAACAAAATCGGGAGATATCATGGTGCTTCTCGACCAGGTTTTCACAACCTGCTTCTTATTGGAAGAATTCATGTCGAGAATTCGTTTCTCCAATTTGTATTCGATAAAAGGACCTTTTTTAAGTGACCGACTCATAATTCAAGATTTTTCGGATTACTTTTTACGGCGTTCTACAATAAACTTAGAAGAATGCTTCTTCTTCGAACGGGTTTTGTAGCCTTTGGCTGGTATACCCTTACGTGAGCGTGGATGTCCTCCGCTTGCACGGCCTTCACCACCTCCCATGGGGTGATCGACTGGGTTCATAGCAACACCACGAGTACGTGGGCGACGACCTAACCAACGTGAACGGCCAGCTTTACCCGATTTCTCGAGAGCATGGTCGGAGTTCGATACAGAACCTATGGTAGCTTTGCACGAGGTAAGCACCATACGGGTTTCACCACTAGGCAATTTAAGTACAGCATATTTACCTTCGCGGGCAAGCAGTTGTGCATAGGAACCGGCGCTGCGAGCCATAATAGCTCCTTCTCCTGGTTTCAACTCAATGTTGTGTACTATGGTACCTAGAGGTATTTCAGAGAGATAAAGGGTGTTGCCCAGCTCGGGAGCTACACCTAAACCCGACATAATGGTCTGGCCTACCTGGAGGCCAGCGGGTGCAATGATATATCGTTTTTCACCATCGGAGTATACCACAAGGGCTATACGTGCGGTACGGTTGGGATCGTACTCAATGGTTTTCACTACAGCAGGGATGTTTTCACGCTCGCGTGCAAAATCGATAACCCTGTACATGCGCTTATGTCCACCACCTATGTAACGCATTGTTAACCGGCCGCTACTGTTTCTACCGCCCGATTTTTTTAGTGGCTCAAGCAACGATTTCTCAGGTTTCGACGTAGTGATTTCGTCGAATGCACCTATAATTTTATGCCTTTGACCTGGGGTAACAGGTTTTAGTTTTCTAACTGCCATTTTACTTAAATGTTGCTAAAAAAGTCAATCTTTTCACCTTCTTTAAGCGTTACAATAGCTTTTTTGAAACTATTGGTTTTTCCAGCTAAAACACCAGCACGAGTATAACGCACCTTACGTTTTCCGCCGTAACGCATAGTATTTACAGATTCTACTTTAACTCCGTAGATATCTTCAACAGCTTGCTTCACCTGTAATCGGTTGGCCTTTTTCTCAACAATGAACCCATACTTATTGAGTTTCTCTCCCAACTGGGTCATTTTCTCGGTTACCAAAGGCCTAATTAAAATATTCATGGCTACAGGGCTTATTACTGGTTAAACAATTTTTTAATCGCTTCAACTGAACTCTCAGCCAGAACCAATGTACCTGCATTCATAATTTCGTATGTATTTATGGATGAGGCAATTGACACCTTGCTTCGCTCTAAATTTCTGGACGACAAATATATATTTTTATTTGGCTCGCTAATAATGTAAAGCGACTTTTTATTGTCCAAGTTCAGATTTTTAATGAAACTTACGTATTCCTTGGTTCTGGGAGTTTCAATGGCAAAATCTTCAACCACCATTATTGAATTACCCTTAGCCTTGTATGCGAGAGCACTTTTCCGAGCTAACTGCTTCAGTTTCTTGTTCAGTTTAAAACTGTAGTCGCGGGGTTGAGGGCCAAACACACGGCCACCTCCACGGAAAAGGGGAGATTTTATGGAACCAGCACGTGCTGTTCCAGTACCTTTTTGTTTTTTCAGTTTGCGGGTGCTACCGGCAACCTCGTTACGTTGCTTCGATTTGTGTGTGCCTTGCCTTTGGTTGGCGAGGTACTGCTTTACATCGAGGTAGATTGCATGATCATTGGGTTCAATGCCAAAAATATCATCGCTCAATTCAACCTTACGGCCGGTTTCCTTCCCCTGAATATTTAAAACACTTATTTCCATTACTTCTCAATGATTAAATATGAACCTTTTGCACCAGGAATAGAGCCTTTTACAATGAGAAGGTTATTCTCTGGGATTACCTTAAGAAGTCGCAGGTTGATAATTTTAACCTGGTCGCCACCTGTTCTTCCTGCTAGGCGTTTTCCGGGGAATACCCTGCTGGGGAATGAGCTAGCACCCATAGAACCTGGCGCACGCAAGCGGTTGTGCTGGCCGTGGGTTTGTCCACCAACGCCAGAGAAACCATGTCTTTTAATTACACCCTGAAAACCTTTTCCCTTGGAAATGCCGGTAACATCGATCCAACGGTCTTCGAGGAAGATTTCAGCGGTGATCAAATCGCCCAACTTGTACTCGGTGTTCCAATTCTTAAACTCGGCCACCTTACGCTTGGGGGTAGTGTTCGCTTTCTGGAAATGTCCCAGAAGAGGCTTGCTGGTGTGCTTCTCCTTCTTGTCATCAAAAGCTAACTGGAGGGCTTCATAGCCATCATTCTCCAGCGTTTTAACTTGTGTGACAACGCAGGGCCCAGCCTCAATAACGGTGCATGGGATGTTTTTCCCATCAGCGCCGAAAACGGAAGTCATTCCGATTTTTCGTCCAATAATTCCTGCCATTACGCTTTACTAATTAAATTACACTCATACTTTAATTTCTACTTCGACTCCACTGGGCAACTCAAGTTTCATGAGGGCATCAATCGTCTTGGGGGTGGAGCTGTAGATGTCGAGTAGTCTCTTGAAGGAACTTAATTGAAATTGCTCCCTCGACTTCTTGTTCACAAAGGTGGAACGGTTAACTGTGAAGATGCGTTTGTGGGTGGGAAGGGGAATGGGTCCATTCACCACAGCACCCGTTGACTTTACAGTCTTTACGATCTTCTCGGCCGACTTGTCCACCAGGTTGTGATCGTAAGATTTCAGTTTGATTCTGATCTTCTGGCTCATTTTACAATAATTGTAGATAATTAATCGACTTCCTTAACATTTTTCCCGCGCGATTTCTCAACAATCTCTTTCGATACGTTAGCAGGAACCTCGGCATAGTGTGAAAATTCCATTGACGAGGTAGCTCTTCCAGAGGTGAGCGTACGCAGAACGGTTACATATCCGAATTGCTCGGATAAGGGTACTTTGGCCTTAATTACCCGGGCGTTGCCTTTCGACTCCATCCCAAGAATTTGGCCACGTCTTTTGTTGAAATCACCGATAACATCGCCCATATACTCCTCGGGGGTTACAACCTCAACGGTCATAATGGGTTCGAGAAGAATAGGGTTAGCTTTGGCGCATGCATGTCGGAACGCTTGTCGGGCTGCGATTTCGAAAGAAAGTGAATCTGAATCGACTGCATGGTATGAACCATCTTTCAGTGTTACTTTAAGGCTAGGCAAAGCATAGCCTGCAAGAACACCATTTTTCATGGCAAGAGTAAATCCTTTTTCAACGGAAGGAATGTACTCCCTTGGAATATTGCCTCCCTTAACCTCATCTACGAACTGGAGACCAGTTGCTCCATCTTCGGCGGGGCCAATGGTAACAATAATGTCGGCGAACTTACCACGTCCACCACTTTGCTTTTTGAATACCTCGCGATGCTCAACGGCTTTGGTAATAGCCTCTTTGTAAGCAACCTGGGGTGCACCCTGATTAATATCTATTTTGAACTCACGACGAAGCCTATCGATAATAATTTCGAGGTGCAGTTCTCCCATTCCGCTAATAACGGTTTGGGCACTTTCCTCATCGATATGTACCTGAAATGTAGGATCCTCTTCGGCCAATTTGTAAAGGGCCATACTGAGTTTATCCAAATCTTGCTGTGTTTTTGGTTCAACCGCAAGTCCAATAACAGGCTCTGGAAAATTCATCGACTCGAGAACTATAGGATGCTTCTCTTCGCAAAGGGTATCGCCCGTACGCAGGTCCTTAAAGCCAACAGCAGCGCAAATATCGCCAGCTTCGCAAACCTCAATGGGGTTTTGCTTGTTGGCGTGCATTTGGTATAAGCGGCTTATTCGCTCTTTTTTCCCGCTTCGGGTATTGTATATGTAACTGCCGCTCTCTAGCTTACCAGAGTATACCCTAATGAATGCCAAACGACCAACGTATGGATCGGTAGCTATTTTAAAGGCTAAACCACAGAATGGTTCTGCTGCATCGGGGTTCCGTACAATATCCTTCCCGCTATCGGGGTGTTGTCCGGTAACTGCACCAATGTCGATAGGGCTTGGCAAAAAGGCTATAACGGCATCGAGCAAGCGCTGAATGCCTTTATTCTTAAATGCTGCTCCACAAAGAACGGGTACAATGGCTAGATTGATGGTCGCTTTGCGAATGGTTTCAATTATCTCTTCCTTCGTAATAGAATGAGGATCGTCGAAAAAGCGCTCGAGCAAATCGTCGTTGTATTCAGCCACTGCTTCAATAAGCTTTTCGCGCCATTCGTTAACCTCATCAACCATATCGGTTGGCACATCCTCAAGGCGATATTGGGTTGTTTTTGTTTTTTCGTCTTCGAACCAAATAACTGCCTTATTTTCAATCAAGTCTACCACTCCATTGAATGAATCCTCAGCACCTATAGGTATTTGTATGGGTATGGGACGAGCACCAAGTCGTTCGTTGATTTGCGAAATTACAGTAAAGAAATCGGCTCCAGGGCGATCCATTTTATTAATGAAAGCGAGGCGAGGTACTTTGTACCTATCGGCTTGGCGCCACACTGTTTCACTTTGGGGTTCAACACCGCCAACTGCGCAAAAAACAGCAACAGCTCCATCGAGAACCCTAAGCGAGCGCTCTACCTCAACTGTAAAATCGACGTGACCTGGAGTGTCAATTACGTTTACTTGATACTGTTTGTTATTGTAGTTCCAAAATGTAGTTGTTGCTGCAGAGGTAATAGTAATACCCCTCTCCTGCTCCTGCACCATCCAGTCCATGGTGGCTGCGCCATCGTGAACCTCTCCAATTCTATGTGTTTTACCCGTGTAAAAAAGAATACGCTCGGTAGTGGTTGTTTTACCGGCGTCGATGTGGGCCATTATTCCTATATTCCGGGTAAACCTTAAATCCTTACTCATTTATGTCTCTCTTCCCTTTTTATTACAATGTTTAGAATCGGAAATGGGCAAATGCCTTGTTGGCTTCTGCCATTTTGTGCATATCCTCTTTACGTTTGAATGCGGCTCCCTCTTCATTGAAAGCGGCCATAATCTCAGCGGCTAACTTTTCGCTCATTCCTTTTCCAGAGCGCTTACGCGAAAACAGGATAAGGTTTTTCATGGAGAGCGAAATTTTGCGATCGGGACGAACTTCCATGGGTACTTGAAATGTTGCTCCACCTACTCGGCGGCTTTTTACTTCAACTTGAGGAGTTACATTCTCGAGCGCTTTTTTAAAAATCTCAAGGGGTTTCTGTTCGGCATCCTTCATTTTACCACCCACTATATCGAGTGCATCGTAAAAAATATCGTACGCTTTACTCTTCTTTCCGCTGTACATAAGGTTATTTACAAAACGTGTAACCAACACGTCGTGATACTTTGGGTCGGGAAGGAGGACTCTCTTTTTTGGTTTAGCTTTTCTCATTGCAATAAACAGTTAAGCGTTAACTTACTTTTTCTTAGGTCTCTTAGTTCCGTACTTGGAGCGTCGCTGATTACGACCTTCAACACCTGAAGCGTCGAGTGTTCCACGAATAATGTGATAGCGAACTCCAGGTAGGTCTTTTACCCTTCCCCCGCGGATAAGCACTATTGAGTGCTCCTGCAAGTTGTGACCTTCTCCAGGAATGTAGGCGGTTACCTCCATTTGATTGGTAAGCCTAACCCTGGCAACCTTTCTCATAGCCGAATTTGGCTTTTTAGGGGTAGTGGTGTACACGCGTACACATACCCCGCGACGCTGAGGACAACCGGTGAGTGCCGGCGACTTGCTTTTATCGACAAGCTTCGTCCTCCCTTTTCTTACAAGTTGCTGAATTGTAGGCATATAAACATGTATGTTAGATTAAAAAAATCCAAAAATGGCTTGCAAAGGTATTGTTTTTTGCTGAATACCAAAACATTTCCTTCACTTTCTTTTTGCATTGTGCTGAAAAACAGCATTCCAAATGCGGGCGCAAAGGTATACCTATTTATTTTAAAAACAAAACCGATTTTAATTAATTTTGAATTAAACAGGCGAGGCCGACAATTATATTTGTCGGCCTCACCTGTTAGAAGAATGGTTAACTTATAGTTACCTTTTAATCATTTTCACAATTCTGCTCGAATTCTCAACCGAGATTATATTAATTATATAAACCCCTGTTGGCAACTTCGACGTTTCGATACTTAACATCTCATTCCCATTATTAACAAAGGTTATTACCTTTTGCCCAAGTACATTCGTAACTTCTACATGTTTTACTCGCTGAGCGTTGGCAATGCTTATTTGCTGGTTAAATGGATTGGGGAAAACGTTAACAGAACTCAATTCATCAGGAATAATACCCGTATCGGTTATGGTAACGCTTACGGTATTGGAGGGGACAGACTCGCCTTCGGGTGAAGAGTAGGTGGCTGAAACTTTATAAGTAAATTCGCCAATTGGCAAGTTGGTATCGTTATATTCAAGCACGTCGGGGTTTGTAAGTGTAGCTATAGCCACATCGTTGCGATACACCTTGTATCCCGAAATCTCCATCATTTCCTTCTCCCCTAACATTTGAGCTTTGGGTGATTCACCGGTGGGTAATGCTTTTACCATATGCTCACTTGCAACGGGTAAGTTTTCAAACCCTTGTGCAAAAACTGTTTTGCCTGAACCATCGGTTACGCTAATATCATCGATTAAAAGGGCAAAGGCATCGGCTGAAACGCAGTTTAGTGCAAAACGAATATAGTTACCTATATAAGAAGATAAACTATAGGTATATTCTGTCCAGTCCGTAGGAACAGATAGGTATGAGCCCGGCGATATTATTGTGAAATCGGCAGGATTAGAACCAGTTGTTGATATGCCAACCTTTAACCTTTCAAGCCCCCACTGTTCGGTAATTGATTTAGCCCAGAACTTTAGTGAGTAGCCGGATTGGACTTTAATTCGTGGTGATACTAACCAATCGTTGTTTGTAGTTATCGCACCATCAGGGACGGCATCAAAACAAATAGCTGATTTTTCACCTGTTCGAGCGGCCCAAGATGCAGAAAGAGCTGGAGTAGTTGCAGCATGATTAAAAATAATAAAACTACCAGTATACCCTTGGTTAGTAAATGTGGTATTCTCAATGTTGTAAGTTGGCCTTCCATCAACATCGTGCTGTATCCAAGGAGCAAATGAAAGGGCAAAATTGTCGTACCCCTCAAAGCCTTCAGTATTTAGAATGGCAGGATAGTTCCAAGTCAAATGTACATCCTTGTCGTTCTGAACCTGAGCAGCAAGTCCACTTGGAGCAACAAAAATGGAAGGAGCTACATTTATATAGTTAACTTTGGTTTTAATTATGTCGCCATTAATAGTTAGGGTTACCGTTTTTTGCCCAACTGTAGTATAAGTAACAGTATGAGGACCCTGACCAGTTGCGGTAGCAGGGTTTGCACCCTCGCCAAAGTTCCACGACCAGCTCGAAATGGTTCCACCGGCAGAAAGATCGGTAAACGTTACGCTTCCGTTCACATATATTTGAGTAGTGTTGGCAACAAATTCAGCAAATAAACCAGCATAGGGATCGAAACCCCCAAGACTTGTTGGGTTAGAACTATTCGGGTCGAGCCAAGGAGCGAGCCTATCGGCATTAGTTGCACCATTGGATTGCCAGTGGTAATCGAATTTACCGTAGTAATCTGCCAAGGTAGGATTAGTACAGGTTGATGCTCCACCAGAAAGCGTTCCAACTACTAATCCGTCGGCATTAAAAATGGGTGAACCCGAGGAACCGCCTTCTGTTACACCATGCCCATTGGCAGTTGCACTCCAGTTAACACGCCAAGCAGAATTGGTTGCCATTAAACTACCCCCAATATTAGGTGACGCAGAGGTTAGTTGAGTTGTGTAGGTTGATATTTTCTTAGCATCGCCACTGGGGTGATGAATGCTCACACCCGATAAGGAACCTGTTGTGTTTCTACTCCATCCGTTGTAATATGGGTTCCAAGACTGCTGCGGAGCAGAGGAAAGTTCAACCAATTGAAAATCGGAGCCACCACTTATAGGCCCTTTCGCCAATAATGTACAGCCAGTTATCAGATTGGTTGGTGGAGTTCCAGTATTAGCGCAGGTAGCACGCTCGTAGTTGAAGTAGAACTGCCAAACATTTCGATCGGCAGCCGATGCGCTTCCTCCGCAGTGTTCGGCCGTTAAAAAGTAAGGTTTGGCATCCTGTGCCGTATTATTAATTAGGGTACCTGAGCACCAGTACCAGCCACTACCCTCGCGGAACAAGATGCGAGCCACACCTCTTTTTTGCAGTTGCCAGTTATTTCCTTCGGTACAGTTAATATTTACTTGGCAAGGGTCTGATTCGCCTAGATCTTTCGAACTAAGGGCATCCAAACCATTTGCTATAAATACTACGTCGCTTATGCTAAATTTACCACTGAACCCGTTGCTCAGAGTCGTTTCAACATATTCAATTACCACTTCGCTCCCTGTAACAACAGGGCAACTTAGGGTCTTCGAAACAACATCCTTGGCAGAAAGAACAGCAATTGGTTTCCCTTCGATTGGAGAATAAACAAAAATACTAGCTCCTTCAGGCAATGCAACATCCTCAAATGTTAAAAGAATTGATGGTGCATCGTTAACAATAATTTTCAAAATCCAACTTCTTTCACCGCTGGGCCAATTGAAAATTTGCCCAGCGTTATTAAAGTTCAATGCTGTTTTAATTGAGAAACCTGCCTGAAGCGGTAATCCATCTTTACCGTTATCGACTCTATAAAGTTTCTCTAGCTGATAGGCATCGGGTGAATAAATGCGAGCGTCCATCTTGGCAATATCGATGGAATACTTCAAACTTGGGGGTACAACTCCCTGAGAATAAGCGAAGCCTCCTGCGGTAAAGTAACCAATCATTGCAAAGCAAACAATGTGGTATACAATTCTTTTAAGGTAATTTTTCCTGTTCATTTTGTAAAGTTTTGTTTGGGGCTAAGTTAAGAAACTTATGGCGAAACAAGAGTTTTACTCATTTTTTTTTACTATTTTAGGGTCATTATATTACACACTTCGAACTGCTTTCATTGGTAACCAATTATATAGATAACATGAAAAGAGGAATATTTTTGTGCTCGATACTACTTACTGCATGTGTGGCTCAACAGAGTAGTAAAGTACCTGACATATCAACTATCCAATTGCAAAATCTAGTTGAATCGCCCTTTGGAATTGATGAAAACATTAACTCGTACATAAATTATTTACCCAAAGGTACCAGAGCAGTAAAAATGGTTCAACGAAACATGGAATATTCGAAGCCAATAGACACACTAATTAATCTTAAGTTTAAGCAATCATCCGTTTTATTTCACAAGTCGAATTTCAATCGCGTAAGTTTGCTAGGTGGAAGCATATCAAACAAAGAAATAGTTTTGGCAAACGGAATTGGTGTTGGTTCTCCACGGAACAAAGTTATAAGTTCAATTATTGGTATTGACGAAAGCGGGGGAGACACCTTAATTATATCCCATGGAAACAGAAAAGTTAAATTCATATTCAACAAAAAAGGTATACTAACAAAGTATACCTTCCATGGAAGCGTTGAATAATAATTTTCTATTCCCTCA